>JAJYOK010000026.1 GCA_021796215.1 Bacteroidota bacterium
TTAAGGTGTTAGAGTTTCACGGAGAGACAATCAAAAACATGCCGACGGCGGGGAGGCTCGTTCTCTGCAACATGTCAGTTGAGGCTGGGGCGACGGCTGGTATTGTTCCGTCCGATCTCGAAACCGCGCGATATTTGCGAGACGAAGCCGGGGTGAAAGAACCCGTTACGGCGCTCACACCGGATGCCGACGCTTTGTACGATCAAGTCATTGACATTGATGTTTCGGCACTTGAGCCGCAAGTCGCATGTCCCCACACGGTCGATAATGTGAAACCGGTTTCCGAAGTGCGTGGAAAGAAGATCCAACAGATTGTCATCGGGTCATGCACAAACGGCCGCCTCGAAGATCTGGAAGTTGCGGCAAAAATTCTCAAAGGAAGAAAAATTGCCAAGGACTTACGCATGCTTGTTTTTCCTGCCTCAGGAAGGATCTATTTGCAAGCGCTTGCAAAAGGCTATGTAGGTGCGTTTATGCAAGCAGGTGCCGTTGTAATGAATTCCGGGTGCGGTCCCTGTCTTGGCATCCATGAAGGAGCTTTGGGTGACGGTGAAGTTGCTCTTTCGACAACAAATCGAAATTTCAAAGGGCGAATGGGAAATCCGAATTCTGAAGTATATCTCTGTTCGCCGGCCGTAGCCGCTGCCTCGGCGATTACCGGTTTTATCACAGATCCAACGAAAGGAGTTAACTAACTTGGCAACAGTGGTGCTCAAAGTCGGGGATGACGTGTCAACTGACGTCATCTATCCGGGACGCTTTATGGCAACGGTACTTCCGAGTGAAACGCCTCAATACGCATTTGCCGATAATCGTGAATTCAATTCCAGGCTGAAAGCAAATCAGATTTCGGCTGGTAGCATTGTCGTTGGAGGAATGAATTTCGGATGTGGTTCATCGCGCGAACAAGCAGTTTCGACTCTCAAAGGCTACGATCTGATTATCGTCGCCAAAAGTTTTGCGAGAATCTTCATGCAGAATGGAATCAACCTTGGTCTTCAGATGGTTGTCTGTCCGGACATCGAAGCATCCGAAGGAGACGATTTGGAACTGACGTCTTTGGAGGTTCTCAACAAAAAGAACAACAAGAGATTTCGCGTTTTGCCGATGTCCGAATCTCGCCAGGCGATCATTGACGCTCAGGGGCTCATACCCTTTACCCGAAAGAAACTTCTGGAGTCCAGCAAATAAAGTGAAATATTTCATCGTTGAGCGGCCGCGCTTAGAACCTTGAAATCCCATACACATCACTCCGGCAAAAGCGGCGCTGAAAGTGCTGGAGTTTTATCTTTCCCTTTCAAAAAATTTTCCCTTAGGAAGCATTTCAATAACCGTCGGCGAAATAAGTGCGGCAAATGAAACATGCTGGTCAAAATTGACCTTACTGTGCCGAAGGTGCGACTAACGATTTATTGTTCTCGAAGTCAAACAATGTAAGCCGCCGCAGGCGAAAATACGTTGACCAATAATCCCACTTTGAATATCAACTTCGTTGACGTACGTTATGGATTCCATCTCGCTCAAATCCGGAAGCGTTGCAACAGTCGGGTCCCACGGATTGATTGTCGAGCCGACAACTCTCTTCTTTCCGTTCCATTCCCGCGCGTAAATCACCATGCCGTCAGCGGGCGCCACAATCGTGAATTCTTTCATCGTGTTTTGAAACATTTCCAGACGTTGACGTTCTTTCATCAGGTCTGCTGCGACCGCCTGTATTTTGGCGATTGCTTGTCGTTTTTTTGTCACGTAATTTTTCCGCGTCTGATCATAAGTCCGCTGCGCCCGCTCGTAGTCAATTTCTGCCTGCCGCCGCATCGCGGGGGCTTCATACGTTGACTGCTCTAACGCGAGCTTTTTTTCTTCCCGTGTGTAACTGAGATTGACAAGCTCGTCGCGCGCCTGCGAAAGCGTCAGCGTACTGTCGAGGGTTGTCTGCAAGTATTGTGCTTCAAGTTTTTGCACATTAAGCTGAGATTCCTTGAACTTGTCCGTTATCTCCGATTTATCGAGATCGGGAACGAACGCCCCCTTCTTTACGGTTGTTCCTTCATCAACGAGGCGCGAAATTTTCATCTGATAAATTCCCGCCATCATTGCTTTCGTCGGTCCCATAATCTGTGTGGAATTTTTTGCCTGAAGCTCGCCGGTGGTAGTAACGACGACGGTAAATTCTCCTTTTTTCGGACTGATAAAAATGCTTGCCTTCTCGGCGCCTTTGCTTTTGAACATGAGCCACAGAACGCCAACAAGAACGATAACGGAAAGTGAGGAAATGATGATGAGGCGGGATTTCATAATGCGCTCATAAAATGTGAAACAACAAGTTTATTGGACTATGAACGTTGTGTCTATAGTTGTACTATCTGATTGCCAGAACTTAAAAGAGTACGTTCCGGGCGAAGGAATGTTGATTGTGACCGGTGCTTCAAAAGAAATCACGACAGCAAGGCATACCGCATTTTTAGGCTGTCTTCCAAACACTTTAATTGAATAGACGGAATCGGTTTTGGCAACAACCGCACGCGAAAAACTTCCGCAGCTGCTTCCCCAAATTGCCCGGGTCGTAAATGAAACCGACGAGGAAGATTTCGCTGTAACAGTTTGAGAAACAACCGGAGTAGCCCACTCTATGTAACCACCTTCATCCGTTGAGCTGGAACAACTGAGAAGAAGTGTTGCGGCTACTATATTAGAATATAGAAGAAGATTTCTCATAAGAATAGTCTTTCTGGCAATAGGCTACTTGTTTAGAATTAATATTCCATTAAGAGTGCATAGCCATTTGTTATTATAATCGTCAATGCCAATATCTTCTATAAAACCATTCATTCCTAAGCCAAATGGATCATCATATTTTTGCCAATTATTACCATCGAAACTCAGTACGCCTGAACCATCAGTACCAATCCATTTTACATTATTTTTATCAACCTTTATTACATTAATTAGATTTGACCTCGAATTAAAATTATTACCGTGTTTAGTCCACTGCAAACCATCATAACTAAACAAGCCATCGTTGCTTCCTACCCATACCGCATTATTATTGTCTATTGCAATTGTGTTGATATATCTCTCTGGTAATATCGAATTAGTTGTGTCAAAAATTTTTACTGTGCTGCCTTTGCGGTAATATAACGCTTCAGACGTGCCCGAGTATCCATAGATCATAGCTACAAACAAATCTTTTTTTACATTAACTAATCTGTAACCGAAGCTGAAATATTCTGAAGAATCAATTTTAATTTGTTTCCAAGATAGTTGATTGTATTTGAACAATCCTTCGCTGGTTCCGACCCATATATTATTGCTGTCGTCTAAGGAGACAGAATAAATCCAAGATGAGCTTGACCCGTAGCTGTGGAAATCCTCCGTTGCCCAAATATTATTGGAATAAATGAATAAGCCGGTTTCTGTCCCTACATAAACTTTTCCGCCCTTATCAACCTTGATTTTCCAAAAGGGAGTGGCGATAGGGTAGCTATTGTTTTGATTATATACAACCCAATTCGTTCCATCATACCTTGTTATTTTGTTTTTGCGCGGTGGGCTGTACAAATAATTTCCGGGATAAGAAACAAGCCAGGCAATATTATTTTCAAAATCAATAGAAATAGCACCGCCCCAAGGGATATTTGAATTTGTAGTATCAATGAGAGTCCACTCATCCTTGTAGGGATTTTCTTTTGGTGCTAAAATGTTTTCATCAGTTTTACATGATGAGAAAACTGAAATTGCTATTAGAAAAGGCAAGTATCGACCAAGATAAAGTTTAATTCTCATAACAGCCCTCAGCATAGCTTTTAACAGTTTATTGATCTAATGCACTTCAGTCAAAGGTGGGTGAGCTTGTGCCGCGTTCATCGGCCTGTCGTTTGATTTTTCTCTGGTCAATATACCGTGAACCGAATGTGAGCACAGCCGAAAGAAAAGCGAGCGTGAAAACAATGTCCACGGGTGTGTGACCCGAGTTCCCGAAAATCAATGTCAAGTCATCGGCGAGATGCCATCCGCCAAAGAAGATGATGAATAAGAGAAGAAAATACCGCACAGGATGTTCAATTGCGGCAAAAGGCTTAAAAATGGGTTTCATGAAATAGCTCGCTAACGTAGCAAAATTAATTTTTTAGTTTCTTTGTGTTGCATTGCGATTAAAGTATAAAAATAAATGCCACTTGAAGCATCTTTTGGATTCCATTGCCTTGAATAATTTCCTGCTGGCAAGTATTCATTTACAAGTGTTGTTACTTCTCTTCCCAAAACATCAAATATTTTCAGAGTGACAAAGGTTTTTGTTGGAGTGCTAAACGTTATATTGGTTGAAGGGTTAAATGGGTTCGGAAAGTTCTGAAACAAAAGTGGTCCGGCTGGAAGCAAAGATTTATCAGCAGAAGAGTGCTGCAATGTCACTTTCTTTGTTAACAGCTGAGAAAAAATACTTGCTCCTGAATGGCTATGATAACCCAATGTACCTGCAGCGGTATTAGTAATAAGCCCTGAGTCAGTAGCAAATGTAAGTTGATAAATCATATAACGTGAATTGAAATTGTCACATATGCTTATTTTAACTGAACTAGTATTTGTAGAAGAGTCAACAATTTGATAACGATAGATAACGGTACTATCACAATCACTTGTATAAAATGGCCAAAGCGACGAAAAGTTCTTCTGTTCATTAATGACAAGAGGGTGGTTGTCTCTTTTCAACTCCCACATAGTAAAAAACGATGTATCAACGACCGCAAAAGTCGTTTCGCTGATGACCACCAAGGCTCCTATTTGTTGTAGAGTACGAATAATTGAGCAATTCCTTTGCACGCTCCAAAAAATTGTATCACTGTTAGATGCCGAATCAACAACGGTATACGATACTGTGCCTGAATCAATTTGCGCTGAACCATCCGAGTTACCAATGTCACTATTGAAAAACTGATATGAATAGAGCCAATGGTTTCCTATTGATAAAGGAAATACATCTTTGGGTGATATGCCTTCGCCAAAAAGATTGTTTTTGATGCAAAGAGACGTAATGATCAAGATAAATAAAAGTAATTTCATGGTCGCCTCAGCGTACGAAATGCCGTTTATGTCGCTAAATAATTACATCGCCCACATTATGCATAACATTTCTTTGGGAAATCTTATCCCGTAATGAAAACTTCTTCGGTGTGTAGTGAAGTAGAAACCATGTTAATGGTGGTGAGTCGTCAATCTTTCGTTCAGGGGATGAGACTCACATTTAATGTCTCTTTTCTCCATTAAAAAATCAAGCCCTTTTTACTGACGCGCCACCAGCGCGTTCTTAATCCACGCCAGCGCATAATCGAACACCGGATCATCGCCTTGCGCAAAATCGGTCGAGTCTGCCTTCACATAAATGTCGGGCGCGATTCCATTCCACTCTATCACTTTCATGTCGGCGGTATATTCAATCCACTGCGGCACAGAATACTGCCAGCCGTTGCCAAACGCGTAGAGCTTCGGATTTCCGCTTCCACCTCCGGTGGTATCTCCGATAACAGTGATGCCCGGAATATTCCGCATCGCAGAAATGAATCCTTCGCAACTGCTGAAACAGACGCGCCCGGAAAGAACGGCAACAGGTTTCGTCCACGTCCAGCCGCGCGGCGAAACTTTAATCGGTGCCGGCGAAGTAAGATCAGAATGATTCGGCCCGTTACGAACCGACCAATAACTTCCGATGGTAGTTGACGAAGTAAATCTTCCCGCAACCTGCAGCGCAAGGTTCTGGTCTCCGCCTCCGTTCGGGCGCACATCGAGAATTATTCCATGCATTGCTTTGCACGAATCGAGGATGCGGTCGAAATCGGCGACAACAAAATTGTCGTCAAGCCATGAAAGAATTCCGATGCAGAGAATGGAGTCAACAACTGCGTAGCCCAATCCTTTATCAACGAACTCGCCCCCGTATTTTTGGTAGAGCGACTGGTACACTTTCATATCGTAATTGGCGTGATAAGGTGAAACGCGTGTTCGATGGTAAGAGCCGTCAGGCGCAGTGAAGTACACATGTCCGTCGCGAAGTGGAGCGAGCATCGCAGTGCAAATTCCGACGAACGATTCTGCCGACGACACAGTGTCAATTTCCGGACGATAGCGATCGTGCAGCGCGTTCCAGTCAATGTTTTTCATGGGAAAATAGCAATATTCCTGATCGAAATGAGACCAGAGCGTTTCAAAATCCTGCGTGTACTCGGTCTGTATCGGAGTGATAATCGTATCATTCTTTTTGCAGCCTGAAAAGGCTGTGATGAAAATGAAAAGAGCAAAACAATTTCGCATGATGGAAGTTTATTTCTTGAGTTTATTGAGATTTGAAAAGAAATTTTTCGGCGAAACCGATTCTGTTGTGAAATAAACCGACACTCCAAACAGCGGACAATCAAACGATCCGTTCGTAATCGAAATCAATTGTCCGGTGTTGACATTTTTCCCGCTGCCGGAAAATGTTCCTTTGATTGTTTCATTTGTTATGGACGAAATGACAACGCTTCCAGAAGTCAGCGTGTCGGACAAGGGTTCACTGAATGCCTTGCCGTAAAGGAGATACCCTGCAGTAGCATTCTGTCCGATTGTGTATGTGCGGCGAGTAACGCCGGCTGTGTCGTTAAGCTCAACGAAGACTTTTCCAGCATCAAAGTACGAATAAAACTTATACCCTATTATAGATATTTGCTGAATCTTTTCGTTTCCTTGCAAATGCACTGCGCCGCATCCTTCGCCGCTCCGCGTCTTCAATGCCTCAGGACTTCCGTTTACAGAAAAGCTCCCTTCCGTGGCATCAAAAGATATTTTTCCAGCTGGTGCAACAATATTGATTGGAATGGTCACGGTGTGGTTCGAATCGTCTGAAATGGTAATGGAAGTGAAGCCTGCGCCAAAGCCAACAACGGTCAGCTTTGAATCATAGAAAAAATAAATGACGATCGTTGAATCAGGTTTTCCCGAAACAACGTAGCGTCCGGTTCCGCCGGAAATGCTGCATGTGTCTTCCTGAAACAACCGGAGCGAGAATGTTGTCCGGTTTGAAGACAAACCGTTGCCGAGTGATGGACCGGTGGGGCCAGTTGTTTTATCGCATCCATTTATGCAAATGGCAATGACGCTGCATACAATCATCATGAAAGAAAAACGAAAGTTAATTTTCATAAAAGCTGCCTTTCATACAGTGCGACTGACTATGTGGCGGTATGCCGTACGGTTATTCTGCTTCCTCAACGCTGAATGTTCCGTTTATTCTGACCCGTGTCGGATGATTTTGCTCGCCGACTGTAAATACAAGCGTTTGTCCATCAGCGTATCCCCAATCAAGCGCATTCCAAGTGGCAACGACATTGTTACCGGAATAAAGTTTGACGGTATAATGTTTAGGTTGGCTTTGAGAAAAAGTACTTGAAAAGGCAAACATGAATAAAGCAACCGCAATAATCACCGTGCCGACAAATAATTTTAACTTCATTTTTTTCTCCTTTTCTTATTAAAAAAACATCCCCTCTCTAAAATAAATTAGAGAGGGGAATAAAGAGAAATGCCAAATCAGAACTGCTTGCCGTTTGCCGTTTGGTCCATTCCATTTCCGGCAAGGTCTGTTACTCCGGTAACACCTAACGAGTAACCGACAGGAAGTGCTGCATCCGTGGAAACAGAAAGTTTAACAATATATGCGGCTCCGGAAAAGCCCATATAGTTCGCCGCATTTTTTGTGAACGTTACAGCTCCGGTGTTAAAGAACGAATAGTTGCTGAGGTTTTCCGCCGTCGAGATAGTGAGCGGCTCGGAAAAACTCAGCGTGTATGTCCAATTGTTTGTGCCCGAAGCGGCGGCAATAGTTGCATTGAGCAAACGCGGACTGACTGCATCAGTGACCGTGATAACATTGCTCGATGCGCTTTCGGTAAGGTCGCTGCTGACCGCACGAACGAGATAGCTGACGGAGCCGGCACGAAGCGGATCCGTGGCATTGAGCGGTACAACAAGTGAGCCGCTGTTCTCAGCGAACTGTGTTCCGTAAAAATCTTCCTGCAGAAGCTGGAACGGGCTGCCGTTTACGCTTTTGTAGATATTGTAGCTTCGCGCGTTAGCATCGTAATTCCATGCCAATCCGACGGTACCGCCGCCGAAATCAAGATTACTGAACGAACCTGCGATGAACCGGCGCGTTACAGCCGGTGCATCCGGTACAGTTGAACCGCCGTTCGTTGTAAATTGCAGCGTTTCGAAATCGCCGGTGATCTTCGCGTTATTGACCAGTGTATTTCCTGCGGCGTCCGTAATTTTTCCGGAGTTGAACACTGTCGTCATGTTCAGTGTATACTGTGCCGATCCGACGATGCCATTCGGTGTAATTGAAAGCTGGTTGAATGTTGAATTCCATTGTGCCGAGAATGTGATGAGTGCGGCTGATTTTTTCATACCGACGAAGTTGAACACAATATCATCGAGCATGGTTTTACTTCCGAGCGGAAGGTCTGTTCTTGTGTAAGCAGTTTGTTTGATCGGTTCGGAAAATGTGTACACAATCTGCAAGCCGCTTGGCTGTACATCCGAATTATTTTCCGGCGTAATGTTGATAACGTATGGATTGATATTATCCACAGGTTGAAGCATAATGCGTTCTGCGGAAAAACCGCTGCGCAGAGAGTCGGTCGTCACATTTGCAGGAAGTGTGAGAAAGCCCTGCAGATTTCCTTGCAGCGAACCGTCCTGGCTCATTGCTTTTATCCACACCGTCAAACCGTTATCAACATGTGCAAAGCTGTACGATCCGTCGGAAGCAGTGGCAGTTTGTGCGATTGCCGCAGCCGGCACGATTGTTTCGTCATACAGTGTCACGACCGCACTGGAAACGGGCTGCATGTTTTGATCAACGATTTGCCCTTTGATTGTTGTGTTCAGATAAGAAATATTTAGCAGCACACTGCCAACTAATCCGCTGACAGCAGTCGAGTCAACTTGTCCTTGCGATGTAAAGACAACTGTGACCGCGCTGTAATAGTAATCGCGGTACTTCTTGTCCGCATCAGATTGTGAAGAATTATAGCTGACGAGTGATACGGTGAGCGTGTACGTGCCTGAAAAAACAATACCGCCTTTCGAATCCTGATACTGTCCAGCCGGAACGTTGGCAAACGAGAATTGCCCGGCATTGTCGGACACGGTTGTTTGCACTTCGCCGTTGTATGCGAGCGAAATTTTTGCGGAAGCAACCGGCTCGCTTGTCGTCCAGTTTTTGATCAAGCCGTGGATTGTTCCTTTCGGCTGCGATACCTGACTGGAAGGAGTGAGAGGTGTTGAAGAATCTTTGGAACACCCGAACATCGAGAAGATGAGCACGATAACGCTCAGTCCCAAAGGGGTTTTCAACTTCATGAGTGCAGAAGATAGATGAGACATAGTTTTGATCTCCGATTTGTTTTTCAGCCAGAGGGTGATTCGCCTATGGCTGAGAAGCGGTTATTTGATATGCGATCATTTTTTAGAATTTATTTACCAGCGGTACCGATACCTTGACTCCACCTGTAATTCCGCGAAGCGTGAAATCAAGGTCTGACCGCTGTGGCGATGGAGTTGTTGCGTAGAAGTATCCGCCTTCCAGCGAGAATGAAATGCCGGAAGAATGGAAAAATTCTGCTCCAACCGTTCCATGAAGCTGAAACAAGCCTGCGTTCACATGCACAACACCAACCTGATCAGTGTACGTCCGCTGAGTGTTGATCCGCAAATATCCCAAGCCGGGACCAACGAAAAACGACAAGCGGTTGAAAGGAAAATTGATGAGATAGGTGCCGCCGGCATAATACATTTGCAGAAAGCTTGTAGATTGAGTTTTGCTGCTCGAAGTACCAAGCGGAGATTTATACATGCTCGCGCCGAATTCCGCCCGAATCGTTTGCTGTTCCACCGGAGAAAATTTAATTCCTCCTGCTACCGAATAATAACTTTTGAAATCCTTTCCGGCAGGGAGAAAATAGTTCTTTTCGATGGTTGTATACACCGCATTGATGTCATCGAGCTTCGGGGCAAAATAATTTCCCGAAATGAAAAATGAAACGGCGGGAATAACACGGGGCGGCGTTTCCTTTTGTTGTGCAGGGAGAATCTGAGGCAGAAAACAGAGAGAGAGGAAAAGGACAGAGAAAACCGCGACAAGATTTTTTTTCATAGCACATCGCCTCCTTTATTTGTTCATGAAATCACTTTTGTCTTACGACACGACTCGTTAAGCCGCATCGTTCTTGCCTATTATCAGGCTTCAAGTGTTGTTTGGGGAATTTTAGAAAATTCTTTTTTCTTAAGGCGCTGACTTATCATAAAGAGAATTCCTACAAGAGCAAATGGAATGGTAATCATTAAAATAATGATGAAACTTATCCCGACGGAATGGTTTCTCTGATAATTCATCATAAAGACAAGCGGGCTTAACCCAATGCCTATGGCCATGAAAATGATTCCGCCAATAAATTCCCATTTCCATGCAATGATAAGAAATCCGGCTAAAATGAATGAGGGAATAAGATGCAGGAAGAAACCTCCGAGCTGCTGCCACATGGTCAGGCCGGGCGCAAATGCATCCAATGCAAATATACTGACGAAAAGAATAGCCAAGATACAGATAACTCGCGGAAGCCAGTGGAATATTGTAACAGATGTTTTCATGGAACCTCCGGATGAATCACGTTTTAGTGGCCGCAGCAGATCGGTTAACAAAACGGACGACACTAAGCTACGGCGATGAAAACTTTCTATGTGTGATGTGTTTCACGTGCTCGTTTTTTTAGTTTGAGCGACTTTGCAGACTACATTCAATTGGATCTCATTTGTACATCTTATTAGCTCTAAACGTTGCCGATAACGAAGATTCAATGTTCTGCTCCATTAACCGATAGCCGATTCGATTTGGATGAATCGCATCCGACATTAATTCCGTACGCCAATAGATACCCATCATGGCCATTTCGACAAAATAATCCGCGCGAGTGGACCCAACGCGAGTGAGCATGTCAAGATATGCACGAGCATCATCCTTGCGGGAATAAAGAAAATGCGATGCGGGTATAGAATCAATCATCTCCGGATACAGAAAGCTGATCAATACCACCTTGCTGCCGAAGGAATGTAAAGTGTCTATTAATGTGTTCAATCGTTGTTCGGTAAGCGGTGCGTCAATATTTTGCAAGAGGTCATTCGCGCCGAATTCCAACAGTACAAGTGCCGGATTTTTTTTGAAGACGCTGTCAGCCACAATCGTAAGCGCCCTTTCGCAAGTGGCGCCGACAATTCCTTCATTAAACACTTTGATGCGAAGAACCTGGCCTAAGAGTGCCGGATATGAAGTCGAATCGGTGAAAACTTGTTGGGTGTTTGTTCGTCGCTCTGAAAAGTCAGGTTGTTGTTGAAAAATTTTGGACCCCGCGGGCACAATTATATTCCAATTTAACATAAAGCCGGCGGTAAGGCTGGTTCCGAAACAGACAATTGATTGTTGCTCTGTCCATGGTACGGACAACACTGCTTCATGTGGCGATGTAGGGTTTTCGCATGAGGAGAGGAGAAGGACGCTTGCGAGCAAAAGCGAGAAAGCAATTCTAATGTATAAATGTCGAAAAATATTATGCAGTTGAAGTATCATCGAACCTCTTGGTTGTCACCTCTCTAATATTTTTTTGTGAATCTCCGTCTTCACGGTCAACATCCGCTCAAGCAAAAACGGAATTTTTTCTGCCTACTGCAGACAGGCTCGCCTCGCTCCCGCTTCGGCGGAGCGGGCTCACCGAACATGAGCATCATATCACAGCCGAACGCCATCCGGCAAAAATGGGGGAAAAATATAAGAGAATCTGGGGCTATTCTCTCCTGCCTACCGCAGGCAGGCTCACTAAACAATGGCATAATCTCACTTTTCTTTATCACAAAATCAAGCCCCCCTAACGCTCACATCTCTTTGCGAAAGGTCATTTTTTTTACAATGCCCTCTTCCAAGTTTTCTTCAAATCTCAAAACATCCCAACTCCGCACAGTTCCATGAACAGAGCCAAATTGTGCTTCAATTTCCAATTTTTCAGTTGTACAAATCTAAATCCCGGCGGTACAAGTGCAATCCCGCCATACCAGTCGTTTCCTCTCTGCGCCAATTACTATCCCGCCTTCACCTCTTGCTAATTTCAATTTCTCTCTTCATTTTTATATTATGATCTCCGAAGCCGTACTCAAAAAATATCATGCAACTGTCGTTGTTCTTAACAAAGGAGAGATTCTGTTTCAGGAAGGGGACCTTGCCGGCTTTTTTCATATTGTAAAGTCCGGAAAGATTAAAATGGCGAATTATAACACCGATGGGCGTGAATTTGTGCAAGGGTATTTCACGCGGGGCGAAAGTTTTGGCGAGCCGCCGTTTTTTTCCCGTCAGCCGTTTCCCGCTTCGGCTGTCGCAGTAGAAAAAAGTGAAGTGTGGAAAATTTCCTACGACGAATTTATGAAGCTGCTCGAGAGGAATTTCAAAGTTCACTTTGAGCTAACTCAAGTGCTCTCTGACCGGCTGATGTACAAAGCGAAGATGCTCTCAGAGCTTGCCATGGAGGAAGCCGAACACCGCCTCACCACACTTATCGAATACCTCATCGCACATAACGGCAAGGGAAAGAAGTCTCCGCTGAAACTCACCCTTACACGTCAACAGCTTGCCGATATGACCGGCTTGCGTGTTGAAACTGTTATCCGGTCAATCAAATTATTGGAACAGAAACAGCTTTTGGAGATTGATGAAAGCGGAAAAATTATTTGGAAACACTTCTCCCGAAAAAAACAAAACCCGCCGACTGAATAAACTTTTGGTGCCCAAAAGAAAACTATATTTCATCCTTATGATATAAGTCATAAACTCCGATCCCGCCTCCGTGGCTATATTATTTCATAGTACATCAGAGTTTAAAACTATACCACAAGGAGAAATATGACAACCTCAGATCTGCAGTCTCTCACAATCAAAGATATCGTCACGCAGGATTTTCATGCAGCAGCAGTGTTTGAAAAATACTCGCTCGATTTTTGCTGCCGCGGCGGAAAAAGCATTGACGAAGCATGCCGGGAAAAAGGAATAACGGCAGAGCCGGTTTTTGCCGAGCTCGAGAATCTTAAATCAAAAGCGCAGGAATCGTCCACACACTTTGGAGAGTGGGACGCCGATTTCCTGATCGACTACATTGTGAAGAACCATCATGGATATGTTGCAAAGATGATCCCGATTCTCTATGCGCACACACAAAAAGTAGCTTCCGTGCACGGGGTAAATCACCCGGAAGTGATTGAGATCGCAAGCCGCTTTAAGGCGGTTGCCGCCGAATTTCAACAGCACATGCATAAGGAAGAGCATATTCTTTTTCCGTTTATCAAAGCTCTTGCTCATGCAAAGGCTAATGCTGAACGGGTGTCGGCCCCTCCTTTTGGAAGTGTCCAGAATCCAATTCAGATGATGCTGGCGGAACATCAATCTTCAGGCGATGAAATGTATGCAATCAGGAAATTAAGCAGCGGCTACACCGCTCCCGATGACGCGTGCACGACGTACCGTGTAACATTTCAGGAATTGCGGGATTTTGAATTGGATCTGCACCAGCATGTGCATCTTGAGAACAACATTCTTTTTCCCAAAGCGATTGCATTGGAACGTGAGATCGTCTCAACAAATTAAAGTACACTGAACAGTCCAGCATTATGGCTGTGTCATAGTTTGACGAAACCGAACAAAATATAAATGTCATGCCAGCTCCACGTACAGCGGGACTGGCATCCAGTACGCAGGTTCGGAATGGCTTAAATATTGAAATTAGGATACCGCTCTTACCCTTCTCCACTTGAGTTTCTTCTCTATTTTTATTACATAATAGAAGACTTATCCGCCGTCTTTTTGGCGGAAACGATTCCCGCAGCCATGAGTGCGCGGGAATTTTTTATGTGTTTCAGAAAGCGTATCATGCTTCAACAATTATATGTTCTGCCGATCTTGCTCTTCTCGGTTATTCTTCACGAAATCGCGCACGGATGGATGGCGCTTCGCTGCGGCGATCCGACTGCAAAAGAAATGGGACGGCTGACGCTCAATCCTATTCCGCACATAGATTTATTCGGCTCGATCATCATTCCGCTGGCATCGCTGGCTTCTACGGGAAGTGTCTTCATCGCGTGGGCGAAACCTGTGCCGGTGAATCCCGGAAATTTTCGTCATTTCCGCCGGGATGAAATTCTCGTTTCTGCCGTCGGTCCCTTAACCAATATTGTTATTGCAATTCTTTCTGCGTTTGCAACGGCGGCGTTCGCCTCCGTGTATGCCGCGCTGCCTCGCGGCTCTCATGCGGAAGAAGCGGTCGTCTCGTTTCTTGTGCAAATGTTTTACGCAGGCATTTACCTGAATATTTTTCTTGCTGTGTTCAATCTCATTCCGATTCCGCCGCTCGATGGTTCGCACGTTCTCGCATCGCTGCTGCCGGAAAAGCTCGGCGCAATCTATCACCGCGTCGGCATGGCCGGAATTCTTCTTGTCATTGTTGCGATGCAGGTGCCGGCAGTCTATTCGTTGGTGGTGCATGTTGTTCGTGCGCTTGCGTCGCCGCTCGAACAAATTGTTAGGCTATCATTGTAAACCATGTCTCGCCGAATGATCATTCTCGCTGAAGGGAAATTCAGTCCGCTGCATTCTAAAACGGCGAACGGAGCGATTGTCTATTTGCGTAACGAGGTGCTTGCGGTTATTGACAGCACACAGGCGGGCAAGACGGCGCAGGATGTGCTCGGGTACGGCGGCGCGATTCCTGTTGTGAAAAATGTTGAAGAAGCGCTCCGATTCAATCCGAACACGCTGCTCATCGGTATTGCGCCCGCCGGAGGGAGGCTGCCGGAAACATGGCGCTCGGAAATTCTGACGGCACTTCGCCATCGCCTCAATATTATCAGCGGGCTTCACACATTTATTTCGGACGACGCAGAATTTACCGCGCTTGCCCGCGAATACAGATGCGTAATCAGTGATCTGCGAAAAATTCCCGTTGAGTTTGAAGTTGTCTCGCAGGGAAATTGGCGCACGCGAAAATCGAAAACCGTTCTCACCGTCGGTACCGATTGCAACATTGGCAAGATGACGACGCTGCTTGAAGTGCATAAAGAATTTTCTTCGCGCGGATGGAAAAGCGATTTTGTCGGAACGGGGCAAACCGGAATTTTGATTTCGGGAAAAGGCATCGCGGTTGATTCGATTGTCAGCGATTATGTTTCCGGCGCGATTGAAAAAGTGATAGATGCTTCTGCAGAGAATTACGATGTAATTTTTGTCGAAGGGCAGGGCGCGTTGACGCACCAAGGATATTCGAGCGTAACACTCGGTTTGATGCACGGTACAATGCCGGATGCAATGATCTTGTGCCATCAACCAACAAGACTTGAAGATGATTACGGCATTCCTTTGCCGGAAATCAAGCGCATCATTCATCTGCATGAAGAAATTGTCAACGTGTTTCGTCCGACGAAAGTTGTCGGCATCGGTATCAATTCCGTCGGTCTGACTGATGAAGAGAGCAAATCGGAAGCGAAGAAACTTGAAGATGCAACAGGGCTGCCGGCAGTTGATGCGCTCCGTTTCGGCGGCGCGAAGCTTGCCGACGCGCTGGAGAAATATTTTAAGGAAAGAAAGAACAGCACATGATCGTCATGAAATTTGGCGGCACTTCTGTTGAAGATGCCAAAGCCATTCGCAACGTTACCGAGATTGTCAAAAAGGAAATTCCGAATCATCCCGTCGTCGTTGTTTCTGCCTGTGCTGGAATAACGAATCAATTGCTGCAAAGTGCAACGCTTGCATCGGAAGGGAAAAAAGACGATGCACTCCAGCTTGTTGCTGCGATTGAAGGGCGGCACAAAAAGATCGTCAAAGAATTGTTCGATGCCGACGCCGCGAAGTTTTTGTACAAGCACATCTCGCAATTTGCGGAAGAGCTTGCGGCGCTCGTCAACGGCGTTTCGATTTTGGGCGAGCTGACGCCCCGCTCACTCGATGCATTTGCATCGCACGGCGAGCGAATGTCATCGTTCATCATTCATCATTTTTTTGAAGCACAGAAACTTCGCTCGTTTTTAGTTGATGCGCGTTCGTTCATGATCACCGATGACCAATACACGAAAGCGCTCCCTCAGTTCGATATTGTAGAGCGAAAGTTGCGCGAAATTGTCCAGCCCAAAGTCGCCAATGGTTATGTCGTGACGACGCAAGGGTTTATCGCCTCGACGCACAACGGCATTACGACAACGATCGGGCGCGGCGGATCGGATTATTCCGCTTCTATCATCGGCGCACTGCTCGATGCGAAAGACATTCAAATCTGGACCGATGTTGACGGCATCCTCACGGGCGATCCGAGCGTTGTGAAAGGCGCGAAGAAAATCAAAGTGATGTCGTTCAACGAAGCCGCAGAGCTTGCATATTTCGGCGCGCGCGTGCTGCATCCCGAAACGATTCTTCCGGCGGTAAAGAAAAATATTCCTGTGCATGTTTTGAACTCGAAAAATCCCGGCTCGACCGGTACGTTGATCGTTTCAAAGCCGAAAGTGGATAAAAAATGTATCGTGAAATCCATCGCGTACAAAGAAGGCATCACACTGATCAACATTGTTTCGACGCGCATGTTTATGGCGCACGGTTTTTTGGAAAATGTCTTCGATGTATTTTACAAATACAAAACAATCGTGCATACCGTTGCCACATCCGAAGTCAGCATCTCTGTCACGGTTGACAACGTCAAATTCCTTCCGCACATTGTGAAGGAATTGCGCGCCTTCGCGACGGTAACGACGAGCGACCGGAAAGCGATCGTCTGCGTTGTCGGCGAGAATCTGAAGAACAGTCCCGGTGTTGCGGCAAAAGTGCTGAACGCAATTTCCGACATTAATGTCAACATGATTTCGCAGGGCGCGTCGGAAATCAATATAAGCTTTGTCGTTGACGAAGAGCTTGTGGATTCGGTGGTGCAGCACCTGCACAAAGAATTTTTTTCAAACACATCGGCGTTACCGGAAATTTTCGAATGAAAAACTTGCTACAAACTCACAAAGACACGAAGAAAGAACTATCACAATGAAACTTTATGATGTCGTCGTAGCCGGAGCTACCGGCATGGTGGGGAGAAAAATGATTCAAGTATTGGAGGAAAGAAATTTTCCTGTCGGCAGAGTGATTCCGCTGGCGTCGGAACGTTCGGTCGGACACGAAGTGGAATTTCGCGGACAACCCGTACGCGTGGAAAAATTGTCGCGCGAAACATTGTCGGAGCGGAATATTGAAATTGCTTTGTTTTCTGCCGGCGCATCGGTCAGCCGTGAGTTCGGGCCGATTGCCGCCGCGAATGGAATTCTCGTAATTGACAACAGCAGCGCTTTTCGGATGGAGAAAGGCGTGCCGCTCGTTGTTCCGGAAGTAAACCGCCGGCAGATTTTCAATCACAAAGGGATTATCGCCAATCCCAATTGCTCGACCATTCAAATGGTGGTGGTGCTGAAGCCGTTGCATGATCATTTTCATATCAAGCGTGTCGTTGTGTCAACCTATCAATCGGTTACCGGTGCCGGGAAAAAAGGTTATGATCAGTTGATGCGAGAATTAAACCACGAAGAAATTACCGCGCGTAAATTTCCGCACCAGATTTCTTTCAACTGCATTCCGCACATTGATGAGTTCTTCGATGACGGCTACACGCGCGAGGAACACAAAATGATCAATGAAACACAGAAAATTCTTAATGATGATTCGATCAAAGTCACCGCAACGTGCGTCCGTGTTCCGGTGATCGGCGGGCACAGCGAATCGGTGAACATCGAATTTGAAAAATCGTTTGACCTTGATGACGTGCGTTCACTGCTGTCAAAAATGCCCGGCGTCGTTGTGGAAGACGATCCGAAAGATAACGAATATCCGATGCCGATCCGTGCACACGAGCGCGACGAAGTATTTGTCGGAAGAATCCGCCGCGATCCGAGTGTGAAGCACGGGCTGAATTTGTGGATCGTGTCGGACAACATCCGCAAGGGCGCTGCGACAAACGCTGTGCAGATTGCGGAGGAGTGGATAAAAGGAAAGTAGCATTGTTTATCCACGAAGGACACGGAGAAAATCGGATTTCGAGTTTAGAAATTACCAGATTTTAAGAAACTTTAACTTTATTGTGAGAACCGCTTATGGCTATTGAGTTTGTTTCCCGGCGAAAATTTATCGCCGGCATGTCGGCATCAGCGCTCGCCGCTGTGTACCCGCCATCTTTTCTCCGTCGTTTTGAAGAACACGTTTCCTCAGACAAAGAGCTTCCTCTGTTGAAACCCAAAGCATTAAAACCCGGCAACACGATCGGTATTATTTCACCGGCTTCGAACGTGTACGAGCACGAAGAGATTGTCGTCGGAAGGGAAATCATCGAGTCGCTCGGTTTCAAAACTGTGCTCGGAAAAAATGCTGCGCTGCAGTACGGCTATCTTGCCGGCACCGATGAACAGCGCGCTGAAGATATGAACGAAATGTTCCGCCGCGACGATATTGACGGCATTATTTGCTTGCGCGGCGGCTGGGGTTCAATGCGCATTTTGCCGATGCTCGATTATGAAATGATGCGAAAAAATCCGAAAGTGCTGATGGGCTACAGCGACATTACATCGCTGCTGCTTGCGGTGTACAAGCACGCCGGCATTGTCACATTTCACGGTCCCGTCGTGCTTTCCACGTACAACGATTACACGATGGAATATTTAACGAAAGCAGTTTTTACTTCGCAGCCCGTCGGACTTATCAAGAATCCGCCGCTCTCTCCGGGCGAAAAAGTGGAGCAGGAAAACCGCATCATCAAATTAGGAAAAGGGACGGGAAGCGGCGCGCTTGCCGGCGGCAATCTCTCGCTTCTTGTTTCAACGTTGGGTACGCCGTTCGAGGTTGATCTAAAGGGAAAAATTCTTTTCATCGAAGAAGTCGGCGAAGAGCCGTACCGCATTGACCGGATGCTGACGCATTTGTGGCTTACCGGAAAATTACAGGAACTTGCCGGTTTGGTGATCGGCAAATTAACGGATTGCGTGCCGAACGATTACAAACCCGCGTTCCCTCAAACGCTCAGCGTAGAAGAAATTCTCCGCACACGCATTGAACCGCTCGGCATTCCCGCAGTGTATGGATTGATGATCGGGCACATCAAAGATAAAATCACTGTGCCGCTTGGCATTCAGGCAACGCTCGACGGCGATGCAGGCACGTTGACGATTAACGAAAGCGCGGTAGTGTAATTAATTTTTTGCAGGCAGTTGTCTTATAATTTTGCTGCAACGACCGCAACGTCTTTCATCGCACTCACGGTCCCGCCGAAATTATCCAGTGCTTCAAAGAGAATGATGTACATTCCGATGCGTACGCGCTCTCCTTTGTCATCTAACCCGTTCCAGATTATCGTCCCTGATGAAGAAGCCGGCTCATCGTTTGCCAGCAAGCGGACCAACCTTCCCGTCACGTCGTAAATGCGCAGTCGGATGGTTGCACTGTTCGTAGGAAGCGCATAATTGATGGAAAGAAAATCTTCAACGCCGTCCTTGTCCGGTGATTAGTTGCCATCATTTTGATGGAGGGGGAAGGTGGCGAATTTGGTGTGTTTTGAGGCAACGGAGGCGGGGATGATAAATCATCAGGTGATTTTTCAGTCGGCGTAGCGGAAGGCATATAACAAAGCGATATGGTAACGTCTGACTTCCCGATAACGATTTTTTCAGTGATGGTTTCAATAACCTTCCGCTTGTCCTCATGGGTAAATTCCGACCACCGGCTGTAGAGATCCCGTGCCTCGTGGAGAATTTCATCGCTTGAAAGATACTGAATCTTTAAGAAATCAATATTTGCCTGAAGGTCTGGGATTTGCTTGCCAAGCTGCTTGGAACGTTCATCCAGCGGATCGTAGTAGCGGCGAAACCCGTTGGGTGGAATATTGCCTGCTTGGTAAAGTCGCATAATATTGTCCATCTCTTTCTGGACTTTTTCTTGCTCGGAAACGAGGGTCTCGAATGCTTCTTTCTTTTCTTGGAGAGCAGTATGGGCTTTTTCCAAATGTTGTTTGATTTCTTGGTCCGAGAAGAGGAACGATTTTAGTTGCTCGTGAAAGATAGATTCCAAATCCATCGCCTCTATTTTATTCCGGCACTGCCGACAAACATATTTCGAGGAGTTCGACGGAACGTACATTTTTCCGCCGCAAGAACAAACCGCCACTCCGGCGAAGAGATGCACCGGCGAACGAGCGTACACTTTCCGCTTTTGGTGCTGCTCTTCGACAATTTGGTTGCATTGATTCCACAATTCTTCCGATACTATGGCGGGAACCCTATTGTAGATCCATTCTGATTCCGGCTTGATGATACATTCCTCATAATTCTTTCCACCGCGCCGGGTGTAATTACGGCGATGGAGACCTTTAGCCGTAGAATCGCTGATCAGCCGGTTGATGGACGTGTAGCCCCACTTTGTCCCTGTCCGTGTTCGATATCCACGCTCGTTGAGTATCCGGGCAACTTTCTTCTTCCTCCGGTGTTCGAGGTAGAGTTCGTAGATCAATTTTCTCACTGGTACTTCCTTGGGATCGGGAACGAGTTTCTTGTCAACCCAATGATATCCAAAAGGAGATTGGCCGCTTAAAGGTTTCCCCATCTGAGCTCGGATGGGTACTGAAGCAGCAACCCGGGAGGCAATCTCTTCCCGCTCCCACTGGGCCATCGCGGCAATCATCGTGTAAAAGAGGCGGCCGGCGGGACTCGAAGTGTCTATAGATTCCTGAAGAGAAATAAGATCCGCACCGCATGATCTGAAGATTTCTGAGAATTCTAATAGCTCCTTTGTATTCCGAGCGAGGCGCGCCAATTTTGAAAAAATGAGTCCGCTGATCTCGCCCTTGCGGATATCCTCGAGCATCTGCTTCGCTTCGGGTCGATCCATGATTGCTTTTCCGCTCACCGCTTCAAGGCGGTATACTTTTTTTACTTCCCATCCTTTTGATTCTGCATACGCGCGGGCGCGGCGTTCGTGATGTTCAGGGCTCTCTCCTTTAACTTGGTCATCCGTTGAGACGCGAACCCAAATGCCAACCAATTTTTTAGAATCCACAATTTCCTCCTTTAATTTTTTAACTTCTTCAATTCAGCCAGCAAAGATGGCCAATTATTTTTAATAATGTGAGCGATCTGTGTTCTTGAACCGCCGTGTCGAAACGAGAACTCTCCCAAATACGCATTAAAAGCGGCTCTTGCTGTTACCTTACGCATAATATTGAGAAGTTCTTTGTAGGTTTGACGGGTAGCTTGTTTATTAGGAGAAAGAAACCTCTTGCCTTTCAGTTCAGTGTAGAGCAGTTCATTTCTTTTCTTGAAGTATTCTTTTGCCAGCTTATTGAAGTCAATAGGTTCTAATATCTCAGAAACATTTTCGAATGTATTGTTCAGGATTTCAGGAATAGACAACTCTTGGGGATTCAATTGAAGAAAATTCTTAAATAATATTTCATCTTGCTTCCAAGATTTTATTGAGAGCTTTAACTTCGACTTATGATTGCGGAAAGATTCTCTAAGCGCTCTTTCCGCTCCTTCTTTGCCTTCAAAAGAATCTTCCTGATACTCCATTAGCAGAAATGCTTTTCCAACTTCCTCAAGTGCGGTGTAAAGGATGAAAGATGCAGTCTCAAAGAATTTTGATTGTGCAAGAATCTCCGCTGCCTGTGTAAGGCGTTTGGCATTGGCAAGGCACGTTTGAATACCCCGGTTGGCTTGCTTGATAGTTAAAGGAAGGTTTCCGGTAGTGTGTAGTTTCTTTTGTCTCATGTGTAACTTCATCAATCCAATGGACGTGGATTTTGTTCTTGTACAATTTAGAAAAATATATTGAAAAGGTGAGCACAAATCCAATGAAATTTTTGATACATTCAAAAACAAAAGCCCAGCGAATAATGTCGTCAGGCTTTTTACTCATTCCGTACTGCGATTCCCATTCGATGGTTTCGTGATGAGAATTCTTCCCACCTCAAACTCGACTTCGATTCTGTCGCCGACAGAAAACCCTAACCGCTTTAGATATTTTCCACCGAATCGAATCATCGGATGCGGATTGCCCCACTCGGAGTCGTAATACGCGGAATAGACTTTTCGTTTCTTGGGCACGGTCGGTTTTGGAGTTTCCTCTGATACATCCAATTCAATCATCTCGCCTCCAGTCTGTGAAATAAATGAATACCGAGGAGCTCTTGTGAGTATAGTTCGGAGGTCTGATAGCAAGTAAGTGAGGAGAAATTGCCTAAAGGAGGATCTATTTTTTAACAGAATTAACAGTAAATAATGAAAAACATTGTTTTCAATAGATGAAAGTTTTAGATTTGTATGGAACTGCTTTTAAGGAACCCCTAAACAGATATTGAGTTACAATCTGATTCTTCCGTTTTTGTCACAGGCAACGTCAAAAAAGTAACAGAAGAAAATAGTAGCGGCTGTCACAACAATGAAAAATGTGAATAAAGTTGTAGCTAACTTTTTTGCGAGGTAAAGTTATGAAGAACAAATTCCCAAGGAAATCCGAACAGCGAAAATTGAAGAAAAACGAAGGATTGTTAAGTGAAATATTGACACAGCAGAGCCCTTTGGACAATCTTGTTTCTCAAATACCAAGTTCGATGATGAGGTGGTCACTCTTGGACATTTATCTGATGACGCGTGCCCTTGAGACCACGTCGATTTCGCGTGCACTAGAAATCGGCAAGAAATTTCATTTCACGCCTTCAAGACGACATCTGTTAGATATGAACCATCTTATGATGGAGCAGTTTGGGGGTATGAAATTGTTTGACGACACTCGCCACGGATTTATAATTCTAACTGAAGCGGGCAAGGCGTTCACCGCTCAGATGAATCTTGCGCTTAAAACTATGTGTGAGAGTTTACATAACGTTCGTACAGAAAGCGGTAAGCGTATCAAAGTTGCAGCTACCCAATTTATGATGATTCCGGTTACGGGGTTTCTTCATGAATGGAAATTAAACCTCGAATCTGGCAGCGAAATTGATGTTGAACAGATAAGAACTGCTGAGCTTGAAACTAAACTACTGAGTCGCCAGGCGGATTTGGTGTTCAGCGCGTGTATTGTTAGGAACGATGGAACAAAAGAGATTAACCAAGAATTGGAGTTTCAACCCGTCAAACAACTTGAAGAAAACATTGGGATACTAACAAACATTCCAAATCTTAAGATAAATGATGCAGCTGCATTTAAGTCATTATTGAAGAGTGCATACTTTGCTTTACCAGAGCGAGGATTGATACATGAATTTACGCGTGAGCTCTGTGAGAAATATCCTGAGCTTGAAACAAGCCAGATTAAGTGGGTCAAGGACGTATTGATCGGTATTGTCACCTTGCAGAGTGGATATGTACACGAAGGACGTAGTCGGGGCTGCATGTTCATGTTGGAAGGAGCAGCAGAATGGACAGAAAGATTGTGGATAGGAGATGACGGAGCGAAACTAAGTTTTGTGTCCTTGCCCAATGGTATTTTTGAGAAAAAAATACAAATCGGTGTGTTCAGAAGAAAAGATGATTCTAGTTTCGATAAAACTCATCCACTTCAAAAATGCTGGCAATTATTCCAAGAAAACTACAATAAAGCGAAACCGAAGTAAGCATGATACGAATTGCATCAATCAATTTGAATAAAAGACTTGGCAATCCCAAGGCACGACTGTTGTTAGAGGCGTGGCTCGAAAAAAATCAAGTTGATCTTTTACTTATGCAGGAACCGTGGGTCATTGGGAATAAGAAGCATATTGAACTCAACTTCTTTGATGATTTAGGTGGCACGGATTCAGTGAGGGCTTGGATAAGACGTAAATGGAAACACCCCGGAGTCGAAAACAGGGCAAATAATTGGCAAATTATTCGGCTCGATTTTCTTGACCTTCACAATGTTTATTTATCAGCTTACGAATCTCAGGAGCGAATAATTTTTTTGAACATTTTGCGAGGCTCGGTTGTTGCAGAACAACTAAAACCAGTATTGATTACTGGGGATTTCAATCTTGCGCCTACACCTATTGATGGTATGGTCGGAAAACACCTTAGCAATTTTACAAAAGAAGAGGAAAGAAAAGCATTCAATAATTTGTTAGAAGTGGGCAAGATTGTAGATAGTACCCGCACTATTGACCCCCCAAAAGTTCAGTATACCATTCAACGAAAAACGCAAGGTGTTGAATCACGTTTTAGATGTGATCTTGTACTTGTAAGTGATTACATAGTGGAAGAAGCGCTAATAACGTACGACCACTCCGTTCGAGAGACTCCAAATAGTTTTACTGATCATAGCGCAATTTTAATCAACTTTCCTATAGATTTACCCGTTGGGGAAAACCAGCCGTTAGATCTCTTTGAAGATTTTGAAAAAGAGAAAAAACTTCCATTATGGCAATATAGTACACACAAAACAGCGATGTCTCGCCCAGAACCTTCTGCAATTGCAAAATTGGTTGTGAAAAATGAATTGTTTTCACTGAAGAACAAACGAATACTAGACTTTGGCTGTGGCAGAGGAGCAGATGTTGAATTCTACAAAAGTCAAGGACTTAACGCTGAGGGTTGGGATCCGCACAGACCGTTTGGATATGGAGTTCGACCTAATGGACTATTTGACGTTATTGTCTGTGCCTTTGTTTTGAATGTTCTACCGAATCCGTACGAACGAATAAAAGCATTGGAAGATGCGTTGAGCTTTCTAAAAAACGACGGCATGCTAGTAGCGGCAACACGCTCACCAGAGTCGATTAAGAACGAGGGAACTCATAAGAAATGGGAACGGCACAATGATGGATATTGGTCGTCTGGAGAGCGAGGGACTTTTCAAAAGGGTATTGGTGTTAACGAGATCAGTCGCATGATAAAAAGACTAGGATATAGAATTCACGCTTCTACTGAGTCACTCAAACCTATTCAAGATGCAGTGGTAGTGGTTATCGCCCGGTAAACAGAACTGAATACACAACGAATGTTGTGAGCGAACTCCTCGTAACGTACTCATGGCAAGTCAAATTTTTTTTCAGGGTTGATGACATCCCAGTATGTTGTCCCTCTTCCGTTTCCTAAGTCAGAAGAGCTGATAACTAGGTGTTTCCACGGCGAATATCTTCGGTAAGTACGACCTACGAGAAACGCAATTTCGTACCAATTAATGATATCCTTCCAACTGACTTGTATTCTATCTTCACGAAACAGAGCATTGAATCCATTTTCTAGCAGCCAGTTTTTTGCGAAAGATTCTGTATTATTCTTAGAATCTATCCCGATCGCTGGGAGTAGTTCACTCGCAATCCTGTGAAGACGCTGGAGTCGCATCTCAGCCAGATTTTCGCAGTTCGAATGTTGCTTCACAAAGAGTGGATGAGGTTTTTCATAGAACATCCAATTTATTTGTGAGATTGTGAATGATAATTCCGGTGAGACAAGCCCACGATTTAAATCAGATAAATCAAATCCTGGACCGAGTAACTCAATATGAAAAAACCCTTCAGCGTCTAGACCGAGGTTGACTGTGAGTTTGTTGTTAAATCTATTTGTGGGAGTCATCGCCACTACTGCCCGACCAATTCGTAACATCTTCATCGTCATTTTAATAGCCCTGTCAAAATCAAGGCTATTTCCGCCACGGATATAGTCTCCCGATTCTCTTCCACTATCAGTTCGTATTAGTATGCGGTCGAGTTTATCCACCAACATGAACCTTTGAAGAGCACGATTAACCTCATCTATCGCTGCACTTGGATAAATTAACAGACTATCCAATACTGGGAGGTGTAAATATTTTAACAAACAAGAAGTAGACCACTTTGGATATCTCATTGAAACAAATTGCGTCCACAAATCATGTTCAGATAGATCTGCTATAAATTGGACATTCTTAAAGCACATTTGCTTCGTCCCTGTTGATGTTGGTCGGGCGAACGATAGGTATTTCACGAATACCGAAAGCAAAATGATGTTTGAGCCTTGCTGTTGTAGCTTTCATTTCCTCGTAAAACGGAAACATTCTCCAATTCCACATATCCGGCAACCCATGAAGTGTCGCACAAACAGAGCGCACAAACTGCCGTGGGAATTTCTCAGTGTTTGTCCAGACCAAAAACTTGTCACCCCGCCAGTTCAAATATATATATGGTTCGCCACTGAGTACTGAAAGGTCGGACATACTATTAAGAATTGTCGGCGGCCCGCCTACGTTTAGAAATTGCTTTAACACCATTAATGAATCATTCACCGGAATTAGGTGGATGTGCGCGTGATTGATACAACTTGCTCCACATTTTGTTTCGGAGCCAGCACCGTGTTCGGCCATAATCAGTTCAGAGGAATATTCTCTCTTTAAAATGTCTGAAATTTTGTATAGTTCGTCCTGAACTCTCGTCAGTTCAACTTTGCCGAGGAAAGCGAATGAGGTAACATGTTTTGTTGGCAAGTACAGACAGTACCCCTCAGTGAAGCAACCAACAGTGGGAACTAAAGCGTAACCGCCATCTGCGTATATCAATCTAGAGTTTTGCGCAATTTTTGTTCCAGAATATTCTTCACAAAATGGACATTCGTAAAACATGTTCACCGTCCTTCCTTAACTTTTGTAAATTCTCTGAAAAATAATGATCGCAATTCGTCTTCTTTGCCGTAATAAAAATGATTCATGTGCTTACTGCTCTTATTGATATCGACCATTGTCTGGCATTCAAAAATGATTACTTTTGCTATAGGCATAGACTGAGTCAATCGTATTTGGCAAGGAGAGAAGTTGTATAGCTCAAAAGTTATATGGCCAGAGAATTCTGGGTCAATAAAAAAGCTGCTTGGACTAGACATCACACCCAATCTCGCAACGTGAGACAATGTAGTGAAGAGTCCAAAGTGATTCGCGTCCAGCAAAATTTGTTCCTTACCAGAACAGAGAACAAATTCTTGTGGTTTGAGGTCATAGCGAGTCCAATTGCGTTGTAACGTTCCGTACGCTTTCCTGATGTCGCTTTCGGAGTATGGATCAATCGCAGTATCTTCCTTGTTTGAAAACGGCTGAAGATTTTCTCCAAGTGTGATAAGGAGGCTTTCCTTTCGGATCGTACCTGAAAAAAGTATCGACCCATTTGTAAATGCATCACGCAGCCCAAGAAACCGAATCATAATGTTCATCCTTTTTGTTTTCTGTAAGTTAACGACACGAGAATTTTGAGTAAAGAAAAATGATGTAAAATTGATCTAGGCTTTTATAAAATGAGTTAATGTATTAGAAAAAAGTAAAATGAAAAATCAATTTTCATTTTATGAAAATCGTGATTGATAGCATGTAACAGGCTCACGCTTTAAAGCTGACTTTTTTGAACGCTTACCTCAACTCTACTGAGCAGTAGGATTTTTGTGTTATAACAGTAGGATTTAGTTGTTTCTGGAATGGTTTTAAGGCAATGACATGTTTCTCAATTCAAGGAGGTACTCCTTTTCAACAAAATTTCCCTCCTTACAAAAAAACCCCCCTTGCCCAATGATGAAATCAGATCATTTCATCATTCATATAGGAGGAATTTCACATGGGCATCACTATTCATTACAAAGGGAAGGCGAAAAGCCGGGAAGCGATTGACGATCTCATTGACACGCTTGCCTACATCGCCACGGAGCGGAAATGGAAATACCGGCTTGTGCACGAGAAAGTGCAAGGGATGTATCGCCCCTCATGGGGATACGGATATGGGTATATACCGGCGCTTGAGGATCGGGGAAAAGAGGGAATAGAATTCTTTCCCAAGATGATCTCCGAGGATTGCAACGGCTACTTTCGCATCTTTGATACTCCGTACGCCGAAACCGTTCGCCATGCATTTACTGAAGGCCGTCAGCCGCAATTTCATATTGACACATCCATGAGGGGTATCTCCCTCGATCTCCATCCTCAGTGCGAGTCACTCGAGTTCATCTTTGATCTCAAGACGCTTGAGCTGGCGAATTACCAGACTTCTCAAGATCGTCCGCGCGTTGTCCTCGGTTACAATGGTTTCTTTTGCAAAACCCAATTCGCCGGGTTTGATACTCATATCACGGTGTGCAAGATCATCAAAATGACGGAACGCTACATTGACTACAGCAGTATTGACGATGAAGCCGGCTTCTACTACCAGCAAGACACGGCAAAGGCTCAGAAGGAATTCGATGACATGGCGGAAAGGATTGAGTCGATGCGAAAGACGCTTTCGGCGCTTGGCAAGAAACATGGTTTCAATGTCGTCACCGGAGAAGAATTATAGCTACGAATAAAGCCCTGCGTAAGAACGCGGGGCTTTTGAATTGCTGCGAGGTGGTCTGCTTGCTTGGCTTTGTGAGAAATAGTAGATTTGAGGAAAGACGGATTGATTAGGCCAATGAGATGGAAAGAAGTTAACAAAGCAAAGCGGCTGTAACACAGTATGATTCAGAGCCGTATTCAGCCAAGGAGATGAAGAAGAAAATGGTTGACAAGATTGATGTGCACGGTCTGACAGAAGAAGAAGTTGCGCTTCTCCAGCGAATTGTGGACTTGCTGAGGGGCGATGTTAAGGAAGACGAAAAGATGGAAGACGAAGAAAAAGTAGAAGGAAGCCGCTCCCTTAAACCACATTCACGGGAGTGAAAGATACGCTGAATCGAAGGGAAATTTACAAGGACTGGTATTCTTGACACCCATCCCTTGAATTGCTATCGTTGGTATGGTAACTTTAGATAATAACCATGACCAAAATCAAACCACTCAATTTAATAGGAGATCATATGACTTCGACTGAAATAATAAACGAGTTCAAGAAACTCCCGCCTGATCAGCGCATTGACACGCTGGAAGCTGCTTTGCGATCTCTGCGAGACGAATTCAGAAGCAGAAATGACATAAAGCAAAGAATGGCGCGCGCGGCAAAGAAGTTACTGCCCGACTATGCTGCTGGCAGTGAGTTGACAAGTTTCACCGCGCTTGACAGCGAGAATTTCCATGTATAGAGGAGAGATATGGCTCATCAATTTAGATCCTGCTGTCGGCTCCGAAATTCAGAAGACAAGACCATCTGTCATTGTAAGCGATGACACGGTGGGTATATTGCCCCTTAAGGTCATCGTGCCAATCACAGAATGGAAAGATCGCTACGAAGATGCGCCATGGATGGTGCGGTTGGACCCCGATAGTGAAAACGGATTAGATAAACCTTCTGCTGCAGATGCATTTCAAGTCCGCTCTCTTTCCCAGCAGAGGTTCGTACGGAAAATAGGTAAAGTCTCTGAGAAGAGCATGAAGAAAATCACGGAAGCATTGGGTTTCGTCTTGAGCATCTGAAATGTGTTGAATCTATTTGACCATCCCAGCCAATTGGGATGGTTTTTATTTGTACTATTTTTCCGCCGAACCTCACTATTACAAGAGCTTCCTCTGCCGCGTTTTGTCGCACTCTTCTTTTACATCAATAAAATAATCTCGCTTATATCTCATCAGAATCTTCGCTTCAACATCCTTTCTTAACACTCCATACTTCAATCGTGATTTTCTTATAATCTCTTCAACAAATGAATTCTCCGGTATTCTCACCGGCAGTGTCACCGCACTGAAAGGCTGTGAGGTCACGCCGTTGATCATGAGTCGGAGATAGATGTGAAAGTTGGGGAGATTGACAAAGTCAGCGACGCCGAATGTCGGCTGAAACTCTGTAGCTAAATACCTCGCATCCTCTGCTCCGATCCTGAATGAAATAATCGTTCCGACATTGCCAAAGACAGCCGATCGCACTTTCTCATGCAATTGAGAAATATACTGATGCGCGAAAATTAAATACAAACCATACTTCCGGCTTTCAGATAAAATGTCCGCAAAGGAAAGCGATACGAACGTGTGAAACTCATCGACATACAGATAAAACGATCTTCGTTTCTCAATCGGAACAGAAGCGCGGCTTGTCGCTGCAAGATAGATCATTGCTACAAGAAACGAACCCAAAACCATGCAGTTATCTTCACCGATTGCTCCCTTGGAAAGATTCACGAGAAGAATCTTTCCCTCATCCATGATACTTCTGAGTTTGAAGCTGCTTTCCGGCTGTCCCACGATGTTCCTCAAGGGAAGGCTCGTCAGGAATTGTCCCATCTTATTTAAGATAGGTGCCGTCGCCTCAGAGCGGAGCCACTGGTTATATTTATCGAACTCATGACTCCAGAACCGGCTCACCTCGATGCTCGTGAGATGACGAACCGCCTCCTGCCGGAACTCCGGTTCAGTCAGAAGCCTCGGAATATCGAGAAGCGTAGCACCAGGATATTCAAGGAGTGTCAGCAATGAATGCCTCAGGATATGCTCAAGTCTCGGTCCCCAGAACTCGAACCAGATCTTTTTGAAAACAGCGATCAGACCCGATACCACTAAGTGCTGTTGGTCGGGAGATATATTATAGAGAGGATTGAAGCCGATGGGGTAGTTCAAATCTCCCGGATTGAAGTAGATCACGTCTTTGAGCCGTTCTTTAGGAACTTGCTTGAGAAGCGTCTCAACCAAGTCCCCGTGCGGGTCAATGACAGCAATACCGTTGCCCTGTTTTATATCAGAGATTGCCATTGTGGCGAGGAGATTTGACTTTCCCGTCCCTGTTTTTCCAATCAGATACATGTGCCCCCGCCGATTCTTCTCCTTGATGCCGAATTTCTTTCTGATGTCCCGCCAGTTTGTGACCGCAATGGGGGTGACCTGATGCTGTTCATCATTCATCCATGAATGATACGTCCGCACATTTTGGAAAGAAAAGAGGGGTTCTTTTGTCGCCTTGGGCACAAATACCTCTCTTACGAATCACTCTCCGATGAAAGAAAATGAAATCAGCAATTTACAATTCCGCCACAGGCGGATCAGACGATTATTGTCTGACAACCAATATCATCACGATAAGGAGGTATGTATGAAAACCGTCCGATATCTCGACATCTGCACCATTGATGGACAGGTGCTCTTCAGTTTTTGTCTTACCGAGCGGGAAGTTCGGGAAACCTATGCGGCAGCAGAGCAGCCCGCCTCGCCACCGTCGAAGCCAACAATTACCGCTCAGCAGCGCTCACCGGTTGAAAAGAAAAACGGCACACCGGATGGAGAACCAATGACACAGGCACAACAACGGAAGCTCTTCCGTCTTCTCGCGGCAAAAGAAATTGAAGGGGAGAGAGCTCACGATGAATTGAAGCGACTTTTTCAGGTTGTCTCGCTCAGTGACATTAGAAAAGCTGAGGCGAGCGCCATGATCGACCGTTTGATTCAGGAAACGAAAGGAGGGAACGGTCATGGACCATCTCTCTAGCAGCCAGATCAATCTTTATCTCCAGTGCGCGTTGAAATACAAATTCCAATATATTGACCAGTTCCCGAAGCCATTTCGGCCGTCAGCCCTTGTTTTTGGGAGCGCCGTCCATTCCGCTCTTGCATGGTTTCATGAGGAGAAGATGAAGGGGAACCAGATAACGCTCGAAGCGCTTTACCGCATCTTCGATGCCGATTGGTTCAGCCAAAAGATAGGAGAGCCGCTCCGCTTCAAAGAAGGGGAACAGGAAATGGCATTGGTCAACTTGGGAAAGGAGTTTCTCACGATGTATGCGAAAGAGGAGCTTCCGGAGATCAAGGGAGCCGAAATTCATTTTTCAATTCCTCTCGTTGATACGATAACGGGAGAAGACTTCAAGATTGATTTGGAAGGATTCTTCGATCTTGTCGAAGGGGAAGGAACGATTGTGGAATTTAAAACATCGGCACAGACGCTAAGTGCCAGCGACATCGACAATCGTCTTCAGCTTACCGCCTACTGCTATGCCTATGAAATCCTGAACCACAAGCCACCCGCAGGATTGAAAGTTGTGAACTTCGTCAAGGCGAGAAAACCGAAAATGGTGGTAACAGAAACAAAGCGTGGAAAGGGAGACTATCAGGGATTCTTCTACATCGTCCGGGAAGTTCTGAATGGCATCAAAGGAGGATTCTTTCCTCCCCGGATGGGATTTTGGTGCAAAGACTGCGAGTATGCGGCGATCTGCCCTCTCTGGAAACATACTGTTGGAGTAAAGACCAAGGAGAGCCAATCTGCAGTTGAAGCATACTGACACAAAGAGATACACTAATCACAATTCATTCACAAGTCCCGAAGTCCGCCGAAGGCGGATTCGAAGAAAGGAGCCATATCATGGCAGAGACCAATGCGTTGTTTTCGACCAAGGTCAAAGTGGGCCGGAATACTTATTACGTCGACGTCAAAGAGGCGAAGAACGGAAATAAGTATCTCTCGATTACTGAGAACCAGTATGACGGGGAGACAAACAAGAAGACCACGATTCGTGTCTTTGGCGAAGCGATCGGTCAATTGAGTCAGGCAATCAGTGATGCCTTGATTTCAATAGTGGAATCCTGACAACTGGGATTTTGCTAATTCATACAATGCCCTGTTTCAAGACAGGGCATTCTTTTGTTCAACGATACTTATGAAAGTCCGCCAAAGGCGGATCAGCCTTTGGCTGAAAGGAGAATGTTTTATGGGACACAATCTTAATGAAACGCTACAGTGGATAAGAATTTTGTTTCTAGGGTCTACAGTTACGTTTATCAGCTGGTAAGTGATGTTCTCACAACGCCACAAAAAGATTTTGGCATTAAGCTGTTAGATTTTGGGGCGGGTACAGGATCCATGTGTCAATTTATCAAGTACAATGGTATTGATAGTAAGTACGGAATTGAATTTTATGCTGTTGATATAAATCCAAAATATGAAAACAAGAGTATTGCCCCTTACAGCAAGTATACACTCATAAAGAACGGTGAGGGGATGATGTACCCGAATCGGTTCTTTGATGTGATAGTGAGTCTATACGTTTTTCACTATTCCATTCCAGCTGCTCACATTCAGTAAATCTTTCGCACACTCAGAGAAGATGGAATTTTCATTTTCAACCTGTATGGGCCGACTAATGACCATAGAGACCGGGTAATTTCTCTAGTAGAGCTTGCAGGATTCCAATGGGAGAAAAAGGTCTTTTCAAGTGAAGTCAAGTTTTTCGGACTCACTCATGCACCGACAGAATTTTATCTCTGTCGGAAGCGTATATAGTAAATGTTAGTCAAAACACAATTCTCACTAAAGTCGCAAAGCGGTGTTCTCTAAAATCCTTACTACACTTCCGGTGACGATCCCCAAGCTATGGTGTTTACAATGATGTGGCTGAATTTATCGATCATTGTTGCTGTCCTAATGCCGCACTGTCGCAGCTATTGAAATCGATTTGGTTCGGCACTGGAGAACAAATCAATAAGCGTGTATTTGAAGTCTCTCTAGCAATATTGAATTAGGGATAACTCTGTATTTCAACAAATGCCTCCATTCACAGATTTCATTCTTTGGGTCGGCCGAGCAACTCTATATCTATGCTTGTATTTGTTTCTCAAAATCGAGTTGTTGCCTTTTGTTGTGACTTAGCCTAGTAGCATTTCAATGATAAAAGTGTTAACATCTAAGAAGAAATGAAGGAGATCAATATTTTTCCAACATCTGATAAGGCGATACGGCCTGCCTTGCGAGAGAATCTTCAAAAGATATATGGAGCTGATTCTACGACGAAGATTATCGAAGAGCTAGGACTCAAACACGGTGAAGCGCGAATTGATATTGCCGTTGTTAATGGAAGTATTCACGGTTACGAATTGAAAAGTGACATCGACACTCTTCGTCGCCTGCCAGAACAAATGAGTGTTTATAATTCTGTTCTTGATTACGTGACATTGGTAGTCGGGAAAAACCATTTGCTCGATGCTTTCAATATGGTTCCTGAGTGGTGGGGTATCACCATCGCGAAGGCTTCTACTACTGGCGACAAGGTTTCTTTTTACTGCATTCGCGAAGCCGATGAAAATCCGTACAAAAATAGTGTAGCGATAGCTAACCTGCTATGGAGAGATGAAGCGTTGTGTATATTGGAAGAAAAGGGAGAAGCAAGGGGGGTGCGGTCTAAATCAAGGCAAGTGTTGTACGAGAAACTTGCAGAAGTACTTAATCAGAACGAATTGAGAGCAAAAGTAAGAGAATATCTTTCCACTAGGGAATGTTGGCGATCAGGTGTGCCACTAATGACATGTGGTGATTGATTCCTGCTCTAAGCCATGTTTCTGTGCTTCCGGTGCCTTTAACCAAGGGATTCTTCATATAGATTGGAAAGTGTTTTGCTTTAGCTGAAATATAGCTATCTCCACTCGAAAAGTTTTCACCGCAGTATCTATTGTCTTTTACGAGACTTGCTGCACTTGCCAAGTACAACTCGTGCCTTTGTTTTTTCCCTTTCATGATTAGCCAGTTCTCTTCTAACGTGTATTTTATGCTCGTCGTTGGTGGATAAAATTGTGTAGCTTCTTCATAGATTGGATGTTGAATAGTGTAATCAGCGAATGTGGGTTTTCGCCTCAGTTTTCTATCATTGAGAGAATCCTTCCAACTAATCCACTCGATTCGAGGAATCAAATTCTCTTCTGCAAATTTACACTCTGATAAATCTTTTGGAAAAGAACCAGCGGCAAAGATGAAGGTTCTCCATTTTGATAGTTGATGGATTTTCTGACTCAGATACAAATAGCGTAAATATTTATTGCTGTTTTCTTCGGTCTCTTTTATATCGACCAACAAATCAATATCCTTTTCTTCCAATCCAGATTTTGCTAACATAGCATTTAGGTCATTGCTGAGCTTGCCTTGATCCAAAAAATCGGTACATATAAGCCGTAAACAGAATCCTGATCCAGTCACTTTGGCTAGTTTAAAAGCCACTTTTTTTATTGCATCGTCATCATTGAGATGGATTACTGGAATAAAATTAGCTTTACTCTCGTGTCCTTTTTGTGAAACAGTTTCTAGACTTTTAACTTTCAAAGGCGTAGTAAAAAGGAGGCTGACATCAATAAATAACGGTTCTTTTCCCCATACCTCGATTAATTTATTAGGAATTTCTTGTGCGAGTTTTTCAAATCGTGTGACAAGTTTTTCTAGGGTTTCATCGGATTTCGGTGTTGGCATTACAAATTGAATCAACGGAGTGATACAGTTTTTTCGCTCGGCGGATAATTCTTTGAGCGCTCCTTGTTCAGCGCGTTTCCACTTGAGGATTGGTACAAAATGATGCGAGTCAAACATTTTATTTATTCCATTTCTCATGAGTGAAACAATTTCGGACTTTCGATTCATTAACAATCTTGCTCAGGTAAGCATAATTGTTCCCTTTGTGCCTGATTTGTCCTGCAATAATAGCAACGTGAATGCCGAGTTCTTTCGCAAGACTATTTGCCGCCATTGGGGAAGGAATGAGTCTCGCTGGGCTCATTTCCCATTTTGCTTTTGGTAAAAGTATTTCCTCTGCCAATTTATCTGCCGCTTGTTCCCTGTCATCAAGGTTGATGGTTTTTATTCCTTCAAGATCATCAAAAAAGAGATTAATACCCGAATCGTAATGCAGGGATATGTGTGCCAATTCGTGCATCAATGTAAACCAGAAATTATCCAAGCGATCAAAGCGGAGAGTAAGTCCGATGATGGGATTATCTTTATCACTCAGAATCGTAGCTCCGTCTAAATAGGTTTTAGCAAAGTGAGGCTCAATAACTAGGTTAATGCCGAATTCTTTCAGATATTCCTGAGCAAGAATTGGGCTTTTTTCTTGAGCGCTCAGTTTGACTAACTCTTGCAAAAATTTCTCGTTGACAGTGCCACGTCTATATTTTTTTGACGCCCGCATCTTCTGAGATTTTTTTACAACAAAAGCAGCCCAGACAGCTAATGCTCTTTTATCAGTGAGGGGAGATGAACGATAATTCGATTTTCGCAACATCCCTACAAATTGAGGTGGAGAACCGAATTGCCCCCAAAAAGCATTAAGTAATTCTTCTTTGCTGTGTTTTTTAAAAGGATATTTGCCAAAGTAACCTCTTCGATCCATTTCTGAAACTAAGCGATCATCCCAACTCTGATAATCGAACTCATTGCCTGCGCCTGATTTTTGAATGAGCACTTTAGAAGGTATGCCAAGGCCGGCTTCTAAAGAGCGTACCATCTCAAGAGTTAATGGCCTTTTTCTGGACAAAATTTCTGAAACCCTGCTTCGGCTGCCGAGGTACGGGACAAGATCATTTGGCTTCAAATTGTTCTGTTCCATTCGGAAAAGAATTGCCTCAATCGGATCAGGGAGGTTTTTTGGAAAAGTTCTTGATTCGTAATCGCTGACTAACGTGGTCAGCAGATCAAGTTTTTCTCCGTCTTCCGATTCTGGATCAGGGTTAGTATTCATTAGCCCTTGAATTAGTTTAAGAGCTTCTTCATGATCTTCTTTTGTATTTATTTTCTTAATTTTAATAGTCATGAATTCTTTACCATTTCATATATTCTTGGTGTGTTCCGACCTTTAATACTAGAACGATTTTATTTCTGTAATTTATTTGTGTGAGTAACCTATACCTATTCCCTTTGATATTGAAGACAACCTGATTGTCTCCAATAAAACTTGCGCTGCCGTACTGTTGCCTAACATCTTGGGGCAGTGACCAATCTGTGTCTTCAACTTCTGCCCCCCAAGAATCAATCTGAGAACAAGCATCGGGATGTTTTTCCTTGAAGTCTGCAAGCTTATCTCTGCCTATGATTTTCATTATACCTTTTTATTATCTCTGTGATTGTTCCCATAATGGGAAATATAATAAACTAATTGTCTAATGTCAATTCAAAGCTCTCGGCCCTGGTCGACGTAACGGTTAACTTTCTCTTTGATAACCTTGTAAATAGAATCCGGGAGGAGATTAACCGAGCACCGTCTGTGGTATCATTGCCGGATGAAGAACAAGGACTATCCCAAGATATCCAACAACCTGAAGTACTACCGGGAACTTAGAGGTTTAAAGCAACGAGAGGTAGCAGCGATTCTGCGTTTCATGAATACAAGTCAAATCTCATTGTGGGAAACCGGCAAAAGGTTTCCTAACGCAAAGAATGCCCTAAAGCTTTCATCATGGACTATGATCGGTATCGAGGCATTCCTAATAATCTAAGATGCTTCCGGGAAGATAGAGGACTCACACAGAAGCAGGTAGCCGATAAATTAAGCTTCAAAGACAAAACATGGATCTCCCACTGAGAGAGGGGGGATGCGCTACCGAATTTGATAAATGTATTGCGTCTTTCAATTCTATATGGAACCCCAGTTAATGAATTGTTTGGGACTGTTGAGAAGGTGCTTTGTGAGGGGTTGAGAATCTAACTACTTTGTTTGCCATAATCTTTCTGAAAAGGCTAATTTGGTTGGATTAGCGCAAAATGAGCAATTTGAATTCTTCACAATCTGTTGTCGCAAAGCTAAAACCGGGGATGACCAAGGACTCAATCTAAAAGAGTTGTAGGTGTGAATGCCTGTCGAGATTCTTTGAACAAATTCAATTGCAAGGATCGCGCCGGCCAGGACTGAGATAAAAGCAAATGGAGCCAAGACATGAGACTCGCTTTTACTTATGATGGTACCTTTACCACAAAGCTCCTTAAAAAGCGTGTCATAGGATTGACCTTCTAAATCCCCCGGTTTGTATTGAGTATACTTTGAGCATATTCGAGTAGCGGCACTAGAGGAGATAGTCAATTGCTCGATATCCGAAAGCGCCACTCCGAGAAATTCAGCAACGTGATGTTCATGCACCTTTTCAAGGGTGTCAACAGGGTATGCGCACTCCAAGCACGCTAAGTTGCTAAGCGGTCTCTTATTGAAATGAAAAAATGCTTCTTGTATATCAGTAGTTGAAGCATCAAACGTTTCGTGTGGTATTTCTGAGTTCAAACTTCGCCTTGCCCTTCTACTATCCACTGCAACTACTAACCGATCGAGCCAGGCACCACCTTTTGCTTTCTGAGGTATTGACGATAAAGTGCCTTCATGTGGAGTCAGAACAATTTTTGAGAATTGTGGCTGAGCCACACGTGCAAGCACTCCAGCTTTATTGTTCCCGACTTCTGATGCATCAAACCAGAGGCACCGGTTTAGATTCCCATCGCTAACCTTATCAGCATCACAAACAAAAATCTGTCCCGCCAATTTAAACGTTTGCAAAGTATAGAGAAAAGCGTTGCCTATCGCCCCTGCACCCGCCAAGTACACCTTCCCGATGTCCGTTTGCTTCTCGAGAAAATCCATATTTGGGAAGAGGACCTCAAAATCGATATTTATTTCTGCAGGGGAAGGGAGTAATTTGATAGAAGATCCAAGAAATTGTCTCATGGTGAATGCGACAATATAGCAGGCGGTGACAATCTGAAATGCCTCGTGGAGCTCAAATACACGAGATTCCTTTGTTGGCTTATTTTGAGAAATTACTAGTTTTCCAAAGTCGCCAAATCTGACAAATGTGTGAATACACTGGGTGCGCTCGGGTATATTGCCAATTACGATTTCACAGGAAATTTCATCTGAGAGTTTCGTGGTAATATTGGCGAACGTTCTCGAAAGTATTTTCTCCAAATGATGGGTTAGCTTCGAAGCAATTTGATTACTATCATCGTAGGTTATGAGAATTGTTTCTGAAAGAAGTGTTTCGGCTTCTTCTTCGGCAAGACCAAGAATGCTTGTTAAAGTCAACTTGTTTTCATCGTGGGCAGTTAATGCCATGTTGGTCTAGGAATTAACAGAATTTCACACAATCATGTATGTTGACTTGTTTCCATTCGTCGTTATCCGACAACCGAAAGCAAGCCACCTCGTCGAAAAAGTTCTCTAGAGTTGTATCAAATGCAAAATTAGGTAAGACCAAGGAAATTGCTCCTTCGTGCCTAGGCACGGCAAGACAATCGTCCGTATACGAATGAAATGCCTTCTCTGGATGCGAATGAACTTGAGCAGCAACCATAAGTCTTTCAGCTCTTACCTTATCGAAAATCTCTTTCATTCCCTTTTGGGGAATGCGGATTGAAACCTCTGTTGCTTTTTGTCGTGGTAGGAGCAGTTCGTGGATAGCAATCTCGGCTTTTTTACGTTGACCTAACCATAAAACCATTCGCTCACTGGAGCTATTGCCCGCATCTTGTAAGAGTTTAATAGTATCCTCGACAATTATTTTCTGGACTGAGATTTTCATTGTGATGATTTCCATGCGCTCCAAACTCTAGTCAAGATCCCTCCCAGATCATAGCCCGACTTGTTCTTATAGTTATCCCACTTATCAGAAATGTGACTGCTGTGCTCATGATATTCCCTGACTCCGGGTATGCACAGAAATGGTCTTTTAGTTATGGGATGTAGTGAGTTATTGAACACGCTGTGACCTTGTCCTTGCGGAAATTTGGCGAGAGGAGTGCCTGTTTGGTCGAGCAGATCAATAGAAGGAGGTAGGTCATCCCATTCGTCACAAAGCATTTTTATTATGATAGGTGGCCTACCGTTGGATGAAAACTCAACTTCCATTCTTGGGAATGACAATGTAACGATTTTCCAAGATCGAACTGAGAGCAAGGTAGCATCCGAGCAGAACTTCGTCTGAATTTTGAATATTTCTTCCGAGAGCTCACTGTTCATAACAAAAAGCCGCCGCCGGTTTGGCGTGGTCCCCAGTCGATGAAGAATTCGCCTGCCAAATTGTTTTCCAGATAGCTCTTATCGATATCTATTATTTTGCCGCCAACTTGAGCGATCCACCCATCAGTCGAAGTTATCTTCAATTCTTTTGCTGCTTTTTCTATTTCTATCCTAATTTTTTGATGTGCGGGGACTTTGTTGTAACCGCTGCTTGGATAGGCTCCACTCGTAGTTACAACCGCAACTTCTATAAATTGTTCTTTTTCCATAATTGTTCCTTATGTTGATTATTATTGTCCTTTTGGTTTTTTTATAACCCGTACGACCTTTCCGCTGATAGTGAAATCATCATCTGGGTGAAGATGGATAGGCTCATAATCGAAAGACGAATCAGCTTTCAATACGATTTGTCCATGCTCTCGGTCATTAATGACTCTCTTGATTGTTCCTTTGTTGTCTATGATTGCCAAAACGACATCATTGGTTCGAACATTCAAATCGTTTTTGTCTAGAATCGCATAATCCCCATCTTCAATTTGTTTCCCGTCAATTTCTGCTCTGTTCATCGATGAACCACTCGCCTTAATGGCGTAAAGACCTGTCGGTTTGGAACGTCCGACTAATTTACTTGAGACGCGCAGAAAACCCTCGAAATTTTCTTCCGCAAAAATGGTGGCTGGACCACAGTTTGCTGTACCTACTATTGGGATGGAGAAGAGGTGTGTTGTTTTCTTCAGGAGACCTTTGGCCCAATCCGGAGTGGTGGATGACCGTCCCATCATTCCTTTCGCACGATCTATAGAAAGAAATCCCTTCTTCTGCAACTGAAGAAGGTGGTGTTTTATCTTCTGCGGTGATTCGTGAGGCAAACCGATCTCTCGAGCCATATCACGAAGACTCAGTTTCGCAAGGTTCTCTCTCTTAGAGAGAGAAAGTAATCGTTCTTGAATTATGTGCATGGTTTCAATATAGCATATTAACATCTTTAAAGCAAGTAAGTCCTTAAAACTTGACAAAAATAGTCTGGTTTATTATCTTCATAACAAAAGTCGTTTTCAAATGTCGCAAAAAGGAGAAGAAATTATGCCTGATTATAGAGTAACCTGTATAAATAAACCACATTCACTGAGTCCTCATGAGCATATTACACACATTGGTGGGCTTGGATGGAGGATAACACGCGATGAAGCAATTCAGAGAATTGATGCTGGATCTGATAGGTTCTATGTGGAAGATCCGCTAACTAATAAGATCGCCTTCGTCGGTGTAGTGCGTGAGTTAGGCAAAGTTCGGTTTCTAAGAACCTATGCTGATGGATATTGGAACGACAATCTTTTGTCACTGGGTCAATGCTCAATTTATTGACTTGACTTCATAATTGCTTTCAATCGCTTCAAACTTAAGAGATGTTTATAAAGGTTAGGGGTAGTGACGGCCTCCTCATAAGCAGTGTGATCTTGCCATGAACTTTCGGACACCAAGAAAAGAGAGTATATTCTCTCAGGAGGTGTTCAGATGTCAGAATCACAACAACGGCGTAGATTTGATGCCCAATTTAAGCATGATGCACTCCGGTTG
>JAJYOK010000002.1 GCA_021796215.1 Bacteroidota bacterium
CCAGCCGCATTGGACCAGGATATCTTCCAGAATAGTTTGACCTGCACCGCCCATCGAATCAATCAGAACGCTTGTCCCAAAAAGCTTTCCAACACGATTCTTCGGATCGGCGGCAAACGAACGCAACTTTGATTCCGCCCGATGTTAACACGCCGGAAAACAATTCTGCAAAATGGCGTGAATCTTTCCTTCCGTCATAACCAATTGCAACAGCCGTCTCTGCTGAAGTTGTTTTTTTTCAGAAAGCCATCGGACAAATGCTGCCGCAACCCGGCGAACATTGTCCTCGGTGAAGGTTTCCCCCATCACTCCGCGCCAGCCATCGATTCCAAACGCAATTGCAGAAGATGTGTCGTTCATTATGTCCCATTCTCAAGAAGCAATTGCGCTGCGACAACATATTGATCGAACGGAACAAAAATTTTTACCGGATGTTCGAGATTTGTTCTTCCAATCGGCGTGTCCATAAAACCGAAATATCCGATGCTGTGGTCATTCTGCACTGACACATTCACTCCATCTCCTTCAAGCTTTGTGCGGGCAACTGACGCTTCAAAAAAATTCACCGATTGAAAGACCAGCGCCCAATCTTCTTCGACTTCCACTTTTTGATGCTTTTCGCAAAAGAAACGCCTGCCAGTCTCTCGTGCACAATTACTGCACATCAAACGACGACAAAGAACGCACACCGCAACTGCTGTGCGTCCCGGATGAGTTTCGCACTGTGATTTCTTTCCGAAAAGCAGCGTCCCGCAATGGACACAAAAATCGCTGTCGGGTGTAACGTCACCGCCGCAATGCGCGCACGGCACCGCTTCAGCCGGCAAGTCTTGATCAAGCGAATCAACAAGTGCAGCGCCGCAATCACGACATAGCTTTACACCTGATTTGTATTCTGTTTTACAATGTGGGCAGTACGGCATACCATAATTCCTTTCCAATGACACACACGGTGTACACTAAATTTTTGATAACCGCAGTGTCTTTATTTGTAGGTGAGCTTCAGGGTAAGGATTTTTTTCGGCACCATTTCTACCTTCACCTGCGTTTCGTTCTGAAGCGAAAGAGGCTCGATAAACTCTTCATTCAAGGAAACGACGTCGGCACGAAGCAAGGAACGATGAACCGTAATCACTCCTTCGGTACGCTCATTCGAAATATTATAAAAGCGGATAATTGTGGCAGTTTTATCTTCGCTCCGTTTCATCGCAGTGAGAACCAGTGCCGGCGGCTCGAGCGTAAGAAGGCTAAGGCGATCCGGCAATATCCCGTTTGATTTCTCAACATTGAATGTTTTCAGCGGTGAAACAAAGTTGAATGCTTCACGAAAAGCTTGCGATGATTCCCACGAACCCCGATGTGGAATAATCGAATATTCAAAACTGTGCAAACCGCGGCACTGAGCGTCCGGCGTCGGAATTTGCGGACCGGCTTGTTTGTTACGCGTAATAGCATCGTCACGCGAAAGCTGTCCTACACAGCGGAGAAGTGTCAGCGCGATGGTGATTCCTTTGTTTGTGCGGATTGTTTCGTACTCCGGGATACCTTTATTGGCAATCGTTAAACCCGCGCGCTCATCATGAATACTGACAAATTCATCGTGATGCCGCGTGCCATAATATTCGAATCTGTTTTTGCGTGTCGGCTTTTTTTCCGGGGAATGCTCGCGCTCGACAACATCGAAATGTTCCGCTGCATGCGAGACTGCGGAAACGATATTTGTGCGAAACAAAACACGCAGGCGATGATCGCTCGCAGTATTGTCCACTTCTGTTCTTACATCGAGACGCTTCAAACCAGCCGTAAGCGTCACAAAAGTCGTCACCGGCATCTTTATTGTTTTCGCCGAACGCCCGGTGCGGCGCAAATTAAGGCTTACTGGAATTTCCATCACCAAAGAGATTGCAGCCGTTGCACGCAACGGGTTATTTTCTATCAGTCGAATCGTGGGACGCGATTTATCGGTTGTAATCGTCCGAGATTTTTCTGCCCACGAATAGGTGTACTCATCGCCGGCATCTTCGGTATCTTCATACACAAGCATTCCTTCATACATGCATTGTGTACTTTTGTCGGTAATATGAAGCGAGCCATTCGGGAGAATTTTCACGAGCAGCGTTTCATTTTCAAGCAGCCGTGGTTTCGCGTGCAGAGACTTTCGTAAACTGTTATTTTCTGCCCCGATGGGGTTTCCAACATGGTGGACATACAATGTCGTATAACCACACGGCGGAACATTGTCAACAAAAACATCCACAGTGACACCATCATATTTTGTTTCCTTTAACACTTCCATTCGTTGCAGAGAAGACTGTGAGCGAACTGTAAAAGGAATGCGATTTCCTGAACCATCAACAATTGATAACTTCCTTCCCTCCGTTTCGCTGTGCCGGAAAAGAATCTCGCATCGAACAACTTCACTGCGAGGCAAATTTGTAGGATTGAAGACGACTATCGGCTTTCCTGCTTTTGCTGAAGTATTGATACACCGTGCAAAATCAACGAATGCCTGATCGCGGACAAATTCCACTGTCCGCCGAACCTGCTCAAATCGCAGCATATTGTCGCGATGAATTTCATCAGCTCCGCAGCCGCAAATGTCGTCATGCGGATGATTCTTTATTAACTCCTTCCATGCGCCCCACACAAAATGCGAGTAATCGCGCTTTGCCTCCAGCGCCGTCCACGCAACAATCGGCTCAACATATTTTTCAAGGAGATTTTCACACGCAGCATTAGCCTGTTTCAAATAGATTCTTGTCGAATAAACACTGAGCAATATCGGATGGTGGTAACAGCCGATCAATTCGCCTTGATGCGTAGCCAATGTGCCGCCGGATGTTGAAAGCACCGCATCAACAAAATCTGTAAATGTGCCATGCACAAGGCGGAGTTCCGTCTGCCGTCCGTTGACAAACGCAATGAGTTCGGGAACTTCATGCTGCGGAGGAAGATGGTCTTCACCGTTATTGAATAACATGTACGGCGTGCGGGAATATTTTTTCATGCTTTCAAAAGACTTAGTAACTTTTTGAAGAGCAAGTCCTCTATCCGGCGTTTGATTTCGATAGTCGCTGAAATCGTACGGAAATCCCCACCAGGCAAGATTCCCATAACCATCGCGCTGATTGATCGCAACAACACGGCTACCATCGGGCGCGTCCCACCAAAACTGAATACCGGTAGTTTCAATTTCCGGTCCCATACCGCGCATAAAAATAAACGAACGCAGGCCGAAGCCTTGCATCAATTGCGGCATTTGGCGAATGTGGCCGAATGCGTCCGGAGAGTAGCCTTCTTTCATAACAGCGCCGAATTGTTTCGCAATTCTATTACCGAGCATGAGATTGCGAATCAGCGCTTCACCGCTGACTAAAAATTCATCCGGCAAAACGTACCACGGACCAATAAGGAGGCGATGTGATGCAATGAGGCGTTCCAGATCGGTGCGGCGTTCGGGGCGCACTTCGAGATAATCTTCAAGAACAATTGCCTGCCCGTCCAGCGTAAAAAATTTGAAGGTAGGAGTGCTGTGGAGAATGTCAATGAGTTCATCAATTGTTTGCACAAGCCTGACACGAAACTTCTCAAAGGGCCAGTACCATGCACGATCCCAATGCGTGTGCGAAACAACAATTCCCTTATATTGCCTGGTAATTTCCATAAATAAATTTCAACAACCATCTTAAGAAATTTACGGAAAAATGATTCGGCGGGCAAGCGAGAGAAAATGAGAGTAATGGTACATTTCAAAAGCAACATCATGGTGAGAACCCCGCAGGGCGCGCCGAACTATTCCGCTTAAGGCGGATCAGCCTTTTGTCACGAAGGACTTTTTTGGAGCTGAGAACCCCTCAACTCTCCCGACAAAAAAAGTCGCGAGCGCTCAGGGTTGCTATTTCTTTTGGTGTGGAAAAAATCAAACTGTAACACTACTAAAATGAGGAACGAAACGTCACATAACAAGGCGTAAAACTAAATCATCACAAACGCCCTATCTTCTGCCAGCGACAGCACGCTCAATCGAATCCATAACCTGTTCGATTGTAATAGAAGTGATAAGTGAATCATCAGCACGGACCGCAATGTGGCGGGGATGCGGCGGTTTCCAGACGGCGGGGTCATTCATTGCATGAAACGAAACCGTCGGGACTTTTTGCGATGCCGCGATGTGCAGCGTGCCGGTATCGTTGCATAAAAATAATTGCACATGGCAGATGAAAGCCGCCATCACGCGCAGCGGCATAATCGGAGCCGAGAACACTTTGTAATGAATGTGATCAAGAATGAATGCACGCCTCTCAATTTCGTTCGGGCCGATGATGAGAATGATATTCATGCCGAATCTCTCAATCATCAAATCAATGACTTGTGCAAGTTTGTGCAAAGGAAAACATCTCGTCGGATCAAGCGCGCCAAAATGCACGCCGGCAGTTATTTTCCCTTTGGGAAGTCCGAGTGAAAGGAAAATATTTTCCGCCTCACTACGTTCTGCGTTTGTCGGGAAAAGATCATAGTCGAAATCCCTTTCATCGGCTCCGAGCACGCGCACAATATCAAGATTGCGTTCGATTTCTGTTTTCTGTTCCGGCGATCTGGGAGCAATGATGTTGTAAATCTTTTCAGAGGACTTCGGCTCCAATCTGATGTGATCCGAACCAACAATGTATTTTGCTTTACTGAACAGCGCTATCATATCAGATGAAAACGACCGCGAAACGGTGTTCAAAACAATTGCGCAGTCATACCCGCCATGGCTTCGCAGAGCATACAAAAATGTTTTCATCCGATGAAGGTTCCAGCGCTGCAGCCGTTCATAAAAAACGATGACTTCATCAATATTTGGATTATTTTTCATCATTGGTGCGGTATATTGCCGCGCAACAATGGCAAGATGCGCACTCGGAAACCGTTTTCTCACAGCGCGGATTGCCGGCGTGGCAATCAATAAATCACCCAGCTGATCATGCTGCCGGACGATGAGAATTCTATGAAAAGCTTCAAGAGGCAGGCGGTCTAACAAAACAGCTGGAGGTGTGAACAATTTAGCAATCACGCGGTACAAGAAGCGCTTCAACATGTGTTCGGGCGATCGCATCAGAAGAGTTCTCAGCGGAAAAGACTACTTTTTGTCGTCAACATCTTCAAAGTCCACGTCCTGCACGTTGTCATATTTCTGAACCGGCTGCGGCGGCGTCGTGTGAACGTAGGTTCCGGTTTTATCAGAGTGCGGGGGGTGAGGAAAGAAAATATCGCGCAGAACTTTGATCACTGCGCCGAACAGCTTTGCAGCAATCAACAGGAAAATAAGAAAAATGATAATTCGAAACAGGAACAACGTTATTCCCTCTCTTACGTACGCTACGGCGTGGTTTTCAATTTCTTCACCGGCGGATTGTAATATTCCACAGGTGCGCGGCTCGTCCGGAGAATCTCCTGATACAAATTCTCAAAATCTTCCGGACTGTCAACGAAATCAATCTCCGTAGAATTAACGATCAACAACGGAGAGTTCTTATATCGGAAAAAGAAATAATTGTACGCTTCGTTCAAATCCTTGATGTACTCTTCCGACATATTCTCTTCAAATTTTCTTCCGCGCTTTTTGATATTACTCATCAATCGCGGAACGCTCGATTGAAGATAGACAACCATATCCGGCGCCGGGACATTCTTTTCTATTGCGGTGACGACGGTTTCGTACAGCTTCAATTCATCATCCTGAAGATTGAGATATGCGAAAATTTTATCTTTATCGAAAATATAATCTGTCACGAGCACGTTTTGAAATAAATCCGCCTGAAATAATTCCTGCTGCTGCCTGTAGCGGCTCAGCAGAAAAAATATCTGCGTCTGAAATGCAAACCGATCCGGGTCTTCATAAAAACGTTCGAGGAACGGATTCTCCTCGAATTTTTCAAGAACAAGCCGCGCATTGAGCCGTTCCGCAAGCATGCGCGCAAGCGTTGTCTTTCCCGCCCCGATGACTCCTTCGATGGCAATGTATCGGATATCTGTGTGCGGTAATTCCACGATCACTCCTTCGTATCGGATGAAAGGGTTAAAGGTAATTCCGGCAAACGCTCCACCGCGCTCGCGTCCTGGCATTTTGCTGCGAGCGACTCAACGGTCTCAAGCGAAACGGGATGAATCACGTCCGGCGCGATTTCTGCCAGAGGCGTCAGCACGAATCGTCGTTGTGTCATTTCGCGATGCGGAATTTTGAGCAGAGTCTCTTCAACAACAAGATCACCAAATAGTAAAATGTCAATATCAATTTCCCGCGGGCCAAAGCGGAAGGTTCGCTGCCGTCCAATTGTTTGTTCAAGCGCTTTCATTCGCGCATGAAAATCGTGCGCGCCCAAACGGGTCACAAGCCACACTGCAGCGTTGTAAAAATCCTGCTGTTCTTTCACGCCAACCGGTTCCGTTTTATAGACGCTCGACACTTTCATGATGTCGGTTTCAGGAAATTCAGCAATACCATCAACCGCTTTTTGGAGATACGCCATTCGCTCGCCAACATTCGAACCCAATCCTAAAAAAACATTCTCCACAACAAACTCCTCCGAAGGAATCCCTTTGGGACCCACATTATCTCGACTGTTCAATTTCAACTTCTACGTGATCAATTACTCCGTGCACCGGCGCTCCCGGTTTCCGCACCCGAATAACAAGCGATTCAACAAGCGGGAACTCATTCAAAATACCGCTCGCAATTGAACTCGCAAGTGCTTCAAGTAATCTGAATTTTTTTCCGACAACAACCTTTTTCATACATCCGTACACTTTTTCGTAATTGACCGTCTTTTCAAGCGCGTCTGTGTGTTTCGCGTCAGAAAGATCACAGCGTAATTCTACATCAATCTCGAACTTCCCGCCGAGATTTTGTTCGTCGGAAAGAACGCCGTGATATGCGTAAAACACCGCATTATGGAGCCGGATGATATCAATCTTTTTCACTGAACTTTTCTCAAAAGCTGGCAAAATATAAAGCTTGGCGTGAGCATTGTCAATCCTAAAGGGATTTCCAACTTCACGTTTTTTGCATCTTCAACCAAGTATCACGCAGTGTTACTGCACGATTAAAAACGAGCGCGCTTGTTTTCGAATCGTCATCAACACAGAAATAGCCGAGGCGTTCAAATTGAAAACGATCCTGCGGCTTTGCTGCAGCAAGGCCCGGCTCAATTTTGCAGTCTCGTAAAACTTCAACAGAATTAGGATTTATGCACTCTTTCCAATTATCGTCATTCGGGTTTTCAACATTGAACAGGCGATCGTACAAACGAACTTCTGCATTCACAGCATGTAACGCAGATACCCAGTGGATTGTGCCTTTCACCTTTCGACCGCTCTGCGATGAGCCGCTTTTCGTTTCGGGATCGTACGTGCATCGAAGCTCCACAACTTTCCCCGATTTCTCGTCCTTCACAACATCAACACACTTAATAATATACGCATAGCGCAATCGGACTTCCATGCCGGGCGAGAGCCGGAAATATTTCTTCGGCGGATTTTCCTGAAAATCATCCTGTTCAATGTAGATGATTTTCGAAAATGGAATCTTACGCACACCCATTGCCGGGTCTTCCGGATTATTTACCGCTTCAAGCTCTTCGACACGTTCATCAGGATAATTCTCGATGACAATTTTAAGCGGATGAAGCACTGCCATCACGCGCGAGGCACGTTTATTGAGATCGCTCCGCAAGCAATCCTCAAGCAGCGCCACATCAATCATACTTTCATTTTTTGAAACACCGATACGGTCGGCAAACAACCGAATTGATTCAGGCGTATATCCGCGACGACGCAAACCTGAAATTGTCGGCATCCGCGGGTCATCCCAGCCATTGACACGCTGCTCTTCAACAAGCTCAAGCAGTTTTCGCTTGCTCATTACCGTGTATGTCAGATTTAATCTCGCAAATTCAATTTGCCGGGGATGATGAATTTCCAACGCGTTAAGGAACCAATCATAAAGCGGACGGTGAATTTCAAACTCAAGTGTGCAGATCGAATGCGTGATGCCTTCGATAGAATCGGACTGTCCATGCGCCCAATCGTACGTCGGATAAATGCACCACGAATCTCCGGTACGATGATGCGTTGAGCGAAGAATGCGGTACATCACCGGATCGCGGAGATTAAGGTTTGGCGATGCCATGTCGATTTTCGCGCGAAGCGTTCGCGAGCCGTCGGGGAATTCTCCGCTCCGCATCCGCTGAAAAAGATCGAGATTTTCTTCGACGGTACGATTTCTATACGGACTTTCTTTCCCCGGTTCAGTCAGCGTTCCTCTGTACTGACGAATTTCATCAGCAGAAAGATCGCAGACGTACGCCTTCCCTTTTTGAATAAGTCTGATAGCAAACCCGCAGAGCTTTTCAAAATAATCGGACGCGTAAAATAATCTGTCGTCCCAATCGAAACCTAACCAACGAACATCCTGCTGAATTGATTCGACATATTCCACTTCTTCTTTGCTTGGGTTGGTATCATCGAAACGCAGATTGCACATCCCTTTGTAATCGTTCGCAATACCGAAGTTGAGGCAAATGGATTTTGCGTGACCAATGTGAAGATACCCGTTTGGCTCAGGAGGAAATCGAGTATGAACTTTGCGCTCGTACTTGTTTGCTTTGAGATCGACATCAATAATTTCGCGGATAAAATTCCTGCGTTCCGGCAAAGTTTCATTCGCCGACTCTTGTTCCATATTTTTTACGCTGTCAGTCATTGCTGGAAACCTGCGATGGCAGGTACTTTTTCTATTGCTGAATTCATTCTCCGAACCGTTTCGTCCTTTCCGAGAATGACGATGATATCATAGAGGCCGGGACCGGCGCCCATTCCTGAAACCGCGAGCCGCAGCGGATGAATCAGATCGCTGTTCTTGATGTGCAGTGATTCCGCAGCACGATGAAGCGCCGTTTCATAGCTTTCTTTTGTTGGACTTTCCAATACCGAAAACTCTTCGGCAAGTTTTTTCAAATAAGAAGGAGAATCTTTCTGCCATCGCTTCTTCACGGTGTCTGCGTCATAATGCAGCGGCGCGCGAAAAAAATATGGACTCTTCTCAATGAAATCTTTCACAAACGTTACCCTTTCCCGCATTGCGCTGATGACACTGAGGAGATACGCATCACTGAAATGCGTAGTGTTAAATTCAGACAACATCAGTTTTTCTTTCACCATGCAGAGGACTTCGGCATCGGGTTTCCTTCGCAGATGCTCAAAGTTCATCCAATCCAATTTTTCAGTATTGAATACCGCGCCGGATTTGCCGACACGCTCTAAAGAAAATTCTCTGATAAGCTCTTCAAGAGAGAAAATTTCTCTTTCATCTCCCGGATTCCATCCGAGAAACGCAACGAAATTGACAAGTGCTTCCCTCAAATAACCTTTCAAGCGGTAATCCTCAACCGCAACATCGCCTTGTCGTTTGCTCAGCTTCGATTTATCAGGATTCAGCAACAGAGGCAAATGAGCAAACTGCGGAATCTCCCATCCAAAATATTTGTAGAGCAGAACATGCTTCGGAGTGCTCGGCAGCCATTCTTCTCCGCGAATAACGTGGCTGATCTTCATCAAGTGATCGTCAACAACAACAGCAAGATGATACGTGGGATATCCGTCAGACTTTAAGATTACCTGATCGTCAAGAATTTTGTATGCTATTGTGACATCCCCGCGAATAATGTCAGTGAACGTCAGCTCACCTTCCAACGGGACTTTCATCCGTATCACAAACGGTTCGCCTGTTTTACGGCGCTTCTCAGCTTCTTCTTTCGTGAAAGCGCGGCAATGGCGGTCATATGATGCCGAAATTTTTGCCGCAATTTGTTTCCGCCGTATTTCCTCCAACCTTTCCGGCGTGCAGAAACAATAGTACGCTTTGCCTTCTTCTACCAATTGATGTGCATACCGCTGATACAATGAAAGTCTTTGTGATTGGATGTATGGGCCAAAGTTCCCTTCTTTTCCCGGTCCCTCATCAAATTCAACACCCGCCCAATGAAGCGTGTCAATTAGGTTTTCCATCGCTCCTTCCACCTTGCGCGACCGGTCAGTGTCTTCAATGCGTAAAATGAACGAGCCGTTTTCCTTCTTAGCAAACAAATAATTATATAATGCCGTTCGCAAACCGCCGACATGAAGAAATCCGGTCGGACTTGGGGCAAACCGTGTGCGAACGCTGCTCATAAAAACTCTCAAACTCTCCTATAAAAAAAAATCGCCGAACGGCGAACTCTGACTTTTCCACCAAAGGCGGATCAGCCTCTGGCTGACAAAATATACAAAAGTTATTTTGGGAATGCAAAAAAAGCAGCTACAATGCTTTCACCACACTTTTCTTCTGCACATCAATGAATGTAGATACCTCTACCCCCATTATCGTTCCAGCATCATGAACACCGCATCAACTCTTCCGAGCGGCGCGGAGATTTGCACGCCCGCCACTGACGATTTGATCTGCTCGTACGTTTCCTTTGCGATTGCAACGCCTTCGGCAAAACCTTCTTCCTTCGACATTGTTTTTTTCATCCGCTCCATAATTTCCGGCGGCACGGAAGCACCCGGCACTTCGTTGTTCATGAATTCCGCATTGCGGTACGAGACAAGGGGCCAGATGCCGCAAATGAGCGGGATTTTGACGTGTTGAATTCGCTTCATGAATTTTTCAAGAATCTTCAAATCGAAGACCGGCTGCGTGATCATATATTCCGCGCCAGCTTCTATTTTCCAATCCAGGCGGCGAAGCTCTTCATCTAAGTTGATCGCACCGGGATTGACACCGACACCGACGCAAAATCCGGTCGGATCGCCGATGGGATTTTTCGCAAGATCAAGTCCATGATTAAGGCGGTTGATAAGATTCGTCAAACCGATTGCGTCAACATCAAACACCGCAGTCGCGTCAGGATAATTTCCCAACTTCGGCGGGTCGCCGGTGATGGCAAGAATGTTCCGCAACCCAAGCGCCCACGCGCCAAGCAAATCCGATTGCATGCCGATGGCATTTCTATCGCGGCACGCGAAATGCAAAACGGTTTCGATACCGACCGTCTGCTGGATCAGCACTGCCATTGCTAACGCGGACATGCGAGCCGACGCGCGGGGACCATCGGGAATATTGATCGCGTCAATTCCGTGCTGGTACGCTTTCCTTGCCTTCTCGATTTCTTTTGCCGGGGAAACACCTTTCGGTGAAACGAGCTCGACAAGCGTCACAAACTTTTTATTAGCAAGCATGTTGGCGAAGCGCGATTTCTCATTCAACGGAACGAGTCTCACCTCTTCCGGACTTTCAACCTTCAGTTCGGCGCTTTTCACATCCATTCGCTTTGCCGGTTGAAGTGCTTGCACTGCGCGGCGGATTGCGCGAATGTGCGACGGATTTGTTCCGCAGCATCCGCCGACAATTGTAGCGCCGGTTTGAATGAACCGCTTCGCATATTCTGCCATATATTCCGGCGACGTCATATAAATATTCCTTCCGCCGAGGTTCATGGGAAGTCCGGCATTCGGTTGAACAGAAATCGGAAGGTCGGTCAATGCTTTAAGCTTCTCCAGCGCATCGAGCATCAGCTTCGGACCGACAGAACAATTCATTCCAATCACATCAACATGATACGGCGCAAGTTTTTCGATGAACGATTCGAGCGGCGCACCGCTCAGCAATTGTCCGTCGCTGTTGATCGTTACCTGCGCAATAATGGGCATGTCCGGATTCACTTCCCTTGCCGCACGGACAGCCTGAACCATTTCATCAACCAAAACAAACGTTTCAAAAATTATCAGATCAACGCCGCCGTCAACCAATCCTTTGATCTGCTCTTTGAATGCTTCCTTCGCTTCGTCGTACGACAGCTTACCTAACGGTTCGATTTGCACGCTCAGCGGTCCAACGGAACCGGCAACGAGCGTTGTTTCTTTTGCAACTGATTTCGCAAGCTGTGCACCTTTGAGATTGATCTCGTACACTTTATCTTCCAATCCTTGCTGAGCCAGCTTAAAACGATTTGCGCCGAATGTATTTGTTTCGATGACATCGGCACCAGCGTTCACATAGTCGCGGTGAACTTCCTTCACCAAATCCGGCTGCACCAAATTCAATTCATCGTAACAGCGGTTGATGAAGACGCCTTTTTCGTAGAGATATGTACCAACACCGCCGTCGAAAACAATAACATCATTCTGCAGCCGTTCACGAAATGTTTTCATTCAGTCCTTTTGCTATTGTATTTTTTAATCAGGGTTTCTTTTCCTTCAACCATGCAACAAATTCTTCAGCACCCATGTATCCAACATGACGCCGGATTTCCTGCTGCCCTGCATTTATCAACAATGAGGTTGGCATGGCATCCACATTATATTTTTTTGAGATCGGCTGCCCGAACAGCGGGTCGTCAACATTAATGCGTGTGGCAAAAATTTCATTCTTCAAAATCGCAATAACATTGTCTTTGGCGAATGTTGTTTTATCCATCTGCTTGCACGGGCCGCACCAGTCGGCGTAAAAATCCACATAGATCAGCTTTTTTGTTTCCGAAGCACGGCGGAGCGCATCATCGAACGAAATCCATTGCACCGTATGCAACGAATTGTAGTAGTCCACTGTTCCGGCACTCACCGCGCACACCAACGCAATAAGTGCAAATAATTTTATTCCGCTCTCTGTTCTCTGATTCATACCTTACTCCGTGCTGACATCCACCTGGACTTTGTTGATGGAAAAAAGTGTGAGCGAAAGAAAGAACGCAACCGATGCTGTTCCCCACAAAATATCGGCTGTCGGGAATGACGCTCCTAATTTTACCGCCGTCTGCGCATTTTGAAAACCGGAAGGGAATAAAAAATCTTTTGCAGTCATAAGCCACGATACATTCCAATATGTCCTTCCAATAAACATTTCTAATATTCCTGCGGCTGAAATCCATATATAAACGACGAGAGAATTGAACGCTCCTGTAAGCCAGCACGAAACAAATGCTGAAACAATAATAAGTAAAATTGTCTGACAGCTTGTGAGCAGAAAAAAAGTCATCGTCGCCGCTGCGTCGAATGCAATTTTTTGCGGCGCTATCGCCGAAAAATAGACTACAGGGATTGCGACTGTCAGGAGCATAGCAAGCAGAGTAGCAGTACCAACAACAGCAAGTTTGGTCAGTACATATTGTTGTCTGGTTACAGAACGAATGAGCACCGTTCTCATCCAGCCGCTCCTGATATCCCCGCCGACGATGCCGGCAGAAAAAAGAAGCACAGCAAAAGTTGAAACAAGTCCTAAACTTGTTCCTCCGGCAACGGAGGCTTTTTGTATTTGTGCGGCGGACGCTATGATGAATTCAATAACTTCGCCAATGCCGACAATTCCCAGAGCGGCAATAAGCATTGCCGGCGACCAAAAGCGCCTGAACTCCGCCTTGAAAAGGATGGAGAAATTTTTCATGCGACGGCGCTCACTATTCCGAGATGCTTGCGAAAAAGCTGCTCAAGATAGCCCGGCTCAACATTCTGCATCGGACGATCATCAACAAGCATCCCTTTGTTAATAAAGATAACACGGTCACAGATAGATTCCACTTCAGTAAGATGGTGCGAACTGAACAGCACTGTAATGCCTTCTTTCTTTTTTTCTGCAAGAAAATCTCTCAGTGCAAATACCGACGGCGGATCGAGCGCGGCTGTCGGTTCATCCAAAAATACCAGCTTCGGTGAACCGAGAAATGCCAACACCAATTCCAACTTCTGTCTCATTCCTTTAGAAAGCGAGGTAAGCGAACGTTTGTACGTTTCCAATAATTCAAACGAAGTCAACAAGTGTTCTATCTGAGATTCTGCTTCGCTCATTCCGATGAGTTCGGCGTGCAATTGCAGCAATGATTTCACGGTGACATTTTTTGCGCGGAATTGTGTATCTGCCTGATAGCCGATCATTGCTCTTACTCTCAGCGATTCGGGATGTTCTCCGAACAATTGCACGGTGCCGCTGTCGGCGGGAAGAAATCCGAGAAGAATCCGAAGAAGCGTTGACTTGCCTGCACCGTTCGGACCGATCAAGCCCGTCGCTTCTCCTTCTTGCATGGAGAAGGAAACATTCTTTAACGCCTCGACTGAAAGTTTCCCCCGTTGTTTGTAGATTTTTGAAAGACCTTGTACAGTTATTGCGGGTTGTGTACTCATTACGCAGTAAAAGTTGAATGATAAAAATGTATTCGATTCATTGTGATGTGCCAAAGGTCCGAAGGACTCCTTCGGAGGATTTTCAACGTAGAATATAGAGAAGAGCGGAATGAAATTCCATTGGGGCGCTAACCTTTCATCGTTTATCTCATGAAATTTTACCGGCGCGAACGGGAACTATTTAAAACCTGCCTTCTAAAAAAATTCTAACTTTTTTCATTACCTCCATTGACAATACAGGTGGAGTAGTATACATTAGTCGCAGACTTTAATGGATACACGGGGCGCCCAAAGTTGCGGGAGCCAACATGAGAGAAAAAATTCACAACGATAGTATTTCATCTGATTTTTTATCACACTGCACACCACGAATCTGCTTTTTTGCATGCGATCATTTGATAAAAACTGCTAAGGACCGGTAAATGACAAAATATATTCTTTTTGCATCGCTTATGGTTCTTCTCTTCTCCGGCACCGACTGCCGTAAAGATAACCCGCCCTGCACGACCTGCCCTCCACCCGATGGAGACTGCAACACAGCAATTTGTAAGATGGTAGATAATGCAGGCAACCCAGATTGGTCTCCTACGGGAGAGAGGTTTGCATTTCTCCGCATTGCAGACAGTATGCTCTGTCTTTACTATTTCTCTGATAAACATATTGAGCAGTTGGTAAACGGCGAAGAGCCAAGCTTTTCTCCTGACGGGAAGAAGCTTGTGTATGAATGGCACAGAGAGGTTTACATTATTGATATAGAAACAAAAGCAACAAAAAAAATTGACAAGGGGATAACCCCCAACTGGAGCGAGAACGGGAAATGGATTGCCTACGGGAATTACACAGCGTTCAAGCGAAGAAGCACGGGAGAAATAATTCCAGGGCAACCAAACCCCGACAGTTCTATTTACGTGTATGATGTTGAGGCAGACACGATTGGGAGAATTATTATTAATCACTTAAACCCGCCGACTGGTTCAGAAGTGGGAATCTCTTATCCAACCTGGATATTGCATGATACTTACCTTGCTTTTGCCACTGAGCCGCAGATTGCGGCTGTGCCGAGAGGAGGAGGTGATTGGATACAGTGGTGGAATTTACCGCCGCCCAATGCTCAACCAATTACCTATGCTAAAAATTCTTTACGAAAAGCGTCAGACGATGGAGATTTTCTTGGTATTGGACAAATAAGTTGGAATAGAAGAAGTATTGAATTAGCATATTACGAAGGGGCATCAGAATTCCCGGGTGGAATAAAAAAATTTGTGCGTGTGATCGTTTATGTAACTGATTCCAATCGATGGGGTTTGGCTTATTCAAATTCTTCCGAATCGGATCCGTGCTGGGCAAATGATTCAATTCAATCACTCTATGTAAACAACAACGCCATTTACAAAATGGATGTATCAAAACCAGCAAATTAACAACAGGAGGTTTTATGAAAAAACTTCTTTTCATTATAGGAACACTGATTGGAACCTCATCCGCTTTCGCCAGCGATCCGCCTGACTGTGCAGTGTGGTTTGAGGAGCCGCCGACACGGATTGTTTCAACTACGGGGGCTCAATCGGTATATCTCAGGATTATGTATTACCCGGCGCCGGGTGTGCCATCCACAACCCCATACTGGGTAAAAGTGTACTTCAACAAACCAGTTGCAGATGGAGAAGATTGGGTATGGGAGTCGCCACATTATACAGCAGAAAATTTTCCATGGAAATTTTGGCCCGAAGGATGACTTTGGATATGTTGATCCGTGGTGGCAGCCTTACTATTACAGCATTTATCCTTCATTGACTTTTCATCCGGGTGAAAATAATCTCAAAGCAGAACTTTGTGCACATGACTTTGCTACTGGCGCAGAGATCATACTCAAAATAGGTACAACAGTGATTTTGTTCGACACTCCCTACGGGACGTGGCACAATGAGATACCTCGTAGCCATCCTTTTCTTTTATTTACATCAAGCGAAATCACAACGGCAAAATCACTCCCTCGGCCGTTTCATTGCACCCACTCCCACGGTTTCAACAAGCTGGCGGTACGTAATCAAACGCGCGTGCTTTGAAGCTAATGCCGCGCGAAATTCCGGCGACAGCAGCGCTTCCAATTCCGCATGGCGGTGCTGGCTCATGTTTCTCGGACCAAAAGGATTCAAATCAACAAGCGCATTCATTTCCGGTGTTTCCAAACCGATATGAAACACCATCAGGCGAATTGCTCCCGGTTGAAGATTTGACGTAACTGCAACGAGCGTATCCTTCTTTTGTTCGGGTGAAACTGCGTACCACCCTTCGGCATCTTCTTCACCAAAGTACCGCGAAATTCCAAGTCCGTACTCGTGCGCCAGTTTTTCCACAACTGCGCGAAACTCCGGTGTGCTCACCGCTGTGCTCATGTGGTAATCGAGATAATCAATATGCAATCCGGAGTGCACCGCACGTTCAACTTGTGCCCGAAGCTCGGTTTCAACATCGCTTACTGTCGGATGGTGAGCAAACAACAGTGCACGGGATGGAAAGAAATATCCGTCGCTGTCAACCAAGCTTGGAACCGCCGTTCTGCCGGAAACCGGGCCCCAGCGATAGTTTTTCCATTCTGCATTCAGCGTGAGATGAACCCCGATGGAAATCTCAGGATGCGTTTTCAAAATTTCGACCGCTTCATCATACCATGGGCACGCAAACATCACCGATGCTGAAAACGGTATTTTCGATTCCGCCAATTGCTGCACCGCCATGTTCACAGCATGGCACATTCCGATGTCATCGCAGCGAATTAACACAACAACAGAATCTTTTGCGTTGATGGGCGCAGCTTCCTGCGCGGCCACAGTGCAAAAGTAGATCGTTAAACTTAGAAGTGTTGTAAAGATTTTAGCTTTCATGTTGGCTCCTGAAAAATGTAAGATTGAGCATCATTGCTTATGCGCTGTTCCAAAAAACCGATTTGTTTCACCGCAAAGACGCCATGGCGCAGAGAAAAATTATTAAACAGTTTGAATAAAACTCTCTGCGTCTTTGCGCCTCAGCGGTAAAAAAATCTATTCTCATTTCTCAACAACCATCTTCTTCACATCAGTGAAGTTTCCTGCTTGCAGGCGGTAAAAATAGACGCCGCTCGGCAGAGATTGGGCATTAAAATTCATTTCGTATGTTCCCGGAGATTTTCGTTCATTCACCAACACGGCAATCTCACGCCCGAGAACATCAAACACTTTTAATGACACAAATCCTGCATCGGCAATCGTATATCTTAAATGCGTTGTCGGATTAAACGGATTCGGAAACGCATCATTCAGATTGTAGGTGAAATGATTGCCGCTCTGAGTGTGAACACTCGTCACTGTAAGATCAATATTCTTCACTGCGCTGTTGCCAGAGGTATCCGTCGCTCCAATTCCAATCGTTCCGTTAAATCCGTTGTGAAGATTTAAATGAGCGCGCCATGAAAGCGAGCCGTTTGCTTCAGGAATAATTCTAGTGACGGAATTTTCGGATGCCTTCACATAAACCAGCGGCGCATTTTGCCACAGTGGTTCGTCCGTCTGTACCGTCAAAACTCCTCCGACTTCAATAGAATCAATACTCGCCGTAATTGTCGGCGGAGTGTTATCGGTGCTGCCGCGCCATTCTTTCATTGCCTGTGTCGCTGTCACATATTCAAATTTCACTTCAGGGAAACTTTGAGAAGCGAGCTGAATCAATGAATCTTCTGTAGCAATCTGCTGTGGAAAATCATCTTCGGCAAGATGAGACCAGAGTGTTACAACTTGATCTTTCCCTGCAAACGCTTTGCTAAAAACTGTACTAAGCTGGCTTGCGGTCATACTCTTCATATACATACATCGCGATTCCCAGCCTTTCAGATTTCCGCTTGACTGATAATCGTCGGCGCTGGGATGATACGGAATAAATTCCAGCGTGGCGTGTGACCAATCATAAATATTGTCGAGTGGTTCAACCGTATCGTCGTGAACGCCAGGAGATGCATCCTCAAAACGATACGGAATCAAACTGTCAATAAGCGTTTCCCATTCATTGTCCATATAATGCCAGCCGCTCCGAAATGCTGTCGGCATTCTTCCACCTTCGATAATAATGTGGCCTATCGTTTCGATGAAATCATTTCTGTATTCATCAAGGCGCCTGGATTGATTCCAATAAAAGACACCATTGGAATCGGGGTCGCTCCAAATCCAGTCATGATAGTGAAATGCAATTTCATCTCCGACCTGTTGAATTGAATCGCCGCGAAATTTTGTCATTGCTTCGAGGTTTGAAATCCATGGATGCACCGTTTGAGGATTTATGTTGGGTGCCGTCATGCTTCCGTCCATCATATACCATGTCACCACAAGCGTGTGCCCGTAGCTGTCCCGCATCGGTTCGCGGTATGTTGTATTGATAACCTTCGCGGCATTTCTGCTCGGATCGGAAAAAAGTCCGAACTGAAGATAAACATAACGCGTGTTCACATTTAAGCCTTCCCACGTATCGGTATCCGAGCTGAAGAGAAAATAGATTTTTCCCGGCGGAAGCAGAACTGCGTTAGTTGTCATGGAAATATCGTCAACATAAAATGTGCTCGTGTGGGCAATATATTTGTTACCGATCTGAATAATAGATGGAACATCAATCAACGATTGAGCTGCTGTTCCCTTGTTTACATTGTTAATGAATAGCGTGGTGTTTCCATTGCCGTCATACTGAATTGTAAACTTCAGCCACGTTTTTGTCGTGTAACCGGAAGGGACAGAAATGTCAACGGTTGACCAAACACTTCTCGATTTCAGCACCGACAACTGAACAGTTCCATTTGGCAAAAGAAACAACGCCATCACCGTTGCGTCTCCTCTGAGAAGGCACGGAATCGCTTCGTCGTGCAAAGTATCAACGTAGACATATTCAGTCAATTCAAACGACATAGTGGAACTGTAAATCCGCGTATTATTTTCAATTGCGGAAAGCTGATTGTTCGTAGAGATCTTGCAAGCATACGGCGCAGAATACGATTGAGATGAATCCGATGTAATTAAGCTGGCATCGGAGAAAAATTGCCACGGCGGATTTTTTGATAAATCTCCGTCATCAAACGTTTCATGGAATAGCTGCGTTTGTCCAAATGATGTCATGTACAACGAAGCCACCAAAAAAAGAAAAAGCGGAAAATAAAACCGGCGGGACTTTCTCATAAACATAAAATCCTTCCTGAGAGGAATATTTCCAGATTTATAAAACTCCCCATTTGATTATTTGCGTGCTGCATATAATACAAAAATCACTTCTCTTTGACAAGGGTTTTTCATTCTGCCGGCAAAAATTAATTTTGTTTTTAACCCCGTTTTTGTACATTGCGTTAAAGACAGATGTTCTACAACCATGAAGGAAGGGCGTAATGAGTAAAAAACGCTCTCGGGAGAGAGAGAGACTCGCAAATAAGGACGTAGTGTTCTGTACGGAATGCGGTATTTCACTGATAAATTTTTGCGTTTCAGACGGCGTCAATGATGTAAACGCCATAAAACAAACGCTTGCTCAATGCAAGCTAAGCGGCAAATTTACCGGTAAGTTCTGTGCAAAACTTTTTATTTCTGACGATGATATGCTTGATAAAATGTGGGAAGAGCTTCAACCGCCAACTGATGACGAGTAGCAACTACAAGGAAAACCTCCCTCATTTTGTTTTTTTTCTGGAAGTACAGCAAACACACCCGGATTGTTCAAAGAGCAAAATGGACGCGCATTAATCAAACGCGCGTTAGTAATCGCAAGTCCATGTTGACAAGCGGGAACCCCCAGTTTACTTCATAGATAATATTTTTGAATGCTGGTTTGCAAATGTTCGTAAAATACATTATTTTCTTACGCACTCAAGAATACTTATTCCTCGCCCTACATGGCAAAACATCACGATCAGAAAAAGCTGTCGAAAGAGTTCGAACAAGCAGTCAATATCCTGCGCATGACCGAATACGACTCTTTCCTTAGCGGCATTCAAATCATGTTGAAGCATGACAAACAATTCCTTATTTATCATGGCGGAAGTGTGAGCTTGAAAATAATGCACATCCTGCACGAAAATGGACTTAATTGGGAAATGAAAACGCTGGAGGAAAATCTTGAGCAGCTTCTACTTGCATCGTTTACAATCCCAAGGGATTGAGAAGGTTTGACATTTCATCAGAAACAAAAAAGGCTCGAAAGAGCCTTTTTTGTTTCTTGCGGAGAGGGAGAGATTTGAACTCTCGGTAGCGCTTTACGCACTACGGCGGTTTAGCAAACCGCTGGTTTAAGCCGCTCACCCACCTCTCCATGCTGGGCGCACTTAAATTTGTTGCACCAGCAATATATAAAACTTTCTTTCTGAAGGCAAGATTTTTTCTTCCTACTGCAACTCTCACCAATATTCTCTCTCAACGGTTGAATTCTTTAACACGATGCGATGCAAAACTATACACTATCAATCTCCCTACACCGCATAGATTTACAGCAAATCAGCTTCAATGCTTCATTTTTATTAGTTGAACTTTACAACACCGATGTCTCCTCTACTTACTTAACCGCAACCACAATCCTAAGCGGTTGCAATGCAATGAATTAGCGTTGCATTTTTTCATCCGGAAAAAAGAAAGCTGGCACGATTCTTTAAACAAAATGAGGCATACAAGATGAGAAAGGAGAATTGTATGGTGTTCATCCTATGTATCATCACCGCGATAGTGATTCTTACAATAGAAATTTTGCTGAAGCGGGATCGAAAACAAGTTCCCGCAAAAAATTTACCTCTTCAATTCAACACTGTTTCTGACATTGTTCTTCAACGATTTTTCCATCCCGGACACATGTGGGCACTCGAACAAAAAGCGGAAGTCGTTGCAATCGGCGCGGATGACTTTGCACAGAAATTTATCGGAACAATCGAGAACGTTCAACTTCCAAAAGCAGGCTCAGCAATCCGACAGGGTGAAGAACTTGTGACGTACCAACATAAAGATAAAATTCTCAAACAGGTAGCACCAATTTCAGGTGTCGTCATTGCAGTGAATAAAAAACTCAATCGCTCCCCGTCTCTGATTAACGATTCCCCACTCGAAAAAGGATGGATTGCAAAAATCTCTCCCACGGACTTTACCCGTGAAAAAAGAAATTTATTGAAGGGAAGCACAGCCGAGCGATGGCAAGATGCAATACGCGCTGAACTCATACATTTTTTTGCGCCGCAACATTATGCCTTACAGGACGGTGGAAACATCATCAGTAATTTCAGCGATAATGTCAGCGATGAAGAGTGGCTTCGCTTGCAAAGCGAATTTTTTCCCTCAGTTTATTCAGTCGCACAAAAACAATCAACTAAGCAATCTTTACAGGCAACATCGCTATCAACCTAATATAGGAGACATCACAATGGTCGCTTTATTTGTCATTGGAACTATTATTACATGCGTTCTTATCGAATACGTTCGCGGGCGGACTAAACAGAATGCGCTTGCGTTACAATCTACGCACACACGGAACGGCCAACACGATCGTTTTCTTCTGCCGCGCGGATATTTTCTCAGTAAATATCACGCATGGGCAGAGCTTCTTTTTTCCGGAAATGTTCGAATCGGAGCAGATGATTTTGCTCAGAAAGTTGTCGGAACAATTGATGCCGTCGAAGTTGTACCTCAAGGCTCTGAAATCAAAAAAGGCGAGCCGCTTTTTCAAATTAGACAAGGCAATCGAACGTTAAGCTTTCCTTCACCATTTTCCGGGAAGGTTTCGCAGATTAACTCGCAGCTGCTCGATTCTCCATCGTTGCTGAAAGAAGCACCATACTTTGATGGATGGATTGCGGTGATTGAACCGACAAATTTTTCCCCGGAACTAAAACTTCTCACTATTGCAGACGAAGCAGCGCAATGGCTCAGAGCAGAAATCAGCCGTTTCCGAAATTTCCTGAACAGTGAACGAACAGTCAACACAATTGTTCCTGCAGGAGCGACGCTTCTTGACGGCGGAATACCGATGAACGGCGTGCTTCAAACAACAAACGATAAAACATGGAAAGAATTTGAACAAATGTTCATCCACAACTCCAATTGATCGCTGTAGCAAAGTGAGCGGAGTATTTACTGATCTTGAACTTTCACCGGAGATTTAATTATGCAACATTATGGCATTCTTATTGACACAACTCTCTGCATCGGCTGCTACGCATGTGAAGAAGCTTGCGCTGATCGTTGGGGATTTCCCAAAACCGATGTTCACGAACTTTCATCAACAAAAAATACAACAGTGCTGACAGTCAACGACGCGTACGTTCCGCGGATGTGTATGCACTGTGACGTACCAACCTGTGCATCCGTCTGCCCGGTCGGAGCGCTGGAAAAAACTGACGAGGGACCTGTCACGTACGACGTCAGTAAATGCATCGGCTGCCGTTACTGCATGCAGGCATGTCCTTTTGATGTTCCCAAATACCAATGGAACAGCGCAAACCCAAAAGTCTCGAAATGTGACATGTGCCATGATAGAATTGTGGCAGGCAAAAAACCGGCATGCGTCGAAGCATGCCCGGCGGAAGCGCGCGTATTCGGAACATTGGAAGAGCTAAAGCAAATTGCCGAAAAACGTTTCGCAGAAAATCCGGCGAATTATTTTCCACAAATTTACGGCATCAAAGAAGCTGGCGGAACATCAATCCTCTACCTCGCATCAAAACCATTTGCTGAGATTGGATTGAAGGGTAATCTGCCGGATCACCCTCTTCCCTCGCTCACATGGGCTGTGATGTCGAAGATTCCGAACTACGTTTTCTGGGGCGGCACATTGTTAGGCGGCATTTACTGGATAACGAATCGCAGAAAAGAAGTGCGTGATCTCGAAGCAAAACTTGAACAAATGGAAAACACCAATCCAAGTCGTCGAATTTCAAATCATGAACAAGAAAATTGAGGAAACTACTATGACATCATTGTTGAAAACCCCCTTGGGAAAAATTCATCGAATGACATTTTGGACCGCCGTCTTTTGGATTATTATGGCACTGGGTTTGACTGCAACGGTTATTCGCTTTACACAAGGACTCGGTGCAGCGACTAATCTCAGCGACAAATTTCCGTGGGGCTTTTGGATCGGCTTTGATGTGCTGTGCGGTGTCGGTCTCGCTGCCGGTGGATTTGTTGTTGCTGCGGCAGTGTACATTTTTCACCTCGATTACTATAAACCAATTCTACGACCCGCAGTACTGACGGCTTTTCTCGGTTATGTTTTAGTTGTTGTTGCATTACTGTTCGACCTTGGACGTCCGTGGCAAATTTGGCATCCGTTGATCATGTGGAATCCACACTCGGTCATGTTTGAAGTCGCATGGTGTGTCATGTTTTACACGACTGTGCTCGCACTTGAATTCAGCCCTATCGTGTTTGAGCGGTTTAAGCTGGAAAAGCCGCAAAAAATTCTTCATGCAATCATCGTTCCGCTGGTTATTTTAGGAGTTATCCTTTCTTCACTTCATCAATCATCTTTAGGGTCACTGTATTTGATAGTACCGGAAAAAGTTTATCCTTTATGGTATTCATCAAATCTCCCCTATCTCTTTTTCTTAACGGCTATCGCCGTCGGCCCTGCGATGGTAACAATTGAATCGTTCCTGAGTTCGCGTACATTCAGGCGCGAAATTGAGCTGCCGATTCTTTCGAAGTTAGGAAAAGTGACTGCCGTCGCTCTATCCGTTTATCTCGTATTGAAAATAGAAGATGTCGTCAACGATCACCTTTGGTCGTACGTTTTCACTTTCAATCTTGAAGGATTGTTGTATTGGGCAGAAATTATTTTAGGTGCTGTTGTGCCAATCATCCTGCTCTCTTACAAAAAAACAAATAGGAGCAAAAAAGGACTTTTCTATTCCGCTTTATTTGTTGTGCTCGGTTTCATTTTGAATCGTATGAATCTCAGTGTTACCTCCATCGAACACTATACCGGTGCACATTATTTTCCAAGCTGGATGGAAATTTCAATTACGCTAATGATTGTGGCTCTTGGATTTGCCGGATTTAGATTAGCAGTAAAATATCTTCCGGTGTTTCCAAAAGAAAAAGAAGCAAACGAGCCGTTAAGCAAAACATTCGATGTGGTTGAATTTATCGGCGACAAACACGAGCACACTACCGTGCTAAATTAGGCGAAGTTTTTACAACACTTATGGAATCGAGGGCGTCATGGCGCCAACAACAAAACATCACGTCATACCGGAAGGTGAATTACATTGCATTTGGATGGAAGCGGGCTTAGCAGATTATAAGCTGTGCGATAAAGACTATTTGTGTGAAGAATGCGCTTTCGATTCTGATATGAGGAAATTAAAATCGGAAATGGACTTTCCGGCCGCTTCCGAAGAAAAAACTGTTGCGAAAAAAAACCGCCGCGTGTACGCTGACATTCTTCAAACTAAGGCAGACTTGTCTGCCGGTAACCAAGCTGCAAACGATTATTTTTTACACTTGTGCGATGAAGAAACACGCACAATTCTCAAACAGCCTATACCAGGTGATAGAACATATTTTCGCAATCACACATGGCTGAAATTTGAAACGCCATCTGTAATCACAATGGGCATTGACCACGTCGGTGCCCATTTCTTACAACAAATGGTGAGCGTTGTCCTGCCCGAAACGCCGACACAAATAGAGCGAAACAGTCCGTTTGTTTGGATTGTCTTCCGGGAAGGCACAATTGGCCTTCGCTCCGGCGTTCAAGGAACAGTAATGGAAACAAATGGAGAACTGCTCGATCGTCCAATGCAGTTGACAAATGACCCTTACAATGCTGGTTGGATTCTTAAAATTTCGGTTTCAGCAAGCGACAAGCAGATAGGATACACACACAATAAAAATTTATCCGTCCTTAGAACAGAACTTGCCGGAATAAAATCAAATTTCTTGGTAAGTTTTCAGCATGAACAGGCGCACGCAAGAACAGAATACGATGGCGGCAAACCGCTGAGAGCAATTCACGAAATCATAGGTGAGAAAAAATATTTTGAAATCGCCAACAACTTCCTTTCGCGTAATACCTGATACGCTTTCTCTGCACCTTTCCTTCTTCGATTTTTCAGGAATTTACTGCATAATTTCGCAATTCTGAGTAAGCGGGGTTTTCCTTTCGCGTAATATTCAACCAAATTTCATACTTCCAATATTCAGAACTGGCACAGTAGTTGCCATTAAAAAAGCGGATAACTCTATGAACTTCACGCATCTTCTTGCATTCAGATTATTCCTCATTATTCTCGTTGTGATGCTTATTGGAACTGCAGTCTTCACAACGCTCAGTGTTGACCGTCAATCTGATCAACACATGCGAGATGTTGTTGGCGGGGCTACACGCGTTGCAGATATCATTAAGCGCTCGACCAACTATAGCATGATGTTGAACCGACGCGAAGATATTTATCACATCATAAATACCGTGGGTCACGAGCCCGGCATTGAAGCAATCCGCATCTATAATAAAAAAGGGGAAATTACTTTTTCGTCTGTTGAAGGTGAAGTTGGAAAGACCGTGAATGTCAATGCGGAAGCCTGCAATGTCTGTCATGTTGCCGGCAAATCGCCCGCCCCGGCGAATGGACACGAATTAAGCCGCATTTTTCTCTCTCCAAAAGGGTATCGCGTGCTTGGTTTGATCACACCGATTCGCAATGAAGGAAAATGTGCAACCGCCGACTGCCATGCACATTCGTCATCACAGACCGTGCTCGGAGTTCTCGATGTCATGATGCCTCTCGCTGATCTTGATAAAAACCTCGCTGACGAAAAACATGCTGAGTACATGAATGGTTTGTTAATGCTTGGATTGATGACCGTCTTTACAGCGGTGTTCATTTGGTTTGTCGTTAACATTCCTGTGAAAAATCTAACAAAAGGAACACAGGAAATTATAAAAGGGAATCTTGACCATCGTATTCCGGTGCGTTCAAAGGACGAAATTGGCCGGCTCGCTGCTTCCTTCAATCAAATGACCGATGAAGTGAAACGCGCCCACGACGAATTAACGCAGTGGGCACAAACTTTGGAAGAACGGGTTGCACAAAAAACGGACGAGCTTCAGCGCGCTCAAATAAATATGGTTCAAATGGAAAAAATGGTTTCACTCGGAAAACTTGCGTCAACTGTCGCTCACGAGTTAAACAATCCGTTGGAAGGCGTGCTCACCTACGCAAAGCTTTTGAAGCGCTCCGTGAAAGCCGGCATCTTGAACGAAGAAGAAGCGCACGAGATACAAAGCGAACTCTCCATTATTGCCGATGAAACCGCCCGCTGCGGAAATGTTGTGAAAAATCTTCTTCTCTTTTCTCGGCAGAAAGTCGGTGCATTTCAAGAATCCGACATACGCGTCGCAATAGAAAATTCATTGAAGTTGATTGATCACCATTTACACATTCATAACATTGCGCTCCAAACATCGCTTCCCGATGACAAGTTATCACTTGTCTGTGATATCCAACAAATTGAACAGGCACTGCTCGCAATTGAAATCAATGCCGTCGAAGCAATGCCAGAAGGTGGAACGCTGACTTTGAGCGCGCAACACGATGCAGTAAACAAAAACGTGAACATTAGTATTAAGGATACCGGCAGCGGCATCAACGATGAAGACCTGCCACACATCTTCGAGCCATTCTTCACGACTAAAGAAAATGGAAAAGGCACTGGCTTAGGGCTTGCTGTTGCCTATGGCATTATTGAGCGGCATAATGGAACCATCGAAGTACATTCTAAACAGCATCAAGGTTCAGAATTTACTATCACTCTCCCGATTAAGAAAGCACCTATTGAAGATGGCACTGAAAACGCCAGTGAACAACCAAGAATCATTCAACCGACAACTACCGTGTGAACGCCATGAATGGAAAACCGACTAAACAAAACAGCATCTTGATTGTTGACGATGAGATTGTTGTCCGCGATTCGCTTTCAAAGTGGTTCAAGCAGGACAACTACCGCGTTGATTCGGCAGAAGACGCGGCTCACGCTTTGAAAAAAATGGGTTGCGGCCCGTGGGATATCATTCTGCTCGACATCAAGATGCCGGGCATGAGCGGATTGGAATTGCAGCAGCGTCTTCGCGAAATCGATCCCGCCGCAACGATCATTATGATTACCGCGTTTGCTTCCGTTGAAAGCGCTGTGCAGGCTTTGAAAGAAGGCGCGTTCGATTACGTGACCAAACCGGTTGACCCTGATCATCTTTCTCACCTTGTTCAAAAAGCAATTCAGCATAAGAAACTTGCGGATGAAAATGCACAACTTCGCCAGCACATTTCTGAAATAATGAGAAGTGAAGACATCGTTGGCAGCAGCCCGCAAATGAAAAAAGTGATTGAGATGGCAAAAACCGTCGCACAGACCGACACGACGGCAATGATACGCGGTGAAAGCGGGTCGGGGAAAGAAATTATCGCGAGGGCAATTCACGCAAACAGCGCACGACGGTATTTTCCAATTATTGCTGTGAACTGCGGCGCCGTTCCTGAAACACTTCTTGAAAGCGAACTTTTCGGACACGAAAAAGGCGCGTTCACCGGTGCGCAATACCGCCGAAAAGGAAAATTTGAAATGGCTGACGGCGGAACCATTTTTCTTGATGAGATCGGAACTATCTCACCAAAGATGCAAGTGCAATTGCTTCGCGTCATCGAGACAAAACAATTCACGCGCGTCGGTGGAAATGAAGTCATCGCAAGCGACTTCCGCATCATCTGCGCAACCAATCACGATCTTGAAGCCGCTGTAAAAGCGGGCACATTCCGTGAAGACCTGTACTACCGGCTGAATGTCTTTACAATCTTTATACCGCCATTACGTGAAAGAAAAGCCGATATCCCGTTACTTGCACGCCATTTCCTTACGCGCTATACGATTTCAATGAATAAACCTGTAAAGGATATTTCTCCTGAAGCAATGGACATGATGGTGCGTTACGACTGGCCCGGCAACGTGCGTGAATTGGAAAATGTTATAGAGCGTGCAATGGTGCTTGCAGCGCCGCCATCAATTCGTCCGGACGATTTGCCTTTTCAGCTCATCCCGAAACACCATGCTCCTGCGGATGAATCAATTGATGCTGTCGAGAAAACACACATTGAACATGTGCTTGCAAAATATGGGTGGAATATTACCCATTCAGCGCGCATTTTGGATATTGATCGAGTAACGTTGTACAACAAAATTGCTAAGTACGGATTAATAAAACCGTGAGCAATGTCTTCTCTTCTTCTTGTACCAATTCCTCCGGTGGAGATTGAGCACATTTTGTTGCTCCGCCCGGCATTACAGTCAACATTGAATATTGAAACAGCGATAGACGAAAGCATTCATCTCGATATCGCTGCCGCATTCGATGCCTACCGGAATCAATACAATTCATCAGTTTTGCTGACATCGCTGCAAGAACACTTTCCGCATTACAATGGGAAAATTCTCGGCATCAGTAAGGTTGATTTTTTTGTTCCGGTGCTTACCTATGTATTCGGAGAGGCGCAACTGAACGGAACTTACGCAGTTGTCTCAACATATCGGTTGAGCGATACGCTGTACGGGTTACCTGAAAACACGCAGCGATTTATAGAACGTTTTAGAAAAGAAGCTGTGCATGAACTTGGACACACCTTTGGATTGTACCATTGCCTTGACTACGATTGTGTTATGCATTCATCAACCACCGTCGAAGACATTGATATCAAAGGAGACAATTTTTGTCCGGCATGCGGCAAAATAGTAAAAAGACATTTACACGCGCGGTTATAACCCCTTTTCCCATACATTCCGCAGCTTCCCAATCTCTTCCCTGTTGAAAAATTGCATCACGTACATCAGCACAAAAAAAAGCGCGAGCAAACCGAATTTCATAAGCTCAATAAAAATTCCTGTGTGAATATTCAACCAGTGCGGCGATAAAAGATAATAGAGCGCCGTAACGCCGCCGGCAGCGATCGCAATCTTGAATAGCCGCCACAATTCATACGAAATCGGATAAATCTTCTGCACAATCACATAGACAACGCCAGCCATTGCGAAATAAGCAAGAAACGTCGCCCACGCTGCACCGGTCATTCCGTAATGCGGGATGAGAAAATAATTGGCAACAATGTTCACCGCGGCGCCGACGAATGTGTTGATAGAAAGCAATTTGGTACGCTTTTCAATGTAAATGCCGGCGGTGAGACTTGTAGAAACGCCCAGAAACAAATATCCGAGCAGCACAATCGGTACTATGTTCAATCCGCCCCAATAATTCGGGTGGATGAGATACCTGCCAAACATTCTGAATTTTACAATGTCATCCACAAAAAACGTCAGCACAAGAAATACTGCCGCCATGAAAAGAACAAGGTACGTGAGAACGCGGGAAAATATTTGTTTCGCGTTCGGCTCTTTCACAATAGAAAAATAGAACGGCCGCCATGCATAATCGTACATCGAAACAATAAGCATCATGAAAATTCCCAGCCGGTAATTTGCCTGATAAATTCCCACGACCGAATCATTCGTGAACGCACGCAAAATCGGACGGTCAATAACTTGAATCGCCATCGTGGCAAGTCCCGCGGGAATGTACGGCACGCCATATTTCAGAAGCGCTTTGTATAATGCACCGCTCGGCGGGAGCGAAAAATGCTTTATTATCGTCGGGAGCAGAAAAAGAAATGTGCTTGCCGAGGCGGCAAACCCGCTGATAAAAATTCCCTTAATCCCCATCTTTAAAAAAACAAGGAGATAGATATTGAGAACAACATTGATAACGATATTCAGCAATTTATAGGTCGCAAATCGTTTCGCTTTCCTCTCCATGCGCAATGAAGCGAATGGAATAATGGCAAGTGCGTCGAACGCAAGAATACCTGCAGTGAAATAAATAATTGAGATATAGCTTTCAGAGACATTGATAAGATGGAGAATCTGGTGTGCGGCAGCAGCAATGAAAAAAGAAAACGCTGCAGATGTTGCAAGAACAGAAAGGAATGGCGTAGTGAAATTTTGCTTCTCAGTCCCTATTTCCAGTGTTGAAAAATATTTGAAGTACGCCGACTCCATTCCATACGAGTAAATGACATTCACAAATGCAATAAGTGAATAGATGTAAGAAACAATACCATATTCGCCCGGCAGAAGAACATTTGTATAGAAAGGAACAAGAAGAAAGGTGAGAAAGCGGCCAACGATTGTGCTGATTCCGTAAATCGCTGTATCGGCACCGAGCCGTTTAATTTGGGCAAACAGTGTCAATGGAGTAATTCGAGAGAGATATCGAGTGCTTTGGATGAGTGAGTCAGTGCGCCGACGGAAATAAAGTCTACACCAGTTTCGGCGATAGCGCGCACGGTTTCGAGCGTAACACCGCCGGAGACTTCAACTTCTACCGCGTGGTCAATTCGGCGAATTGCTGCCGTCATGTCATTCAATAAAAAATTATCAAGCATAATTCTGTTTACACCGGCGCAGCGTAATGCTTCTTCCACCTGAGCGAGCGAAGTAGTTTCGACTTCAATCTTTGCTTCGATGTGATGATCGAGGAGATATTTTGTGCATCGCGAAACGGCGTTACTGATGCTTCCCGCCGCCTGAATATGATTGTCCTTGATCAACACCATTTGGTCCAAACCGAAACGATGATTCACTCCTCCGCCGTCAACAACGGCTTTGCGTTCGAGCATGCGCAATCCGGGAGAGGTCTTTCGTGTATCGGTAATTTTTGCATTCGTGCCGGCGACGGCGTGAACAAATTTGTGCGTCAACGTAGCAATACCCGACATGCGCTGAAGAAAATTCAATGCTACGCGTTCACCTGTTAAAATGCTGCGCACCGGACCTTCTACTTCCCCAATGTGTTTGCTGGCAGTAGCTAATCCACCGTCAAAACGATCGAACTCTGCGGTAACTTGTCTATCAATGTATTGAAAGACAATTTTAAACAGCTCGACACCGGAAATAATACCATTTTCTTTCGGCAGAACAACAGCGCGACCGATTTGTTCTTCAGGAATAATTGCTTCGCTTGTGATATCGCCAAATCCAACATCTTCCTGAAGAGCTTGCTCAACAAGCCGCCCAATTCTGCTATCGTTAAGGATGTCAACCGTCATTCTTTCGTCTCGTCGACAAGCATAATGGGAATATCATCTTTGACCAAATATACTTTGCCGCACTTTTTGCATGTCAGTGTGTTTTCTTTCGGTTTGTAGTCAAGTTCGCCTTTGCATTTCGGACAGCAAAGGATATCAAGCAATTCTTTCTTTACCATCAATTCACCTTTCTACTCTATGGTTGTTGATAGAAAATATCATTTCGCCTTTTTCATCGCTTCGCCGATTGCTTCAACAAATTTAGCCGGCGCGCGAGTAGGCTTCCCTGTTTTTGCATTCAAAAAACTGTGTACGGTGTAGCCTTCCGCCATTGGTTCTGATTCATCATTGTGGAAAACACGATATTCGATCCGAACACGGGCAACCGGCATCTCATGGAGTGAAGTTTCGACGCGCAGCAAGTCATCATACCGTGCAGATTTTTTATAACGCGCTGAGGCTTCAATCACCGGAAGGTATAACCCCATTGCTTCAATTTCGGTGTACGGAAGCCCTACGTGGCGAAGTAAATCCGAACGGCCCTGTTCGAAATACTCAAAAAATTTTCCATAGTACACAAACCGCATCTGATCTGTATCTGCGTAACGCACACGTATTTCTGTTACGAATGAAATCATACGTCATATTTTTCTAAAAAAACTATTGATGAAACTCGCCCATCCCCGCAAATTTCTCGATGCGCTTTTCAACCAGCTTGTCGGGTTTGATTTTTTGGAGCAGTTTTAATTCTTCGATGAGCGTATCCTTAAGAATCGCTGCGGCTTGCTGCGGGTTACGATGCGCACCGCCCGGCGGTTCAGGAACAACGCGGTCAATAATTTTTTGTTCCAGCAAATCTGTAGCAGTAAGGCGCATTGCTTCGGCGGCTTGCTCTTTATAATCCCAGCTTCGCCAAAGAATACTTGAACACGATTCCGGTGAAATAACGGAATACCACGTATTTTCCAACATCAACACACGGTCGCCAACACCAATGCCAAGCGCACCGCCTGAGGCGCCTTCTCCGATGATTGCAACAATGATCGGCACGGGGAGATGTGACATTTCGAAAAGATTCCGCGCGATCGCTTCTCCTTGTCCGCGCTCTTCCGCTTCGATTCCCGGATATGCACCTGACGTATCGATCATGGTGATAATCGGACGATTGAGTTTTGCCGCAAGCTTCATCAACCGAAGCGCTTTGCGATAGCCTTCGGGCTGCGGCATACCAAAATTTCTAAAAAGATTCGTCTTGGTATCGCGACCTTTTTGATGCCCGATAATCATAACAGGCTGACCATCGAGACGCGCAAAACCCGCGACGATAGCTTTATCGTCGCCGAAAGCGCGGTCTCCGTGAAGCTCAACAAAGTCGGTCATCATCATTCCGACATAATCGAGAGTATACGGACGATCCGGGTGGCGGGCAAGCTGTACTTTTTGCCACCTGGTGAGGTTCGAAAAAACATTTTCTCGTAGTTGACTCACTTTATTCTCCAATGTGGCTATTTCATCGGCAATGTCGAGATTGTCGCTGAGTTTTTTCATCTCCTCGATTTTTTGTTCGAGCTCGACAATCGGTTTTTCGAAATCCAATACCGCTCGAGGCATATTCCTCCGGAAATTCTCACTCATGGTGTATGTTGTAAACGGCGCATCGCCGCTTTTAACAAAATCTCAAAGTCCAAAATAAGGGACTGGTTCCTTGCATAGTACAACAAATATTGTTCTCTCTCTTCCTTGCTCAAACGCTTGTCTGAATGAATTTGAACAATTCCTGTAATCCCGGACTTCCCGAGAAATATTCCGTTCTTCTGCAACAATGCGTCGTGACCGTTCGAGATGCCAATGGGCTGGCCTACAAGACTCAACTTACCGCGAACAACATGCGGCAACAAACGAATCACAGAAGAAAATGAGGAATGGGTAACGACAGCACGCTTCAAATATACAAAAGGAGCACAGCAAATCAAAAGAATCAGCGCAATAATCAAGTCCGCAGCACGTTTAGCGGCGCGATGGGAAAATTTGTTGATGTTGTACTCGATATCAATAAAAGGGATTTCATCAAGCTGATCAACATTCGCTTTTCCGATGATTACTTCCAGCGATTTCGGCACAAGACGAAAGTTTACCATTTTGTTTCGGCTCTTGCCAATAACGGATAGAATAGTTGAATATGGCATTGCATCGGTAGAAAAAATCACTTCGCTGATCTTATGATCGTGAATGATTTTCCCGATATTTTCAACACTCCCGACGATTTCTACGCCGGAAATTTTCTTCCCAAGACGACGCCTGTCGTTATCAATGAAACCAACCACCGTGTAACCATCGCCGGGGTGGCTGTTAATTTTTTTCAACAGCTCTTGTCCTGATTGATCGGCACCGACAATGAGCGTACGTTTTCCAAAAAGAGTTTTTCGTGAAAGCTTCCCTCCAATGCCAAGGAAGCGGAGAGCAATTCTCCATCCCGGAATCATAACAACGCTTATCACGCCGGAAAGAATAACCACAATTCTACTGAAAGCAAATTCCAAAAAAAACGCCGTGATTGCCGAAATAATAACGAACGCCGTCAACACAGCTGCGAATGAGCGGGAGACGGAAAACCGCCTGTACGAATACACCCCGGAAAAATAAAGCGACACAACGACGACAAATGCCGGAATGATAAAGACCCACGGATAACCATATTCGGGAAATGAATGTAGACGTCCGGTACGGTAAATCGCTGCCGCAAGAATCGCCGCATCCACAAGAATAAAATCTACAAGGGCAACAAGCATTGGTTTGCTGAATCGCACAAGAAAGGCAAGAAACGCGCGGGCAAGAATTCCGAATTCAATAATCAACTCAAACAATAACGACCCGCGATAATGCTTGCGAACGAACAACCGCATTGCCTGATAGAACAACCGAAGCTCGTCAATATCACTGCGCCGTGTGCTTTCCCCTTTGTAATGGATGATCTGCGTATCCGAAACATAAAAAACTTTCCATCCTGCTTGTTGAACGCGATAGCACCAATCAAGGTCCTCGCCGTACATAAAAAATGTTTCGTCAAGCCCGCCAATGCGTGCATAGACTTCTTTGCGCACCATCATAAACGAGCCGCTGACGGCATCCACTTCATAATTCTCATCTGGATTTAAGTATGTAAGGTTATATTTCGCGAAAAGCCTTGAAGAAGGAAACAGCGATCCAAGTCCAAGCACTTTCGTCAGCGCCGTCCATGGAGTGGGAAAACTTCGACGGCATGCAAGCTGCAACGTTCCATCCGGATTTAAAATTTTGCAACCCGTCATACCAACATCAGAGTTATTCTCAAAGAATTTTATCAGCGTGCGGAATGTCCCTTCCTGAACAACGGTGTCAGGGTTGATCAGCAAAAGATATTTCCCTCGCGCACGGGCGAGCGCTTGATTATTCGCTTTAGCATAACCGGCATTGGAAGAATTTTCAATAAGGTGAACGCGTGGAAACGATTGACGAACCATTTCGCTGCTGCCGTCATCCGATGCATTGTCAACAACAAACACTTCTCCCTTCATTCCCTTCAACGCTTTGAAGATAGACACCAGCGCGCTGTGAAGGAAATCTCTTACATTGTAGTTAACAATGATAACTGAAATATCCATTGGAAATTTCAGAGAGTGCCGATGATGCTGAGGAATTTCAATTTCCAGACCATAAATACCGCTTCATAGACGATGTTCTTCGACATTTTCGATTCGCCCCGATCGCGGTCAACAAAAATTATCGGGATTTCGCAAAGACGAAATCCTTTCTTCCACGCTTTGAAACTCATTTCAATCTGGAAGGCGTAACCATTCGATTTGATTTTAGAAAGATCAATACTTTCCAACACTTTTCTGCGATAGCATTTAAAGCCGCCCGTCGCATCTTTCAATGGAAGGCCGGTAATAATCCGTGTATAAAGATTTGCAAAATAACTTAGCAGCAACCGACGAAATGGCCAGTACACAACACTGACGCCGCGGGAATACCGTGAACCAACCACCAAATCATAATCCTGAATTTTCACCAAAAAATTTGGAATCTCTTTCGGATTGTGTGAAAAGTCCGCATCCATCTCAAAAACATAATCGAAACCATTGGCGAGTGCATATTTAAAGCCGGCAACATACGCCGTTCCTAATCCCATTTTTCCTGAGCGTTCAAGCAAATGAACACGGGGATTATCCTTCTGGATTTCTTTGACAATTGCTGCCGTTCCGTCCGGAGAATTGTCGTCAATAATCAAAATTTCAATATCAGAAAGCATCTGCATTACTTTCGCAATAAGCTTTTTGATATTTGGAGATTCGTTGTACGTCGGCGTAATGACGAGAGCTTTAGGCATACGTTATGATTGTTGGCAGAAACGTGTAACCGCTTCGGCAATGAATCTGATTTGTTCGTCGTTCAGTTCCGGATGCATTGGAAGAGAAATAATCTCTTTCGCTATTTGTTCGGCAACAGGAAAGGACTTGTTTTTTTCAACAAAGCCTGGAATTTTCCGGAGTGCTTCCTGTTGATGCAATGGAATCGGATAATGGATTGCACTTGGAATTCCCTTTGTCCGAAGATGTTCTTGTAATGCATCTCTTTTATGAACTCGAATTGAGTATTGATGATAAATATGTGAACGCTCAGACGCAATAAAAGGTTTTATGACATTTTCAGTTGTGAGCAGTTTGTTGTACATTGCCGCATTGCGCTGCCGCGCTGCATTCCAGTGATCAAGATATTTTAACTTCACGTTGAGAATTGCCGCCTGTATTGTATCCAGCCGGCTGTTGACGCCGAGCAGCTCATGTTTGTAGCGAACGCGCGATCCATGTTGCGCAATCATGCGTGCTTTTGATGCGAGCGTATCGTTATTTGTCATGATCATACCGGCATCGCCATACGCGCCTAAATTTTTGCTCGGGAAAAAGCTTGTGCAGGAAAAATCGCCAAAACTTCCGGCTTTCTTTCCATAATACAAAGAACCTAGCGCTTGCGCATTATCTTCAATAACAAACAAATGATGACGGCGAGCGATTTCAAGAATTTCATTAAGATCCGCGGGCTGACCGTACAAATGCACCGGCATGATTGCTTTTGTCCTGGAGGTTATCGCCGACTCAATCAACTCCACTTTAATATTGTATGTTTTTTCGTCTATGTCAACAAAAACAGGAATGATACCGAGCAATGCTACAGCCTCTGCAGTAGCAAAAAATGTGAACGGCGTTGTGATAATTTCATCGCCGGGTTTTAATCCGAGCGCCATTACTGCAATTTGCAACGCATCGGTACCTGAGGCACAACCAATGGCATGCTTTACTCCGATATAATGAGCAGCCGCAGACTCAAATTCGCCGACTTCCTTTCCTAAAATAAATTGCCCTGATTCCAGAATTTTTGCAACCGCTGAATCAATTTCCGGTTTCAGTTTCTTGTACTGCGTTACTAGATCCACCATTTGAATCGTCATACGAAAAGTTTCCTTACCAAGAAGATCAATGACCTTTTCCTGCCAACATTACATAAAATGTGTAAAGGAGAATTTTCATGTCCATGCGGAGGGACATATTCTCAATGTAAAATAAATCGTACCTCACTTTTGAACGCACGTCATCAATTGAACGGTCATATCCTTGCTTCACTTGTGCCCAGCCGGTGATTCCGGGGCGCACTTTCAATCGCCGGTGATATAATGGAATTTCTTTTGAAAGTTTCTCAACAAAAAAAGGACGTTCAGGGCGCGGTCCAACTAAACTCATTTCGCCGCGAAGCACGTTGATGAATTGCGGGATTTCGTCGAGGCGTGTGTTCCGAAGAAATCTGCCAACACGAGTGACGCGCGAATCATTGACCGGCGCCCACACAGGACCTGTTTTCTTTTCTGCATCGGCATGCATAGAGCGGAACTTGTGCATTTTGAAAATCTTTTCATCTTTGCCTACACGCTCCTGACTATAGACAACTGGTCCTTTTGAATCGAGCTTAATCGCAACGGCAATGATAAACCATAATGGAGTTGAAACAGCAAGGACAACAAGTGAAGCAAAAATATCCATCAACCGCTTCGCACTTTCTTCCCACGGTTGCATAATCTGCGGCATAATTTCTATGAGCGGAAAGCCATAAAGCTGATTTGTCCGCGCCTGCCCGCTGATAATGTCGTACATATCCGGCATAATCTTCATACTGACGTCGTGGCCATTACAGCAGCTTATCACTTCAAGTAACTTGTTATGATCGTCCGACTCAAGGGCAATAAGTACATCTTTAATCTGACGTGAAGCAATAAGCGACGGAAGATTTTCCACTCCCCCTAATATAGAGATACCTTTGTGCGCTGTCCCCGCTTTTTTCTTATCAACTTTCACAAAGCCAACTATTTTATATCCGAGTGCGGGGTGCTGCTGAACCAGATCAAAAAGGTCACGGCCTTTTTTATTCCATCCAACAATGACTGTATTGCGTCTTCCAATACCTGATTCGAGAAGACGGCGGCGCACAGTGCGGTATAATACGCGTCCAGAGCCGACCGCAAGAAGCATGATTCCCCAGTAAATAAGAATAACAAGCCGGGAACTGATTTCCGTCTGTACATTTGTATCATTGAGAAAAATAACAAAGAAAAGAAATAAGCAGCCAACACTCACAGCCTTAAGAATGGTAAGAAACTCATCGGTTCTTGACGCGGCGTGCCACGAGCGGTACAAACCGTAAAATGAAAAGATGATCAACCAATAAAAGGCGATGACTAATAAAGGAAGAAAGAAATCCGGTTTGATAGCATAAGGAATCCAATGGCTTTCAATGCGAACAAAATAATAGATTGCCCATGCTAACGATACACTTACAAAATCAAGAGCCAATAGCCGTATGAGTTCTTTTTTTGCAATCAAAATTTTACCATGTGAAATAATCGTACCAATATAGCAAAAGCAATCATTCTATAACAAATCGGCTCATCAATGAATAATATTTTTCCAGTACCTGTGAGTATTGGTAGCTTTTAGATACTGCAGATTCGGCTCGGGCAGAAAATATATTAAGATCAGCTCGTTTTCGAATCGCAAGTATCGCTTTTACCAATGCTTCAATATCGCCTTGCGGAACTACCCAGCCGACTTGCTTTTCATTAATCACCATACCCAGTTCTGAAAGAGGGTCAGTCAAAGCAATAATTGGTTTCCCTGCAGCAAAAATATTATACATTCTACTCGGCACGGAAACACCTTTCATACCTTTCACAAACGAAATCATTGCCACATCACATGCATTTAGTGTGGTTAATAAATTTTCTCTCGGCTGTGGAGGTAATATTGTTATATTTCGTAAATGACTTGTCCTTACTGAAGTCTCCAACCACTGACGTTTCGCACCATCTCCAATAAAAAGAAAATGGATATCCTCATATCCAAGAAGCTGTTGTGCCGCCGCAACAATGGATTTAATATCGTGAGTACGCCCTATGTTCCCTGAATACTGAAAAACAAATTTATCTATTAAATGTAGTTGCTGTAGAAGTGGATTCTCCAACCGCGGCATTGGGACAATGGATTCTACATCCGCCCAATGAGGGATATACTCTACTTCCGGATGTCGGTCACGAAGGTGGCTCTTGACAAGCAAACACATATCTCGCCCGATAACGATAATATGATTGACACTTTCGTATAGCCGCCGATTGAGCGACCGCAGAAAACGTGATAGAAAAGATTGTTCGCGTATCATACCAGACGCAATCAAGACATCGGGATAAACATCATGAATCAACAAGACGCTTTTTGCGCCATGCAACCAGCACACAATTCGCGTAATAAATGGAAGCGATGGAGGATTAGTCACAACCAGTACAACATCGCCACGAGCAATCTTCAGTAATGATTTCCAAAAGATTGATAATGACACACTAAGCAATCGAAGGATACGAAAGAAAAGCACATTCTTGTTAAAGGTAGGGGCAAAACAGCGATAAATAACAACTCCGTTATACACATCAGTATATGGAATATTCCGAATTGTTGAATTCTCCATCGGGTAACTGCAGATGGCATGAACCGAAAACATCTTTGCCAATCCTTCTGCAATCTTCGTCAAATAGTACCCTGTTGCAGTATCTTCGGGATAATAAAACTCAGAAATAATCCAGATCCGTTTCACCATAATCCTACTTGCCATTAAAAGTTTTTTGAAGTATACCACTCTTACCAAGTGAACCGTCAACAAAACCCTTCCACAATGCTATAAACTGAACCTTTGTTCTTCGAGGCTCATCTATCGCATTCATGAGAATCACAGCGGACTTAGCAATCGAATTAATCAGGGTAAATATCCACACATAAACGCGATAAAGAAACACATCCTCCCGAAAAACAAGAATACGATTTCTCGTATGATAATAAAGATAGAGCGGTGTGTATGAATGCCACCCTTTCCCTCCTCCACTTTTATGGTACGCAATTGCTTGAGGGATGTACGCCATTTCGTATTTCTTTAGAACCCTTTGTGAAAATTCCAAGTCTTCAAAATACATAAAATATTTTTCATCCAACAACCCAACCTTTCGAAATACTTCTGCCCGAACCAACATTAACACCCCACACACATAGTCAACTTTTTTTATCCTTTCCGTTTCGCTTTTTTTAATACGTATTCCCCCTTTATTTTGTCCTGTACAGAGAAACTTATTAAATCTCCCTGCAGCCGAAAATATTTCGTTTGTTCCAGGGAAAAAAACCCGAGCATTAAGAACGCCGACATTAGAATTCTTTTCGGCATACTCAACCAAATGATTTAAGAAATCCGGTTCGACAGTCGTGTCATTATTAATTATCAAAATATAATCGGCGTTATGGGCAAGAGCGTACTTAATGCCTGCATTATTACCTGCGGCATAACCGGCATTAGCAGCTCGCTTTAACAATGGAATATATGAGAACACTTTCTCAAATTTTTGAACACTCTCATCAACTGAACCGTTATCAACGATAACAATTTTTAAATTAGGGAACTTGACTTCTTTAAGAGAGTTAAGACAACGGATTGTGTCTTCGCACCCGTTATAGTTTAATACTACGGCTGTCACTGACGGGCATTGATTTCTCTTATCCAAAGATGAATGCAACAGGCTTCCTTTTAATTTTTCTGTTATAAGAGAACATTATCCAAGATTATTAATCTCAAACAATCTTTCGATAAATACTATCATATTGTTGTACTGCTTTTTCGAAAGAAAAAACTTCTGAAGCAATCATTCGGCAGCGTGAGAAAACCTCATGATTCTTCTTCTCATAAAAATAGATTATCCTTTTACTTGCATCGTCAAATGCTCGAGTTGAAAACTCTTCAACAAATATACCGATATCATGATTTGAAAGAACATTTTCTGTATCTCCTATACCTCTTGTTAACAGAATCGGAATGCCAGCAGCCAAGTATTCCCCTACTTTTAACGGTGAAGAAACTTGATTTAGCAGCTCTTGCTTCCGAAAGATAATGCCAATATTACCTAAAGAAAGATATGTCGGCATCATTTCGGGTGGTATTGATAAAAAAAGAACATCGTCATTTCTTAATTTATCATAATTTATTTCACTTCGGATTTTTTCGGTCAACTCACTATAAGTAAGAACGAGAAAAAAAGCTTGCGGGCATAGGATTTTGAATCTAAGAAAAAACTCCATCATATATGAGGGAAGTTGCCAAGCATCCAGTGATCCAGCATATAATATTACAAACCGATTCTCTATATGTAATTGTTTTTTTAATTTTTTCTGGACCTCTTCTGGAACTTCAAACCGTGAAACTTCCACACTATTAGGCACAACTCCAATATCTAAGAGTTTCTTGCTACTGCTTACATGTCCTAGCGATTCGATATATTTACGAAAGGCGCCAGAGACAACTATGAGATAGTCTGCATGAAAAATACAAAGACGTTCAAAAAATCTCATTACAACTGTAATAATTGAATTTTGCTTCCACCGTCCTTTAGAAATCATTTCATCAATCATTAATCCACGCATGTCAAATATTAGTCTGACATTTAACACAGCTCGCGTAAATAAGCTTACAATAGTAGGAACATATCCGCGTGCATGGATAATCTGAATAGAATATTTCTTAACGTAAAAAAAAGTAATAAAATGGCCGCATATCAATATTTGCGTAAGAACTCTTAAAATCGCTGACGAAACAACCCAAACTGGCAGAAAGCTAATTTTCCCTTTATATTGATGCATTATGGATTTGCGCTTCTCGTCTCCAATTTCTCTTGATTCAAACGAAAGTACATAGATTTTATGTCCTAATTCAGCAAGGGCAGCCAAATGAGGGAGACCTTGCGCTTGGAAAATAGGGTTTGTAATGCTCCCGTCGTTTACAAAAAGTACTTTCACTGCTTATTCACATTTACACTAATAATCATAGACTTTCAAATAAATCCTCGAGTAAATTCATTTGCGTGTTTAGATTATATTCTAATTCAATGTGAGTGCGGCCCACTTTTCCATAACCTTCCCACAAATCAGGGTGCAAAATTAAATATTCGAGATGATCTGACAATTGATCTACATTCCGCTCTTCAGCCAGAAGGCCTGAACGCTCATGAAAAACCACTTCGGGTATATCAGCATGACGTGACGAAATGACAGGTAGTCCGGTCGCCAGCGCCTCAATAATAGTAACAGGTGCCCCACCTTCTGTATCACCATCAGCAGCAGTCACACTAGGGTACAATAGAATATGAGCATTAATAAGTTCTTGTATTATTTCTTGATGAGTTCGTGTGCCCAGAAATTCAACTGAACCCTCAATCTGCAATGCTTTAACCATTTGTTTCATTGCAATCAACAGCGGGCCGTCTCCAATTAAACGAAGTTGAAGCGTTGGATGTTTTTTTTTTACCGCTGCAAACGCTTCTAGAGCATATTTATGGCCTTTCTTCTCTCTAAATGTTGCACAGTGTAAAATTCGAATCGAGTCATTCCCCAAAGGAAGCGTCCTCACGCAAAATGGATATTCGGCGATATCAATCCCTAAGTGAGCTACTTCAATTTTACTCTCAGGACAACCCAGGCTGATAAGGTTCTTTTTCATGTTGTTCCCCTCAACAAGCACAATGCTTGCACGATTAAAAACTCTTATATATGCTTTCCGCCAAAAAAAACTTTTCGGTTGAACGGTCACATCTACACCGTAAAAGCGTACAACGAGCGGGACTTTTGGGAATGCTCTGAGGAGAGGTGCGGCAAACACCGCCTCCCATCCGAAATGAGCATAAAAAATGCCCACATTAAAATCTCGTATTGGGTGTTTATAAAAATAATAATAATGCCGCCATGTATGCTTAACAGCAAACTGATGCAGTTTGCGTTGCAGTGGAGATAACTCATTTAGTGAAATAATTTTAGGAAAAGGAAATTGCTCCAAATTTTGCGTTTGATGAGTAATGACAACATTATCAAATCTTTTAATATGGGTAAGCTGATCGTAAATCCAACTACCAGTATGAAAAAGATAAGGAGAAACGATGTGGCCAATGGTTTTCATTCAATCAGCTTCTTTAACGAATTTTGAATTTGGGTTGCTTCATATTCAATGAAAGCGAGAACAATTGCGATGATGATATTCAAATTATATTTTGTAATAGCCGCACTAAACGTAGCAAGAACAATAAGCCCGCATAGTCCAGAAAATATTCCTGCCCCAAGCCATTTCCCAAATTGAGTCGTCGAGTTCCAAAAAACGTATGAAGAACGTTTCAATGCTGCTACCAACAGCCAACAATAGGCCATAAAACCCACAACACCCATCTTCCATAATATCTGCAAATGAGACGTATCCAAACTCCACGTTGAACCAATATATAATATCTTATAATTCACCACATCACCTAATCCAGCACCAAATATTGGAAAGTGAAGAAATCGGACGAATGCCGTGTAATTCAATTCTACTCTCATCAGGAATGACATGTCTCCAAAGGCTGAACCAATTGAGCTTGCTCTTGAGCCAATTTCAGATTTTGGAATTACATTTGACAATCGGATAAAGATTCCACTATCAAGAAAAAACGCTACAAAAAGAAGTGACGCCACTATTACAAAAATCATTAAAGAAGCCCCCAGCGTAAGCTTCTTGTCCCAAATCAGGAAAAAAAACAACACCATTACTGCAACTCCTGTGCCTACCCATTCTGCGCGAGCCATTGAAATAAGAAGCCCCAAGAAATATAAAATAAGTAACACCGTGCATCCAATTCTCACCACCGCACTCTTTTCATACACAAGTGCAGCAATTGCTAAAGGAATCATCAATGGGAAAATATCGGCGTGATATGTTGGAATACGTAAAAAAGCTCCCGCAGCAATGAGAAGCCCAATATATTGCACTGTCACTACACCTACTATGATCATCATCCACCAGAGAAGTGAAATTTGACCAGAGCGTTGAATAGCAGCCAGTGCAACAAAAAATAATGCATAATACAACAGATTTCTGCCCTCAAGAAGGATGAGAGTACTGTCACGACCGTAGAGAAACCCAAGTACTAGTCCGACTATTATAAGAACGATAAAAATAAACATCGCTATAGTGAGACTTGACCATCGAAAAGAATAACCACCTTCAGCAATTGCACGAGCAATAAAAAGCACGACACCAAAACTAAGACAGATATCAACAACAGGCACTGAAAGCTCTCCGACAAACTGCTCCCATAAAATACAAAACGAAAGAACGGAAAATCCAATCGCACTGAGAACCGGCTCCCTACTATAAAAAATTATTGTTGCGACAACAAACAATACTCCCACTGCAAAAAGCAACATATAGTCAATCACTATTGCAAGAACAATCACTAATACTTCGAGCACTATAAGAGCCCACCCACTTGTAAATTCTCCTTTTCGCTGTAACGAAAATATTTCACTCGTGAAATTTGTCATAGAGAGAATCAAGAATTGACATGAGAAAAAATTGTTTTAACTTCTATAATAAGCGAGCGTTTTAAAGCGCCGATTGTTAAAATGTATATAATAATTGCGCTTCCAAATGAAATGAGAAGAATCCCCATATCGTTATTATAAAAGTAAGCTCGACCCAACAACTTTATCATATATATACTGGGGAGTAAAATAACTGAAACAACTAACGCAAACGACAAAGTATTGAAAAACGATCTCCAACTTAGACGAATCAGCAGATTTGTCTTGCGTTGCCATAAATATGTTAGCGGCAATGACACGCTCGTTAGCGAAGTTGCAACTCCAATAATCCCGTAATGTAACCCAATAGAAACTGCACTTGCTACAATTGCAACATTGATAATATTGTACGAAAATGCAATATCGGCTCGGTTCTTTGCATATAAAACTCCCCCCACTGTTGTTCCAATTGATTCAATTGCCCCATATAGACAGAATATTTGAAGAACAGAGATTGTGGCATCCCAATTCTTACCATAAACAGAATGGATAAACTCCGGTGCGACAACAAAAAGAACTGCAACAAACGGGAAAGTGATGAGTGCGATGTATTTTAACATAATTATATAACCGTCTTGCATCTTCTCGGGCTCGTTTTGTACTTTTGAGAAAACAGGATATGTTACTTTCCCGACAACTTGAGCAACTCTTGAAATGGGAACAAGAATAATTTGATATGCCAACGTATAGTATCCTAAAAGTTCCGTACCCAAAAACTTCCCTATAAGTAAATAATCAATATTACGATTCAAATAATTTAGAATTCTCTCGCCTAACACAAACGTTCCAAATCGTAAGAGATGTCGAATTTCTGTTAGCCGAAAGAAGCTTGTTAAACGATAGCGAACGATGAACCAGAGAATAGACACTTCAATAAATTGCCGAATAATTACACCATAGACAAGACTTTTAACTCCATAGCCTAGTATGGCCAAAGTTATTGAAACAATTCCGTAAGTCGCAATTCCTGAAAGCTCAGTAACAGAAAGTGCTGCAAATCTCATTTCCTTTTGTAAAATAGTTCGAAATGTGGAGCCTATGCCACTTAATAAAAACACAATTGCAATCAAGTGTAGAAGAGTAGCCAATTCAGTATTTTTGAAAAACGAAGAAATCAAAGGAGCAAGACAATACACTAACGCTCCCAAAATCACCCCTAAAATGAGATTGACATAAAAGAATGTCGAAACCTGAGAAGCAGTGAAAAGTTCTTCTTGAATAACTGCTGTACCCAGACCGAAATCGGAGATCATTGTGATGAACCCAATAACAAGTAACACCATTCCCATGAGTCCAAAATCAGCAGGAGACAAGAAATGCGCAAGTAAGGCAACAATAGAGAAGTTAAGCATCCCCGAGACGACATTGCCGGACCCTGTCCATAATAACCCTCGAACTGCTTTTTTTCTCAAGCTCATGGGCGCTATCTTTTCTGTGCAACAACAAGATAGTTTGTGGCAAAATTTCCGTCTTTATCTAGCTGTTCAAGTATATAACCCAGCCTCTGTATACCCCATCCCAAAAGTGAGAATAAAACCCTTGTAAGGATATTTTTTTGAAACTTATATAGATAATATACAAACTCCTGAAAAAAAGTTACCCAAAAAACAGAGACAGCATTCAACTCTAAGGCATGAAGTTGGCTTTGGTTGAAAAGATATTGTAATCCAAACCTAGAGTATCGAAAAAAATCCCTCAGCTCCTCACGAATGTGCCAAATAAAAGAACAAGTAGGTATACAATACCCGCTTATCTTCAAAATACGATGAATCTCTTTTAATGTAACCAAGGGCAACTTCATATGCTCTCGCATCTCAGTACATAACACTGTATCAAAGATAGAGTCCACAAAGGGGATATTAAAAATTTTCCTCATGACCTCAATCTTGGTTTGAGAGTGTTGTGTATCAGGAACCTCAAAGCCAAGGTAAGATTTAACAAAAGGCGAAAACATCGTCTCGTATGTTTTATCACCACAGCCGATACCTATTATTCTTCTTTGAGCATACGTACCAGCAGCATGTGGCACATCTCTATCAGGAAAAGTATGAATAAGCCAATTATATTGCAGAGTAAAGTTCCTTAGAGCAGTAGCCATGTAAGCTTAAAAAACAAAACTTCAAAAAAAGTAATTTTAAAAAAATAATATTTGTCTTTTAACGTATCGCTATAACATCGAAGATCATTTCTGATGCTTCGTCAAAATACTTTGGACTGCAGAAATGACATCCTGCACTTCTTCGTCGGAAAGTTTGGCGGAAAGTGGAATAGAAACGGTGCGGTCGGCAATAAATTCCGTATTTGGAAAGTCTCCTCGCTTGAATCCAAAGCGCTTGTGATAATACGGATGAAGGTGGAGTGCTGTGTAATGTACTCCAGTACCAATATTCTCATGATGCATGAGTGTCATAAAATCATCGCGCGAAATTTTCAATTCCTCAAGTTTTAACAACAGCGTATAAAGGTGCAAAGAATGGCGGGTTCCCAGTTCAATTGCTGCGGGAAGAATGACCGGAAGATTGGCAAAGGCACGGTTATACATTTCCCAAATTTCGTTCCGTCGAATGGCATACTTCTCCAATTTTTCCAATTGATGAATGCCGATAGCAGCCTGAATATCCATCATATTATATTTATAACCGGGGTAGATTACTTCATAATGCTTGTAACCAGAATCAGAAAACCTTTTCCATGCATCTTTTGACATACCGTGAAGCCCAAGAATCTTTATCTTATCAGCAAGCTCTTGATTGTTTGTAGTTACCATTCCACCTTCACCTGTAACAAGATTCTTTGTAGCATAAAAACTATACGCAGTTAAATCCCCCAAAACTCCAATTTTCTTCCCATGATATTCTGTTTCAATTGCATGGGCCGCATCGTTAATAACTATAGCATTGACTTCCCTTGCTACGGAAAGAATTGAGTCCATGTCACATGCCCGACCCGCAAAATGGACAGGTACGATTGCACGTGTCTTGGAAGTAATTTTTTTTCGAATCTCTTTTGGATCAATATTCATTGTTGACCTCTCCACATCAGCAAAAACTGGGGTAGCCCCTGAATGAATGATTGAATTCGCTGTTGCCGCAAATGTCATTGGTGAAGTAATAACTTGATCACCTTCTCCAATATTTGCTGCGATCATTGAAAGGTGGAGAGCAGCAGTGCAAGAATGAACAGCCAACGCGAAGTCACTACCAATATACTGACGAAACATTTCCTCAAATTTTTCAACTCGGGGACCTGTGCCAATCCATCCTGAGCGGAGAGTATCAACAACTTCTTGAATTTCATCCTCTTCGATTCGAGGACTACCAAACACCAAAAAAGATTTGCGCAAGTCGCTACTCCTTTTTTCGGATCATTATTCGGATCAACTTTGAAGCTCGGATCTCATCAAAAAATGAACTCAACCTACTGTCACTTTTCAACTTTGCCACACGTTCTTTACCAATGATATAGAAAACGCTTAGAAACAATGCAAGAATATCCCATCCAAGTATAAAAAACAATCTCTTTGGTTTCGCTTTATGTTCGGATGGTACCGCTTTGTCGAGTACAAGAATTACTGGCACATCTTTCTGTTCATCGATTTTCGCTTGTTCATACAGTGGTACTAAGTATTCCAAAATCTTTTGCTGAATTGCAACATTACGGTAGAGTCGAATAGTTCGAATCCCAGACGCGGGTACACCTGCAAGTTTGTGATCAATCTCAACAAGTTCGAGTTTCAGTTGTTGAAGCGCCTCATTATCCTTGCCCACTTTCTTTTCTAGAATACCCAATTCAATTTCTTTTTGTGCTTTTATCCCGTACAAATCAGCAATCCCAGCAAAGCCCGTCATATTTTCGCTTGGAATAAGGGCAATGTCGCTATGTTCTTGAAATTTCTGAAGAGAGTCTTCTGCAAAATGCAATTCGGAGCGTGTTTGGTTCAATCGCTTTTCGATAAACAGCCGATTCTCTCTTGCTTCCCGTGTTGATAGCTCATTACTTAATGTATTAAGCACATCTACAAAATAATTCGCAATATCGGCCGCTCTTTGAGAATCTCTGTCAAATACTGTTATGGTGATGTTGTCATCCTCTTGGAGTTCAAAGGAGACATTATCACGCAACATTTCAATTGTCTTCTCCATCGAGCCTGAAGCCAGACCATAAACTTGAATCAGATTAAACTTTTGTACTACCAATTCCATTGCAGTCCGACTTTTTAGAATTGCAAGATAATTGTACGTACCCTGATTCTCCCCAATTCCACCGATTTTCCCGATAGAACCCAATCCTTTCAAAGTTGAGGTCACAGCACCAAGCGGATTAAGAAGGGTCTGATTTTTTGGCGGAAGAATTGATGCGGTTGATTTGTACCATTTAGGAAGAAACAAACTAACAATAAGCGAAACAATGGTCACAATAAGAAAATTCAATAAAATGAATTTTCTCCCTCGAAAAAGAGGCAACACGTAATTTACCCACCGTAATGAGGGCAATTGAACTTTATCATTTGTGTTCGCTGGATTAGTATCTACCATGAGTGGGTGTATCTCCTTCTAAGATAAGTATGACCCATTTCTACTCTTGCATCTTACCATTACTTCTTCACCTCTTCAATTATACCGCGATATCACACTTGCCTGGCATCATAACGAGTAATTGTCTACCCGTTGCCTATACAATAATACAATTCAAAGATTTATCTTATATACATCTCTGACAACATCTATTCTATAATACATCGACAGCATTCTTCTTTTATTTTCTCGCCTGTATCACAAGCACTGCAACGGTCGCCACTGTTCCAATAATGCCGAACACTTGTGAATATATTTGCAAATAATAACTGAAAGGTCTGTACGGTTCTTTCGGTATCCACACATAATCGCCTTCTTCAATTGTCGTTTCGCTTGGAGAAAGCCATTGCTTGTCGTTCGCTTTGATGATCTTGATATCACCGCTTAAGGCATCATCCGTCAATCCTCCAGCCTTCTCCACATAATATTTATAACCGCGGCCTTGCTCGAAGGCGATGTGACCCGGATGGACTACTTCGCCAAAGACGTACACTGTTTTTCTTTCCTGAGGAATAATGATGTGGTCGCCGTCCTGAAGATACACATCTTTCGATTTGTCGTCTTTGGCAAAGAGCGCAACGAAATCCGCAACAACGAGTTCTCCGTCTGCACGAATGTTATTCTCAAGTTGATAATATGTGCTATCTTCTTGCGTTGAAATCCCACGCAACATTTCAAGTTTCTCCCCGGGAACATTTCTAAAAGTTTTTACTTGTCGGTACAATCGCGAAGCTCCTAGTGAAGCGTCTTCTTTAAATCCTCCCGCACGTTGAATGATCTCTGCAAGAGTAGTTGAATCTCTTGTAATGGGATAATACCCCGGATACATCACTTCGCCTTCAAGAAATACTTTGTAATCGCGGAGAAGTTCCGGCTTTTCCCTCACAACAATCCTGTCTCCGCTTTGCAACAAAACACCGGGCGATTTACCATCAACAATTGATGAGAGATTGACTGTGAAAGTATTCATTCGATTTCCGGCGGGATCAGAACGGGTGATTTCAACATGACTGCTATCAGCAAGTTCGGTAAGACCGCGGGCGATCTTCAACATTGACAGCAAACTATCACCCTGAACAAATTCGTACGTTCCCTCCTTGTTCACGGCTCCATATACTCCGATAAAATCTTTATCAAGATTTCGTTTCGGCACTATAACAACATCGCCGTCCTGAAGAAGCGGATTCAACCGCGGGTCTTGCTGAACAAAATATTTTTCTAAATCTGCTGTTGCTGTGGTTCCATCCTTGTGGCGGATAACGATTCTACGCAGAGAACCGATGCTGTCCGGTTTCACTATGAGATTACTCTGCAGGAACTTCGCTTTCTCCTCGAAGAGCGTGCTTTTTTGCGTCTGATTTGTGGCTGCATTAGCCAGCGCTATTGCTGCATTCACGCGCTCCGATGCCTGAACGTAGACAGTTCCTTCCTGCTTTACAACACCTTTCACAGTGACTGCAAACATTCGTGGTGTCATTAGCGTGAAACTGATATCACCTGCTATGTATTTCTTCCGAACATCAGCAACAACCTTCTTCTTTGCTTCATCAAGATGAAGCCCCGCAACATGGATTTCTCCGACCGTCGGGATAATGATAGAGCCTTCCGGCGTAACCGGCAATTGAAAGCTTACCGGCGGACTGATCCATACATTCACGCTGTAAATATCGCCGGGTCCGACTATATATTCTGCCGGATCAATCGGGCCGTCAAGGACGGGAGTTTTGATATTTTGAATATTCTGTTGCTGTTGTTGCTGCATCTGTTGCATCAGACTTTGCTGGCTGCCTGATTGTGATTCCTTGTCATTGAAAAGCTGACCAAAGGCAACACTCTCATTCAACCACAGCAACACAACTACACTAAAAGCAACAAATCGGAATAATCGAATCATGGTTATCTTCCATCAAGTCAAAATTTGTTCTGCAACGATTTTAGTAATTCTTTCTGCCGAATGACCGTCCCACAATTCCGGAATTCGTCCCTTCTTGAATTCACCGCGAAACACTTTTTCTGATTCTTTTACAACAGCGTCATAATCAAATCCCATTAACTGATTGGTTCCTTCGCTTACAGTCACGGGGCGCTCTGTATTCTCTCGCATTGTAAGACATGGAACGCCAAGATACGTTGTCTCTTCCTGAATGCCGCCGGAATCTGTTACAACTAACGAGGAAGAATTGAGCAGACCAAGAAAATCAAGATATCCGATTGGGTCAGTCAACAACAGCTTCTCATTATGGCGCACCTGTTCACTTAAACCAAATTGCTCAAACATTTTTCGTGTGCGCGGGTGAATTGGAAAAACAATCTTGAGATGCTGAGCAATTTTTTCGAACATTGAAAGCAGCCGTTCCAAATTCTCTTTTACATCAACATTGCTCGGACGGTGAAGCGTAACCAAGACATAGTTTTTTTTCGAGACGCCAAAGGTTTCAAGTATTGAAGAACGCTTCGCTTTTTCCAAAAACTGAATAAGCGAATCTATCATGACATTCCCTACAAAGAACACACGCTCTTCCGGCACACCTTCATGCTTCAAATTTGCAATGCCGCTCCGTTCAGAGACGAACAGTGCATCGGCAATTGCATCAGTCACAAGGCGATTAATTTCTTCCGGCATTCTTCTATCAAAACTCCTGAGACCCGCTTCAACATGAGCAACCGGTATTTCAAGCTTGGAACACACCAACGAGCATGCCAATGTGGAATTCACGTCGCCGACAACAATCACAAGGTCCGGATTTTCACGAAGAACAACCTGTTCAAATTCAGTCATCACTTTCGCTGTTTGCACAGCGTGCGAACCGGAGCCAACGCCCAAATACACATCGGGTTGAGGAAGCTGCAAATCTTCGAAAAAGATTTTCGACATGTTGGCATCATAATGCTGGCCGGTATGAACGATCATATGATGAATTGATGAATATTTTTGAAACGCTCTGTGCAATGGAGCGACCTTCATAAAATTCGGCCGCGCTCCAACAACGCTGATTACTTTTCTCAAATCAAATCCTGATTAACGTTCAATGTACTGCTGCGTATAATACTGCTGATACTCTCCGGACATAATTCTTTGCCACCACAATTTATTTTCAAGATACCAGTGAATTGTTTCGACAATTCCGTCTTCAAATGTGTGTGCCGGTTTCCATTCCAATTCCTGTGCAATTTTCGTGGCATCGATTGCATAACGGCGGTCGTGGCCCGGGCGGTCTTTTACAAACTGAATCAATGATTGCGGCTTGTTCAAACTTTCCAAAACCAGCTTTACAATTTCAATATTTTTTTTCTCATTATTGCCGCCGATGTTATACACTTCCCCGCTCCTGCCCTTATGAAGAACTACATCCAGCGCGGTGCAGTGATCGCCAACATAAAGCCAGTCGCGCACATTCATTCCATCGCCGTAGACCGGCAACGGTTTATTATTTAATGCGTTCGCGATCATCAAAGGAATTAATTTTTCCGGAAATTGATACGGGCCGTAATTATTTGAACAGCGGGTGACAACACCGGGAAAACCGAACGTGTGGTGGTACGCAAGTACCAGCAAATCGGAAGATGCTTTGCTCGCCGAGTACGGGCTATTCGGATGAAGAGACGTCGCTTCAGTAAATTTTCCGGCAGTGCCGAGCGAGCCGTACACTTCGTCCGTTGAAACATGAAGGAATTTTTCGACAGAAAATTTCTTTGCTGAATCCAGAAGCACTTGTGTGCCGACAACATTGGTCTGAACAAAAATCGCCGGACCTAAGATACTGCGGTCAACGTGCGACTCCGCCGCGAAATGAACAACAGCATCAATGCTAAATTGCTGAAACACTTTCGCCACAGCATCTTGATCACAAATATTGCCTTTGACAAAATGATAGTGCGGATTGTTTTCAACAGCTTCGAGATTCTCAAGATTGCCCGCGTAGGTCAGTGCGTCATAATTGACAATCGAATATTCCGAATGAGCCTGCAGCATGTGCCGAATGAAATTGCTGCCAATGAAACCCGCACCGCCTGTAACAAGAATATTTTTCATCAATAATTCAATCTAATTGATAGATCGTTTTGGGATCTTGTTCGTGGCGAATTTCATCTACAGGGGATTTCTTTCCTTCTCCCGCAAATAACCTGTTCGGGAAATTCAAAACCATTCCAAGGGTGCCGCCGACATTTTTGTACGCGTGCACCACGCCTTTGGGAATAATAACGGAACGGGGAGAGTCCTGTCCCGCATAGAAAACCTGTTTGACATTGTAGGTTGGAGAGTCTTTCCGATTATCCCACAAATAAATCTTAAAATTCGATGGACCGATAAATGCAAACAAATCCGCCTGGTCAGCGTGTTCGTGCGGACCGCGCGCAACTTCTGCTTGCGTCATCGAAACATAAGACATAGCCGGCATAAATTCTTTTTCAAGTTCATCTTCCCGGAACAGTTCTGAAAGCCAGCCGCGCTCATCAATAAATTTCTTCAGGTCTTTTACAACAACGCCCTGAATTTTTCCAGCCTTGAACATTTAGTGCCCTTTGTAATTTCTGTGGGAAAAATAGTCTCTTGTTGCGTCGCATGACTGATAAAAATACGAAACGATGCCCGCAAAATCAATGATTTTTAGACGCTAATGTATTACATGATAAGGAAATATAAGTGTTGCAAAGCAGATTCCGCTAACAAAATGCAATGCAAACTATAAAGCAGTAGAAAGGTCGGTCAGCAGTTCCTCGAAATGAATAAAATCTGTCAACAGTATAGCACGCCAGCACGAAAAAATCAAGTCACATTTTATCGGGTGCGGTTACGCCAAGAATCGTGCACCCGTTTGCAATGACCATCTTCGCCATCATACATAATGCGAGGCGGGCAAGCATTAGCTCTTTTTTATCACTCACAACTCGATATTCATGATAAAAGCGATGAAACGCCTCCGCAACTTCACGAAGATAAGTTGTTAAGCGATGAGGCTCGTACGCCGCAGCACAGTTTTGAACAACCTCAGGGAAATCCGAAAGCAATTTTAATAAATCAATTTCTTCCTTCTCTTTCACAACATCGGAATTAAATGTTGAAAGAAGAAGACTGGTGTTGCTGATGTCAATTCCCTGTTCCTGAGCGAAACGTAAAATGCTTGCAATGCGCGCATGAGCATACTGAAGATAGTACACCGGATTTTTTTCAGATTGTTCTTTCGCCAACTCAACATCAAATTCCAAATGTGTATTTGCGCTTCTCATGACAAAAAAGTAATGCACCGCGTCCGAACCGACTTCATCAATCAATTCATCAAGCGTATACACTTTAGCATTCCGTTTTGACATCTTGACCACTTCATCGCCGGAAACAAACGACACCATTTGATGAATGATTACTTTCACATTTTCGATGTTAAAGCCGAGTGCTTTAACGCCCGCCAAAACATCCGGTATTGTAGCAATGTGGTCGGCACCAAAAATATCGACAACGAGTTCGAAACCCCGGCGGAATTTTTCGCGATGGTATGCAATGTCCGGCAAACGATAGGTCGGCTCACCTGTGCTTTTAACAATCACGCGGTCCTTATCAAGCCCAAGTGCAGTTGCTCTCAGCCAAATTGCGCCGTCCAGTTCATACGCTAAATCGCGCTTCCGAAATTCCCCGATAACCTCGGCAATCTTTCCGCTCGTGTAAAGCGAATCTTCATTATAAAATATGTCGTGATGAACGCCAAGCCGCGCAAGAGTTTTACGGATGCTTGCAAAACACCATTCTTCGCCGCGTTTCCTGAAATACTCCCGCTCCGCATCGGTGTCACGCAGGCTGTTTCCCTTTTCCTTAAAAATCTCCTCTGCAATCTCACGGATGTAATCGCCTTGATATCCATCTTCTGGAAAAGTATAATCGTCGCCAAGCAGCTGCCGATAGCGTGCATAAATGCTTTCCCCAAGTTTACGCATTTGGTTTCCCGCATTATTAAAATAATATTCCCTCGTCACCTCATAGCCTGCCCATTCAAGCAAATTTGAAATCGCAGCGCCGAGAATCACCTGACGTCCGTGGCCGCTATGTAACGGACCTGTGGGATTTGCGCTTACCCATTCAACATTTGTTTTTATTTTTTTTCCGGTATTCGATTTTCCAAAATCTTTTCCTTCCTGTAAAATCTTTTTCGATTTTTCAACAACCGAAACCGATGCAAAGCGAAAATTAATAAAGCCGGGCCCGGCAATTTCTACCGCCGCGACACGCAGCGGATCAAGATGAAGAGCCTGAACGATCGCCTGAGCAATTTCACGTGGATTTTTTCCGACAGATTTTGCCAGCACCATTGCAATGTTTGTCGTGAGATCGCCGTGTGCAGCAATCTTCGGTTTGTCAAATGTTATATTCTCGGCGGGATAATGAAGCGAGCGCAGCGATTCCCTCACTGCTTGAAGGAGATAGTCTTTCATTACTTTACAGATTTCTTTACAACAGAGTGTCCCGCTGTGCGGGATCCAGTACCGCTGGATTTTTTTCGCACCAGGCGGGCTGCGGGTTTGTCTGCCACTTGTTCAGCGGGCGCATCGCCCCAAAGTTTTTCGAGATTGTAAAATGTGCGTGTGTTTTTGTGGAACACATGAACGACGACGTCCACAAAATCAAGCAACACCCATTGCGAATCGGATTTCCCTTCGCTATGCCATACGCGTTCTCCTTTTTTTCCCATTCCGTCCTCCACAGCGTCGGCAATGGCACGCACCTGTGTGTCGGAATCAGCGGAACAAACAACAAAAAAATCCGCCATTGAGGTAAGCGTGCGGAGATCAAGAATAACAACATCGAACGCCTTTTTTGATAAGGCTAATTTTGCGGCGTTCTTTGCAAGCATTTTTGATGTCAAATGATTCCTCTTTCTCTGTGATACAATATTTCAGTGCGAGTCTTTCCACGCATTGAGTTTTTTGAAATCTTTTCCGATAACGACCGATGTGGTCACAAGGTAATCCGGGCTGATTTGCTGAATCACATTTTTTTGATGAATACCGAGAAGTGAAGCAAGGTTTTGCGCAACGCTAAGATTTCCTGTGCGGTCAATCACCAATGTTTCCTTCACGTCGAACGATTTGTAATTCCCCATTTCAACAACATCATATCCTTGTGAACGAAGAAAAGCCGTCAACTTTTGACCGACGCCCTGAGCCCCGCATCCGTTCAACACGTCAATTTGAACAACACTCCGGGAACTGTTCCCAGTTGTTAGTTCCTGCACCAGCGGCTGCGACTCCGAAGTGCTGGAAAAAGCAAAAACGTAAAGCTGATAGATGATAAATGCAGCAACGAGGATAAGAAGGCTGTTCAGCAGAACGTTTCTGGAAGAAAAATCTTTCGATGCTGTCATGAATTTGTATAACGCAAATTAGAAAAAAAATAACCGAACCTGCCGCTTTCGGCAAGATCGGTTATCATTATGTAAAGCAAAATTTCTCTGCAACGGAATGCTTAATATCCTTGATCGAAACCGAAACCTGTGGAGTAACGTTGAAACGGTGAGTAATAATCGTACGCCCACGGATTCTGTTGAAACGAAAACTGGATGACCACATCCTTCGCGGGGTGATAATTCAATTCTGCCCGATCCAAATAAACTCCGTTCAGACTGTTTGCAATTTTGCTGCCAAACGAACTATACGGAGAATGCTGCAAACTTACATCAACACGGGCATCGAGATTTTTTGAAAACTGATACATCATGCTGTTCGTATATCGTGCGAGCGCTATGCCTTGTCCGCCGAAAGCCGCATAACTCATTGAATAGCTCTGATGCATTTGAAAATTGTCCGGATTAAAGAATCCAAGCCAGCCGCTCGAAGAATTTGACGAACGAAAAAGAGAGCCTAAAACGGATGGCTGAGCTTCTGTCGAAGTTTTAAATTGTGCACGCGATTCTTGTGAGAAAATCACACACAAGGCAACAACAGCCGCAATAATACTCACTCTTTTCATACTACATCTCCATTCATCATCCATCGGAATTGTACTCAATTTCATAGCGATTGTCAACATCTTTACAATGATTTAACACTGGCCTGGCGCAGACTGTTCCGCTGAAGCAGCGCAGTTTGCGCTTCCTCTAATTGCTCTGCCGTATTGACTCCGCGAATTTCATTGAAATCATCGGTCACTTTCGCCGTAACGTGCAAATGATGTTTCCAATAATACTGAAACACGTCCGTGAGATAATATTCGTTCTGAACGTTATGCGCATCTATATGATGAAGCGCATCGAATAAATGAGCGTTGTCGAATAAATAAATTCCGGAATTGATTTCATGAATTTCCCGCTGCGCTTCGCTTGAATCTTTGTGTTCAACGATTCCGGTAACACTCCCCTCGTTGTTACGAATGATTCTTCCGTAACCGGATGGGTCATCAAGTTCGGCTGTGAGAATTGTTGCAACAGATTTTGTCTGGCGATGATAGGAAATCATATCAAGCATTGTTGAATGCTTCAGCAAAGGAACATCGCCGGAAAGCACCAGCACATCGCCTTCAAAATCTTTGAGCTGAGATTCGGTTTGAAGTACCGCATGACCGGTTCCTAATTGCGGGTCCTGCACGGCGAAATCCGCCCACGGCGCCGATTTCTTCACGTGCGACATCACTTCTTCACGATGAAATCCCACAACGACAATCGTTCGCGTTGACTTGATAGAATGCGCAAGCTTTGTGACATGCTCGATCATCGGCTTTCCAAGAACTTCGAACATCACTTTTGCTTTATCAGGATTTTTCATACGGGTTCCTTTTCCCGCCGCCATAATCACAGTTGCAATTTTTCGCTCCATATTTTCTGCCGAAGGCATCTCCAACCTGCTATTGTTGAACAATAATATTGTCTATCAATCGCGTCTTGCCGAAACGTGCAGCAAGTGAAACGAGAATAGATTTCCCTTTTTGAATTTCTGCTATCTCCGCCAAAGATTCGGCATCATTTACTGCCACATAATCAATGACCGCTGTTTTCTTTGTGTGGATTATTTTCTCAACTTCTTTAATAATCACGGCCGCACTGGCTTCTCCCTTGTGAATCATCTCTTCAGCCTTATTTAATGATTGAAACAAAATCGCCGCATCGTTTCGTTCTCCAGGCGAGAGATAAATATTGCGCGACGATTTCGCCAGCCCGTCTTTTTCTCTCATTATCGGTGCAACAATAATTTGTGTATCAAAATTCAGATCGCGCACCATACGTTTAATAATAATGCTTTGTTGCGCATCCTTCTGCCCGAACATTGCTGCATGTGGATGAGCAATAAGGAAAAGTTTTGCTACGATTGTTGCCACACCGCGAAAATGTGCTGGACGGAATTTCCCTTCCAATATTGAAGAGATGCTTTCCGGGACAACATAGGTTGAGAAGCCTGCCGGATACATTTCTTCAACGCTCGGCGTGAACAAAATAGTAACACCTTCGGAGTGCAAGAGTGACGTGTCCCGTTCAATGTCGCGCGGGTAGCGTTCAAAATCTTCATTTGGTGCAAACTGAGTCGGATTGACAAATATTGATACAATAACTGCATCCGAAACTTCGCGCGCACGCCGAATTAAACTTAAATGCCCTTCGTGAAGATACCCCATCGTTGGAACAAGTCCGATGCGCTTTCCGCTCCGACGAAGTTCTTCGGCAAAGGCCTGCATTTCGGAGACGGAAGAAATAATTTTCATAGCGCTCAAATAATTTTCTTCCCGAATCCTGATTGCACAAGTTCCACAGCAAACTCCGCCGATTGATTGCGGTTATCGAGAATCGGATTCGCTTCGACAACCTCCAGCGATGTCATGCGCTTTGATTCGGCAAGTGTCTCCATAATAAGATGTGCCTCGCGGTAATCAAGTCCGCCCTTCACCGGCGTGCCGACGCCCGGCGCAACTTGCGGGTCCATTGCATCAAGATCGAAACTGACATGAAGATAATCCACAGCTCGCAGCTTGCGAAGCGCTTTCGTGATCACCACTGCCATGCCGTGCTTATCAATATCTTCCATTGTGAAAATGTCGAGTCCGCTTTTTTTGATTGCTAGTTTTTCTCCTTCATCCAAGTCGCGAATAGCAATCATAACCACATTTTTCGGATCAACTTTCCGGAAATCGCCGCCGACCGAAGTCAATTCCAGCGTACCCAATCCTACTGAAACCGCGAGCGGCATTCCATGAATATTTCCCGACGGACTTGTTTCCGCCGTGTTCATATCGCCATGCGCATCAACCCAAAGCACGCCAAGCGATTTATTCTTCTTCCGGCAAAAAGACGAAATCCCTGCAATCGTTCCGATCGCTATCGAGTGATCGCCGCCGATAACGAGCGGAAAATTTCCGCTTTCCATAATTTTTTCAACTTTCGCTGCAAGAAGCGTGCAAGCGCGGACAATTTCCGAGAGATATTTTAAGCGCGGATCTTTGATTCGCTGCGTTTCGGGAGCCTTCACCTGAATATCGCCGTCGTCCGTCACTGTGTGTCCAAGTGCAGAAAGCTTTTCCGTAATTCCAGCGATACGAATCGCAGAGGGCCCCATATCCACACCGCGCCTTCCGGCACCAAGATCCATTGGAACCCCCAAAAGATGAATGTTCATGATCGCGCCTGTTTTAGTTGGAATGCATCATGCTGAGCAATTTCGTTAATGTATCCTTCATATCTTTGCGATGAACAACGGCATCCACGAACCCTTTCTCGAGTAAAAATTCCGAGCGCTGGAACCCGGGCGGCAGATCTTTTCCGATTGTTTGTTTGATCACGCGCGGTCCTGCGAAGCCGATCAACGCACCGGGTTCTGCAAGAATAACATCTCCCAACATTGCAAAACTTGCGGTAACGCCGCCGGTTGTCGGGTCTGTGAGAACTGCGATGTATGGAATCTTTGCGTCTGAAAGACGCGCAAGTTTAGCGCTTGTCTTCGCCATTTGCATGAGGGAATATGCGGCTTCCATCATTCGCGCACCGCCGCTGGAGCAAATGATAATCAGCGGCTTCTTCGTTTTCCACGCCTTGTCAATTGCACGGCTGATTTTTTCGCCAACTACCGACCCCATGCTTCCGCCAATGAAAGTAAAATCCATTCCCGCCACAACCACACCGATCTTGTTCACCTCCGCTGTTCCATACCGCACGGCATCGTACAGTCCTGTCTTTTTAATAGTTTCACGCACGCGGTCGCGGTATTTTTTCGTATCAACAAAGTTCAAAGGATCTTTCGAGTACATTTTTTTATCGTACTCTCTGAACGAGTCTTGATCAAGAAGAAATGAAAAATATTCCTTGCTCCCGATCCGAAAATGGAAATTACATTTCGTGCATGTCCATAAATTTTGTTCAAGCGTTTTTTTGTGAATGATCTCTCCGCATGATTCGCATTTCATCCACATCCCCTCAGGAGTATCTTTCTTTTGGCTGTCAGCGGAAATATTTTCTTTCGATCGTCGAAACCATGCCATAGAGGATCCTTATGATGAGTGGGCAACTCTTCGAGCTGGTGATTGAATATGAGTCCCGGAAGACAATGATAATGCGTTCGGTTTTTCAGCCGGAGGCTGATCTGCCTTAGGTTGAGCCGCAACAAATTCACGAAGGTAAAGCGGCTCAAGCATCGAATATTCTTCACTCTTCAATTCAAAGAATTTTTCCTCGGCAAGGAGCGCGACAGAAACCGCACTGCACCTAACATCGCTCCGGAATTGAAAACTATCCTGCGGTGCAGCGAGCGCTTGAATTTTCCTGACGCCATCACCAACAAAGACTACTGAAGAATACTGTCCCGCCTTTTCAATAATCGTCTGTGCCGAAGCAATTTCATATTCCGATCTACGAAACGGGATATTATTTTGAATTGAATAAAAGGAAAAAAATGCTTCATCGCGCTTCGCATCAATCAAAGGGCAAACAATTACATCTGTATTAGAATTCTTGCGATAAAATTCAAAAGCTAAAGCATCAAGCGTTGGAACAGGCATCAGTGGCAATTTTGCCGCCATTGCAAGCCCTTTCGCAGCGCTAAGTCCGATACGAAGCCCGGTAAACGATCCGGGACCAATTGAAACAGCCACTGCATTCACACTCTGAAAATGAACCGCAGCTTCTTTCAAAAGTTCATCAATCATCGGGAGCAATTTTTCGGAATGAACATTCTTCTCTGAAAGAGCGCGCTGTGATAGCACAGCGTGATCGCGAATCAACGCCGTTCCGCAAATATCTGTCGCTGTGTCAATCGCTAAGATTGTCATGAAGTTTTGTTGATATGAATAATACGTTCCGCGTTCGTTGCTCCGAGCGAAAGCTGAACGTCATATCGTTTTACAGGAAGCTCTTCTTCAATCATGTCCGCCCATTCAAGCAGACAAACGCCTTCATCATTGATATATTCTTCGTAGCCGATTTCTTTCAGCTCACTCAACGAACGCAGCCGGTAAAAATCAAAATGATAGACTGGAAATTTTCCGCCGATATACTCATTCACAATCGTAAATGTCGGACTCGTTACATGTTCCCGAATTCCTAAACCGCGGCAGACACCCTTTGCAAAGTGTGTTTTTCCGCTGCCAAGGTCGCCGCGAAGTGCCACAACATCGCCGTCAAGGAGTTTCCGTGAGAAATGTTCCGCTGCCGCGATTGTTTCTTCTTCACTATGTGTAATAATTGATTTATTCATGAAACGGCAATGGCGCTATAATTTTTTCGGGTCAAGAATAATCACCGGCAGAATCACCTCTTCCATTGAAATGCCGCCATGCTGGAAACTGTCGCGGTACTGATTAAGATATTTATGATAATCTGTCGGATACACAAAATAATAATCTTCCTTGGCGATAATATAATTCGTCGTCACACCGCGCCGCGGAAGTTTATAATCCTGCGGATTCTTCACAAAAATTGCCTGCTTATCATCGCTCTTCAAATTGCGGCCGAACTTGTAACGCAGATTCGTTGACGCTTCTTTGTCGCCGATGACTTTCGAGCCGCGCAGGCACCGGACGCTTCCGTGGTCTGTTGTGATAATAATCTTCACGTCTTTCTTCGTTGCAAGCGCCTGGAGCATTCCGAGCAAAGATGAATGCTGGAACCAAGAATTCGTGAGCGAGCGGTACGCAGGTTCGTCCGGAGCAATTTCCCGAAGCAAATCAGAATCGGAGCGGCCGTGCGCCATCATATCAACAAAATTCACCACAATGCTTGTTAACTTATTCGATGTGTACGAAAGAATATTGTTTTCCGTCTGCCTGCCGAAATCGCCGTCGAGAATTTTGATATATTTCGCTTCCGGTTTCACTTCAACATGGCGGCGCTCAAGCAGCTTGTCAAGCAATTGTTTCTCGTACCGATTGTGGCTGGTTTCATCATCCTCTCCCTTTTGCCACAAGTCCGGAAATCGCTGCTCAATTTCTATGGGAAACAAGCCGCTGAAAATCGCATTACGGGAATACGGTGTTGCAGTCGGAAGAATTGAAAAATAATATTCCTTCGAGACGGAATACAGTGAGCGCAAATGCTGTTCCATCACCAGCCATTGATCAAGCCGCATGCAGTCAACGACAAAAAAGAATACTGACGGCTCTGTCTTTACATTAGGAATGACGTACTTATCAACAATATCAACAGAAAGCGTCGGGCGATCTGCGGGCTGGTTGAGCCAGCGAATATAATTCCGTTCGATAAATTTCGAGAACTCAGCGTTGCACTCGCGCCATTGATCACTGAATGTCTGTCTCAAGCCAAGATTAGGATGCATATCCAGTTCCATATCCCAGCCTACCAGTTTCACATACAAATCCACCCATTCATCATAGTTCATCGGATTCATCAGCATCCGGGAAATGGAATTGAATTCCTGAATGTAATCCTTCGAGACTTGCTGCCCCTGAATTTTTTTCCCTTCAAGAATCCGTTTCGCAGTCAGCAGCATCTGGCTCGGATTCACAGGCTTCGTTAAATAGTCCGTGATCTTCACACCGATCGCATCATCCATCAGCGATTCGGCTTCGTTCTTCGTCACCATAACGACCGGCAGAGCAGGGGCAATTTCTTTTATCTCCGACAATGTCTCTAATCCCCCTTTGCCGGACATCATCTCGTCGAGAAAAACAAGATCGAACTCATTTTTTCTTGCTAATTCAAGCGCATCTTCGCCGTTTGTAGCGGTGGTAACTTCGTACCCTTTCTCGCGCAAAAAAAGAACGTGAGAACGGAGAAGCTCCATTTCATCATCTACCCAAAGAATGGTACCTTTTTTGTCACTCATAATTTTTCTCTTTTGATAAAATACAAATTGCTGTTCCGAGAGTCAACGATTGGTTTTAGCAACAACGCCGCAGCGAACCTTTCCATTTTGAATTATGTTAAAAAATACGGATTTTACATTACCTTATTTTTCAAATATAGATGAATAGATATCTGCTTTACACAAGTTTTAAGATCCTCGGCGTTATTGTGTTTGCCTTTTCGCAACGGTACGCGCACAAAAAACTTCTGCTCTGGCTGCGGACGGAGAAAAATTTCCCGCGGAGTGCAACAATTGCTTTATCGGCTGTTTTCGTTGCGTTCAACATTCCATTGCTCATCTTTTTTCTCCCTCTGAGCGCGCTTGAATACTTACAGGGAAAAATCTTCAGCCTCATTGCATATCCGTTTTACGTTTGGCAGTTCGCGATTTTCCTCATTGTGTTGACGCTCTCAGGAATCAAATTGTTCCGAAGCGCCGCAAAACAAACATACCGGCTCTTCATCTCTAGAGGGGTTTTCAACAGAAAGCCGGAAATAGAGGAAAGAATCGCTCTTTTGAAAACAACTCCTTCTTTCCAAAAGTTTGATGCGTCACGGCGGGCTTTCCTACGCACCGGAATTGTTGGAATTTCTGCGTACTCTTTCATCGGTGCGGCAAGAGGAGTGATTGAACGGAATGATTATGAAATCATCGAACGCAACATCCACATCAAAAATCTACCGGAGGAATTTAAAGGCTTTACCATCGGATTGATGAGCGACGTTCACTCCAGCGCATTCATGACAAAAGATGAAATGGACGATTACGTAGCCGCTCTTAATACATTAAAAACAGATCTGGTTGTCGTTCCGGGAGATTTTGTCAACAGCGAAACAGAAGAAGTATATCCATTCGCCGAAGCTTTTGCCAACCTCCGTGCGCCGTATGGCGTGTTCGGCTGCCTTGGCAATCACGATTATTACGCCGACGTTGATGTTGTGGCAAAGGAAGTGAACGACTGCGGCGTGAAATTACTTCGCAACGACGCCGTGAAAATTCAAAAAGGAAATTCATTCCTCAATCTTGTCGGCGTTGATGACATTCGGCATCAGATTGATCCGAACACTTATATTGAATCTGCACTGTCGTCTGTTCGCAACAAGCAGCCGAAAATCCTTCTTTGTCATCGTCCTTATTTTCTCGAGACAATTGATAATTACAACATCGACTTAACGCTTGCGGGCCACACGCACGGCGGACAAATTGTTCTTGCACACATCGGCGATATTTATCTCACGCCAGCCGCACTTGTCTCAAAATATATTTCGGGATTGTATCACGTCAACAACTCGCAAATGTACGTCACACGCGGTATTGGTACCGTCGGCGTTCCGCTTCGCGTTAACTGCCCGCCGGAAATTACAAAGATCACCTTGGTATAACGGCGTATTTGTTCCTTTCCTTGCATCTCGGAATCAATTTCTCTATATTTTTTCCCGTTGAGATTTGTTCCAATACGCATTCACTAAAACGATTCACTGTAAATGAATCCCTCTATGGAAGAAACACTTCATCTAACTCCGAAAAACACAGGCTGGATCGAAGTCATTGCCGGCTGCATGTTCAGCGGGAAGACGGAAGAGTTGATCCGCCGCATGCGCCGCGCGCAGATCGCCCGCCAGAAAATTGCCATCTTCAAGCCGCGCATTGATAACCGCTACAGCTCAAGCCACATTGTCTCACACAGCGAACAATCGCTCAGTTCCACCGTTGTTGATGACGCAAGCGAAATTCCTGCGCTCGCGCGTGATGCACACGTCATCGGTGTTGACGAGGGACAGTTCTTTAAGAACAATCTTGTTCAGATATGCGAAGAGCTTGCGAACGAAGGCAAGCGTGTTATTGTTGCCGGACTTGATCAGGATTACCGCGGCGTGCCGTTCGAACCGATGCCGCAGCTTCTTGCCGTTGCGGAATATATCACAAAGACGCTTGCTATTTGCGTTGTCTGCGGAAATCCCGCTGACAGAACGCAGCGGCTCACACAATCGCACGAGCGCGTTGTTGTCGGAGCAAAGGATGTGTACGAAGCGCGTTGCCGTCATTGTTTTCAACCGCCAACTGACTGAGCAATTATCAATGAACAATTACCACTAAGGTGTTACGAAGGCAATTGATGATTTTTAATTCTTAATTCACGTTACGCATGGGAAAAATCCACCTAAAAAAGTAAGTTCGTCAAGGTACGCTTTAGCGTACCATCCATACTTGGATTCCCGCCTTCGCGGGAATGACGTCACTCTGGTTTTGATTTCCAAAACAATCTTTTTGCTAACATGAGTTCTTCATTCATTATTTATCATTGGTAATTACATGGATATTGTTTCCGTTTTGCGCGGCATCGGCGGGGTCATTCTCATCATCGGCATTGCGTTCCTCTTCTCCAACAACAAGAAGAAAGTAAACTGGCGGCTCGTTGCAAGCGGATTCGGAATTCAGCTTGTCTTTGCAGTACTGATTCTTCACAGTGAAACTCTCCGCGCGTGGTTCTTCCCTCTCGGCTGGCTGAAAGATGCCCTCAATTGGTTAGGCGGTGCGGTGGTCAGCCTCCTCGGATTCACAACAGAAGGATCGAAATTCGTTTTCGGAAGACTTGCAGTCAACTCCGGCTCTGAAAGTCTCGGCGTCTATTTTGCGTTTCAGGTTTTGCCGACAATCATTTTTGTCGCTTCGCTGACATCCGTTCTTTATTATCTCGGCATTCTCCAATTGGTGGTAAAAGGAATGGCGTACGTGATGGCAAAAATTATGGGAACGAGCGGCGCAGAATCCCTTTCGAACACCGCGAATATTTTTGTCGGACAAACGGAAGCGCCTTTGTTCATCCGCCCATATATTGAGAAGATGACAAACTCAGAGATTCTCACGATCATGGTCGGCGGAATGGCAACAATTGCCGGAGGCGTGATGGCGAGCTACATTCAGATGCTGGGACAATCATTTGCTGACGCGCATCATCTTGCACTGGCGGATGCGCAGTTGAAGTTTGCCGTTCAGCTTCTTGCAGCAAGCACAATGGCGGCACCCGCCTCGCTTGCAATCTCGAAAATTCTTTATCCCGAAGTTGAAGAGCCGGAAACAAAGGGAACGGTAAAGCTGAAGGTTGAAAGCAACGCGTCGAACGTAATTGAAGCGGCGGCAACCGGCGCGGGCGACGGACTTCAGCTTGCGCTGAACGTTGCCGGAATGCTTCTCGCGTTCATCGCGCTCATCGCGTTGCTTAATTATTTGCTTGGCGGGCTTGGCGATATGCTTCACATCAACGCATGGCTTACAGCAACGTACGGGCAGCCTCTTTCAATGCAGCTTATCTTCGGACTGGTTCTTCAATATCTTGCAATCGGCATTGGTGTGCCGGTCGCGGACGCGCTTCACTTCGGCAGTCTTATCGGAACGAAAGTTGTGCTGAATGAATTTGTCGCGTATCTCGACCTCGCAAGCTATGTGAAGGCGGGAGTGATGAGCGAAAAAGGAGTGATGATGGCGACGTACGCGTTGTGCGGGTTTGCAAACTTTTCTTCCATCGCAATTCAGATCGGCGGCATAGGACCGCTGGCGCCGAACCGGAAAAAGGATATTGCAGCGCTCGGATTAAAAGCGGTATTAGGCGGAAGTCTTGCGACGCTGATGACTGCGACGATTGCAGGAATTCTTATCGGGTCGTGAAGCAAGAAACGTACTTACCACAAAGGCGCAATGCCGCAACGAATTTAATTTACTTAGAAAAGAGGATTGATGGATTATTGGATAACTAGATGAATGGAGAAAAGAATCCAATAGTCCGGTAATCCAATTTTTTTCTGATGGAAACCAAAATCGAAATTCAGATTGCAGAATCCGTTGCATTTATCCGCTCGAAGACAAGCTCGCAGCCAACGATTGGCATTGTGCTTGGCTCGGGCTTAGGCGAGTTCGGCGATTTACTGATTGACAAGACGACGATTGATACAAAAACAATCCCCCATTATCCTCAATCATCTGTGCCGGGACATGCGGGGAAGCTTCACTTCGGAAAAATTTCTTCCGGCGAAAAAAAATCTGCAGAGCTTCTTGTCTTTCAGGGGCGCGTGCATTTCTACGAGACGAACGATCTTGCAAAAGTAGTTTACCCGATTGATATGGCGGCGGCGCTCGGCATCAAAAAACTGATCGTGACAAATGCCGCCGGTGGAATTAACCGGCAATTTGCCCCGGGCGATCTGATGTTCATCGAAGATTATCTTAACATCACGTTCAGAAATCCGCTCAATGGCAGGAATAAACTCGCCTCGCAGCGGAGCGGGAATGAACATGCCGTCATACGTCCCGCATTCAGCCGCGAGATGCTTGTGAAAGCGAAAAATGTCGCACGCGAGAACGGAATTCCATATAAGGAAGGGGTGTACTGCTGGACGAAGGGACCGACGTACGAATCTGCAGCAGAGATTCACATGATAGATAAGTTAGGCGCAGATGCCGTGGGTATGTCCACTGTTCCTGAAGTGATTGTTGCGGCTGAGTACGGCATTGAGGCGCTTGGAATTTCCTGCATTACCAATCTTGCCACGGGGCTTTCCTCCGAAAAGCTTTCCCATGCTGAGGTGACTGTAGTTGCCAACCGCGTGAAGCAGAACTTTACAGAGCTGGTGTCGAAAATTGTGTTTGCGTTGGGGGAAAAGACAGTTAACAGTAAACAGTGAGCAGTTAAGAGGGCTTTCTCCGATTATTCAGAACACTTCCCCGAAGACTTAGAAGGCTTCCCCGAAGGCATTGAAGACCGCGCGGAATGCAAAAATGAGGCTTTGAAGTTTTTGTGGAAGTGTTCAGGGAAGTATGAGGCTGGGGTGTTTTTATGGACTTGGGTGGATTCAGGATTGCTGGTTTTTTACCGCGAAGGGCGCAAAGAGGACACATTAGAGATGTTCTTTTAAAGAGCATGGTGTTAGAATTGAAGGAAAAATAGTTCTTGGATTCTTCTCCGCCTTCGGCGGGTCAGAATGACAACACGGATTTTCATACAGTCTGGGAGCATGGGAACGAGGCAATGTTACAGTTTGATTTCTTCCTCACCAATTGAACTCTTCTAAGATGCTTTTATTAGATTCCCGACAGAAGTCCCGCTGTACGGGATGCCGTAAAGCGGTACATTCGGGAATGACGGACTTCCATTAACTTCATGCTGTGTATAACGCGGCATCCACAATGAGTTACAACCTACCGGTTAGCTTCCTTGCTTTTCACACGCAAATCGGTTAACTTTTTAATTGAAACTCTGTTAGCAGAGTAACATTGCAGCAATTCTGAGAAGAAAAGAACGATGTTTCCTAATCTCAAGAAGCTGCAAAAATGGAAATCCGAAGCAAAGTATATGTTCACAACAAACGCAAAAACATTTACTGGCACGGCATTTGCCTAATTTCTTAAAAATCTACAACACCAAAAGTATTTCACTTCATTTTAATTTGAGCAAAGGCACAACACACAATGGCTAAAACCACAAAATCGCTTGACGAGGTAACGATACGGTTTGCCGGCGATTCAGGCGACGGTATGCAGCTTACCGGAACACAATTCACCAATACATCGGCAATTATGGGAAATGATCTGAGCACGCTGCCGGATTATCCCGCGGAAATCCGCGCGCCGCAAGGAACATTGTTCGGCGTCAGCGGTTTTCAAATTCATTTCGGAAGCAAAGAAATCAACACTCCCGGCGACCAATGCGACGTGCTCGTTGCAATGAACGCGGCGGCGCTGAAAGTAAACTTGCGCAGCTTAGTGAACGGCGGCTCCATTATTGTCAACACTGATGGATTCAACGACAAAAATCTGAAACTTGCAGGATATGAAGCGAATCCGTTGAACAACGATTCACTTTCAAAATATCAGGTTTTCCAGGTTGACATTACAAAGCTGACCACTCTTGCATTAGCGGACATGAATCTTCCACAGAAAATTGTCGACCGCACAAAAAATTTCTTCGCGCTCGGCATGATGTATTGGATCTACAACCGCTCGATTGAATCAACGATCGAATGGGTGAATGATAAATTCAAATCGAAAGCAGACATTGCCGAAGCGAACATTCGTGTGCTGAAAGCCGGATGGAATTTCGCCGAGACAACGGAAATTTTCAGCGTGCGGTACGATGTTAAGCCTGCCACTCTTGCACATGGAAAATACCGCAACATCACCGGAAATCAGGCAACCGCGCTTGGGTTGGTTGCTGCGGCAAATAAAGCAAAGCTCGATTTATTCCTCGGCAGCTACCCCATCACTCCTGCGAGCGACATTTTACACGACCTTTCGATGTACAAACAGTACGGCGTGAAAACATTTCAGGCAGAAGATGAAATTGCCGGAGTGACAAGCGCCATCGGCGCATCGTTCGGCGGCGCGCTTGCTGTAACAACAACAAGCGGTCCCGGTCTTGCGTTGAAAACCGAAGCGATCGGATTGGCAGTGATGGTCGAACTTCCGCTGGTCATTGTGAATATTCAGCGCGGCGGTCCGAGCACCGGACTTCCGACAAAAACGGAGCAAGCCGATCTTTTGCAGTCAATGTACGGACGCAACGGCGAAGCGCCTGTTCCTATCGTCGCCGCATCAACACCGGGCGACTGCTTCTATTCTGTCTTCGAAGCGAGCCGCATTGCGTTAAAATTCATGACGCCTGTGTTGTTCCTTTCCGATGGTTATCTCGGCAACGGCTCCGAGCCGTGGCTTATTCCAACTCCGGAAAGCTTGGCGGATATTTCTCCGAAATTCCGTACTGATCCGAACGGCTATCTTCCCTATTTGCGTGATGAAAAAACGCTGGCGCGTGAATGGGCAATTCCCGGAACACCGGGACTTGAACACCGCATCGGCGGATTGGAAAAAGAGGATAAAACCGGAAACGTCAGCTACGATCCGGAAAATCACGAGCGGATGATACGCTTGCGCGCAGAAAAAGTTGAACGCATCGCCAACGATATTCCTTTGGCAAAAGTTGAAGGAGATGAAAAAGGCGACTTGCTCGTTGTCGGGTGGGGCGGAACGTACGGCGCTATCCGCACGGCAGTTGAACAAAAACGCGCAGAAGGAAAATCGGTCTCGCATCTTCATCTTCATTATCTGAATCCGCTGCAAAAAAACATCGGCGAGATTCTATATAATTTTAAGAACGTGCTGGTCGCAGAAATCAATATGGGGCAGCTCATAAAAATTCTGCGGGCGAAATATCTTGTGCCGGCAGTCGGGTTGAATAAAATTCAGGGCTTGCCGTTCAAATCATCCGAGATCGAAAAGAAAATTGACGAAATTTTAGGAGGTAAATAAGGTATGAGTGTTCTTGTAGAAGAAGTTCTTTCAAACGTAAAAGCAACATCGGTTGGAAACTCCGTTGGTGCAGCGAAAGTCACCGCAAAAGATTTTCAATCTGATCAGGATGTTCGCTGGTGTCCGGGCTGCGGCGATTATTCCATTCTCGCACAAACGCAGCGCATTCTTCCCGACTTGAATATTCCGCGCGAGCGGATGGTCTTCATTTCGGGTATCGGCTGTTCAAGCCGCTTTCCGTATTACATGGAAACGTACGGCTTTCACAGCATTCACGGCCGCGCAACTGCAATTGCTTCAGGATTAAAAATGGCGCGTCCCGATCTTTCTATCTGGGTCGTAACGGGCGACGGCGACGGATTGAGCATCGGCGGCAATCACATGATTCATCTGATGCGCCGCAACGTTGACGTGAACGTGATACTCTTCAATAATCAAATTTACGGATTGACGAAGGGACAGTATTCACCGACGTCGGAAAAAGGCAAAGTAACGAAGTCAACTCCGCTCGGCTCGATTGATTATCCGTTCAACCCCGCGGCATTGGCGCTCGGCTCAAGCTGCACATTTGTTGCGCGGTCAATGGACAGAGACCCGAAACACATGCAAGCGGTGTTAAAACGTGCGGCGGAACATAAAGGAACGTCGTTTGTGGAAATGTATCAGAACTGTAATGTGTTCAACGACGGCGCTTTCTTTACGCTCACTGAAAAAGAAACACGCGATGAGAACGTGCTGTACCTTGAACATGGTAAGCCCCTCATCTTTGGAAAAGAAAAAGACAAAGGAATTCATCTCGACGGATTCACTCCGACGGTTGTTTCTTTGAAAGACGGAAAGCATTCAGTCAACGATCTGATCGTACATAACGAAAAAGATTCGACACTGGCATTCATTCTTGCCAACATGACGTATCAGGAGAAACTTCCGCGTCCGGTCGGAATTTTCCAGAGCATCGAGCGCCCGACGTATGACGAGATGATGTCGCAGCAAATCGAGACCGCAATTCAAAAGCGCGGAAAAGGAACGCTGGAAAAATTATTGAACTCCGGAGAAACCTGGACGATACAGTAAAGTAGACAAATGGATTGATGGATGAATGGATAATTGGAGACCGCTGTAATCAACATTCCAATAATCCAATACTCCGACATCATTTCCCAGCTGTTAGGTGCGGCATCAAAGAATTTCGTATATTGATGCCGCACCTTTTTTATTTGTTGAAAACCCCTTTGGGGCTAAGCCATGACAAAACTTTTTATGACCCCGCCGTTGCCTGGCGGGCTTGACGCGTGTAAACGCATTTTCGAACAGAAACATTCATTCGTCATCACAACGCACGTCAATCCGGACGGAGACGGCCTTGGAAGCGAAGTTGCACTCGCCGCATTTCTGCGCAGCATGGGCAAAGAAATAATCATCATCAATCAAAGCGAGACGCCGGCAAATTACCTCTTTCTCAACTCCATTTATCCCATTGAACATTTTTCCCGCGAACACCACGCAAACGTAATCACCAAAGCCGATGTCATCATCGTGGCTGATACAAATTCACCGCTGCGTTTCACGGCGATGAAAGATTTTGTCCTGCAAAGCAAAGCATACAAAATTTGCATTGACCACCATCTCGATCAGGCAGAATTTGCCGATCTTTATCTTATCGATGAATCGTCGCCTGCAACCGGCGAAATCGTTTACCGCATTCTTTCCTATCTTGACCTTCATGCCATCACCCGGCAAATTGCCGACGCATTGTATGTCGCAATCATGACGGACACCGGCTCGTTCCGTTTTCCAAAAACCGATGTTGAAACACACGGCATTATTGCAGAACTGCTCACGCGCGGCGTTGATCCTTCGGCGCTGTATCAAAAAGTATTTGAAGAAGGAAGTATCAACAAGTTAAAATTATTGGGCAAGGCATTGGAGTCGCTCAAAACTGCTGCCGACGGAAAAATCGCCTACATGGTTCTCCCCCGCTCTGCATTTACAGAAACTGCAACTGTGGAAGCCGACACGGACAACATGATCAATCAAACTATGAGCATCGGCGGCGTTGTTATCGGATTATTGTTTGTAGAATTGGAAGACGGTGTTAAGGTGAGTTTTCGTTCTAAAGGAAACATCGCAGCAAACGAATTGGCAAAGGAATTCGGAGGCAACGGCCATAAAAATGCAGCCGGAGCGCGTAAACATGCAATAGGCTTGAACGAGTTTGTTCAGCAGGTTGTGGAACGTGCAACGGTGTACGCGCAGGCTGACCATTAGCTTTTTGTCAGAATATTTCCCCCCGGAGAACATCATGGATATCAAAGTCACAACAATACACGGAACGATAAGCACTCCACAGCGTGACGCTGTCGCTGTCTTCTTTTCTGAATGGAACATGGCGCTGCAGGCGGCAGGAAAAACAGAGCACAAAAAGCTGATGGAAAATATTCCTTCCGCGCTTCGTAAAAAAATTGAGACCGCAATCCAGCTTAATGAATTCACTGGAAAAGAAAATGAATCCATTACGCTCTACACGGAATCCTTGGTTAACTCGCCGCGCCTTTTGCTCATCGGCATTGGCGAATCAAAGAAACTGACATTAGAAAAATTCCGAAGAGCAGCGGCGGCAGCGGCAAAAAAAGCATCGTCCCTCAAGGCGGTTTCACTTGCCATTTTGTTCCCCGAACCGGTGGCAGGTGAAACTCTGGCCGCTGCAGAAATTTCACAAGCGATTGTGGAGGGAGCAATTCTTTCGCTCTACAAATTCGATAAATATCAGAAACCGAACAATGAAAAGAAGAAATTACGCAGTATTGAAATAGTTGCTCCAAACACCCGGCTCGAAAAAGAAATTCACATCGGTGCGCAAAACGGTATCGTGTTGTGTGAAGCTGTGTATCATGCGCGCGATCTGGAAAACGCGCCGTCAAATGAAATTTATCCTGAAACACTTGCCGGCCACGCCTTACAATCAGGAAAAAAATACGGGTTCGGTGTCACGATATTCGATAAGCGCAAGATTGAAAGCCTGAAAATGGGAGGCGTTATCGGCGTCAGCAAAGGAAGCGAGAATCCGCCGCGATTCATTATTCTTGAGTACAATGTGAAGGCAAAAAAACACGGCACCATTGTTCTTGTCGGCAAAGGGGTAACGTTCGACACAGGCGGAATTTCAATTAAGCCCGCCGCAAGCATGGCAGAAATGAAAATGGATATGAGCGGTGCCGCGGCGGTCATCGGCACGTTCGAAGCAATTGCACAATTAAAAATCCCTGTTCACGTCGTCGGATTGATTCCAGCTGTTGAAAATATGCCGAGCGGCAGTGCAGTTAAACCCGGCGATATTCTTCGTCATTATAACGGCATGACTTCTGAAGTTGACAACACCGATGCCGAAGGAAGATTGATTCTCGCCGACGCGCTCGGCTATGCATCACAATACAAACCGGAACTCGTTATTGACCTTGCCACACTGACCGGCGCGTGCGTCGTTGCACTTGGACATCTTGCAAGCGGCATGATGGGAAATGATCAGACTGCGATGGACGACCTGAAGACTGCCGGGGAAAAAACATACGAACGCGTGTGGCAGCTTCCGCTTTTTGACGAGTACGAAAAACAAATCAAAAGCGATGTCGCGGATGTTAAAAATGTCGGCGGCCGTTGGGGAGGCGCAATCACTGCCGGATGGTTCCTGAAAAAATTTATCGGCGATTACAAATGGATTCATCTCGATATTGCCGGAACAGCAATTCTTGAAGAAGCGCTCGATTATACGCCGCGGGGAGGTTCCGGAGTCGGCGTGCGGCTGCTCGTCGAATTCCTGAAAAACGTTCATCGGTAACCCTGTCTTATGACCGTTCATTTCACGATAGTTCTATGATTCGAATTCTTCCGGTCGGCGGTGCAGGCGAAATTGGCGCCTCATGCTTTCATATTGATTTCCATGGCACGGGAATTATCCTTGACGCCGGTATGCATCCGCGGAAAAAAGGCATTGAGTCTCTGCCGAATTTCGGCTTGATGAAAGACCTTCCTCTCGATGCCGTCTTAATTTCACATGCGCATGAAGATCACATTGGCTCTCTTCCCTATTTAATCCAGCGCTTTCCTTATCTGCGGGTCGTCACTACACCGCAAACCCGAGCGATCGCCGAACTCACATTGCATAATTCTGTCTCGATTTTGCAGGACGAGTTGAAAGAAGATGACCCGTTGAAACCATACACCCACGATGAAATTGATTTGCTGATTCAAAGCATTGAATACCGTTCTTATGAAGAACAATTTATTGTCAGCGGATATGAAAACAGGAACAACGCAGATGTGAACGTTTCATTCTGGGATGCGGGCCATGTTCTCGGCTCTGCCGGAATTCTCCTTGAGCATCATGAACGTACCTTGTTTTATACCGGCGATGTCAAAATGAGAAACCAAAGTGTAACGTGCGCCGCACGGATTCCACAACGGCATATTGACACCGTGCTGCTCGAATGCACACAAGGCGCCGCAGAGCCTTCCACATTTCCTGAATGGGAACGTGAAGCACAGCGATTTGCTCAACGCTCCAACGAAATCATTGAACAAGGCGGCTCCATTTTAATTCCGGTCTTTGCCCTTGGAAAAATGCAGGAGATGCTCGCCACAATTTGGGAACTGATGGAAAAAGGTGTTCTGGCGAAAACGGATATTTACACCGGAGGCATCGCCCGGAAAATCTGCACGGTCTATGATCGAAACCGTTACGTTGTGCGCCGCATGAATAAAGAATTTGAATTTGCAAATGTGGAACAAAGCGACTTTTTTGAAATTGAAAACTTGCAGGAGCTTTTTCGGCGCCCGTCAATCATTCTTGCAACGAGCGGTATGATGATAGAAGGAACGATGTCGTTCAGGCTTGCTCAGCGCTGGCTCGCACAAAAGCAGAGCGCCATATTTACTGTCGGATATATGGACCCCAGCACACCGGGACACCGCATCGCAACGGCACAGCAGGGAGAGGAAATTCGCCTGACAGATTTTTCGGAGCCGCAGGAAGTTCGGTGTTCCATTGAGCGTTTTCATTTCACCGCTCATAGCATGCGCGATGGATTGATGGAAATTGTCCGGCGCACAACGCCGAACCGTGTCATTCTCGTTCACGGTGATCCGGAAGCGATTGACTGGATGGGTCATTCCATTCTCAAAAATTTCCCCGGGACAAAAGTCCACGCCGCAGAGATCGGTAGAACAATTGAATTCTAACAGGCGGAACTCTTTTCTTTACTGTTGATTCTCAAAAGATTCCTCACTACTTTTGCAGTGTACAAATCAAGGAGACTATCCATGAAAACTCTCATCGCAGATTCTTTTCCACAACAATACATTAGTGATATTATCAACCGCGGCGTTGAAGTCGCCTATAAACCAAAACTCAAATCCGAAGAACTGACAGGAAACATCAACGATGCGTCAGTTCTTGTCGTTCGTTCGACAGAAGTACATCACGATTGTATTGAAGCGGCAAACAATCTTAGCCTTATTATCCGTGCCGGTGCAGGCGTCAACAATATTGACATCAAAGCCGCTAATGCACGCGGGATTTATGTTGCAAACTGTCCGGGAAAAAATTCCATCGCGGTTGCCGAACTGACAATGGCGCTCCTTTGTTCACTCGACCGTCGGATCGTCGAAAACGTCGTTGACCTTCACTCGGGAAAATGGAACAAGGCGGAGTACTCGAAAGCAGATGGGCTGTTCGGTAAAACGATAGGAATTATTGGCGTCGGCCAAATTGGCAAAGAAGTGATTACTCGCGCACGAGCATTCGGACTGAACATTGTTGCATGGTCGCGCTCACTGACGCCGGAGAAAGCGCGTGATCTTGAAATTGAATACGCGCCATCTGTAGAGGCGCTTGTTCCGCGCTGCGATATTATTTCCGTGCATCTCGCACTCAAACCGGAAACACGCAACCTCATCAACCGCGACGTCATCCGTTCAATGAAGCCGGGAACAATTTTTCTCAACACGTCCCGTCCGGAAATTGCCGACGAAGCAGCGTTATGTGATGCGGTTTCTGCCGGACAAATCCGCGTCGGCACTGACGTATTTTTGCACGAACCGGAAGAAAAAAGCGGACCGTTTAACAGTAAACTTGCTTCTCTTCCAAACGTGTACGGCACACATCATATCGGAGCTTCAACAAATCAGGCACAGAATGCGGTTGCTGCAGAAGTTGTTGCAATCATTGATGAATTTCTCCGTCAAGGAACAGTGAGACATTGGGTGAATCGGGCGAAAAAAACGGCAGCGAAATGGCAGCTCGTTGTGCGCCACTTTGACAAGCCCGGCGTTCTGGCAAGTGTGCTGGAAGATTTAAAGCGGTCACATATCAATGTGCAGGAAGTTGAAAATGTAATTTTCGATGGCGAACAAACCGCCTGCTGCACGTTGCGTTTGGATGCAAAACCTTCCGATGAAACGGTATCCGGCATTCGTTCCCGCAATGACGAAGTGATTCAAGTATCGCTTCTTGCAATGTAACAAAAAAAAATGCAGCAGAAGTCCGGCGGAACCCGGCTGTGACCACAGCTTTTAGGGAAGCCTGCTTTCCTTGCGTTTCCAGCGCTATATTTATATCTTTCAAAGAGAAAAATAAAATTATCAGAATGATTTCAAGATTTGTTTCGATAGAAAACGAACTGCAGAGCCTCGTCAAAGGCGATGCCTGGTTTGATGAAGCAACGCGGGAAACATACAGTACTGCCACGTGCATGTACAAAATCATGCCGGTTGGTGTTATTGCTCCAAAAGATACGGAAGATGTCCAGAACGTCGTTCGTTTTTGTCGTGAAAACCGGATCGCAGTCATTCCGCGCGGGGGCGGGACCGGTTTAGCGGGCCAGTCCATCGGATTTGGCATCGTTCTCGATTTCACAAAGTATATGAATCACGTTGTGAGTATTTCTGATGAAACAAACAGCACGACGGTGCAAGCAGGCTGTATTCTCAGCGACATTAATGTGCTGCTACAACCGCTGGGAAAATATTATCCTATTGATCCGCAAAGCGCAAAACTCTGTACCATAGGCGGAAACATTGCTACCAACGCAGCAGGCGCGCATGGTTTACATTTCGGTGCTACAAAAGATCAGATTACAAAGCTTTCACTCGTTCTTTCTAACGGAGATGCAGCCGAAGTGTTTCGGCGGGAGTCATCCAACATTCTCACAAAAGAGGGAGCGGAAACTTTCTCCACCGCGAAAAATATTCTTCAATCTCATCAAGCTCTCATCGAACGGAAAAAGCCGCGCGTAACCAAAACTTCAAGCGGTTACAACGTGTACGAAGCGCTCAGCAATGGGAATTTAGACGCGGTGCGTTTACTGTGCGGCTCAGAAGGAACACTCGCCGTCGTAACGGAAGCAGAACTTCGGCTTCATCCGATTCCGGCAACACACGTAACTGCCGTTGCGTACTTCCCGACATACGAAGCGACTGCAGAAGCCACACAAATCGCACTTGAATTTTCCCCGGCTGCAATTGAATTGCTCGACAAATCCTACACCGATGTCGGCAAAGGGATGAGTGAAACAATAGACCGTTTCATTGCAGGCAGTTTTCAAACAATGCTGTTGATCGAATTCGAAGGCGAATCGAAAGAGCAACTGGCATTTTCAGCAGAGGCGCTGCACGCCGTTTTGCAAAAACACGGTTTGCTCTCACGCTGGATTTTATTGGAGACGGATTATGACCGGAAAGAAGCGTGGAGACTTCGGGAAGAAGTATCGACAGAACTAAATATGCGTTTGTCTGCATTACGCAAAATTTCGACAATTGAAGACGGCATAGTGCCCGTTCAAAATTTACCGGCGTATATGAAAGGCTTGAAACGAATTCTTGATGCGCATGGCATCCCTTTCACACTCTACGGACATGCCGGTTCGGGGAACATTCACTGTTCCATGTTCGTCGAAATTGGAACAAACGAAGGCCGGACAAAACTGGAAGCGGCAACGCGTGAAGTATTTGGCCTCATTTCACAACTTGATGGTTCACTCACCGGCGAACACGGCGACGGTTTTGTGCGTACACCGTTTCTGAAGCGGACGTTCGGCGATGAAATGTATGGACTCTTCGAAGAAATTAAAACTTGCTTCGATCCCGACAATATTCTCAATCCACAAAAAATTATTGGAAAACAGGATGGGGCTTTCCTTCATGACATTAAATACACATAAAATTACTTTATCCTTATTCATGGGCTGGTTGTTGCTCGCTGCTGCTACGCTCAGCGCGCAGGAACGCCAGCAAATGGCAGAACGAGGCATGGAAAACCTTGTGAGCTTCGAATCAGATCTGATGGCTGGCGATTCGGCCGCAGCGCGGGTTGACATTTTATTTCGTGTGCGCTACGATTTTTTTGTCTTTACGCATTCTTTCGGTTCACCGTCGAATCAATTCAATGCGAACGGAGAACTAGGCGTTGAAGTGCTTGACTCCAACGAAACGCCTGTAACGCGCGACATCAAAACGATTCAACTCCAATCTGAAACAAGCAATTCTTCCTTGCTGAAAAGCAATTACTATCAAGCCGGCACGACACTTTCACTCGCTCCGGGAAAATATAAGCTTATTTACCATGTTGATGATAAACAGTCCGAACGACAGTTCCGCGATGATCATCAAATTCTCATCGTTCCTTCGTTCAATGAAAAAAGCATTGCAAAATCGTCGGCAATTTTTGTCACTCCAATATCGCAGCCTTCTTCGAAATCAACATTCTCGCTGCTAAATCTTGGCAGCGGCACATATTTGGGAAAGAACACCGGTGTTCTCCTCAGCATTGCTCCACAAGATTCTGCCGAAGCGATTCATTATGAAATCAACCGGATAGGGAACGACGAAAATCCGCACAAACAGTTTGATGGCGCAATGAGAGAAGAAAAGAGAGAAAAAGAACAATCGCCAGCGCAAAGCGACACCATACTCAGCGCCACGCTCTTCTCTCAACTCGGTGTTTCACTTGAAAGCGACAGCTTCCAAACAGTTTCGTACCGTTTCATTCCGCATCGCGGCAGCATCTGGACGTACGGCATTCTTCACACAGAACAATTGCCGCAAGGACATTATATCCTGAAAATCCATTTTGCCGGAAATGATACGGCGACGATACGGCGACCGTTCACGGTGCGGTGGCTGGACATGCCCATGTCGCTGACAAACCTCGATTTTGCCGTGAAAGCAATGCAATACATCACGACCGATAGTGAATACGACCGCCTCCAAAGCGGCAGTCGAACAACGCGCATCGAAGAGTTTGAGGACTTTTGGAAACAGCGCGACCCGACGCCTGCAACGGCGTACAATGAAATGATGGCAGAATATTTCCGCCGCGTTGATTATACTGAGACAGCCTTCAGAACTTTGAAAGAAGAAAACGGTGCGCTGACCGACAGAGGAAAGGTGTACATCCTTAACGGCGCTCCGTCAAATATCGAACGGCTGCTGCAGCCAAATAGCGTTCCTAAGGAAGTCTGGACATATGCATCGCTGAAGAAAAAATTTTATTTTGAAGACCCAAGCAGACAGGGGAATTATAAACTTGTACTCGCTGAGCAAAAATGAAACCACTTATCGGTATTACCATCGGAGATTTTAATGGCATTGGCCCAGAAATCATACTGAAAAGCCTTATTTCTCCCGCAGTTCGAAAATCTATTTCTCCTGTGCTCATCGGTTCAGCAGAGATTTTTAATTTTTATAATAAAAAGCTGAAAACGAAACTTGCGCTCAAAGTTGTCAACGCGCCATCCGACAAAGTAGCTCAGTCCGAAATCCCCGTTATTAATGTCTATAACGGATCAGAAAAAAATGTGCAACTCGGCAAATCTGCGCCCGACGCCGGGGTATGCGCAGGTATTGCGCTCGAGCGCGCAGTTCAATTCTGCCTGCAAAAGCAGCTTGAGGCAATGGTAACGGGACCGACATCGAAAGAAGCTCTCCACTTTGCGGGATACAATTTTCCGGGACAAACCGAAATGCTTGCAATGCTCAGCCGGTCTGAACGCGTGACAATGATTCTTGTCGCAAAAACGCTGCGCGTCGGTCTTGTCACGATTCATGTACCGATTCGCCGGGTTGTTGAAAATATTTTTATCGAACGTGTGGTTGAAAAATTGGAAACGATTGACTCATCCCTTAAAAATGATTTCGGAATCCCCGCGCCGAACATTGCAGTGCTGGGGCTTAATCCTCACGCTGGTGAAAATGGCGCCATCGGTTCAGAGGAAAAAGAAATTATAAAGCCTGCAATTGAAAAAGCGCACGAGAAAGGAATTAAAGCCAGCGGTCCTTTTGCCGCAGACGGTTTCTTCGCCACATTGAAACCGAATTCCTACGATGCGATCCTTGCCATGTACCATGATCAAGGATTAATTCCTTTGAAAGTGCTTGGCTTCCATGACGGAGTCAACTACTCCGCCGGGATGAAAATCATTCGCACGTCGCCGGACCACGGCACCGCTTATGATATTGCGGGAAAAGGTATCGCCAAACCCGGAAGCATGATTGCCGCTATTGACCTTGCCCAAAGCATCGTCGCCACCCGACAAAAAAAATCCTGAAGCATTCATGAGTGCTGCCACAACTTCTATGGTGAAAGTGCTGAACGCAACAATGTCGTTCAGCAGCACCGTTGTGCTGGACCACATTTCACTTGACATCAAAGCAGGCGAATTCGTTTCATTAGTTGGAACGACAGGAAGCGGGAAAAGCACACTCTTGCGTTTGCTCTATATGGACATTTTTCCGAAGACTGGAATCGTAACGGTCGGCAACTTCGTTTCATCTTCGATCAAGCGCAAACAAATTCCTCTTCTGCGAAGGAAACTCGGAATTATTTTTCAGGATTTCAAATTGCTTGACGACCGCTCGGTGTACGACAATGTTGCTTTTGCCCTCCATGTCACCCACGCACGACGTAGCGACATTAAGAAAAAAGTTTTGAACGTTCTTGCAAACGTCGGATTAAGCCATAAGCGAAACAGCATGCCGAATCAGCTATCGGGTGGAGAAGCCCAGCGCGTCGCAATCGCCCGCGCGCTGGTGAACGAGCCTTTCCTTCTTCTTGCCGACGAACCAACAGGAAATCTTGATCCCGCTTCGTCGCTGGAAATCTTAAAAATTTTAAAGGATATTAATGCGCGCGGCACGGCAGTATTGATGGCGACGCACAATTATGATTTAGTCCGCAAAGCAGAGGGAAGAATTGTTCAGATTAAAGAAAAAAAATTGTTCGACGTTAAATTGAAGCACTGAACTTACCCCATCACCGCTTCCACCCTTTTTACCTGATTGATTTCACGCATCAACGCACGCTCAATGCCGGCGCGCAATGTCATGATAGACATCGGACAATCTTTGCATGCGCCAATGAGTCTCACCTTCACAATTCCATCAGGCAGCACGGCGACCAGTTCAACATCGCCGCCGTCAATCTGAAGATAGTGCCGAATTTTTTCCAACGATTGAACGATGCGCTCTTTCAATTGTTCTGCTTCAGCTCCCTGGTTTTCCATTATGAAATTTCAGTCCAAAGGGGTTTTAATTTGACGAAGAATTTCCCATCATGATTTCTATTGGCTGCCCGGAAGAAGAAAGATTTCTGATACTGATCTGTGCGGCAAGACTTCGTGCAATCTCCGTGATAATTTTCGATTGCGGACTTTTCGGGTCAGATTCCACCAGCGGCCTGCCAACATCACCGCCGACCCGAATATTTGTATCAAGAGGAATTTCGCCGAGGAACGGAACATTCAACTCTTTCGCCGCTTTGCGACCGCCGCCGGCGTCAAAAATATTCTCACGCTGTCCGCAGTGCGAGCAAATAAAATAGCTCATGTTTTCAATAATGCCGAGAATCGGAACATTGACCTTATTAAACATCACCAAACCTTTCCGTGCATCGGCGAGAGAAATTTCCTGCGGCGTTGTCACAATCACCGCCCCGGTAAGAGGGATTTGCTGCACTAACGTAAGCTGAATATCGCCTGTGCCCGGCGGAAGATCGAAGACAAGATAATCAAGATCGCCCCATTCAACATCTGACATGAATTGCCGCACCGCGCCGCTTGCCATCGGTCCGCGCCAAATCACCGCCTGCATCGGGTCAACTAGAAAACCTATCGACATGACTTTCACACCGTATTTTTCCAACGGTTGCAATTTTTGATCGTGCAGCTTAGGGCGCTCGTTGATGTTGAACATTATCGGAATGCTGGGACCGTACACGTCACAATCAATCAAACCAACCGATGCGCCTTCTTTCACCAAAGCAATTGCGAGATTAACAGCAACCGTTGATTTGCCGACTCCTCCCTTTCCGCTTGCAACAGCAATCGTATTTTTCACACCTTTCAATAATTGCGCCGGCTGCGAAACCTGTCTTGACGAAACATTCGAAGTCATTGCAATGGAAACTGTTCCGACACCGGCAATCGTTTGGCGGATTGCGCTCTCCGATTCCGCTTTCAACTGGTCGCGAACCGGGCACGCCGGTGTCGTCAGTTCAATTGTAAAGCTGACATTCTTCCCTTCAATGACAACGTTCTTAACAAAATTCAACGCTACAATATCTTTATGAAGATCAGGATCGTGCACAACACGCAGCGCATCTACAACATTTTCTACAGTCAATAATTTCATTCTCTGTTCAACCAATCCTCTCAGTACTTCGTAGTTTATTCATTGCCAAAAGAACTCTCAGACATACATCGTTTTCACTATAACCAATGCGTAAGGAATATTGTTTCACTCACATTATTGATTAAGCGGAATTGACCGAAGATATTCCTGTGCCCACCCGCTGTCAAAAACAACGCCGGGAACTGCCACAATGCGACCGCCGAATCCCAAATATCGCCAGGTAAACATTTGTGTCGTCGTTGTATGCAAATTGCGCAGCGCTTGCTGGTCAATGGTAACACCATATTTTCTTGCCAGTCCTGCGACATAATGATTAATTGCTTCTTGTTTTTTCTCTTCTGAAAGTTTTTTTTCTATCGCACTTTTGTATTTTTCAAACACAGCACCGGTTGTATCAATAAGTGTTTTCTTGCCGAGCACTTTGAAAATTGTCAGCCCTTCTTTGATTCGCAGAGGACCAATCAATTGCCCGGAATCTGCTTCAGCAGCATAAAATCCAAGATCGCCGTGTGCTTTTGAAGAAAACCATCCTGACTCGCCGCCGTTTTCTGCCCACTCTCTCCGCTTCGAATATTTCCGTGCGAGCAAAGCCATATCTTCACCGCTGAGAAGACGCTGGTGAATTTTCTGCGCCAGCTTTACACTGTCAACAAGTATTTCGCGGATGTTCACTTCAACAGTTCCGCCGTACAGCCGCGCATTATCTTTATAGTACTGCATCAATTCTTTATCAGAAACTTGCACGGAGTCCGCGACACGACGCAGCAAATCGTACGCCCGGTGGTTGTCATACCAAACGCCGACATCGTGGCGCACTTGAGGCGAATATTGAATATTTTTCCGGAATGCTTCGCGAACGAGCAATTCATTCTGCACAACAGTTTTGATGTTGTTGTTAAGAATTACCTCAACGATGTTTCGGCGCAAGGATGGAAAAATGACCTCATTATACTTCAGCCCCTCGATAATATCTCCAAACGTCATGTTTCCGTTCTTCGCCGTAATGAATGCCTCATCCAACCGGTCATGAAAATCTGCTGCAAGCCGTTCCATATCACGTGGACTGAGCATGTAATAATCTTTTACTTGATGTCCCGTAGAATCTTCATGTAAAATTGCATACACACTGTCAGCAAGAAGGAGAAATAATTTCGGATTTGCCTCCGCCCGCTGTTTCCCGAGGATTGAAAAGAACACGCGCTGCGCAATTTCATCTTCTTGCCTCCCACGAATAATTTTTTGCACGGAGGCAATTTGGTCGGGTAGCGATTCTTCGGCGTATTTGGGATTCGTCTCCTTGTCCACCACATAAAGCACAACCCAGCCGTAATTCGCATCCTCAAACGGGTGCGAAAGTTTCAATTTACCGACAGCATAGGCAGCATTTTCAAACGGAATATCGTCACCGCCAAAGTTTACCGTTGCTGTATCAAGCGCTGTGTAGAGTGAATCTTTGAAAACCGAGAGCACACTGTCTCTGTGTGCAGCACGCATAACTTTTTTATAAAGCTGATCGCCTTTCTCCTGAGAACGAACTTCGAGAATAGCAACGTGCAATTGATAGGCGTATTTTTTCAGACCGTCTTGAATTTCAGCATTGGTCACTTTAATCTGAGGTATGACCTCCCGCTTGAACAACTCATCGCGCGAAAACATTTTTTCAAGAGAATGCCGCCAGACTTGCGAAGCAGAGTCCTGATCAATTCCCAAATTTGTCGCCTCAAACGCCAACAACTTTTCGGCGATCATGGAATACAAAAACTCCTGCTTCGTATATTCAATGCGGGACTTGTTGTCCTTCATCGGCCACGGCATAAGCTCAAAGCGTTCGAGGTAATCGCTGGCGTTAATGACGTCTGTTCCGACTATTGCAATGGTATCGGTCGGTAATTGCGATGACTGAGCGAATGAAACCGCAGCGAAAATTGTCAACAAAAAAAGGATGGGCGAAATCTTTCTTCCCATTACTCTCACTCTACTTCTTTCCCTGTTAATCGTCGAAGCGCTTCGCGATACAATTCTGATGTTTTATGAATAACTTCTTCCGGCATTGTCGGGCCCGGCGGTTGTTTGTTAAATTTGATTGACGTGAGATAATCACGAACAAACTGCTTATCGAAACTTTCCTGAGATTTGCCGGGAACATATTTGCTTGCAGGCCAGAAACGAGAAGAGTCGGGCGTTAACAGTTCATCAATCAGCATCAACTTGCCGTCATATCTGCCGAATTCCATTTTTGTGTCAGCAATAATAATGCCTTTTGCTTCTGCAATTCTGGATGCGCGGGAAAAAATCTCAATCGAAACGTCTCTTACCTTCTTACTGATCTCTTCGCCCTCTATTTTGATCATTTCTTCAAAGGAAATATTTTCATCATGCGTGCCCAATTCCGCTTTGGTTGACGGCGTAAAAATCGGCTTTGGTAAACGTGAACTTTCTACAAGTCCTGCCGGCAGCGGAATTTTACATACCGTTTGGCTTTTCTGATATTCCGCCCAGCCGGAACCGGAAAGATATCCGCGCACAATGCACTCAACACCGAGCGGTGCAGTTTTCTTTACCATCATGCTTCTCCCGCGTAAATCTTCGGCATAGGGTGCGCACGTTTTTGGAAAATCTTTGACGTCGGTGGCGACGATGTGATTGACAATGACGTCTTTTGTTTGCTCAAACCAGAAATTAGAAATTTGGGTGAGCACTTTTCCTTTATAAGGAATTCCTTGCGGCATTATCACGTCGAACGCCGAAAGGCGGTCAGTCGCAACGATAAGCAGATGTTCGCCAAGATCGTAAATGTCGCGAACCTTTCCCCGCTTGAGAAGTTTCAGTGCAGGAAATTGTGTTTCCGTAATTACTTTTACTGAAGAATTCATTGTTCTCCTCTTTTATGGACTGTAAATGTGCATTTGGATTTCAATGCGGATGACAAGTGTTTCAAATATTCTTCTCTTGAAATTTCTATTGCGCCTAAGCTCTGCAAATGCGGCGTCATGTACTGAGCATCGAGCAAGCTGAAATTTTGTTCTCTTAATCGCTGCATCAAAACCGCTAGCGCAACTTTTGATGCATCAGTTCTTTTGCTGAACATTGATTCGCCGAAAAATGCACCGCCAAGCACTACGCCGTACAATCCTCCTGCGAGATTTTCTTCATACCACGATTCAACCGAATGTGCAAATCCCAGTTCAAACAATTTTATATAACTCCGGACAATCGTTTCGGATATCCATGTCTCTTCTCTCTCTGCGCACGAACGAATCACTCTTTCAAAAGCTGTATCGAAACGGACGTCAAAAGTATTTTCCCTCAGCGTGCGCCGCAGACTGCGCGAAAATTTCAGCACATCCAACGGAAAAACTGCACGCCTTTCGGGCTCATACCAATGAATTTCTCCTTCGCGGCTTTCCGCCATCGGAAAGATACCGCGGCTGTACGCATACAGCAGCATGGTGCTGTCAATAATACCGGACTCAACATTCGTGCGCATGGCATAAGTTTACGATGAAACGTGTGTAGAACATTGTTCACACTCGCATGATCTTCGAAGATACTCATACGTATACAAACCTGTGCCATGCCCGTCTCCCCACACAATTTGAATAGCATATTGCCCAATAGGCGATATGCTTCGTATTTCAAATTCACCAGCCTTAAAAATTGGCAATGTAACTTTTCCCTGCATTTCTTCCCGTTCTGTTTTGCACGAGGCACACGGACACGCTTCGCGCAAGCGGCGAAATGTATGTCTGCCAACATGCCCGTCGTTCCATGTTACAGAGATTTCCGAACCGGATGTTTTCTGGATGTGCGTCGGAATCATAATATCGTCAACTTTCGTTCTTCATTCAACCTGCGGAAAAAAAATGCTCGATCAATCACCGTAAAAATTCCGCACCCACCGATGTTTGTGAAGTTCAGTGAGAAATTTGACTGATAATTTTTTCCCATCAGAAACAGCAGCGTTGGTTTCAGCGTGAGCAGCCGTGCGCATACCGGGAATCACCGTTGAAACTGCCGGGTGCGAAAGGCAGAATCGCAGCGCAAGTTCAGGCAACGTTCGTGCTTCGGCGCCGAGCAGCGTTTTCAATTTCTCAGCGCGCTCTGCGACTTCTCGTTTACGGTCGCCGCGGAAATAATCGTTGCGCCAATCTTTTTCCGGAAATTTCGTTTCCATCGTCACACGGCCGGTCAATCCGCCTTCATCGAACGGTACGCGGACAATAACGCCGATATTATGCTTCTGGCAATACGGAAACAATTCATCTTCCGGCGATTGGTCGAAAATATTATAGATAACCTGAAATGAATCAATCATTCCGGTTTTAGCCGCCTTCAACGCCGACGCCGGCTGATGATCGTTGATAGAGATTCCGAAATGCGCAACCTTCCCTTCACTCTTTAATTTCTCCACCGCGCTCCAAATCTCAGAAGCATCAACCCATTCGTCGCTCCATACATGAAACTGCTGGAGATCAAGGCAATCAACTCTGAGATTCTTCAGGCTTTTTTCTGTGCACTCAATAATATAATCGTGGGGGAACGCTTCATGAAACGGCACGCCTTGCCGCGCGGGCCATTGACGATTCTTTGGCGGAATTTTTGTCGCGACGAATATCCGCTCACTGCGTGACCGCAGCACCTTGCCGACCAACTGTTCACTGTGTCCATCTCCGTAGGCGAGCGCTGTATCAATAAAATTAACGCCAAGGTCTGCGGCTTTGTTCAGAGCAATCAGTGCTTCTTTGTCGTCAGAGCCTTGCCACATTGCTCCGCCGATGCCCCACGCACCAAAGCCGATTTCAGAAATTGTATATCCTGTTTTTCCAAGCTGCCGTGTAAACATAATTTTCTTCAATGGAATATTGGAATACCGGAGTGAAAGAGTGAATTGAAAAATTCCATTATTCCACTAATCCACCAATCCTTTGTTCAATTATTCAAATGGATTCTTGACATTTCGCTTCGGCTTTAACGCTTTGTATTTTTCCAACAATAAAATTAAATGCCGGCGCGAAAGTTCATCGAGGTCTTCATCATCTTTGTCACGCTTCGCAAACATCTCGAAGTCATGCAAATCTTTTCCCTTCATCAAGTAAGAAAGATCCTTAAGCTCTTGAATCAGCTGATGTTGTTCTGTCTGCGTCATGGGAATTTCTGTAGCGAAAGATGTAAAACTTCACAGCACTCATCCACTGAAGGTATCAATGACACCGCAGCACGACTTTCAATCTTCCTCGTCGCCAAAACTTGTACCGACTGCACGCGCTGCCCGCACAACCTCGCCATCTACCGGAACCAAACGCTGGCGCGCAATCGCATCGGCTATCGGCACGCTTGTTACAGTCAAGCCCTGCAAACTTACCATGTGGCCGAATTTACACTCAAGAGCAAGCTCGACGGCTTTTGTACCGTACCGCGTAGCGAGAATACGATCGTACGCTGTCGGACTTCCGCCGCGCTGCAAATGTCCGAGCACAGTCACGCGCGTTTCAAGCCCGGTTTCTTCCGTCACTTTATGAGCTACATGGTCTCCGATTCCGCCGAAGCGAATGGGGTCTGTGCGCTTAATATCCGTCTCTTTCACAACAACTTCTTCATGCGAGGCTTTCGCACCTTCTGCAACACACACAATGCTGAAACGATTGCCGCGCGTACTCCGTTCAATCACGCGCTGGAAAACAGATTCCCACTTGAATGGAATTTCAGGAAGAAGAATAATGTCGGCGCCGCCGGCAAGTCCCGCTTGCAGAGCAATCCATCCCGCATAACGTCCCATGACTTCGATAACCATCACACGATGATGAGCTGATGCGGTTGTATGCAGTCTGTCTATCGCTTCGGTCGCAATGCTCAACGCGGTATCAAAACCGAATGTCTGATCAGTTGCGCCGAGATCATTATCAATTGTTTTCGGCACGCCGATAATATTCATGCCCATCTCTCCAAGTTTTTTCGAGATGTGCATTGTGCCGTCTCCGCCAATGGCGATAAGACAATCGAGTCCCCAGCCTTTGTAATGCTTCAATGTTCTCGATGAAGCGTCAACAATTTCAATTCCATTATTTCCTTCAGAAGGAAAATGAAACGGATCTCCTTTGTTTGAGGTGCCGAGAATCGTTCCGCCAAGTCCGATAATGCCGGAAATATCCTGGCGCGAAAGTTCACGCATCCTTCCTTCAACAAATCCTTCGAATCCGTCTTGAATACCGACAACGGTCACACCGTAATCGGTCATGGCCGGTTTCGCGATACCACGAATCACTGCATTTAATCCGGGACAGTCTCCGCCTCCGGTTAATATTCCTATCCGCCTAATTTTTTTTTCTGGCACTGTATCTAACCTGTTTTTTTGTGATTGACCTTATAATGTACGAAATTCTTGAAAGACCCGCTCAACGTTTTTTGTGAATCGTAATCGTCATCGCCTTTTCCGAATCCGGAAGCTTCACGCTGACACAATTTGCCGTATGATCGAAGTTCCATCCTTCCGTTGCGTTCGATAACGAACTTGTCTCAGGAATCTTCTTCCCTTCAAAAGTGACGCTAGACGGTTTGTTCATTAAACCGTTCACAGCAAAAACAACGAATCGTTTTGACGGAACATAGCTTCCTTCCGCCACAGAACGTTCGACAACAATTTCATCATCTTTGACTACAGCTTTTATTTCAACGGTGCGGAAACTTCCTTTTTGATAATCGAAACTGATCCCGTCATCTTCGTAGCACAACCCCTTTGCTTCTGTGGAGGGAAAAATCTCAAACGTCAGCGGATCGGCAGGAGCCTCATCGGTGTATTGAACTACTTGCTGCATCGGAATCACCGCGCCCGCCCTCACAAAAACCGGCACATGATCAATCGGTGCTTTCGCGCTGATCCATTTCCCGCCGCTGATTTTTTCTTTCGTCCAGAAATCGTACCACTCGCCAGCCGGAAGATACATCTGCCGCGTTGTTGCTCCCGCTTCCAACACCGGTGAAACAAGCAGGTCTTCTCCGAGCATAAACTGTGTGTCAATATTGTACGTTGTTTTATCGCCGGGATAATTCAGCATCAGCGGACGCATCACAGGCAAACCGGAAACGGAAGATTTGTAAAATTCCGTATACAGAAACGGAAGCAGTTGATAGCGAGTCTCTATAGATTTTCTATTGATCTTCTCAAATTCTTTGCCGTACGCCCATGGTTCTTTGTTCTTGCTTCCCGTAACAGAATGCGAGCGGCAGAACGGGAGAAACACGCCGTACTCGAGCCACCGCGCATACAACTCACCGCTCGGATTTCCGATGAAACCTCCGATGTCAGGTCCGACAAAAGGCTGCCCGGATAATCCGAAATTCAAACACATCGGAATTGCCATGGCAAGATGTTCCCAGCTGCTGACATTATCGCCGGTCCATGCCGCCGCATACCGCTGAATTCCTGCAAAGCCTGCACGTGTCAGCACGAATGGGCGTTCATTCGGACGGAGCCTGCGCAATCCGTCGTACGTGCCGCGCGCCATTTCCATTCCGTACACATTATGAATTTCTGCATGCGACTCAATTTGTCCGTCCACATTGTGGCGAACATTCAACGGAAAAGTTTTCGATGGCACGTCGAACACCGACGGTTCGTTCATGTCATTCCAGAAACCGCGCACGCCATCATCAACCAATCCTTTATACAGCGTTCCCCACCACGCGCGCGCTTGTGCGTTGGCAAAATCCGGGAACGCACATTCACCGGGCCACACTTTGCCAATGAACGGGGTGCCATCCGGCATCGTTGCAAAATATTTTCCCTTCATCCCTTGTTGATAAACCCAATAGCTCGTGTCTTCCTTGATTCCCGGATCAATGATCGTCACAATTTTGAATCCATCTTTAGCAAGATCACCGATCATTTTTTGGGGATCGGGAAAATTCTTTCTATTCCATGTAAAGCAGCGATAGCCGTCCATGTAATCTATGTCGAGATAGATCACATCGCACGGAATTTTTTTCTTGCGGAAATCGGCGGCGATCTCGCGCACTCTCGATTCAGGATAATAGCTCCATCGCGATTGCTGATAGCCGAGCGCCCATTTCGGCGGAAGATTCATCTTTCCGACCAAATCGGTGTATCCCTCAATAACGCGCTTCGGATCGGGTCCGTAAATGAAATAGTAATCTATCACACCGCCATCGGCACCGAAAGAATAATAATTGTCCGATTCCTTCCCCATATCAAATGAAGTGCGGAATGTGTTGTCGAGAAAAATTCCGTACGCTTTTCCATTCTTCATGCCGATGAAGAACGGAATGCTCTGATAAATCGGATCTGTTGCGGGAGTGTACGCCGGAATATCGTAGTTCCAATCAGTCATCGCAAGTCCGCGCCGCTGTAACGGTCCTGTTTTTTCACCGAAGCCATAATACAATTCTTCTTCCGGCATTCTTTTCCAAACGCGAATTTGTTCGCCATCCCATGCCATACCTTTTGAAGAATCATCCTCATTGATCACTGCTCCGTCGGGAGTGAAAAATGCAATGCGGCACGGCGAACGGTTGATCTTGATTGTCAATTCTTTTGTTGCAATCGTAATCGTCTTCCCGTCATCGCTGTAGCTGTGGTGCGGAAATAAAAAATCCGTTTTCATCACTGCGAATGAATTGATCGAAGGAGCATTGTTTCCGCGATATGCACGAACACGCACGATATTTTCGGCGAGCGGCGTGATCTGCACCTGCACACCATTGCATTGAACGACGATCTGCTGATCAGATTGAAGCGACGTTTGAACGCTGCCAATAGATTCCCATCCCGCCTTCGCTGTTGTAAGAGCCATACTCAAAATTCCCGCAAAAAGAAAAATCCTTCTCACAATACGATGCTCCATTACATTTTCATCGCTGCATCAAGCACAATTTGGTTTTGTAAACCGACACTGCCCGGTACCACCGGTTCGGTATTCTTCAAAATACTTTCAGAAAGATTGGTGACCTCTTCAACATACAAATTCGGAATCTCGATTTCTTCAATTTCAGTTTTTTCCTTTTTCCCATCTTTACAGAGATTCACAGTCAACGGAACGATGGCGTTGTTGTGTGTGAAGTCGCTCGCCGAAACCGACCCTTGTGTCCCGATAATTTCCACAAACGTCCGGCGGAACGGCGCGTCGAATGAGCAGTAGATTGAGCCGAGTGTTCCTCGAGAAAACTGCAAGGCAAGTTTTGCCGAATGTTCCGTATGCGTTTCTGTCGGCTTCGGCAGAAGAACGCTTTTCGTTACCTCAACTTCATCCTGCAGCGCGAAACGAAGCGTATCTAAACAATGCACGCCAATATCGAAAACCGGTCCGCCGCCTGCAAGCTTCATATCAAACAGCCACGAACGCGGACTGATACGGGCATCGTACATGAATTCCGCATTGGCAAAAATAATGTCACCCAACATGCCGGATTGTACGATCTTTTTCATCTTCCGCACCAGCGGCGAAAATCTCAGCATGTGCCCAACCATCAGCTTCACATTCGCGGCGCGGCACGCATCAATCATTCGCCTCGCTTCGGCAGCATTCATTGCCATCGGTTTTTCGACAAGCACGTGCTTGCCCGCGTTTGCCGCAGCAACTGTTTCATTACAATGTCCGGCATTTGCAGAAACAATAAAGACAGCATCAACATCGCGATGGGCAACGAGCTTTTCAACCGAATCGAATGCTAATGGAATATGATACTCATTCGCCTTCTCTTTCGCCGCAGAAAGCGAGCGCTTTTGAATCGCCACCAGCTCGGAATTCGGCGATGCACTGATTGCAGGCGCAATTGCGCGTTCTGCAAATAGTCCGAATCCGACGATACCGTAACGGATCTTATCTTTTGTGGATTCCATAATAACAATGGAAGGAAATTTTATAGCAGAAGCAAATAACAGGATGTGCCGATATGACGTTTCATGTTCGGCTTTAATATGGAAAAAAAGCTGAAAAGAATCAAGAAAAAGACCGCTTTGAATTCCAATAGTCTTGCACTTTGTGCGATTCTTTCTTACTCTATTTCAGAGAATAATAAGGATAAAATTTCCTATGGCAAAAAAAATCACAGTTACTTTACTTTGCTCCCTCTGCCTTCTTCTTTTGGCCGCAGGATGCCGCACGCAAAACGCTCCGCAGCAAAAACAAAAAGCATTCGTCACAACGTATGCCGAGCTGCTTCTCCTTCACGAAAAGGAGAAAATGCGCAGCCATCTTCCGGATTCACTCTATCAAATGAAGGTTGATACTTTTTTCCTTCAGCACCATACAACAAAGGAACAATTCAGAAATACGATGGCGGATATTTCAGCCGATCCGGAAAACTGGAAAAACTTTTTGCAGGATGTAAACCGTGCGGTTGATAGTTTGAGAAACAGATGACAGCAGTCAGATGTCAGTGACAGAGGTCAGTAGGTTGCCGAGAAATGAAAAATGGAACAGGGTATCCTTCTTCCATTTTTCCATTTGATTTCCATCCCTAACTCCCCTTTTTCAGTGTGAACTTGAATTTCGAACCGAGCCCTGATTCACTTTCCACCCAAATCCGGCCGCCGTGCGCTTTGATGATCTCGCGGCAAATCCACAATCCCAAACCTGAACCTTTGATATTATTTACTTCTGCTGAATCAACACGGGAAAACTTCTGAAAGAGCTTATCGCGCTGTTCCGGGGGAATGCCAATTCCTTCGTCGCACACGGAGAAAAGAATTTCCTCGTCGGAATAATTCACAACCGCAATATCCACTTTCCCGCCTTTTGGAGAATATTTCACAGCGTTGGAAACCAAATTTTGCAATGCCTGACGCAGCTTGCTTTGATCGCCCTTCACGAACGAAGCGTCAAGCTCGATGTTGTAGTTCAATTGATGTTTATTGGAAAACTTCACCATCGAAATTGCTTCCTTCACCAGCGTCTCGACGTTCACAAGCTTAAAATAATAGCTCAACTGTCCCGATTCCACCTTCGTGATCGTGAGCGTATCTTCTGCAAGCTGGCTGAGTTTCGCCGCTTGATCAACTATGATGTTTAAATATTCACGGAAGTGACGGTCGGAAGCGATTTGCTCTTTCTTCAGAAGCGACTTTGCTGCAAGCATAACACTGGATAGCGGCGTGCGAAAATCATGAGAGACGATTCCGACAAAATCTGATTTCAACTTATCCAGCTCAAGCAGCTTTTTGTTCGTATCCTTCAATTCATTGTAAAGTGTCGCGTTGTGAATTGCCGTTCCCAACTGATCGCTCAGCGTATCAAGCACAATCACATCGGTTTCATCGAACGCGTAGAGTTTTGAATCTTCCACATTCAACACACCAACAACTTCATTATCAACTTTAATCGGAATTGCCAGTTCAGAATTCGTGTGATGATAGGCGATTGCAAGATAACGCGGATTTGCCGACACGTCGTTTGCGGTAATCTCTTCTCCGTATTGCGCGACCCACCCTACGATACCTTCTCCTAATTTCTGCCGATAACCGTGCGGAAGAAAATCCACATAATTTCCGGAATGCGCAACCAGCACAACTTCTTGCGCTTCCCTATCAACAGAAAAAATTGTGACATCAAAATAATTAAAATTTTTCTGAATCAACTCGGCGGCGGAAATAAACAATTGTTCCAAATCCAGCGTTGACGTCAGCTTGCCGGCGATCGTATTGACAAGCTCGATTTGAGCTAGGCGCTTCTGAGCATTATCAAACATAGCAACGCGGCGTAGCGCTGAAGCAATGTGAAAGCCGATCAGTTGGATGATCCACTTATCCGGCGTATGGTACGCATCGGAATGAGTTGAGCCGAAGCAGAGCGCTCCGACCACTTCCGAGCTTGTTCGAAGCGGAGTGAGCAGCAGCGACTTGATTCCTTTTTCGCGGAGACCGCCTTCAATTACCTCGTTGAATGAAGGGCATGTTGCTATATCAACAAAAACGCTTGTTTGATTTTGAATTGTCCAGCCGGCCATTCCCTCATCCGCGTTAAACACCTGATGGTTGAAATTCAACGTAGTACCCATTTGCGTCAATGCATTGACCGCAAAATGCGTGCGTTTTGCATTCAACAAATTAAGGGAGCAAAATTCCCCTTCAATGAGCTTTCCGATTTCCGATTGAAGGATTTCAAGAATCTCTTTGCGCGAAACGGTATCGTCAATCTTTAGGGAAATTTCAGCAAGCGTGCTGATTTTTTTCGAAAAGCCCTGAGCTTCCTGTAAAAGGATGCGCAGTTCTTCTTTTGGCAGTTCTAAATTTTTCGCCGATTGCCAGTCAGATGCCATCTTTTCTACCATCAATTTCATATCGTTTCTGTTTCGCCGTTGGCGCCATTTTTAATACTATAGTTGTCAATGAAAAAATAAAAAAACAATCTTCATGCGGTATCATTGCGTCACTACTTCTCCGACAATTACCGGCTTTTCGCCGTGGCGGGAAAGAAGAGCAATGGCATCGTCCGCTTTTTGCTTGGGAGCAATCACGATCAAACCGACGCCGAGATTAAATGTTCGGCGCATATCAGATTCCGGAACATTGCCTGCGTGTTGAATCAGTGAAAAAATTTCCGGGCGGTGCCATGCGGTCCAATCAACCGTTATCCGCAATCCCCGGGGAATGATTCTCATCGTGTTGCCGATAATTCCGCCGCCGGTGATGTGCGACATACCCGAAACAAGCGAATGTTTCAACAACAAAGAAATCGGTGAAAGATATGAACGATGTATTGCAAGCAGCGAATCGCCCAGGGTGCTTCGCAGCTCTTTCGTCTTCTTTTTCAATGCAAAACGCGGCAACAAAATTTTGCGCGCTAGCGAATAACCATTCGTATGCAACCCTGTTGAACGAAGTCCGATCAACACATCGCCACGGCGAATTTTTCTGCCGTCAACGATTTTCTCCTTCTCAACAACTCCGACAATTGTTCCCGCGAGATCAAATTCTCCCTTTGCATACAAGCCTGGCATTTCGGCGGTTTCGCCGCCGACGAGAGAACACGAATTTTGCTTGCACGCAACAACAAATCCTTCTATCACTTTTGTCGCAACAGACGGTAAAAGTTTTCCCGTCGCAAAATAATCCATGAAGAAGAGCGGCATCGCGCCGCACACAGCAATATCGTTCACACAATGATTTACTAAATCCTGTCCCACTGTATGATAACGCTTCATCGCAAAAGCGATCTTCAGCTTTGTACCGACACCATCAACGCTGGAAACGAGAACGGGGTGTTTCATCGACGGAAAAGCAGCGTCATAGAAGGCGCCGAATGCCCCAATATCTGCAAGCACATTCTTTGAAAACGTAGAGCGCACAACGTGTTTAATCCGGCGGACAACTTCCTCGCCGGTTTTAATGTTAACGCCCGCCTTAGTATATGTTTGCGCCAATGTTTCCTTGTTTCAGAAGCGACTTAACTGAATGAAAACGCTTTCACAATGTAAGGAAAAAATGAGAAAATTAAAAGAAAATTAATAAAAATTCTGTGTGTGCTGTTCATTATTTTTTCAGAAGCCGAAGGCAATGACTTGACAAATTCACAATCCGTTGGTACACTTGTACAGCATCTTCTACATCCAGTTGAAAATCCCGTTGGGGCAGGCGAACAGTTTTTCACCAATTGCGCCAAAAGCGCATCAGCCTTAGGCTGACATTTTTTCGAAAGGAAAAAACTATGAAGTCCACAACGTCAAAATTCCGAAATCAACTCAAGCAAACGCGGGCACTTTTCAAAACCATTGTGAAGGGTGATAAGAATTTCTCCCTGAAAATCCAGAAAGACAAACGATTTCGTATCGTGCAAAGTATTACCGCAGGGCATGTTCGCGGCGGACATTCATTCCACTGACAATATTTTTCACTAACAAATTGACAAGCCTTCCGGTTGAATCTTTTGCCGGAAGGTTTTTTGTTTTTGTCAAAGATGGAGCCCATCTCTGAGGCAGCCTCCATCGTGTTTCTCGATAAGTCTCTTCTTAACAATTCCGTAATGATTCCGCTATTTGTGGGTAATGTAAGAGCCCTATCTTTGCAGTGCCACAAAAAATGAATTTCAAAAAAACGATCTATCCACTAACTTACAAGGAGACATATATGAAGAAATTCTTTTTCTACCTCACCGTTTCATTACTCGCTGTATGGAGCGGCGTTTTGGCGCAGCCGAAATTCTCCGGCTTGTTTTTCGGAGACTATTACTACATGGCGAACAACCATATTGGAAGTCAAAAGACTATGCAGGCGTTCGACTACAGACGTATCTATCTTACTACCGATTATGCTATTGCGGAAGATGTGATGGCAAGGTTCCGTTTAGAATCCGACCCTGGCGCTTCAAGCCTCGGCACAGGAAACAACACCGGAAAATTGTCAACCATGGTAAAGGATGCGTGGTTCCAGATCAACAAAGTCACCGATGGCGGTAACATGATCATCGGTTTGCAGGGAACACCGAACATCAACATGGCAGAAGGAATATTCGGTTACAGGCCGTTGGAGAAAACAATTCAGGACCTTCACGGAATTTCAGCTTCGAGAGATATGGGAGTATCCTTCAATCAGAAATTCTCAGATCAGCTTTTGGGCGGACTGCTACTTGGAAACAACAGCGGCAACGGTGTATGGACCAACAAGTATAAAGCGGCATATCTTTATGTGCAATACAATCCGATGAAAGAATTGACTGTTTTGGTTGACGGGCAGTACAACGGCGTTGCCGTAAGTTCATTCAACAGAACTGCAGACGTGATCGTGAACTATGCAAACACTTCTCTGAGTCTCGGAGTCCAATATTTTCTGAACGGTAAGAACGCCGCCGCCGGAGCCCCAACAATTAAACAGAGCGGAATCAGCTTGAATGGCTGGGCAGCACTGTCGGACAACTTGCACCTCGTGGCACGATACGACAATTATACTCCCGATGCTGACCACAAAAACACATCAATTGGAACGAGCACCCAGAGTTTCATTCTTGGCGGACTCGACTGGAGTATCAAGAAGAACGTTCACTTTATGCCGAACGTTGAATACACGTCGTATGCATCGTACACGACTGCCGGCGTTTCCACAAGCCCCGACCCCGATGTGTTGACAAGAATAACATTTTATATTTCGTTCTAATTTTATCACAAATCCAAAAAAAGGAGATCCAGAATGAAAAACTTTTTGAAAGCACTTGTAATTGGAATGTTGCTCGTTGGAGCGGTAAGCACGAGCAGTGCGCAGCTTCAATTGACCGGCGCCGGTTCAACATTCATCTATGTCATCGCAACAAAGTGGTTCGATGTCTATCATCAGAAAACCGGGACACAGTTCAATTATCAATCGATTGGCAGCGGTGCTGGAATTAAGCAAGTGACCGAAGGAACTGTTGATTTTGGCGCAACCGATGGACCAATGACTGATGAACAATTGAGTGAAGCGAAGCAAAAACAGGGAACAGATATTCTTCACCTTCCGGCAATTATGGGAGGGGAAGCGATCACTTACAATGAACCCGCAATCAAAGGCAAACTCCGCTTAACTCCGGAAGTCATTGCCGGCATCTATCTCGGCGAAATTACCATGTGGAATGATGCAAAAATTAAAGCGGCAAATCCCGGCATGTCGCTTCCTTCAACAAGCATTCTTGTTGTGCATCGCTCCGATGGAAGCGGGACATCATATATCTTCACAGATTATTTAAGCAAGGTCAGCACAGAGTGGGAACAAAAAGTCGGACGCGGGACATCGGTGAACTGGCCTGTAGGATTAGGTGGGAAAGGAAATGAAGGCGTGTCAGGTTTAGTGAAACAGACCGAGGGATCCATCGGCTATGTTGAGCTTGCTTATGCAGTCAAAAATAATCTGCCGTACGCGTCCGTGCAAAACAAAGCCGGAGTATTTCTTGATCCGACATTTGAAACAGTTACTGCCGCGGCGGCAGGTGCAGCAAAACACATGCCCGCCGATCTGCGTGTTTCAATTACCAATGCTGATGGAAAAAATTCCTACCCCATCTGCGGGTTTACATGGTTCCTTGTTCCCAAACAAATAAAAGATAAAACGAAAGCTGAAGCGCTTGTAAAATTTTTAAAATGGGCTTTCACGGATGGACAGAAATACGCCAAAGACCTTCTTTATTCTCCATTGCCGAAACAGGTCGTTGCACTTAACGAAAAGAAAATTGCTTCCATCACTTACAACGGTAAGCCAATCAAGTAAATGCCAAAGGCATCCCTTCGGGACATGTCTCCCCCCAAGGGATTTTTCAACTTGCTCACGGCGCTTGGTCTGCCGCTTCGCACAAAAACGGGATTCGAATAGAATCCCGTTTTTCATTTTAGAGAAACCAAAAAAATCGCTCTCAAAGCTATTAAGATTTTTTATTCACGTTTCACAAGAATCAATGAAAGATCATCTGCAGGACTGGCATTACCGATAAAACGATCAACTTCCGCCACAAGCGACACACCGACTTGACTTGGTACACCGGAAGACGACTGCCCCAAAGGGGTTCTCAACAAAAATTTCATCAGTCTCTCTTTACCAAAAAATTCTCCTTGCTCGTTGCGTGCTTCAGTAACTCCGTCGGAATACAAAACACAGAGATCGCCGTTTTTCATCTGAACTACGCGCTCGGTATATTGAATTTCACGCGCCAAGCCGAGCGCAGGTTCTCCTTTTTCCATTTCTTCCACGGCGCTATTGCTCAACACAAGAGCCGGAAGATGTCCGGCATTGACAATACGCACTTCTCCCCCGCTGCATTCCGCGTACAACAACGATGCAAACATGTTCGAAGGACTGTCACGGTGAAAAATTGCGTTGATCCGGCTGATAAGAGACCCAAGTCCGCCGTCGGAGGGTTCGCTAAATGCCAGAGCGCGAATTGTCGCCTGAAGTTTTGCCGTCAGCAATGCCGCGCGCAATCCTTTTCCAGAAACATCGGCAATGGCAACGCCAAAACGATGGTCGTCGAGACGAAGGAAATCTACCAAATCGCCGCATACTTCATTAGCAGAACGTGTGAAGAGCCAGATAGACCATCCATCAAATTTCGGAGTTCGTTCAGGCATCAGCGATTCCTGAATGCGCCGGCCGGCTTCAAGCTCGTCATGTGCCAGCAGTTTATCTTTCAATTCAAGAATCAAAATAAGCACGAGTGCCGCACCGCCAAGAAGTGCGGTATCACTATGGACGCTTCTCCCTTCTTTATTGATATCAATGCTAATGTTCATTAGCAACAGAACACCGATAACAAGCATGAGGCGGCGAAACGGAGATAATTTGTAGAACATTCCACGCAAAACCCAACCCGTGATATGCAAAGCACTCCGAACGGCTCGCATTGTTTTGAGACGCCCACGCTGTTCGTCGGTCAGATAAAATTCTTTGATCTCGCGCAGTTCTTTAAAGAACGTTTTGCCCATATCCGACCTGCGGAAATCATCGAACAAAACATGAAAAAAATTGTGCGGTCGATTCGTATCAAATGATGTCATATTGAAAAGCCCTTGGATATAGTTACACAATGATACGGCAAAAAAATGAAAATGTTTAGACTTTATCATTTTTGACTTTTAAAAGCTGCGCCTTTTTTAATTTTGAGAGACATAGGCTTCATCTCTTTTCAAAACCCGCGAAAAACACAAAGGTCCATTGGCATTAAACTTGTATTTATAAATACAGCTATGAAGACGTTTGATAGAGAGAAACCGATATACACCATTGCAACCGCTGCGGGCATGGTCGGCGTTTCAGTTGAAACCCTGCGACTGTATGAGCGGCGCGGACTCATTCTCATTTATAAAAGCCGAGGGAATCAGCGTCTCTATTCACAATCGGATGTTGAGAGATTTGAATGCATCAGAAAAGCGATCAACGAGCACAAGATTTCGATTGAAGGCATTCGCCGGATGCAGGCAATGATTCCGTGCTGGGAATATGTACAATGTTCAACAGAACAGCGCAATGTGTGCCCCGCGTATAACAGGCCCGACGCAGGTTGTTGGACATATAAACATAAAAAGAATGCCTGCAAAGACCGCGAATGCAAAACCTGTTCTGTTTACCAGCTTTCGGCAGATTGCGATAATATCAAAGCTGCGATCCATCAAAGGAAATGAACCATGAAAAAAATATTCTTTGCTCTCCTCCTCCTCGGGGCTTCCATCGGACTGGTGCTGACCGCTCTTCATAAAAACAGCACCGAGAGTACACCACTGTCCGAGTTAAGGAAACAATATTCTCAAAAAACAAAACCATCCGTTGATCATTCTCTCTTCCCTCAACTCAAAAAAAAATTTACCAAACCCCAACAAGTTACTGCCGCGTGTATTTCCTGCCATAACGGACGAACAGAAGAAGTGATGCACTCGACACACTGGAACTGGGAACGTCTCGAATATATCAAGGGGAAAGGCATCAGGGCAATCGGTAAAAGAAATATTCTGAATAATTTCTGCATCGGCATAGCGGGCAGTGAAAAAAGCTGCACACGATGTCATGTCGGATACGGATATGCGAATACGGCTGCATACTTCACAGACTCGCTCAATGTAGATTGCCTTGCCTGCCACGATAACAGCGGCACGTACATGAAGGCAAACGAGAAAGCAGGAATGCCCGACACTTCAGTGAATTTAAATTTCGTGGCGCAGCATGTCGGCAAGCCGACCCGAACGGATTGCGGCGCCTGCCATTTTTTCGGCGGAGGCGGCAACAATGTGAAACATGGCGACCTCGAAATGGCGCTGTTCGACCCATCGCGAAATGTTGACGTCCATATGGCGTCCGACGGCGCAGATATGCAATGCGTGGACTGCCACACTGCACAAAAACATCAGATGTTGGGAAAAATGTATTCCGTGTCTTCTATGAACCGCAACCGCGTTCAATGTGAAACCTGCCACGGCTCGATGCCTCACACCGACAACGTGCTGAACGATCACACGCTTAAAGTTGCCTGCCAAACATGCCATATACCGGTGTACGCAAAAGTGAATCCAACGAAGCTTTTCTGGGACTGGTCTCAAGCCGGAAGATTGAAAGACGGCAAGCCGTTTGAAGAAAAAGATTCGAACGGTACCGACGTTTATATGTCCATCAAAGGAGCATTTGTGTGGGGAAAGAACGTAAAACCAGATTACCTCTGGTTCAACGGCACAGCGTCGCATTACCTTGTCGGTGATGCAATTGATCCGTCAAAGATGGTAAAGATCAATACACTGTACGGCAGTTATGATGATCCCGATGCAAAGATTTATCCGGTGAAAATTCACCGCGGGAAACAAATCTACGATGCACAATATCACTATCTCATACAACCGAAATTATTCTCCGACAAACCCGGCGATGGCGGCTACTGGGGTGACTTCAACTGGAACCGTGCCGCAGAAGAAGGTATGAAAAAAATCAATCTCCCCTACAGCGGCAAGTACGGTTTTGTCGAAACGGAAATGTATTGGCCCGTTAACCATATGATTTCTCCGAAAGAACAAACAGTGTCATGCACAGAATGCCACACGCGTGAAAACGGGCGACTTGCCAATCTCAACGGATTTTATTTGCCGGGAAGGGATTACAATGCAAGCGTGGAATTGTTCGGCAAAGGAATTCTTCTGCTCACACTTGTCGGCATCATTCTTCACGGCGGAGCAAGAATTGTTGTTCGTCGGAAGCGTTCCAAGATGATCTCTAACTCTAAAGCGGAGACCATCTCTGCTAAATCAAAAGGAGCAAAGTAACATGAAAAAGGAATATGTCTATCGTGCATTTGAGCGATTCTGGCACTGGACGCAAGCGGCACTTATCATTTTTCTCGGCGTCTCAGGCTTTGAAATTCACGGATCACTTCATTTCTTCGGCTACGAAAATGCTGTGCACTACCACAATATCGCTGCAATCAGTTTTCTCATCCTCATTGCGTTCGCAATCTTCTGGCATTTGACGACAGGCGAATGGCGGCAATACATTCCGACATGGAAAAATCTCCGTGCTCAGGCGGAATATTATATTTTCGGAATTTTCCGCAACGCTCCACATCCGACAAAAAAAACCGTGTTGAGCAAACTGAATCCGTTGCAAAAAATTGTGTACGCCGGATTGAAAGTGCTCGTCATTCCTGTAATGGTAATTACTGGACTTCTTTACATGTTCTATCGCTATCCTCAGAAATATGAAGTTCTCAGCTTGAATATCAAAAATTTGGAAGCAATCGCGATTCTCCATACTGTCGGTGCATTCCTCCTTGTTGCGTTCTTCATTATGCACCTGTATTTGATCACGACGGGACAAACAGTAACATCGAACCTGAAGGCGATGATCACAGGCTACGAAGAACTTGAAGGCGAACCGCATGAAAAGAAAAAATATCCTGAAGTTAATGAACCTGTTCTATCCAAGTGAGATAAGACAATGAACACAAAATATATGAATCCGTACCTTGCCGGATTTTTTCTCGGCTTGGTTTTACTTGCAACAATTTTTATTACCGGACGCGGCTTGGGTGCGAGCGGCGCAATTAAAGATGTTACCATTGCTGTAATGGACGTTTTTGCACCGGCACATACGGAACGGGCACCGTTCTTCAACAATTATGTCGGGCCGGGAAAAGAAAATCCGCTGAAATCATGGCTCGTGTTTGAAATTGCGGGCGTTTTCATCGGAGCGTTCGTTTCCGGCTTGGCGTCCAATCGGTTAAAATTTGTTACTGAAGCGGGGCCGAAAGTCCGCCCGAAACTTCGCTGGCTCTTTGCAGCAATCGGCGGAGCGCTCTTCGGGCTCGGCGCACAATTCGCGCGGGGATGCACAAGCGGTGCGGCTCTCAGCGGAATGGCGGTGCTTTCAACGGCGGGCTTCATTGCAATGCTCGCAATCTTCGGCACCGGGTACGCAGTGGCGTACGTTGCCAGAAAATTATGGCTTTAAACTGAAGTTATATAAAATGATTTTTTCAGATGACAAAACAGAGTATCGTCATTCCCGCGAAGTCGGGCATGACAGCTTCCTAACAAAAAGGTGAAACAATGGGTCCATTCGTTCCTGATCTTATCTCCGACCAATTGAATTTGGTCGTTGCCTTGCTGCTCGGCATTGCTTTTGGCTTCGTGCTTGAGCAAGCAGGCTTTTCCTCATCGCGGAAACTTGCCGGAGTTTTCTACGGCTACGACTTCACCGTGCTGCGCGTATTTTTTACGGCAGCGATTACGGCGATGAGCGGCGTTCTCTTACTCGATTATTTCGGGCTGCTCGACACCGACATTATTTTTGTAAATCCAACGTGGCTTGTTCCGACAATTGTCGGCGGCGCCATAATGGGCGTCGGTTTTATTCTCGGCGGCTATTGCCCGGGCACAAGCGTGTGCGCGGCGGCAATCGGAAAAATTGATGCGATGTTCTTTGTCGGCGGAGGATTGTTAGGCGTGTTTGTGTTCGGCGAATTGTATCCGCTGTACGATAATTTTTACGCATCTACATCCCTCGGTGCTGTCAAGGTTTTTGATTCACTCGGAATGACGCAGGGAGTCTTTGCATTTATTTTGATTGCTATTGCCGTCGGTGCGTTCGCCATTACAACACTTATCGAAAAACGAGCGAATAAGACTTCCGCCCCATCATTCGAGTTCAAACCGAAAAAACATTTTGCCGCAGGAACTGCTGTTGTTGCGCTTGGCGTTCTGTTCATTTTCATGCCGAACAGAAAAACACATCTTATCAACGAAGTGAGCGGCACACACTACATCTCCTCGCATTCGGTAAGCACAATGGACGTTGACGAACTTGCCTTCCGCATTGTTGACCATGAACCGAATGTGCACATTGTTGACATTCGTTCAGCCGCTGAGTATGCAAAACTCGCTCTCCCCGGTTCGGACAATATGACTCTGCGCGATTTTTTCAGTAAAGAGTGGGCACCTCTTTTTTCACAACGGCACGTGAAGAAAATTCTTCTTGCCGATAACGAAACGGAAGAGCGCACCGGGTATTTGCTTTTGCAAAAATTGGGCTACGAAAATCTCGCCGTGCTGAACGGCGGATTTGAAGCGTTCAACAAAACTATTCTCTCTCCATCAACATTTGTTCCGGTGGGAACGCGCTGGGATAATGATGTCAAGGAATTCCGGGAACAAGCGCGCACAAAAATTCTGAAGATGATTGCCGACAGCAGAAATGCAGGGCCAAAGGTAGAGAAAAAACCGAAGAAGATTCAGGGAGGATGCTGAGATTCCGCAACGATGTATCGTTGTAAAAAAAGCCAATCCCGATTACCGGAATTGGCTTTTTTTATCCTAACTCTGAGCCAACCCATACACCATCAACTTGACAATCTCACGAAAAGACTTAGATTAGCCACATACATAGTTTTGCGCTCTCCAGAACAGCACAAAAAGACAAACTATTTTGAAAACCACCATTTATTTTCGATTACAGAGAATTTCCATAATGTCTTGCATTGGGACCGGGCGATACGATTCTGAGAGGTTCGAATGAACATTCTCCTCCTCTATCCGCATATGCCAGATACTTTCTGGTCTATGCAGCATTTCATGAAGATGGTTTCAAAGAAATCAAGCTACCCTCCGCTGGGACTTCTGACAGTCGCACGAATTCTGCCTGATAACTGGAACAAGAAGCTGGTTGATCTCAATGTCACTCCGCTTGACCCTGCCGATGTGGAATGGGCGGATTACGTGTTTGTCTCTGCGATGAATGTTCAACGCAAATATGCGCACGAAGCAATTTTGGAATGCAAGAAACACGGAAAGAAAGTTGTTGCAGGCGGACCGTTGTTCACACATGAACATGAATACTTTCCGGAGGTTGACCATTTTGTTTTGAACGAAGCGGAAATCACACTTCCCCTTTTTGTCGCCGACCTCACGAATGGAACTCCGAAACGAATCTATTCAAGCACAGAATTTGCCGACATGAGCGAGGCAGTTCTGCCTGACTGGAGCCTGCTCGATCTCAAAAAATATGCGTACGCCATCGTGCAATATTCGCGCGGATGTCCTTACATGTGCGATTTCTGCGATGTGACCACACTCTTCGGGCGGAGACCACGAACGAAAACAGCACAGCAGATAATCAGAGAATTGGATGAAATACTCGCCACCGGTGATCCGATGATGATTCTCTTTGCTGACGATAATCTAATCGGCAACAGAAGGGATTTAAAGAACAATCTTCTGCCGGAATTAATAAAGTGGAGGCACGCACGTAAAACGGCGCCGGGATTTGCAACGCAGGTCACCATCAATCTGGCGGATGACGAAGAGATGATGAAATTAATGATTGACGCCGGATTTAGAAACATCTTCGTCGGCATCGAATCAACGGATATTGAAAGCTTAGAGGCATGCAGAAAAACGCAAAACCTCAAGCGAAGCATTTCCGGCGATGTTCAGCTTTTGCAGAAAAAAGGATTCATTGTTACCGGCGGATTTATTGTCGGATTTGATGCAGATAAAGAGACGATCTTCGACCAGCAGATTGATTTCATTCAGGAGAGCGGCATTGTGATGGCAACGGTGAATGTGCTCAAAGCGCCGCCGGGAACGGAATTGTACGACAGAATGAAAAAAGAGAACCGGCTGGTCGGCGATTTTGATTTCGACGAAAATAAAACGAACATCGTCACGAAAATGGATACGCTCATTTTGTACAACGGGTATAAAAAAATACTTGATACAATCTACGATCCGCAAAAAGTCTATGAACGTTCACGAAGCTTCCTTCTCAGATACGGCAATTATTCTTCTGAAAATCCCTTACAAAGAAAATTCCTCTTCGAAGATATTCTTGCACTTCTTGGAATCATCTATTTTGCCGGTATTGCAGGAAAGGGACGATTTTATTTCTGGAAACTGATGATCGAGATCGCTGTGAGAAGGAAAAGGAATTTGACCAACGCGCTCTTCTTTGGCGCACTGATGTACCAGTTTCAGAACCTTCACAAAAAGTTTATTGAAAGCTACAATCAGGTTGTCTCTGCATATCCCAAAGCCGCGTAGCATCTTCTGTCCGGGACGTGCCGGATTCTCGAGAACTGCCATATTTTTTTTGCGCTTTGCGTAACACGAATTACTCACACCGCTTTCACAACAATCAATGTAATGTCATCCGATTGCGGTGCGCCGGAAACGTGGCGGGCAACATCTTCCTGAACGGCGGAGATAATTTCCTGCGGCATTCGTGAAGAGACAGTGCGGAGAAAACTTTCAAGCCGTTCTTCGGTATATTCATTTCCATCGTTATCCATCGCTTCACTTACGCCGTCGGTAAAAAGCACGAGCATATCTCCGGTTTCAAAAGCAACGGAACCTTCCCGATACGGCATGAGCGCCTTCATAATGCCGAGAATAAGTCCGCCTTCGCCGAGGCGCTTCACCGTTCCGTCCGCCGTAATAACAAACGGGTGATTATGTCCGGCATTGACATAGCGAAGCGTGCCTGCCTGTCCGGCAGGCAGGCGCGAATCCGGATCGAGCGCGCCCCAGAAAAACGTGATGAACTTGTTCGCGTTGGTATTTTCAAACAAGAGATCGTTCACGCGTGCCGTGCATTCTGCGAGAGGAAGATCGAACGGCACAAGCGCACGAATGGTTGCCTGCACGTTTGCCATCAGCAGCGACGCCGGTGTACCTTTGCCTGAAACATCGCCGATGGCAAGAACAAACTTGCCGTTGTTGGTCCGGATCACATCGTAATAATCTCCGCCGACTTGCTTTGATGGGCAATTGAGCGCGGCGATTTGGAAACCGGGAATTTCCGGAAGAGATTTCGGCAGCAGTCCGTTCTGAATTTCGCGTGCAATGGTCAGCTCGTCTTCCATTTTCTGCTTCTCAATCGCTTCGTTAAAGAGGCGTGAATTTTCAAGAGAAATAATTGCAAGATTGCCGATAGAATAGATGAATTCGAGATCGGCCTGGGAATACCCGCTGCCTCTCAGCCGTTCGCCGAGGCAGACGATTCCTTTCACTTCGTTTTGCGACTGCAGAGGAACGATTGCTGCGATACCAGCCGCTTCGCAGGCAGCTTTTATTGCGGCGGTCACTTTTCTCTTAGGAAAATCTGCAACACGCATCGGCGATGTGACCAATGAAAAAACCTTCTCCTTGAATTTAAGCAACGGTGATGTGTCAATGCGGGAAGCTACCACGCCGCCGTCTTTCAGGCACACAGCGTAGCGGTTCGCGCCGATATGTCCCATCAGTGTAAAGCCGAAAAGCTTCAGCAAGCGCTCGCGGTCTACGACTGCGGTAAATTCTTTGCTCAGCTCGAACAGTGTTTTCAATTCCTGAATTTTTCCGTCAAGCGTACGATTGACGGAACGCAATTCCTGAAACGCTATCCCTTTATCAATGGCGGAAGCGGCGACATTGATAAAGATGTCAACAAATTCTTTTTCGTCCGAAGAAAACCGTCCCGCTTTTCGCGGGGTTTTCAATTTCGTATCTATCCTCCCGCCAATACCGAAGTAGCCAAGCACGGTGTCATGCGAAATAATCGGAAAAATCTGTCTGATACCGGCACGGGAGAAAACCTTCCACACGGGCGGCGCAGCCGACGAAATTGAAAAATCCTTTTTTGGAGGACGGGCGAGAAGAATATCCTTGCGGAGAAGATCGCTGCCGATACCTTTGCAATTTTCAACTCGAAAACGATTTTCGCCGACCTTCAGTGTCGCCTGCGGCGCCATTTTCAACAAGACAAGACTTTTCGTCACGCGAAGCTTCGCCATCAGCGTGAGGAGAACAGAGCCGAGAATAAATTTGAGATCGAGCGTGGAATTGACAAGCGTGCTGAATTCAAAAAGCGGGGTGCTGTCGAGAAGGTGTTGAGTATGTGGGGAAGAGAAAATCTGTTTCAAAGATAATACTCGCGTAAATAGCGTCATTCCCGCGAAGGCGGGAATCTATTTTTAACCATTATTTGAAATACTGAATTCCCGACAGAAACATTCGGAAATGACGTACTCTTTATTTTGCATAACGTCAGCTATTGAGAGATTCTGTGGTGCAAATATTTTGTAAGACAGACGACGTTCTGTTTCGGCTGAATGGAATATTCAACCTTGTCCATCAGCTTTTTCATCAAATACATGCCGAGGCCGCCACGTTTGTAATGCGACAAATATTCTTTCATGTTCGGCATTTGTACATGATCTGGATCAAAATGTCTGCCGTGGTCAACAATCTGCACCTGAAATTCCTCTTTCTTCGTTGTCACAACGACATGAATATCCTGGTCCTCTGCATAATCGTACGCGTGCTTGATAATATTTGTGCATGCCTCGTCAACAGCAAGCGCAATATTGTTGATTTCATCGTCACGAAAGCCGAACTGCTTCGCAGCATCGGAAACAAACTTCCGGACATGCATCAACTCCTCCGTGCTGCTTGCAATACGAAGGCGCAATTCATTTCTCTCTGTAGATTTCTTTGCCAAGGGATTTTTATTTATTTCATTATTGATGAAAAACGGACGCGTCCGCTTTCCTTCACGTTTTCGCCTCGAATTTTTTAATCGCTTCGCCTTCGTCTTTGAAAATTTCATATAACATCGGAAAACCGAGAAGGTCAAAAATATTGAACACTTTCGGAGACATGTTTGAAAGCTTAATGTCCCCTTTGTTCATGCGCACTTCTTCAATGAACGCCATAAACACTCCCAGCCCGGCGCTGGAGATATACGACAGGTCCCTGCAATTCACAAGAATGTTGTATTTTTTTTCAGCGATCAATTTCTCAAAAGCCTCTTCGAGATGCGGCGTTGTGTGTGCATCAAGATATCCTTTGAGGTCCATGATGTGAACCTTATTGGAAACGCCCTGGGGGCTGTTCTCTCGAAATGAAACTTTGAAGTCACTCATTGCAAACTCCTTCGGTTGAAAAAATTGTAATGTCTGACAGCGCTTTTTGCTGTCTGACATTTTGCAACTGGTAAAGTCAGCTGTCAGACGACTGGAAAGTGCCGTCAGACATCAATCACCCTGCCACTTCAGAACAAATACCGTCAAATCGTCATCGTAGCCGTGTTCGTCGGTGTAGTTCCAGACTCCTTGAATGATTTCTTCTTTGATCTCGTCGGAAGTCCGGCTGCGATGGCGTGAAACAAGTTCTAACAGCCGTTCGTATCCGAATTCTTCTCCGTCTGAAGAACGTGATTCGGTAACGCCGTCCGTGTAGAAAACGCACACGTCGCCTTTCTTCATGCGGATGTTATGTTCTTCAATCGTTTCTTCGAACAGTTTTCCTGCTCGTAAACCAAGTCCCATGCCGGTTGGCTTCACATATTCCTTTTTGTCGGAAGAAATGTAGAGCATCGGGCAATGACCAGCTCGGGAAAGAATCAATTCGCCCGTGCGTGTATCAAGGATGGCATAAATTAAACTAATAAATGAGCGTTTGTCAATACTCGAAATGAGCGCTTCGTTTGCCTTCACCAAAAATTGTTTCGGTGAAGAGTAAATTTTGCTCAGCGATTGAAAAATGCCCTTCACTTCCGCCATGTAAAACGCTGCGCCGACCCCTTTGCCCGACACGTCGCCGATGACGATGCCGACGCGGTAATCATCAAACATAACGATATCGTAATAGTCGCCGCCGACTTCAAGCGCGGGCGCCGAAACCGCTTTCATATCGACAGATTTGAACAGCGGCAATGTTTGCGGAATCAATCTCTTTTGCATTTCCTGCGCGATCAACAATTCGCGCTGAAGCCGTTCTTTCTCCAGCGATTTTTTGAAAAGCTTCGCGTTCTCAATTGCGATGGTGACATGATCGGCAAAACCGGAAACAATATTCACATCATCTTCTTCAAATCCATGATCAATTTCTTTTGTTGCATAGAGAATACCGATCAACTCATCATGTGAAATAAGCGGCACAACAAGCAGCGTTCCAACATCTTTTATATTTGATATATAACTTGTGCGCCGGTCATTTTTCACGTTATCAACAAGCAAAATCTTTTTTGAAGAAAGCACAAGCGAGCGCACGGTGTGTTCGCCGCCAAAAAGAATTTGCTCGACGTTCTCCGGTTCGATGTTGTGCTGAGAAATGATGCCGTCCAATTTATGATCATACTGTTTCCCGTCTGCGGGCAGCACTTCAAGCCATGCGCTCGATGCTTCGCAGACTTCAAGTGTCATCTTTGTGACCGTCTTCGCCAAATCGTTGAAATCAAACACCTGTGTAATCAAGCGGCTTAAGTTGTGGAGCGAGCTGACTTCATTTTGTTTCCGGTCGAACGCCGCCGCAGTCGGCAAATGAAACAGCGTGCTGATGAACGCCATGCCGAAATAAACCGAGCCGAAGAGTGCGGAAAGCTGCACAAATATGTACAACGGGTAATTAAAATACAGAAGTGCTTTTGTCAGCGAAGACATTTCAGAAAGTATAATGTTGATTGCCATGAAACCGAAAAAAGCGAGCAAAGCGTACACCATGGCATAAATCTTTTCGCGGCGGGAAAGATACGCGATCCATGAAAGACGGAAAGAGTTAATGATGATAAAAAGAATAGCGAGCGTGAACAGGATCGTTTTCGCGAGCGATGTTTCCAGCGGACGAAGATTGTATGTTGCCGCTGCTGCGCCAAACATCACGACGAGAAGAAGAACAAAATTCCTTTTTGTGCCGCGCGTCCGTTTGTAGAACAGCATGTCCTTCACATGCCGCACAGTCACAATTGCAGCCAGTCCGCTGATAACGCTGAGCAGCGTAGAAAAAAGAATTGTCAGATAATCACGTGGATAAAGCTGAAGATCGCGGGATTCAAACCAGTTCAGCGGCAAGATGCTTACAACAATGTAAGCACCGATAAGAATGCCCGCCCACACCGACGACGCGCCAAGGCGCTGCACCTGGCTTCGCTCGGATTCTTTGATCTTTGAATCAACATAAAAATAAAGGAATACAAAGGCGACAGCAACCAAAAGAAGCCGCACGAAAAGAATTCCGTCCAGTCCGCCTTCGATGTTTTTCAAGATCGCATCAATGACAAACACAATGACGAAAAGGACCGCGGAACCGACAGCAAAAAGGATTTTTTTGATTCTCATATCTGAATGGTCTGCGCCGCATCCCAAGGGGACATTTTGACGACACAACCGTTTTATCATTCGAGGGAATGAAGAAAAAGTTGCGCTTGGGTAGGAAAGATATTGAAAAACGGGTTGAATTACAACGAAACATGCTCTAAAAATGTCACTTATTCCCCTTCTCTGGAATTAACATAAAGAAATTTTGTTTATTTTTGTAAAGGATCGTTTTTAGCACCTGACACTAGGAGCTTTATCAAAGCCTTAAACAACCACTCACCATTCACTTCTAAAAAACAAATATGAAATGGGATCGAGTTGCTGTATTTTATGCCTATTCCTCCTTTTGCCCGCATTCACACGTATGCAAGCTCAAACCAAAGATTCAACTTCCGTTCCGCTGACAAAACTTTTTTATCACATTGATAAACATTTCGTCGGTTCATTTACGTACAACGACGGATTGAACCACATTCTTGCTGCCGGACTTTCGTTCGGAATTGTAAAGAGCGGAATAGACTGGAAAGTGAACCGTCTCGCATACAACAACAGAAGTGTTGCCAATGCCGGGCTTCCTTCCGTCACTGTCGGCGGTACTGCACCCATCATTGTTCCGATCGGCTTGCTCATCTACGGTAAAGTGGAACACGACGGAGACATACAGAACACTGCGCTCGCACTGGGACAAGCGGCAATCATCAGCGTGGTGATGTCGTCGGCGTATAAAGCTTTCACCGGAAGAAGACCGCCGGGAATTTTGCACGGCGGCAGCGGTGACAACAACGATTACAGCGGAGATTTCAAATTCGGATTTTTGAATCGCGGCGTGTACAACGGCTGGCCCAGTTCACACACGATGAACGCTTTCGCCATGGCAGCAACATTGAGCGAATTATATCCGAACGCGGCCGCACTCAAAACCATTGCATACACGTACGCATCATTCGTAGGATTGGGAGTCTCTGTGAACATTCATTGGTTTTCCGATGCCGTCGCTGGTGCGTTAATCGGGTATTCGATCGGTAAAGTGGTCGGCGCGGATTTCGGAAAACAAACTCAAACAGAGCAGTCACTTGGTTTTTACTTCACCCCATCCGGCATCAATTTCACTTACAGCTTTTAGAATACAGCTCTTCGGGAATTATCTCGAATGGTTATTCCACCAAAATATCTTTGTTCATCAAAGTAATCTTCGCATTCGGATCCATGTTCTTCAAAATTGAAGTGATGCGGCGGGCATCTCCGTAAAACACCATTGTCATGTTTTCCGGATCGAATACTTCACTGATCGTTTTTTTTGCGGTTTGGAGATTCACAGCGTCAATACGTTTGTAATAACTTTCCTGATCCAGAATCGGAACTCCGTAGCGATCGCGGTTAACTTCGCTTGACAATTTATATTTCAAATCAAGCTGGTATGCATAGCGATTCTTAAACGCTGCATTCCGATGCGAAAGCCTTTCCTGGAATTCTTTATCTTCCGGAAAATCATGAATGAGCTGCTTCATTGCCGGAATGAGTTTTTCAGACGATGTTGCTGCCGGGTCGGAATAGAATCCGATTCTGCCGTGTCGTATCGTCGGCTGCATAATAAATCCGTACGCGCCATAGCACCAGCCATTCTTATTCCGCAGCACATCGAACAGCAATCCTTCGAAGCTGCCGAGCGCGTCAACTACAAGCTGAAGATCAAAGCGGCGGTCGTCATTGGCAGAAATTCCGCGCTGCGTCCAAATGAAGCGGTCGTTCGTTGCATCGCGCGAGTCAACGATATACGCTTCAAGTCCGTGCGATTCGCGAAAAGGAGCTTCAGGCTTCAACGCGAATCCGTCCGTTTGCCTGTTGCGCGTAAACGCTGACAACTTGCCGGAAATTTCTTCTTGCGGCAAATCAGAAATGCAGGTAAAATAAAGAACACGTGTGCCGCAGACAGCCGAGAAAAAATTCACGACATCATTGCGCGCGACCGCATTCACACCTTTGCGCGATCCGATCTTCCCTAACCGCGTTCCGTTGAACAACACATACTGGTTTCCCGCATTGAGCACACGTTCCGGTTCCTGTAAAGCAGCTTCCATTTGATTCAATTCCTGTTTCTTCACAAGATCAAGTTCGTCGTTCGGGAATGACACCTCGTTCATCACCGTGTGTACCAATACGAGCACTTCATCTAAATTTTTTGTAAAGCAGGAAATATTGACTGCAAAATCTGTTTCCGAAACTGCCGCGTTAACATCGGCACCGAGAAGCTCGAATTTTTTTGAAATTTCTTCGCGTGACATTGCCGCCGTTCCGCGGAACAGCATTTTCGCCGTCATGCGTGCAAGTCCGGCTTTTGCTTCCGCTTCCTGCTGAATGCCGCCGCCATGAAACACCAGCGACAACGAGGTCATCGGCACGCGCAAATCCTGCTGGTAATACAAATGATGATTTACAACGGCGTCAATCCCGCCTGCGGTGCCATGTCCCATTTCTTTTGTCCTTAATATATCTGTTGCTTCTGCAGCTGTCATAAATATTTTCTGCAACGAATACCGAAATTAATTTTTGTTCTCCGGACGCAAATACACAGTCGTTGCTTTAGCGTCAAGAATGTACTGTGCGACGACGCGCCGGACATCATCTTTTGTTACCTTATCAATACGATCAAGCGCTCTAATTTGAAATGAAAGATCGTTCGCGTTGATAAAGCTGTCGCCCAGCAATCGGGCGAGCGCTGCCGGTGTTGTTGCCGCACGATAAATTTCTCTTTGCAAATTATTTTTTGCAATAAGAATCTGTTCGTCACTGATCGCACCTTCGGCAAGTTCTTTCACCGAAGCATTAAAAATGTTCTCGACATCATCAAACGATTCTCCGCTCGCAAGCTGCGCGAAGAATTCAAATGTCCCTTCATCTTTTGAGTTATACGCATCAGCAGCAACCGACGTCACTTTTGCTTTATTCAGTAAACGTTCATTCAAGAGGGCGCTTTTACCGGAGGTAAGAAGCCTGCCCACCATTGCAAGCGCGGGATAATCAGGATGTTCCATCTTCGGAATGTGCCACACCTTCGCGATCATGGCCGTTTGTGCTTTCGGATGCGTTATCGCTGCTATGCGGTCTTCGCTCTGCACCGGCTCGGAAACTACATTACGTTTCTTCGGTTCGGAAGGCTCCATTGCACCGTAACGGTCAGCAATCGAAGCCATCACTGCTTCCGGCTGCACATCGCCAACAACAATAATAAGCGCATTGTTTGGTGTATAGAAAGTACGATAAAAATCCTGTGCCTCTTCCACAGTAAAATTCTTGATCGTTTCTGCCTCACCGATTGTGGAATACTTGTAATTATGTTTTGTGTACGCCAGCTTGTATACTTCTTCCCACAAAAAACGATTCGGATCGTCCAGCCCGCGGTTTCGTTCCGTGAGTACAGCGCCTTTTTCCGTTTCAAACATGGAGGAATCAATCATCAAATTCGTCATACGATCCGATTCTAAATCCGTCGCAAGGTCAATCTTGGAATTAGGGAATGTAAAGAAATAAACAGTTTGGTCGCGTGAAGTATAAGCGTTCAGTCCCGTGCCGCCGTTGGAGTTGACGATGCGGTCAAACTCACCCATCTCGCGGCGCGATGTTTTCCGAAACATCATGTGCTCGAACAAATGCGCCAGCCCCTGATGCCCCGCGGGTTCATCTGCCGAACCGGTTTTGAACCACGTTTGATAACTGAAGATCGGTGTCGTGTTATCAACAACAATGGCGACCTGCAAGCCGTTCGGCAATTCATAATGTTCGATGGTCAGATTGCCAAGCAGATTGATTTCTTTCAGCCGACGATACTGTGTGAATGTTTGCATTTCCAAAGTTCTTTGTTGTGTCATAAATTCAGCCGCCGTTTAAGAAAAGAACGCTACGACCGCAATTGTATTTCTAACACACTAACGATGAAGTTTGTTCAAAAAAAAGGCCGAAGCGGGGCTTCGACCTTTTTCATTTTCTCTCTGTCACTGTGGCTGACCGGCTACAGCCCTTCTTCAGAAATGAAATACGCCAGTGAAGCCATCGCAATGGCGCCAAGCTCAAGTTCGCGCGAGTTTACGTTTGCCAGCACGTCTTTATCCGAATGATGGTAATCGAAGTATCGCTGATTTGACGGAACAAGTCCGATAAGAGCGGCACCCTTATCCTTCAAATAAGAAATATCTTCGCCGCCTCCGCCTCTGCGAATCGAGCAAATATCCGTCGGTTCAAGTAACGACGCCCACGATGCAATTTTCTGAAATACGGAAGAATCCGCTGAAACACCGAACGCACGAGGATCAAATCCACCGGCATCGGATTCGATAGCGGCGACTGCTTTTTCATTCGCGGGAAGCTGTGCGGCATATCCCTCGCCGCCGCGCGAACCGTTTTCTTCATTCATGAACAACACAACGCGAATCGTGCGCTTCGGTTTCAATCCAAGTTCTTTGATAAGCCGCAGCGCTTCGATGGACTGTGTAACTCCTACGCCGTCATCGTGTGCACCTTTGCCTTTGTCCCAGCTATCAAGATGGCCGCCCATCACAATAACTTCGTTTGGAAATTCAGTGCCGGGAAGTTCGCCGATCACGTTTGCAGATTTTACATCGGAAAGAGTTTTACAATCCAGCGCAAAATGAACACGCAGGTGCGGATTGCGTTTCAGGTTATCACTTAATCTGTTTGCGGCAACAGTGCTTAATGCCGCTGTCGGCACTTTGGGAATTGAATCCCGATAATACATCACACCGGTGTGCGGAACATTGTCAACAACAAGCGTCATCGAACGAATAAGCGCACCAACGCCGCCCACACTCGCCGCAGCAGACGCGCCTCCTCCGCGCTGATCAACCGCTCCGCCGTACGCAGCAAATGTCGAAACCAATGTCGGGTCCATCGGCCGATTAAAGAAAATAATTTTTCCCTTTGCCTCCGGGCCAAGTGCTTTCGCTTCTGCGAGCGAATGCACTTCAATGACTTCAGCAGTGATACCCTTCTTCGGCGTTGCAATACTTCCTCCCAGTGCGCATATCGCCAGAGGGATATTCTTTCTTCCTTTTCTGCCGACAATCCATGCTTTTTCAACCTTTCCGCGCACCCAATGCGGCACCATCACATTCTGCAGCCGCACATTTTGGAAGCCGAGCTTTTCCATCAAATTTTTTCCCCATGTGACTGCTTTCGCCGCTTGCGGCGATCCGCTCAACCTGCCGCCGATCTTTCCCGTCAGTTCAGCAAGATTTTTGTACGCTTGCTGCTCGGTCAAACCCTTTTTGACCAGAGACGAAACGATGTCGCTGTACGACGACATCGGATTAGTTACCGTAACCTCCGCAGCGGCTTTCGCGGTGTGCCGCTGCTGCGCAAATGCAGCTGTCGAAAAGAATGGAACATCAAGCCAAAGGTAAGACAGTGCAACAATTGTTACACAACTTTTTCGAAGCATCGTTGCTTCCCTCCTCGTTAAAATGATTTGCTCAGGTGAGATTCTTCTTCAACTTTTTATAGAGAGAACGCATTTCTTCAGATACCAATTTTACATCGGCAAGCACCGGCATAAAATTCGTGTCGCCGTTCCAACGCGGAACAATGTGAAAATGAATATGCTGGTCAATTCCTGCGCCGGCAACTCGTCCCACATTCGCACCGATATTGAAACCTTGCGGCGCAATCGTTTTCTTCAATAACGAAAGCATTGCAGAAATTGTTTTCATGATATCGGCATGTTCTTTCACCGAAAGTTCGCCAAAGTCGGGAATGTGACGGTACGGAATCACCAGCAGATGTCCGCTGTTGTAGGGATACAAATTCATCATCACAAAACAGTGAGTGCTTCGGGAAAGGATGAAATGATGCGCATCCCGATTGGAAATCCCTTTGTGATTATCATTCACCGCGTCACAAAAAACACACGCGTTCTCATCCTTCAATTTCTTATTGGAAAACGTGGCGATGTATTGCGAGCGCCACGGGGAGAAAAGCCGTTCCATGAGAATGTCTTTCAATTTTGATTTCAGCCGAAGACTGATCAGCCTCAAGCTGAATTGAATATAGCGATTCAGCACCGTAAAATACAAGCTGCGAATCAGACTGATGTTCCTTAATAACATTAATCCGTAAAAACCACTTGTCACCCGTACGAGTATTAACTTTACATCCGTCGTTTCTGTGAGTTGCGGTCACCATATTAATGTAGGACGCATCGTTAAAAATATGTAGACACAAAATTACATTGTTGAGCCGATTGTATTTTTCCTTCTGCATTCCTATCCTTCTCCATGATTAAGCACGTTAACAGTCTCCCGAACAAGAAGAGCGCTCTTATGCATTTCCCGCCGTTCACAAGCGGCAGCCAAAACTCGACTATTGTGTGAATTATTTTTTAATTCCGTTTTAACCGCGGAATCAATCATACTCAATGAGGAGGAATGTATCATGGCAATCGAACTTTGGCCAAGAAACTCGAGTCGCTTCGCCGATAACTATTGGGGAATTATTCTTGCGGGGGGAGACGGAAAACGCCTCGAACATTTTCTAAAAACTGAATTCGGACTGAATCGCCCGAAACAGTTCTGCACAATAATCGGCAGGCGTTCGATGCTCAGACACACTATTGACAGAGTATCTCCTTTCATTCCGAATTCCCGCCTCCTCACGGTAATTTCCCGGCGGCATCTTTCCTACGCAATGGCGGATTTATATGATAGGGACCCGAAAACCGTTGTGACTGTTCCGTTCAATTGTGAAACAGCGCCGAGCATTCTTCTTCCGCTGTTGAGCATCAATAATACAAACCCTAACGCTATCGTCACCGTCTTTCCTTCCGACCATTTCATACTTGAAGAAGAACGCTTCATGGAATATGTGAAGGCAGCGTGCAACTTCGTTAACAAACAGCCGGAGTTTCTGGCAACGCTGGGCATTGTGCCGAACAGCCCGCAGAAAGGATATGGATGGATTGAGAAGGGAGATTTGCTTCACAGCGAAGTGGAACATCACGCCGAAGGCATGGGAGAAAAGCGGGCTTTCAGAATTAAAAAATTTTGGGAGAAGCCGGATGAAGAACTTACGCAGTATCTTCACACACGCGGCTGCTTGTGGAACACGATGACGCTGATCGGAACAGCGGCGACATTCATACGCCTGTTTAAGGAATGCACTCCTGAAATATTTTCATCATTTCAGCGCATTTGGAATGACATCGGCACATTCCGTGAATCGGAAACGACCTATGAAGTATTCAGAACACTGCCGAGCGTCAATTTTTCACACGCGGTGCTGGAACGAGTTCCGCATCGCCTCTGCGTTCTTCCTGTGAACGGCGTGTACTGGAGCGACTGGGGAGATGAGAACCGCATCCGGTGCGACCTTGCGCGGCTTGCACAATACAAACGTGGCGTCCACCCAAGCACAATTGAAAATACGGAATGCCGCGTTGAGAACAGCCCCAAGGATGTTTTCAACAACAATAAAGAAGATATTGCAGAGCCACTTCCGTCTTTGGAACAAACTTCAATTTTACAACAGATTGAAAATCCCCTTGGTACACAAGACAAAGAATTTTCTTTTTCCTAAGTCCCGAAAAAATTCCTTCGGGAGAATGCCTTCGGCACTTATTGCAGTAAACTTAGAATTTATGTTGTAACGAACAGGCCCGAGCCATAAATATACTTCAAGAGGTGAGAGATGAAACCAATATCAATCAACGACACAGACTTCACGCAGGAAGTCCTCAATGCTGACGAACTTGTCCTTGCCTATTTCTGGACGCCGCGGTCACATACGTGCCGTACAATTTCATCTATGCTCGAAGCCATTGGCGATCATTTCGATTGGGAACTCAAGATTGTCAAAGTTGACATCGAGTTAAATAAACAAGCCGCAATGGATTTTGGCGTTGCATGGGTGCCGCAAATTCTTTTCTTCGCCGGAGGAAAAGTTGTGGAGCGGGAAGAAATAATTTCTTCAGAAGAGGAATTAGACGAGCGGGTGCAGCGGCTGCTTTCGGTGCAAGTGTAAAAAAGCCGGTGAAACAAGAAGCGTCATCATCAAAAAACATTTACTGTTTTTTGATGCTCCCCGGAGGAAAGGCAGTATTATTTTTGAGCATATGTGTTCAAAAACAAATCAACCTGCTTTAATAACTTCAATTTCACACCATTCGTTTTAACTTTCAATCAGCTATTTAGCTTACCTTGACTTCCAACCCATATTTAAGTACCTTTTTGTCAAAGTTTTCCCAGCAACAGCAGGTTTCATGCTTCATTCTAAACCAAAAAACATCGCGATTCTCGGTTCTACGGGTTCCATCGGTAAAAACAGCTTAGAAGTAATTGCCAATTTTCCGGATCAGTTCAACGTCTCCTACCTCACCGTTCACAAGAATATTGACGCTCTTTGCGAGCAGATCAAACGCTTTCATCCGAAGGGCGTTGTCGTTCTGGATGAAAATTCGGCTGAGGTGTGTAAGAATCGTGTGAACGGAACAACGCAGGTTTTCCGCGGTGAAAAAGGATTGGAAGAAATCGTTCAGCGGGATGATGTGGATGTCGTCATCAGTTCACTCGTCGGCTTCGCAGGATTGAAACCGACAATCAGAGCAATTGAAGCCGGAAAAAAAATTGCGCTTGCCAATAAAGAAACGCTTGTTGTCGCCGGAGAAATTATTATGCGCCTCGTGAAAGAACACGGCGTAGAATTAATTCCGGTGGACAGCGAACACTCGGCAATTTTTCAATGCCTTGTTGGTGAATCAAACGCACAAATCGAAAAAATTATTCTCACGGCATCCGGCGGGCCGTTTCGCACAAAATCGCTCGATGAATTGAAAAACGTCACCATTGCTCAGGCGCTGAATCACCCGAACTGGAAAATGGGAAACAAGATTACGATTGATTCTGCAACATTGATGAACAAAGGACTCGAAGTGATCGAAGCGCACTGGCTGTTCGGACTGCCGGTTGAAAAGATTGAAGTCCTCATTCATCCGCAATCCATCATTCATTCCATGGTGGAATTTGTTGACGGCTCGGTCAAAGCGCAGCTTGGAATGCCGGATATGAAATTACCGATTCAATATGCGCTGACATATCCCGAGCGTATCAGCACACAAAATGTGCGGGTTGATTTCCCGAAATTACACGAACTGACATTTTTCGAACCGGACCCGGCACGTTTCAAATGTTTGCAGCTTGCGATGGACGCTCTTCACGAAGGCGGAACGATGCCGGCGGTGATGAACGCCGCAAATGAGATTGCCGTCGAAAAGTTTTTGAACGGAATGATCCCATTTCTCCAGATTCCCGAAATGATCGAACGTGTGATGGAGCGCCATTCACCGCGGCACTCTCCTGTCATAGATGATGTTATTGAAGCAGACGCAGACGCGCGCCGCTTTACTCAAGCGTTGTTGAATTAAGTAGTCCCAATTGCCGAACATAAAATAACTTTACTACAATGCAATTACTCGACACCATATTCTATTTTATCATCACCATCGGCGTGCTTGTTTTTGTTCACGAGCTTGGACATTTTCTCGCAGCCAAAGCATGCAAAATGCGCGTTGACAGATTCTCCATCGGCTTCCCGCCGCGCGCGTTCGGGAAAAAAATCGGCGAAACGGATTACTGCGTTTCGTGGATTCCGGTCGGCGGCTACGTGAAAATTGCCGGTATGATAGATGAAAGCTTCGACACAGAATTTCTTAATCATGAACCGCAGCCGTGGGAATTCCGCGCGAAACCTGTTTGGCAGCGCATTATTGTGATTTGTGCCGGCGTGCTCATGAACATTTTCCTTGCTATTGGAATTTTTTGGGGAATCAATTTTGTGCAGGGCGAATATCACCGGCAAACGACCGAAATCGGTTATGTGGTCGCTCATAGTGCCGCACAGCAGCTCGGTTTCAAAGAGGGCGACAAGATTCTCTCCATCAATGGAGAAAAGATCGAACACTGGGATCAAATTCAAACCGCAATGTATGTAGATTTTGTTGGCGATGACCTCCAATGGACACTTAAACGGGATAACGCCACAACAACAGTGAATACTCCCCGTTCATCCATTCCCGATATTTCCGACGGGATGTTCGGCATTCTCCCAAATCAAACTGAAGCGGCAATTGTTGAAGTCTTAAAAGGAAAGCCTGCCGACAAAGCCGGATTTCTTCCGGGCGATGTGATCCTTACGCTGAATCATTCTCCTATCATCAATCAATATCAAGCTACACAAATCATCAAAGCGAATCCCGGCAAAGCGATTGATGCCACAGTAAAGCGCGGCAGTGAAGTGAGGGATTTGACAGTTACGCCCGGCAGCGATGGACTCATCGGCGTTGGGCTCGAAAGCAAATATACCGGCCCGTTGCTTCATGTGAAATACGGTTTCTTCGAATCTTTTCCAAAAGGCGTGAGCGACGTGTACAATGCCACCACATTGTTTCTCCGCTCCATTTGGCAAATTGTCATCGGTAAAGCATCACTTTCAAAATCTGTCGGTGGACCTATAAAGATAGCACAGATTGCGACACGCACTGCCGAAATCGGTGTGGCAAGCTTTCTCGGGTTTATCGCACTATTGAGCGTTAGCCTGGCGGTCATGAATATTCTTCCGTTTCCTGCACTCGACGGAGGACACCTTGCAATGCTCATTTATGAAGGAATCGTTGGAAAACCGATACCGCAGCGGGTACAGCAAGGAATACAACAGGCAGGCGTGGTCTTACTGCTGACTTTTATGGCGTTTATCATTTACAACGACATTACCGGTTTTTAAAGGGCAGATGGTCCCTGTCTTAAAGATGGAGACTATCGCCTTCGTGATTTTCAACACAGCATTGTTTGTTGAAACTATTAGCTTGGAATTAGGATATTATCATAATGTTTATAGCGTGAGGAGCGTTTATTTATGAAAAGCCTTTATCGTCTGCTTATACTCGGACTGATTTCGGTTGGTCTGGTTCAGACATCACGATCACAGTCGTACACTGCAACAGCAGTTTACGTTGACGCTGATATTATCAACGCCACAACGATTGTGGACCCACTTGCGGAAACAATAAAAGATGTTCCTGCAAACAACTTTTCACTCTTTATTCATAACCCCGGCACAGACACCATCTGGGTAAACATGCAATTGCAAGCGTATGTTACGCTTGATGAAGATCGGGTGAAGAAATCGTTGTTCACGCAAAATCCATACACAGAAACCCCTTTCAGCGTCCCTCCGGGCGGAAGATTGTTCCGCAGTACTGATGCAACAAATAGTCCCGACATTAAATTTAATTACGAAGTGGCTAACGAAGTAAAAGATGAGCTTAAAAATAAAGTGACAAGCGCTTCAAGCGGCGGACTCGTTCCATCCGGAACGTACGAAGCAATCATTGCAATGCAAGTAGTGAAAGTTGGAAACACTTCGACAAACATTCCTGTCACAATTACGCCGTCGTCGGATATAATTATTCAAGTCACAAATCCTACAACAGCGACACTCATTCTTCCTGATCAGAACGGTTACGTGTATCCTTCACCCTTCCCGCAATTTCAGTGGTCGTATGACGTGCGGTCGGTAACGATCAGTGTGTACGAAAAACGCCCCGAGCAGCAATCGCTCGAAGACGCGATCTCGTCTTCCAGTCCTTACCTTGTCGTGAACATTGACCGGCAGCAATCGGGTAATCTTTCAATCTTCACGTACCCCCAAACGAATGTTGGCGGTCCGGGCATCACCATTACTCAAGGTCCCCGCCCGCTTGAACGCGGGAAAATGTATGTTGTAGTTCTCGATGGAAACCGGACAGCGTTCGGCACACAAGTAGAGCCCCTTCGCACAATCCGCTCATTCGTTATCTCCGATCCCGATGGCGAGCTTGTGAAAAACATGCTGCAAAACGCATTTTCCGGTGGACCGTTTCAAAATGTGGTGAATATTATTCAGGATCAAAAACTGACGCCAAACACTTCGCGAATCATGCTGAACGGAGTTCCGCTTTCATCGCAGGAATTGCAAATTCTGTTGAATCAGAATAAAAATAAAATCAAATCTGTTACTTTTGAAGAATAATTGCACCGACCTATTTGGAGAACGCGCATGAAAAAAATTATACTGTTGTCATTCGTCGTACTGCTTGCAACAGCCCAGAGCATAGCACTGTCGTCTCCCGCTGCTGATTCTAAAAAGCCGATCGCGACAGTCTTCAAACCGGTTGGCACAGTAGAGTATCAAACCGCAGGCAAAGGTTGGACGAAAGCGACGCCGGCAATCCCGTTGTATCCGGGTGATCGTGTACGCACGGCTGAAAATTCTTTCGTCATTATAAAATTTCTCGAAAACTCCATCCTTCGTGTGCAGCAAAAAACTGAGATCACAATCAACGGAGAGATTTCTGCGGACAAGGAATTTTCGAAAAATGTAAACGTGCGGTACGGTCAGCTTGGCTTCAATGTTCAAAAGCATGCAAATGAAAAATTTGAGTTTACAACACCGACCTCTGTCGCTTCGATTCGCGGAACGCAGGGGGCGTTAACCAGCACAGATAGTTCGTTCCAGCTTATTCTCGGATCGGGTGTTGTCGTCGTGACTAACTTGTTCTCAAATCAAAACATCACTGTGAACGGCGGGCAAATGGCAATTTCGCTCGCTAACGGTCAGCTCAATGTGAAGCAGGCAACGCAGGAAGAGTTGAACCAAATGAACCAGTCAACATCTGGAAACGGCAACGAAGGCGGTCAAGGCAACAACGGCGAAGGCGGACAAAGCAGCGGCTCATCATCTGGTGGAGCAATGACATTCGGCTTCAACGTTACTGCACCTTCCGTTACAGAGGGGCAATCGTTCGATGTGACAGTCGAATTTACTCAGACGTCGGTTCCGCTTGACTCTCTGAAATCGCTTGTCTCATATTTTGCTCTTGCTTATAAGGCACCTGCCGCAAGCATATACAAAGAACTGCCGGGCACAATCAGCGGATCGTCGGTGAAATTCACAATTCCGGAAAGCGATGCGATAGCTCCATCAATTCAAGTCTATGTGATCTTGCGGACTACAACCGGCGTGCAACTCACATATCCTCAGTCGAATCCAGAGAGCAACCCAATCGTCATCCCGATTCAATCCGCAAATATGAACGAGCTGAAGATTGAGTTTACTGACCCGAGTGGGAAGCGCAAAACAATGGTTATTGATTATTAACGTATCCGCCGAATCGGCGGCGAAGTTGCTTACACCGCTTGCAATTCTATAATGGTTTTTATAGATTGCAAGCGGTTTTTATTTAGTATCGGTCATTTCTTTCGGGTGCTTCCATATGTTTTTTGCTAAAAAAGTTCATTCCTTCGCGGCATTATGCTGCGTCATGCTGTTAATTGCGTCAGTTCAATCTCACGCACAAATTAACAGTTATATCCGCTCATTGACGACACAGCCTGCAAAAGAAGGGGCAGATTTACAGATTTCTGTATCACTCAATAACACATCGGATATTGAGCGAGTGTTGTTGTATTACAGATCATTCGGAACGACAGAATACAAAATTTTAGAAATGCCGGTGGACCGCGACTCAGCAAGTGTCACAATTCCCGCTGCAGATGTTGCTCCTCCGTTCATTGAGTGTTACGTTCTTGCGCAGACAAACTCCGGCAAACAGGAAACATATCCGTACCAAAACGCGCAAACGATGCCGACCAGAGTTCCTGTTGAACCGCGCTCACCGAAAGATCAGGAAGTCATCATTCTCAGTCCCGACAGAAACGATTATCTTCTTCCTTCGGATATTTATATTTCTGTTTCGTTAGTCTATGCAACGGATAACATTGATCGTTCACGGACACAGGTATTCTTCGACAATGTTAATGTTTCCAGCAAAGCAGTCATAATGGGAGATTTGGTTGTTGTATCGGCAAACGGATTGCCTGCAAACATTCCGGCGGGACTTCACACAATCACTGTTAAAGTTTTTGATAAAAAGGGCGTGCTTTATCACACACGAACACGTCCGTTCAATGTCATTACCACAGAGGTTGCAAAGGAAATCGGAACGCGCATGATGTACTCTGCCGATGCACAAGCTGAGATACGACAGGAAAACATTAAGGGTACCGTTACTGACTACGACAGGCTCGATGCACGCGGAAACGCCCGATACGGAATCTTAAAATCAACTGCGAACCTTCACCTCACATCAGAAGAGAAGCCCGATCGCCAGCCTCAAAACAGGTACTTCTTAAGTCTCGACGCACAATATGCGCGGGCAAGTATCGGCGACGCGTATCCGCACTTACCTACAACAATTATGGATGGGCGGCGCGTCCGCGGAGTGACATTCGATCTTCTGCTCGGCGCATTCAATATGAATTACGCAACAGGAGAAATTACGCGGCGCACGGTGCTCGATGACAGCACGCACCAACTTCTCTCCTTCCGCCGTACGCTCACTGCGGTCCGCCCGTATTTCGGAAAAGGTGAAAACTTTCAGCTTGGCTTTACTTATTTAAAATCCACTGATCAGTACGGTTCAACCGATACAACGAACACGACATTAATGCCGCAGCAAAACGTTGTGTTTGGATCGGACATGCTCATTGCGTTTGATGATCATCGCGTTGAACTTACCGGGCAAGGCGCCTTCAGCCTGAACAACACGAACATTGCGGCACCGGAATTCACTGACGCGCGTATTGATTCATCAACAGGATTATCGGACAGCGATAAGAAAACGCTCAAGCAGTTTCTTCCTTATGTCTCAAAGATCATCGCCTTCAATGAAAACCTCCAGCCGCTGAACCCTGCCGGATTAACATCGCTCGTCTATGAAACCGGCCTTGCCTTGAATTATTTCGGCAACTATTTGAAGGGCACATATGTGTATCACGGGCGCGATTACAATTCTGCCGGAACAACAGCGCTCCGCAATGATGTGAAGGGATACAACGTTTTTGACAGGCTTCGGCTTTTGCAGAATAAATTATTCCTTTCCGCGAGCTACGAACAATTGCAAAACAACACTGCCAATACGGAGATTGCAACAACAACATACGACAACATGCTCACTTCAATTTCTGTTTATCCGGCGAGCAATTTGCCGAATGTCACGATCGGTTATGGCATCAATAAAAACCATAACCCTATTATCTACGATTCAAGTCTCGCGGGGTACGATTCAACTATTGCCTTGCGCGCTATCAATGATAGAACAAACCGATACTTCGTTCAGAGCACATACGATTTCACCTCCTCACTGGGCAGACACAATGTAACGCTCAGTATTGATAATGCTGTCAAAGACGATCAAACACCGAATAATCAGGATGTTAAAAGCTTTAACGGATTTTTTCTGATCAACACTATCCACAGTTTTCCATTGGAAAGCACAATCGGTTACTCAATCAGTACTAATTCCATTCCTCAGGTTCAAGTTGCAATAGATACAATCAACGGTGTTCTAACTCCGAAAACTATAACATCTTTTGCTTCGTTGAACTATCAAACTGTTACGTTAAACGGGCGTTATCGGCTTATCAGTGATATCTTGAGAATCTCCGCCACATTTGCTCCAACATTCGGCGACTTTAAACGAACATTGTATGATGTCAGCCTTCAGTGGACAATTGCACATAATCAAAACGCAATGTTCGAATATCAATACATTGTCAACTCTCCTTCTGCCGCTCAAACGCTGTCAAGCAGCAACGATTCATTCGTAAGTCTGCTGTATCGTGTGAATTTTTAGACTCAGATGAAACCGGAAAATTCTAAACGCATCGTTCCGTGCCTGCACGTGAAAGCGCGTTTCGGTAAAATGGCGCGCCTGTATGCGTAGTGAAAAAAGACCATGGACATAAAAAAGATCCGTTCCGGCACGCAGGCGTGGCTGACGCGCTTTGTCATCAGTACAGCCATTGCATTCCTTATCATCACCTTTGTTACCGACGCATTTTTTCAGTTTGGTTTCTTTGATCGCTCAAAGCTTTCTTTTATTGATAAAGATTTTGCCGCCCGTGGGCCACTTCCGATTCCACGAGATTCGCTTGATGTCGTTCTCGTAACAATTTCCGACAAAACCGATAACACGCTGCCTGAACACTTTCCCTATCCGCGAAGTTATTATGCACACGCAATACGAAACTTGAATCGCGCCGGCGTTCGCGCCATCGGCATTGACTTGACATTCGAAGACCCGGATAAGAAGGGGCTTGCCGGAGACAGCGCATTGTTTAATGCAATTCGCCAATACAAGAATGTTGTTGTCGCAGGCAAAACTGATATTCGCGTTGATGAAGCGAACATTATACGGCAAGATGAAGATTTTCATTCCATTTTTTATCCCGCTGACAGTTCCGTCGGCATTGTGTACGTTCCAAACGATCAGGATGGAATTTACCGACGCTATTGGCCATTCACCAAAGTGCCTGGGCAGAAACGTTATATTCCGACATTCGCATTCGCTTTGTATAATAAATACCTCCATCTCCCGTCCACAGCAACATGCAAAGACACAACGAATGCTTTTCTTCTTGACAACCACCGCATTCCGAAGTACGATGATGTTTCAATGCTGATCAATTATGTGGGACCGGCCGGGCAACAAACGTACCGCATATTCGATCTCGCCGATATTCTTGACGACGAAACACTTAAAACAAAAGAAGAGCTTGAATACGGCGTCGACATCAATACCTTCGACGATCCCGATATAGGCGTATTGCAAAGCGGTGTTCTCAAAAATAAAATCGTCATTATCGGTCCGGCATTTCCGGAATCAAAAGATATTTTCCCGACTTCAATGGCAATGCCGGGAAATCCCGATGAGAATCTGATGTACGGAATGGAGATCCATGCAAACGCACTTCAGACTTTGTTGAACGGAAACTTTATCGTCTCATTGCCGTTGAGAGAACGAGTTTTGGTTGCCTGGTTCTTTTCATTGCTGACTTTTTTTATCGTTTCACTGTTGAAGCATATAAAGTTGAAGCACAGTTATTTGTTGGAAATTGCTGCCGTGCTTTTCATTGGAATTGAAATTTACGCCATACTCTACTTTTCGGAATACTTTTTTGCAGCGCATCGCACATTAATGCCGGTTGTTTCTCCGATTGCGGCAGTTTTTGCAAATTATGTCGGCAGCGCAGTGTATCAATATCTCACTGAGCGAAAACAAAAGGTGATGATCAAAGGAATGTTCAGTCAATATTTGAATCCGACTGTCGTTGACGAGCTGATTGCGCATCCGGAAAAACTCCGCTTAGGCGGCGAACGAAGAGAATTGACTGTGCTCTTCAGTGATATTGCGGGCTTTACAACTTTTTCGGAAAAACTTCCACCGGAAGAACTTGTTCTTGTGCTCAACGAGTACTTGAGCGCGATGACCGAGATTGTTTTCAAAAATGACGGCACTCTCGATAAATACGAAGGCGACGCCGTGATGGCGTTCTGGGGCGCCCCTGTTGAATTGGATAATAATGCCCTTCATGCTTGCAACGCCGCACTCGAAATGCAGGAGCGGCTTGTGATAATCCGGGAGAAATGGAAAAAAGAAGGAAAGCCGGACGTCTTCGTTCGCATCGGTTTAAATACCGGAGACATGGTTGTCGGCAACATGGGCGGCACCGGGCGGTTCGATTACACCGTGATTGGTGATAGTGTGAACTTAGGATCACGCCTCGAAGGTGCCAACAAACAGTACGGCACTTACATCATGGCAAGCGAACGGACGAGAGATCTCGTGAAAGATTTTTTCATTTTCCGCGAGCTTGATCTTCTCATCGTGAAAGGGAAAACAAAACCGATCACCGTGTTCGAACTTATCGGCAGAAAAAATGACAGCGTTCATCAACAAAAGCTCGATGCTATCGAAGAATACGGCAAGGGCTTAGCATTATACCGGCAGAAACGATTTGAAGAGGCGATCGAACAATTCAAAAAAGCGCTAAGTATAAACCCCGACGATCAGCCATCCAAGATTTATATTGAGCGCTCCCATTTGTATCTCGCCGCGCCGCCGCCGGATGATTGGAATGGCGTCTTCGTTCTGAAAACCAAATAAAAGCCGCTTTACACTTCCACCCCGTTGGACATCTCACCAAAGGGTGCAATCATTTTTATTTAAGTCCCAACACAGCTTTTGCAAACAACAATTGATCTTCGCCAAATGAGGTTAATAATGCGTCGGATTTTTCCTGCCGCAGTTCCAATTCATACATCCGTTTCTCGCTGCGGAACACAAGCACGCGCCGCAGCAAATAATCTTTTGCGTAAATATATAAGCAAAACCGCGGGTCATTTTTAAAAAGCGACGGCGTTCGGATAATTCTGCTCACAACATTCAACTGCGCTAATTTTTCCTGAAGTGAAACATTTCCGAGCACACATATATCTTCATTCGCAAGCATTGCTCTCGTTGCGGCTGATGAGTGGAGTTCTTTCAAAACCATAACAGCGGAACGATTTTCATTGACAAGGCGCATAAGGTTGCCGGGTCCGGAAGCCGAGAGCTTTTCCCGGAACCAGCCGGATGGCAGGATAAAAGATTCTTCGCGAGATGGAGGAGTGGAATGAAGTGCAGGTGCTTCAGTCGTTGCACGTTGAGAAACACAGCCGGGAAAAATTGCGGAAAGTCCTGCAAAGACTACGAGAAGAATAAACAAACGCCCTTGTGTCAAAACATATCCTTGGCGAACAGGGAAAAACCGAAGCTCGGCACCACTCATTCACTCTGCGTCCCGGCGATACTTTTCTTCTTCAATGACAAGCCGAAGCGAAATGCGGTGGGAGTTTCCTAATTGATCTGCGCCGTTAAACTTTGCAAATGCATAATCAATATCGAGCTTCGGCAAATGCACGCCCGCTCCGAGCGTAAGGTTGCCAATATCGTTCATCCCGACACGGAGTGCGGCAATATGTTTGAATTCGTATTCAACGCCGCCGTGCGGATCGAAACTTACCGGACCGACATGCGCCATAGCTGAATACTTTCTGTCCTCAAAACGAATATCAACATCTACAGCGGGCGCGAACCGTCCTCCTAAAAACTGAAAAGAGTATGCGCCGCCGACTTTGACGGTGGGCGAGATCAACTCGTTCGTTCCCGTGCTCCACGCGACAAGCGTAGTCGTAACATCCTGAATATTTGCACCCAGCATCAAATTCTCCGAAGCCGCATACAATCCGCCGACATCAAATCCGATGCCGGTGGCGTAAAAGTCGCCAATAGTTCTCCGAATCAATTTCAGATTTGCGCCCCAATATAAATTTTCCGAATGCTGTTTGGCATATGTGAAATAAACAGCCCAATCCGCGGCGTTGAAAAAAGTAATCTGACTATAATCCGGCCTGATGTCGGGACCGTCGTTAAAAATACCGTCTCCGTTGATGTCATTCCATGCGCTGCGCGTGTCGGGGATGCCATCGATGCCGAGACGAAAGATGCTCACGCCAAAAGACGCCGCATTATATTCAATCTGCTTACTGCTCTCTCCATCTTGATTCATCGTCGTAGAATCGGTTTGCTGATTCTTCCCGTACGGAAACGCGACAGCCGCATAATCATAATTCACCAGACTGCCGAACTGCTCGTCGTGCATCAGCGAAATTTCTGGATACGTAATGCGCGCGAGCCCTGCAGGATTCCAATATCCCGCTGTGACATCGTTCGCCAATGCAACATACGCGCCGCCCATTCCAAGCGCGCGCCCGCCAACACCGATTGCCATAAACTCTCCGGCATACTTAGCAACTTGAAAACCACCCGCAAATGCTGGCTGAAAATTTGCCGGGACAACGAGGAAAAGAAGGAACGCCGATGAAATGAGGCTGAAAAAATATTTATTGAAAATCCCTTTGGGAAAGATGTTCATAGCATCACCGTAGTCATAAAAAAACCGAATCTCTCTTCGCGAAATTCGGTTCATCTTGTTAGAGAGAAATGAGCATAACACTCAAACACAATATACACACCACACTTTACTCTAACAATTGACGATAATCATTATCTACGTGTTCTAAATTACACAAATAAGCTTGAAAGTCAAATCGTTTTTGTGCGAGAAGCATTGCGCTTGTCCGCTTCCCAAAATACATCGCTATCCGATTAAACCGACGGATTTCATTTCAGCAATGAAGTGCGTACATTGATCTCGCTGCTCTAAGAGAAGGATTTTAATGAGAAAACTAACACATGATGAAATCGCTGCACGCCGCACACCGCTGGAAAAAATACCGGAACGCAGGCGGTTTCCGATTTATGGCTGGGCTGATAATATCCGAAGTCTCTACAATGTCGGCTCAATATTCCGCACATCGGACGGCGCAATGATCGAAAAATTATTTCTCACAGGATTTACTCCACACCCACCGCGGAAAGAGATCGAGAAAACCGCGCTCGGCGCAACAAATACAGTCCCATGGGAATATTACAAACACCCGCAAGAACTTCTTGGAAAATTGCAAGCAAAGAAAGTAAAGATTTGCGTGCTCGAATTGACATCGGGAAGTAAACCATATTACACAATTACACCGCAGGAATTTCCACTCTGCCTTGTGGTGGGAAATGAAATCACCGGAGTCTCAAAAGAAATCATCGAGCATGCCGACCTTGCAATTGAAATCCCAATGTTCGGCAACAAGCAATCGCTTAATGTCGCCGTTGCGTATGGCATCGCATTATTCGATCTCGTACGAGTCATTCAATCGTATGAAAGAGTGAAATAATCGTTCTTCTCAAGCGTATGAATCCGCACAACTCCTGCGCGTACTAGCGTTGTGAGAATGCGCGACGCGCGGCGTAGCGACACATTGATAAGCTCAGCATACTCTTTCACCGTAATGCGCTCGTGCGTGTCGAGATATTCGAATAATTTTCGCTCGTTGCTGCCGATGACAAGTTTCAACGGAGGTGCATCGGGGCGTTCGTCGCGCAGCACTTTGATGACTTCCTTGCTCGCGATCAGCGTTTGATCCTTCACGCGGATATAGACCTTATTTTCTTCGCCGTTCCCGCTCAGAAGGTAATGCGGCTTTTCGACGCTCTGTTCTACCGATGCGACAATCACATCCTTCTCATCGAAGGGAATAACTTCAATATCAATTCCGATTGGCGGATCACAAAGCTGTGTTGCGGCAAAATCAATGAGATCAATCTCAGATTTTTCGCTTTCAACTCCGAAAATTCCTCCGTCATCATCCACACCGAATAGGATCACGCCGCCTTGTGTATTTGCGAGCGCAATCAGCTCACGCGCTATTTTTTCCGGAGAAGAAATCTTTCGTTTGAATTCAATGCCGATTCCTTCTCCTGATTGTATGAACTCTCTCACGTCTCCGGGTGTCATATCAATATCCTCGCGCCGCCATTCGTAATGAAATGATCTCAGCCCGTCTTTGCACGTACCGTGAATCTTGATTCGGCTGATGCTTCAACGGACTTGGAATCACTGCCGCCAGCCGTACTGCCTGATCCCGCGTCAAATCCGCAGCTGATGTTCCGAAATACTTTCGCGCCGCAGCCTCGATGCCATAAATTCCGCTGCCCCATTCAATTTCGTTCAAATAGAGCTCAAGAATTCTTTCTTTAGAAAGAATGTTTTCCATACGAAGCGCTATGATCAGCTCTTTCAATTTTCGCAAAGGATCTTTCGATGTAGAGAGAAAAAGATTCTTTGCTAACTGCTGTGTAATTGTACTGCCGCCCCGTGCGGCTCTTCCTTTTTCTATATCTTTCTGGACGGATTCTTTCATTTCGTACCAATCAACACCGTCGTGTTCGTAAAATGTTCCATCTTCCGAAACGATCACCGCGTGAATAAGAAACGGTGAAATCTGCGACAGCGGAATCCACGTTCGATGAATCTTTAAAGTTTTTCCTTGAGATTTCGCTTCCTCAATGCGTTGTTCCATCAATGCAGTGCGGGCTGGATTTGTTTTGCGGAGTTTTAGCAGTCCGTCGTTCGGAAGTGTGAAATATTCAAACAAACAGAAAATAAAAACCGTAGCGAGAACAATAATAACTTTATGCTTTTTTGACCACGCAAAAAGCTCGTATGCGCGCCCTTGTTTGCGGCTTGTCGGTTCACTTCCGCTGGCATCCTGAATAGGAGAATTGGCAGAAGCATCCGGTTCTGTATCAACAACCATCAACATCCTAATGAGTGTTTTGTTTGATCGAGAAAGCTTTGTAAAATTAACGCCGAAGCCATTGCGTCAACGCGTCCTTTCTGTGTTCGCCGCTGTTTCTTCGTCGTTCCCATGTCAATTAATGTCCGCTGCGCCATTTGCGTCGTGAACCGTTCGTCCCAGCGGACGATTTCTGCCGTGACTAGCGAAGAGAGCTTTGTGATGAAGCGTTCAACTTCTTCGGCTTTCATTCCTTTTTCACCTTTCAACGTGAGCGGCATACCGACAACGATAATCTCCGCATCATACTGCTGCACGAAATTGGCTATCGCTGTTGTTGCCGCATCATTATTCGGAATGGTTGCAACGCTTTGAGCGATAATGCGAAGCGGGTCGCTCACCGCTACACCGATACGCACACTTCCATAATCAACACCAAGTACACGTCGTTCACTCATTCTTCGAACCGTTCCGCCTTCACAACGCCTTTGATCCTTCGCAATTTGTCAACAATGTCGTTCAAATGTTCTGTGTTTTTGACGTAGAGAATAAATTGACCTTCGAACAACGAATCTTTTGTCGTTACATTCACACTGCGGATGTTAGTATTGTTGTACGTCGAAATCGTGTGCGTGATGTCGTTCAACAAACCTGTTCTGTCATCACCGGAAATTCTGACGCCCGCAATGAAATCCGCTTCCGATGCCGGCGGCCATGAAACTTCCACAAGACGCTCTTCATCATTCAACCGCATGGCGAGAACGTTGCGGCAGTTGCGGCGATGAATCTTGATGCCCTCGCCACGCGTGACAAATCCGACAATATCATCGCCGGGGATCGGATTGCAGCATTTTGCATAATGATGCATGAAGTTGTCGCTCGAGCCGAACAGCGAGATTCCGCTCGTCATGCTCCGTGCGGTACTCACAAATTTCTTGAAAAGCGTCGGCGGCAGCTCTTCCTTCACTTCATCACCGCCGGGATGCTTGGTCCTTTCTACCAACAATTCGATCATCGTATCGGGATCAAGTGCTTGCTGATTGAGCTGCAAGTAGAACGCCTGCAGATTGCTGATGCGCTGTTGATGAAGAAACTTCGCGAGATCGTCTTCATTAATATGCAGCTTTGCTTTTTTAATCCTCCGCTCCCATAACTCTTTCCCTTCGTCAACATGCTTCCGCATTTCTTCTTTAATCCACCGGCGAATGTGAGATTTCGCCTTATGCGTGACGACAAATTTTTCCCAGTCGGCGTTCGGAGTTTGCTTTTTCGATGTGATAATTTCAACCTGATCGCCGCTGCGGAGAATAGTGCTCAACGGAACAATTCTCCCGTTTACTTTTGCGCCGATTGTCTGCGAGCCGATCTTTGAGTGAATTTCATAAGCAAAATCAACCGGCGTTGCGTTCTTCGGAAGAATTTTCAAATCGCCTTTCGGCGTGAACACATAAATTTCATCCTGATACAAATTGAGCTTAAAGCTTTCCAGCAATTCTTTCGGCGTCTCATCGCTTCGCTGTTCAAAAATTTCCCGCACCCAGTTCACCCAATTTTCAAGTTCTTTGTCAATTGTGGAGAGATTCTCCTTGTACATCCAGTGCGCTGCAACACCGCGTTCGGCGATCTCATGCATCGCCTTGGTTCTGATCTGAACCTCCACCATCTTTCCTTCGGGACCAACAACCGTGGTGTGAATAGACTGATACCCGTTCTTTTTCGGGATGGAAATATAATCTTTGAAACGCTCGGCAATTGGTTTATAAAATTCCGACACGATACCGTACACATTGAAGCAATCGTTGTTGTCGTCCGAATCGAGAATAATGCGCACGGCGAACATATCATAAATTTCGTCCAGCGGCTTCCCGCGCGTTATCATTTTATTGTAAATGCTGTAGAGATGTTTCGGCCTTCCGGCAATCTCAAATTTGAACCTGCTTGCTTTGAGTTGATTATCAATCGGCGCGATGAATTTGCGGATATAATGCTCGCGTTCCCGCCTCTTCGATTTGATCGCGTGTGCAAGTTCCTCATATTCTTTTCGATGAAGATATTTGAAGGCGAGGTCTTCCAGTTCCCATTTGATTTTTGCAAGACCGAAGCGATGTGCAAACGGCGCATAAATGTCGAGCGTTTCTTTTGCAAGGCGCTGCTGCCGCTCGGCGGGAAGGTATTCGAGCGTGCGCATGTTGTGAAGGCGGTCTGCAAATTTCACAATCATCACGCGGACATCGTTCACCATCGAAAGAAGCAGCTTGCGGTAATTTTCCGCCTGCGTGATCTCGTGACTCCGGAAAATGTCGGTAATTTTCGTCGCGCCGTCAACAATGTCGGCAATCGTATCGCCGAATTCTTCCCGAATATCTTTAATGCCGAATTCCGTATCTTCCGCTACATCATGAAGCAAAGCGCACGCAACAGAAACATCATCGAGGGCGATTTCTTTTGCAACAACCGTTGCCACTTCATACGGATGATAAAAATATGGTTCACCGGAAGCACGGATGTCATGCTTGTGCGCTTCGAGACTCAGCTCGAATGCACGCGTGATCAAATCCTCGTCAACGCTCCGGAGGTTTTTCCGGCAGATGGCGAGAAGATCATCCAGCTTCTTTTTGTATTTTGCCTGAACCATATTTCTATTTCAGCAATACCATCTTTCGCGATTCGGTAAAACGTCCGGCGTGTAAGCGATAGAAATAAATTCCACCGGCAACATCCATTGCATTCCACAATTCCTGTTGATTCCCGGCTTCTTTCACTCCGTCAACAAGTGTTGCAATTTCTTGCCCCAGTACATCATAAATTTTCAATGTCACATGCGCTTTTTCAGGGAGCCGGTAACAAATGATTGTGGTAGGGTTAAATGGGTTCGGATAATTTTGTAAAAGAGAAAAATCCTTTGGTTGTATGTTTTGTCGAAGCTCAACAGAAGTTAGAGAGTAGTGTTTACCGTTTACATTCGCTTCTGAAACTTTGGAAGATCCCATATAGTTACTTATTTCTATCAGACCGATACTATCAGCATAAGTATAAATCATCTCATCGTCAATGGTTGGACGAAAATCAACGCCATAGCTATAAACCTCTCTGGACTGAGAGAAAACAACGTCGCTGCTGATTCCCGATGATTGCCTGATCACTGTATATTTCGGATCATCATAGTTACTTGATGACCAAAATGCTATTTCGTAAACTTGACCCGCAGGTGCGCTAAAATCCATTTCTACTTCTTCTTGCCCATCACCGACATAACGAAACACATAGTTCTTTTCCTGTCGCAAGTATTCAGATGAGTAACCTTCAATCAAATTGGCGTATATTTTCCCATTCGGCATCAGAGTGTCTTTAGCGACGCTAAACGTACTTCCACCCATTCCATTCAATGTCCACCAGTTGCCGGGTTGCAATGGCAAATAAATTGAAGGATATGATTTTCGAAGCAATTTACCGTCAATGATTGCGCCGGTAAGAAGAAAACCCTGAGAGTCAGCAAACCCTAGAATACCTAACAGATCGCCATAAAAAACAATACCAAGACTATCGGTGATCAAAATGTCTTCTTGATGTAAGATGTATGAACTGTGCATTTCGGAAAAACACCATAAATTTCTTACTCTGCCAATAACAGTATCCATCATCATCCCTTCAAATCGTATGGAGATAGTATCATCAAGTTGCGGAATAACATTCACAGTATCTCCTGGCTCTTTGTTGAAATCAAACCACAACTCCTCCTTCATTGTAACGGGATTGAAACGAAACACCTTGTTACTGTCTGTCCGCTCGTAGCGTGTGGCACCGAGAATGGTGTCTGAATGCAAAATCATCATGTACGTTTTGCCATTTGGCATTACGGTATCTTTCATTGCTTTTGAAAGAAAGCCGCGAAATTCCCATTGATCGCCAACGTGCAGCGGATAAAAGGGCGCCGCTTGAGTAACAGTAGATTCTTCGGCAAAAGAAAAAGAAGTTGCAAATAAAACGGCTACGAACATTTTCGCTTTCATTTTATGTACTCCCTATTTCAGCGACAATATCTTTTGCGCTTCGGATCGTATCTGGCGCGCCGCCTTCAATTTAGGTCCGATGTCCCTGTGCGTTTTTCCTTCATCTGAAGCATAGCGTACAATTGCTCCGCATTGATCAATCGCTTCCTGATACCGGCGCTCATTCATTGCAAACTGTGCAAGCTTCAGCCGGCATGTCACTTCCGCGTAGATATTGCGCACAGGTGCGGAAAGTGTGCTCGCAAGCAGGCGTTGCACACAAGCTTTAATCGCAGAGCTGTCTTTCAACTTCTCATCCGCTGATAATAATCCCCACAGAAACGAACGGTTATCCGGGTATCGGGCAAGTGCTTTCTGTGCAAGCACAACTGCGTCGTGATACTTCTGCTCCTGAAAATAAATCCACATCAAACTGCTCATTGCAAGATAATTATTATACGTTCCGTTTGCGATTGTTTTCGAAATCATTTCGATCCCTTCGTTACGCCGATCCGAAACAAACGGAAGCCACGACAACATTTCTGTCTTTTCGCTTCTCCAATAATAATATGTGCCAAGTCCGCTCATGGCATCAAAAAAATCAGGCGTGATTTCCAAACAACGCTCAAACATGCGTGCAGAATTCATTCCGTCAAGAATTGCGCCGACGATATTCCCCTTCTCTGATTTCCAAAACGCCCGATACGAGAGCGCAGTTCCTTCATAATAAAAGCCCCATGCCTGCGTTCCTTTTGAGCCTAAATACGCTTCTCCCAGCAATTGACTTTTTTCGAGAAGAGAATCGAATAATTGTTCATCGAATGTTGATTCATAATCGGAAAATTCAGCCGCCATTACTCCTGCAAGATATATATAGCCGGCAGGATTTCGCGCATCCAATGCAATCGCCGCGCGAAACATTTTCTTTGCCGCCGGATAATCTTGCCGGAGTGTTAAGTTAATACCGGCAAGAATGTTTTCGTGAACGCTGTCGTTCGGAATTTTCTGTCCGAAGCACAACAACGGCAGCACGAACGCTGCTATGAGAATTGCTGTCACACGAAAAGAAAAAAACCGGACAAACGGATTGGCAGATGAATGGATAAATGGATTGATGGGCTTAGTTTTTCCAACAATCCAGCAATCCAACAATTCAATAATCCAATCATTCATTTTACTATTGCTCTGATGACTTCGTGGAAAGTTTTAGACATTCTGTATGGCTTAATGTTATAGTCGGCTCACGGTTCTGTTCCGAAAATCCTGTCACCTGCATCGCCTAATCCGGGAAGAATATAACCCTTGTTATTCAACTCGCGGTCTAAAATCGCGCAGAAAATCTGTACATCGGGGTGATGGTGTGCTACCACATTCACTCCTTCCGGTGCGGCAACCAAACAGACGATTCGAATATTTTTTGCGCCTTTATTTTTAAGGAAGGTCACCGCAGTTGTTGCACTTCCACCTGTGGCAAGCATCGGGTCAATTAAAACCACCAAACTCTTCGCAAGGTTTTTAGGGAACTTTGAATAATAATCTACAGGCTCCAGCGTTTCTTCGTTGCGATATAATCCCACATGACCTACTTGCGCTTCCGGAAGAATATCCAAAAAACCTTCCACCATTCCGAGTCCGGCACGCAGCACCGGCACGATAATAATATTCTCTTTAAGTTTGTAACCTTTCGTTTTCTCTAACGGTGTCTCAACCGAAAATTCAACAACGGCAAAATCTTTCGTTACCTGAAACGCCATCATACCTGCAATGCGTGAAAGCGTTTGTCGGAATTGGTAGTTCGGTGTCTGTTTGTCTCGAAGGAACGTAATATCGCGCTGAATAAGCGGATGGTGAATAACGGTAAGATTTTCCATAGTGAAGGCTCCGAGAAATTTATGAACGCGGGAGTTTCTTTTTAATTTGTTGCGCACCAACAAGAATGCCATCCCATAGCGGCGCATACGGTGGAGTATAAATGAGATCAAGCTGTGCAACATCGTCAACGGACATGCCGTGACGAACCGCGGCAGCAAAAACATTCGCGCGAAGCACAGCGCCTTCTCCGCCGACAATATTTGCACCGAGCAAACGAGATGAGCGCCGGTCGGCAATCAATGTGATAAGCAATTCCTTGCTTCCCGGCATCATTCCAACTTTTGATGGAACACGAACAGTGTCCGTTACAGGATCGAAATTCGATTCCGCCGCTTCCGGTGCGCTCAATCCGACATGTGCAATTTCTTTTGTGAAAACGCGGACGCCGATAGCCCGCATTGTTCCTTCGAACGCCGCATTTCCGCCGGCGGCGTTCTCGCCCGCAATCCACGCAGTTTTACTCGCGGTCGTTGCTAAAGGAATATACATCGGCTTGCGCGTGATGATATTCCGCAGTTCGCAGCAATCGCCCGCGGCATAAATATCTTCTGCACCGAGCGCTTTCATTTTATCGCTCACAGAAATTCCGCCAAAGTTTCCGATTTCTATTCCGGCATTTTCCGCAAGCGAAGAATTCGGCTCAACGCCGATCGCGACAATGACAAGGTCGGTTTCTATCGTCATGTTTTTCGTACCGACAGCAACCGCATTTCCCTTTGCACCAACACCGAACCATTCTACAGTTGTTTCTGGATGGAATGTAACGTGATGATGTGCGAGTTCTTCCACAACAGCTTTCTTCGCATCAAGCTCAAGATGTGAAAGAGGGAACTTGCCGCGATGAATAATATCCACGCTAATACCGCGTGCGGTGAGTGCATCAGCCATTTCCATTCCAATGAACCCGGCACCGATGATTACTGCATGGTGCGGATGCTCTTCGTCGAGAAATTTCTTTAGTGCATACGCACTATCAAGCGACTTGATTGTAAAAACGTTGCGCGCATTTGCACCTTCGATGGAAAGCTGTTTGGGTTTTGAACCGGTGGCAACGATCAATTTGTCGTACTTATCTGTAAACGTTGTACCGTCGTTCAAATCACGAATGTGAATTTCTTTTCTGGTAGGAACAATTTCCTCAACAAGATGGCGCGTTTTTGCGGCAACTCCTTTTTCTTTCAACAGTCGTTCAGGCGAATAGATGACAAGCTGTTGCGGATCGGAAATTTCATTGCTGATGAAATACGGGATTTCACAGATGCCGTATGAAATAAACTCACCTTGTTCATACAAAACGACATCGGAATCAGGCGAAATCCGCTTTGCTTTGCTCGCCGCACTTGGACCCGCCGCTAATCCGCCGATAACAAGAATTCGCCGCTTCATTTCGATTTCTTTCTGAAAGAAAGGGCGAGCGGAACACCGGAAAATCCAAACCGCACGCGGAGACGATTTTCTAAATAGCGTTTATATGTTTCGGTAACAAGCTGAGGTTCGTTTGCAAAAAAAACAAACACCGGCGGATTCGCTTTTACCTGTGTAACATATTTTATTTTAATGTCTTTTCCCGTTTTTGTTGACGGCGGATAATGCTGGATATCCGCAAGCAGCTGGTCATTCAATTCACTGGTGTTGACGCGTTTCAGCATTTCGGTATGAACTTGTTTTGCAACGTCGAGCAGTTTTCCTATGCGCTGTTTGGTCAGCGCAGAAATGAACACAATAGGAATATAATCGAACTTCCGAAGGCGTGCACGGAGCGTTTCTTCATATAATTTTGCCGTGTTCGTCTCCTTCGCAATAACATCCCATTTATTTACGCCGATCACAACGCCGCGATTGCGGGCAACCGCAGATTCGACAACATGTAAATCCTGATTCTCCAACGGCTCATTCGCATCAAACAAAATCATAGCAACGTTACACCTCTCTATACTGCGAAGCGTCCGAACCGTGGAATAAAAATCAACGCTGTCGCGCAATCTTTTTTTCTTGATTAAACCGGCAGTATCAATAAAAACAATTTCTTCGCCGTGATATTTCATCACCGTGTCAACCGGGTCGCGCGTCGTGCCGGCAATCGGTGTCACGATACTGCGTTCTTCGCCGGTAAATGCATTCACCAGCGATGATTTGCCGACATTCGGTTTTCCAATCACTGCAAGCTTAAGTCGTGTATCTTTATCGCTGTCTTCATTGTTTGCCGAAAAATCTTCTGTAATGAGATCAAGAAAATCTCCGACTTTTCTTCCCGCCAACGCGGAAAGTGAAATCGGATCGCCCAGTCCAAGTTCATGGAACTCTAAAGTCGCTGGTTCAGCCGAAGCATTATCAACTTTGTTGACAACAAGAGTGACTTTCTTGTTTGCTTTCCGGAGTATGTGTGCGATCTCTTTATCAATGCCAGTAGCACCTTCGTGTGCATCCACCATGAAGATCACTTTGTCCGCCTCACTGATCGCGATCTGTGATTGCTCACGAATTGCTTTTTCAAAAACTTCTTCAGAAGCGGGAACAAAACCGCCCGTGTCAATGAGTGTGAACTGTTTGCCTGCCCACTCTGCTGTCGCGTAGTGCCGGTCGCGCGTAACGCCGGGCTCATCGTGGACAATCGCTTTTTGTGTGCCAATGATACGATTGAACAATGTGGATTTTCCCACATTGGGACGACCGACGATGGCGATAAGGTGAGTGGACATAAGAACAGGGGAAAAGTGAATGTGAATTCTTCTTTAACAAAATAGAAAAAAATGGCGTGAGTTTCAACGAAAGGAATGGAAAGGGTTGAAAAAAGGACGAGTGTGCTCTAAAAAACTGCGGTACCGGTACTACAACGCATTCAGGGCAAGAAATTCTCTTACGAACTTTGAAAGCTGATCATATTCAATAAGAAATGCATCGTGCCCAAACGGAGTTTTTATCTCGCGATATGTTGAATGCCGAATATGCGAAGCAATTTCTTTCTGCTCGTGAACAGGATACAGGACGTCGGTATCAATTCCGATATTTAACGATGGAACAGAAATTGAGGCAAGCACTTCATTGACTTCTCCCCTTCCGAATGCAACGTCGTGCAAGTCCATTGCATACGTGATATACAGGTACGTGTTCGCATCGAATCGTTCGACAAGCTTTTTCCCTTGATAACGAAGATAACTTTCAACTTGAAAAAGATTCGCCGTATCGAACCGGGCAGTTTTTAATTCTCCGTTTGTTTTCAATCTCTCACGATGAAAGCGCTGAAGGAAAGAGACATCGCTTCGATACGACATCATCGCAATCTGACGGGCGATGGAAAGCCCTTTTTCCGGCTGGCGAAAATCGTAGTAATTGCCGTTTCGCCACTCAGGATCGTTCATGATCGCCTGCCGGGCTATATCGTTCAGCCCGATGCACCACGGCGAATGCTGGCTTGCAGTTGCGATGGGAATAATTGATTGCACAATGTCGGGATACATCAACGCCCACTCAAGCACTTGCATTCCACCAAGCGAGCCGCCGATAACTGTACGTAGTTTTTTCACACCCAAAAAGTCAATCAGCGCTTTTTGTACACGCACCATGTCGCGCACAGTCATCTGCGGAAAATCCATACCGTACGGTTTTCCGGTTTTCGGATCAGGGGAAACAGAACCGGTTGTACCATAGCATCCGCCGAGAAAATTGGACGAAATGACAAAATATTTCGATGTATCAAGACCTCTGCCTTCACCAATGAACGGCTCCCACCATCCTGCGCTTTTCCGCCCAGAAGATGACGGAGTCTGATCGTCTGAAGAAAATCCGGCGGCGTGAGCGCTTCCTGTAAGCGCGTGGCACACAAGAATTGCATTATCGCGCGATGCATTCAATTTGCCGTATGTTTCGTACGCAACATGCACCGGCGATAATTCTTTTCCGCAATCGAATTCAAACGGATGCGCCGCTGAAAATAACTCGGCGATCTGTGTTTCGACAATTGGAATATTTTTTACTTCAATGGACATGCAATTTGTAAAAATGAAGTGCCGCATATCTGCAACATGCGGCACTTTTGGAATCTGTGAGCTAAACAGCAACAGCAGATTTCACAGTACGTAACGCTTCATCGAAATCTTCAAGAATGTCTTCGATGTGTTCAATGCCGACGGAAACGCGAACCAAGTCCGGCGTAACGCCGGAATGCAATTGTTCCTCCTCCGAAAGCTGTTCGTGCGTTGTGGATGCCGGATGGATCACAAGCGTTTTAGCATCTCCGACATTTGCAAGCAAGCTGGCAAGCTTCACATTATTCACAAACGCCTTGCCGGCTTCCGCGCCGCCTTTAATTCCAAATGTAAGAATGGAACCAAACAATCCCTGGCGCAGATATTTTTTTGCGAGCTTATGTGAAGGATGACTGGGCAAGCCGGGGTATGAAACCCATTCTACCTGCGGATGTTTCTCGAGCCATTGTGCGAGCTTCAAAGCATTTTCATTGTGGCGCTCTACACGCAAAGAAAGCGTTTCGAGACCTTGAACAAATAAAAATGAATTGAACGGACTGAGTGCCGCGCCGAGGTCTCGCAATCCTTCAACACGCGCACGAATAATAAACGCAATGTTGCCAAACGGACCGGGTGCCCCGAAAACATCCCAGAATTTCAATCCATGATAACCGGGGCTTGGCTCAGTAAATACAGGAAACTTCCCGTTTGCCCAATTGAATTTCCCCGAATCCACGATCACACCTCCGATTGAGGTACCGTGTCCGCCGATCCATTTTGTTGCTGAATGAACAATAATATCGGCACCAAAATCAAAAGGATGAACGATATATCCACCAGCACCGAATGTGTTATCAACGATCAAAGGAATTCCATTATCATGAGCTACTTTCGCTATTGCTTCAAAATCGGGAACGTTGAGGCGCGGGTTTCCGATCGATTCGATGTACAACGCTTTTGTTTTTTCGTCAATCAATTTTTTGAACTCGTTCGGATCGTCACCGTCAACAAACTTGACGCCGATACCGAGACGAGGCAGAGTAACTTTGAATTGATTGTACGTTCCGCCGTATAAATTGCTTGTCGAAATAATATTTTCCCCTGCTTGGGCAATCGTAGTAATGGCGAGAAATTGTGCCGCTTGTCCGGATGACGTTGCAAGCGCAGCCGCGCCGCCTTCAAGAGCGGCAATCCGCTGCTCAAAGACATCCGTTGTCGGATTCATAATGCGGGTGTAAATGTTGCCGAATTCCCGCAAACCGAAAAGATTCGCAGCGTGCTCGGCATTGTTAAAATTATATGACGTCGTTTGGTAGATTGGCAATGCACGCGACTTTGTGGTTGGATCGGGCACTTGCCCTGCGTGCAATTGCAGTGTTTCAAAACGATAATGTCGCGTTTTTCCGTTCGTAGACATAAAAAACTCCTCACAAAAAATAATAAAAACAATTTATCACTCGGATAAAAATTATACCGAGTGCTGGAATTAATACTAAGTACGCTTCAGTTAGAAGCTGTACCGTAGAACTGATAACGTCTTGGTCTTATACAGCGGCGGGGCAACAACAGAGAAAGTGCCCGAAGAAGTACGCGGAGAGATGCTCAAGGACTGACCTTGAAGCATAAAAAAGATGTAAGTTTGAAATGTTATTCATAATAAAAAAACCTCTTTGGAAGATGTCCAAAAGAGGTCAAAGAACTCAGTCTTGGTTCATCTTCTGATCCCGCTTTACGGGACCTCAGAAATTAGCACCTGACGTTCTGTCTGTTTAACAAACCGAACCGGTTGCTGTGGTTTCACAGGGTCTGTCCCTCCGCCACTCTTGATGAAGCATCTTATTTTCAAAGAAACTACTTCTAATAATATAATCTTAAAACAAGGGTTGTCAAGAGGGAAAAGAAAAATATTTTTCAGCCTGTTTCTTTGCGAAATTTCATTGCACGGTAATGCATTTCTTCGTATTTTCTATACAATATAGAACAATTGCCGTGCCTTCAACGTTCACTGCATGATAACGTGTTTAGTATGTTCAACTAAAAATGACGATGCTGCTGTAATATGCAGCTCATGTGGCAGCTACCTTCAGGAGCGGGTGCCAAACCTCGATTTTTTTCCAATGATATGGAAGATGATCGAATCGCCGCGGGTAGCACTCCGCCGCGTATTGGTTGCCGAGCATAAAAATTACGTTCTTTTTCTCAATTTGTTCTTTGGCATTGCTCTTTCTTTTGCGCTGCTCTGGCTGCGCCATGCAGGCAATGAATTCGACAATTTGATTTACCTCTTATTGCTCGGAATTTTCATCGGGCTGTTGCTTGCATATCCGCTGGGTATGGGTGCCGTTTACGGTATTCACGCGCTGGCAAAGCTTTTTAGTGGCAAAGGAACTGTACGCAACACGTATGCGGTAATTGGTTGGTCTCTTACACCAATAATGCTATCGGTTGTTTTCGTTTTACCGATCGAGCTTGCATCAATGGGCTTGCTGCTCTTTACTACAAACCCATCTGCACTCGAAGTCAAACCGGCAGTTTTTTCTTCGCTTGCCGGACTTGACGTCATCGCTGTTCTTTGGTCTGTTTATCTCGCGGCAACAGGTGTGCATATTGCTCATAAACTTAATTTCGTGTGGGCGCTGCTCATCGTGCTTTTCGTCATGATTGTGCTTTTCTCCGGAATTTATGCGCTGTTCGCGGCGTTAGTGGTATAGCAGAGACCGGCAATCATACTATTCATGGACCGGCAGCAATTTGAAAATATCGTCGAAGAAGCATTTCAGCATCTTCCGCCATTGTTCAAAAAAAATATAGAGAACGTAGAAATTGTCGTCGAAGATTTTCCTTCACCGGATATCAACAGAAAAATGAATACAGGAGCGGAATCAATGCTGTTAGGATTGTATCAAGGCGTTCCATTGACGCATCGGGGAACAGGATACGGAATGGTGCCGGTTTTACCGGACAGGATATTTCTCTTCCAGCGCAACATCGAACAGTTTTGCAGGAATGATGACGAAGTGAGATTCAAAATTTATGAAGTATTGTGTCATGAAATCGGACATTATTTCGGTATGAATGAAAACCAGATCCGCTCTGCAATGAAAGATTGGAAATATACATGACGGCGGTCGGCACCAATAATATTTCAGTTGAACTGATTTCTCAAATACCATAAGGAAAGGATTCAGCTCCATGGCAAAGGTTATACTCACCATTCAATACGAAATTGAAGAAGGAAAACGCGAGGCGTATCTGAAAGCGATTGAACAGTTGAAGCAGCATTATGCGGCGAACGAACACGTTGCATATTCTGTCTTCGAACAAAAACGAAAAAAGAATGCCTTCTTCGAAACATTCACCGCCGCCACAGAAGAAGCATTCACTAAGTTCGAGGAGAGCGATGATGAGGTGGCGGATAAACTCAGTGAACAATTAACCCGCTTCATCAAAGATGGAAAAGCGAGATACGCAACGTATGTTGAAACTAACTGAAACATACGCTAAAGGGAATCAGAGAAGAGTATGAAGAATTCAATGACTGTTCGTGACCCTATTGCGATGTTTATGAAAGAGCATGATTCCGCGCTTGTACAGCTCCGCATTTTGAAGAAATCTGCTGAAGAAATTAAAAAGAAAGGGTACACAGAAAAAGTATTCAAACAACTTCTCAAAGCAACAGAGTTCGTTGATGAAGAAGTCCGCGTGCATAACGGGAAAGAGGAAAGCGCCCTCTTCCCGATCATTGAACGATATGTTGACGGCCCAACAAACGTTTTGCGCGATGACCACGTACGAATGGCAAAAATTTACAAGAAACTTTATTATTCAATTAGCACACTCAAAACAAGTCACGATGACAAAACTGCGCGTGTGGAGCTTTTCGACGCCGCAGAAAGTATCGTGCAGCTCATGGTGAATCATATCCACAAAGAAAATCTCATTCTTTTCCCGCTTGTCAAAAAATTTCTCACGAAAGATGAGTTGAGAGAAGTGGCTCAGCGGCTTTTGTAAAATCCCCCCGTTTTCCCTCTAATCCCGAGCAGTAACTATTTGATTTTAAAATGCTGGGCGTCGAACGACTGGCCAGTGACGCCTTTCGATTCATCCGATGCAAGAAAGACGAAAGGGTCAAGTATTTCTTCCGGCTTTCGCAGTGAATTCTGATCTTCTTGCGGAAATGCCTGATGCCGCATTTCCGTCGCAACGCCGCCTGGGTTAATCGAGTTCACGCGGATATTTTGTGACCGCACTTCTTCTGCCAAAAGCCGTGTCATTCCTTCCAGTGCAAATTTAGAAACAGCATACGCTCCCCAGCCAGCTTTTGCAACTTTCCCCACCGACGACGAAACGTTGATGATTGAACCTCCGGGATTGAAATGCGGAAGCAAATGTTTCGTCATAAGAAACACGCCGGTCACATTCACCGCCATTACTTTTTGCCATTCAGCCAGGGCATACTCCGCCAAAACGCTGCGGGAACCAAGCACCCCGGCGTTATTAACAAGAATATCGATCCTGCTCCACATAGAAGTACACGCCGTAACAAATTCCTTAACTTGATTCTCGTCGGTAATGTCGGTTCTCTCAAACATAGTTTTCCCGCCGCGCGACATTATCTCAAGACTTACCGTGCGGAGTAAATCTCCATTCCGGGCACATAAACAAACCGATGCGCCTTCTTCTGCAAATCGCTTTGCGATCGCACGCCCTAATCCACGTGAGGCACCGGTAACAACAGCAATTTTATTTTTGAGTTTCATTTGGCTTCACTTGTCTTTATCAGCATCAATGTTTTTTCTTCGCATAGTTTTCAGGGCAGACCGTTTTTTCTTTTCATCAACACGCCGCCGCCGTGCCGCTTCTGCCGGAACTGTTGCTTTCCGTTCTTTTTGCGGACGGCTCGCACGCTTCAACAATTCAACAAATTTCTCAATTGCCTTCTCCCTGTTCTTCCACTGGCTTCGTGATTCCTGCGCAACAACCCGAAGTATGCCTTTTGAATCAATCCTGTTTTTGAGGTTGTGACGGAGAAGCTGTTTTGTGGCGACATCAAAGCACGTTGTCGAGGAAAAATCAAAAAGTAATTCGACCCGCGTGGAAACGCGATTCACATTTTGCCCGCCTGGACCACCGCTGCGGGAAAATTTGAATTGAATTTCCGACAAAGGAATATTGATGTTATCGTTAACACGAATGGAATTTTCCATATCATAAAAAAGCCCCGTCATGCGGGGCTTAGACAAAGAATGAGAACGTCGCTTTTTGTCATTCAGGCAGCGTTGTATTCAGCCGCGCTTCCTTCGTTCGGCGAGCAATCGTAATAAGAAAACCGCTAATCACGATAAACGTGCCAAGCCACACAAGATTAATGTACGGTTTAATCGTTGCTTCTACAACAAGAACATCGTTCTTTTTCTGCTGAGGCGCAGCATCGGGGTCAACAATCGTTATCGTGGCAGTTGAATTCTTTTCACTTGCCGGGCTGGGGCGTACGCTTTTGATTTTTATTTGTATTTTGCTGAGCGCTAACGAAGCAGGAACGAATTCAACCTGTCCGCGATTGTTATGCATTGCCGGAGTAACACGTTCTCTTTTTCCGTTATGCGTCACATCAAGGTTTACTTTCACGACATTCCCGAATTCAGGCGATGTGGAAAAATTATAATTTACGTACTCAATTGTCATCCCGTCAATGCGCTGCGGTTTTCCTTGATACAACGTAACTTCTGTTCCCTGCTTTGCATCCGGTTCATCAAGCGACAGAGGAGAAACATAAAAATCTTTTGTAAGAAGATTAATAATGTCTGGATTGCGAATCATCCCCTCGTTGTCACGCCCGTTGAACATAACCGGGGAAACAATAAATCGCTTCTTTCCCTTTTCCACTTCAACATCAAAGGCAAATCTGCCCCGTTCCGTCGGACGATAACCAAGGTATGTCATTTTATAGCCGAGAGCATCAACGGCTTTCCCTTGTTCCAGCGAAAGTGTTTCCTTGGTATCGTATTTCGCCGACGCAACAAATCCGAGGAACATCAACGCAATGCCGATGTGTGCAATAGCGCCGCCCGCCATCTTCGGATTACCTTTAACAATCCTGTATCCGACAATCAGATTGGTACAAAGCGTAAAGGAAGCTGCAAAAATAAATATCACCATCGCAGCACTATGCGCACCAATCGCATAGGAAACTCCACTCATGACAGCTGCTAACAAAAGTGGAATGCGAAGGCTGCGAAGCAGCGATTCCTTGTCGGAGTTTTTCCACCATAATAACTGACCGAGTCCCGAAAGAAGGGCAACCAAGATTGCCATCGGCAAGACTGTGATAACATAATACGTTGTATCAACAGCAGAAATTTTATTTTTCAAGATGCTTGTTATGATAGGCGATGACGTTCCGATAACCACAAACAACGACGCAAAGACCAACGCCGACGCACCGAGAAACAATGCAAATTCACGGGAAAAGAAACTGTGTTCGACCGGAACCTTTGGCATTTCCTTCCTTCGCGCAAAAAATAACCCAAATCCTATTGATCCAAAAACAACTATGATCAAAAGGAGCATCCAGTACACCCACATTCCCGGTTCGGCAAACGAATGAACAGATGTTTCTCCCAACACACCGCTTCGCGTGAGAAACGTCGAGTAGAGAACAAGAATATAGCACAACATACTGAGCACGAAATTCGTTTTGATGAAACTGCCGCTTCGTCGCTGAGAAAGCATTGTGTGAATCGAAGCCACGCACACAAGCCACGGTACCAACGAAGAATTTTCAACTGGGTCCCATCCCCAATATCCGCCCCATCCGAGTGTCTCGTATGCCCAATAGCCGCCGAGCACAATTCCCGTCCCAAGTACCATTGCTCCGAATACCGTCCACGGAGTAGAAACGCGAATCCAACTCACATAATCACGTTTCAACATACCGGCAACGGCGTACGCAAACGGAATTGACATTGATGTAAATCCGAGAAAAAGAACGGGCGGATGAATCACCATCCAATAATTTTGCAGCAGCGGGTTCAACCCGCGTCCTTCCAATGGGTATTGTGCCCAAATTCCTTTCGCGCGATCTAACCAAACAAAATTTCCGGCAACGGCAGGAACCGGTCCGGTATGAATCAGGTCCTTCGGAAAGACATTCCAAATATATGCGAACGGGTTTTTAACGATGAGCATCAACACGAGGAACGTCAATATCAGTGAAAAAATCGCCATGAATTCGGACTCGTATCCTTTGCGTGCAGAATAATGGAGAAGCACTGCGCCAATCACTGAGGTGTAAAAAGCCCATAAAGTAAAACTTCCCTCTTGTCCTGCATAGAATGTCGAAAACAACAGCGGTCCCGGTAAATCTGTCGAGCTGTAACTCCACACATAGTAAAACTGGAATTGATGCGTCATCAAGATGTAGATCAACGACACAGCAATTGCGATGATTGCTATGACTGCGGTGTGATAGGCAATGCGGGCAAATTGCAGAATGCGTTTCGAAAATCTGCGGTGATTAAGAAAATAGAGAATTGTCGAAAGCAACGACGCAGAAAATGCGACTTTAACTAAAATACTACCAATCATAAAATGGCTACCTCTTTATCACTCATCAGACAACGAGCCGAAATTAGCCCTCTGGAGGAATCACCTGACAAGTCTGGAAAAATAAACCCAATTACACTCTGACTACATATGCTGTACTACAGTGACTTCTTTACTGCAGAAGCATTTCCCTGATATTTTGACGGACATTTTGTGAGAACCTCGCTGGCATAAAACGCACCGTCCTTAAAACGACCCTTGGCAACAATATTCGGTGCGATCTCAAAATTGTTCGGTTTACCGCCCTCGAGAATAACTTTCTCCTCTTCGTTGTTGTCGTCTTTCATGTAGAAAATAAACTGCCCCGTCTTTGCATCAAATTGAGATTCCTTGTCGCGGAGCCAAGAACCTTTCACTTGTACTTTTTTGCCAAGCTTTTCTGCTTTGGCGAAATTTGTGTATTCTACATTGCTGTCCATAAACGAGACCGCGCCGAAGATAACAAAGGCAACAATAACGATGCTGCCGATAATGACTTTCAACTTCATAAAAACTCCTTCTTACTTCTTTATTAACTTTTCTAATTTTGAAATTCTGCCGTCAAGCCGAAACAAGTATATTAAAAAACCCGCCCAAATCATGAGCACAATAATCATCACAATATATAATTGATGGTCTGCAAGAAAGTCGAACACGGTTACTCCTGTGGTTGTTGGGAATGAAGTTCAAGACGCGATGAGCGCACTTTGATATCGAACATCCAAAAATAGAGCAATGTAAATCCAATGAGCGATGCAAAGAATACCAGCAGCATGTTCGGCGCCATTTTAAATTGCACCACCGGTCCCGCGCCTTGCGGATCACCTTTTGAACCGGGGTGAAGCCCCGTCATAATCCGCGGCATCACAAAAATAAAGAACGGAACTGTAACACCAGCAATAATAGAATACACAGCTGAAAGCGTTGCGCGTTTCTCTTCAACATCAACAGCAGAACGAAGCGCGAAGTACGCACCATAAATCAGCAGCAGTACAAAAATTGATGTCTCGCGTGGATCCCAATTCCAAAACGAGCCCCAGTTAAACTTCGCCCACAGCGAACCTGTAATGGTCGCCAGGATACAAAACATCGTCCCTAATCCTGCGGCGGAAACGGAACGAAGATCATAATCAAGATTTTTTGTCATGAGAAAACGAATGCCGTAAATTGTCGAAGCAATAAATGCCACAACCGTTGTCCACGCCATCGGGACGTGAAAGAAGATGATGCGGGCTTTTTCTTCCAGTCCCGGAATAATCGGAAACTCGTACCATTTTTCAGGCGCGGGCACCATCGGAAAAAGAATCGCCGCAAAAATAACAAGCGTCAGCCAAATGACAAGCCCGATTTTCGCCGTTGTGCTTTTCATTAAACAATCAATCCTTCCACACAAAACTGAACAACAATATAGAAATCGTTACGACAACTACAGTATACGAAATAAGAATCTGAAACTCACCAAGCGCCTCTGCAAATGCTGCACCTTCCGTTGAAAGCCGCGTTGCATTCATCACTGTCAACAATAGTGGCAACATAATAGGAAACGACAATACAGGGTAGAGCGTTCCCCGCGTGTTCGCTTTCGCAATAATTGCCGCAATAATTGTCGAAGAGCTTGCCAAAGCGCAGCTTCCTAAAAAGATTGTCATCCAAAAAATAGACGGCGTCAGTACCACAAACCGGTTGACCAAAAGCTGATACAGAACGGCAATCAACATATTAAGCGAGAAAATAAGAACAAAATTGAAGAAAAGTTTGCCGAGCAGTACAGAGGTCGGGCGGGAAATCAATTGCAGTGTTGCGGAAGTGCCGCGTTCTTCTTCACTGACAAATGTGCGCGATAATCCGGACATGCCGGAAAAGAAAATGATCACCCACAAAATTCCCGACAACACGTCGGTGCCGACAACTTCATTGCCGACGGAAAAAAGTACAAGCGCAAGCGCTGTCACGACAAACATGAGAAGGGCGTTCAGGGCGTACCGCGTTCTTATCTCGGAATGCGAATCTTTGAGAAAAATATATATTGCCGGCGCTGTAAAGATTTTCATCACATTAAAAAGATACTACTTTCATGCTGGATATTCAAGATGAAGATTTTCTTGTTTTTCTCTCATCAAGATTCAGAACTGTATCGGCATACTTCACATCGTCTTTCTCATTCGTTGCGATGATGAGAATGCCATGCTTGCGCTGCTCGGCAATCACCGATCGCACAGTAGCAATGCCTTCTTCGTCAAGATTGGATGTCGGTTCGTCCATCATAAGAATTTCCGGGCGATGAAGCAAAGCCGCGGCAAATTTCAATCTCTGTTTCATACCGGAAGAATACGTCCGCACTTCATCATGCCGCCGGTCGAAAATATTAAAACGGCGAAGCAGTTCTTCAGCGTCACCAACAAAATTATTTTGCTCCAAGGGAGGCTTCGATAAGCCGCGGATTTTGCCGAACAATGTCAGATTTTCTATTCCGGAAAACTCTTCATACATATTCAGATACGGTGCGATAAAACCGATACGTCGGAAAAGAACATCCATATTCACTTCTTTTCCCTCAATTGTAACACGAATGGCTCCCTTCGTCGGCGAAAGAAGTCCGCATAGAATTTTCACCAACGTGCTCTTGCCGGAACCGTTGCGTCCCGTAACGGCAAACACCCCGCCTTCATGCAAAGTAAAAGAAACGGAATCGAAAATAACCCGGCGGTTAAATTCTTTTTTCAGAGATTCTGCAGAAAATATTATGGGCTTCATTTGAGAACTGCAAACTTTCCTTTCCGTTCACCCGCTTTATCTGAAATAACGTAGAAATAGATACCGCTCGCAACACGCCGCCCTTTGCTGTCGCGTCCGTCCCATGAAATGCACCGCTTGCCGGCGTGTATTTCAACAGGCGATTGAATTTCATTCACAAGGCTGTAGCTCGACATAAAAATAAAAACCTTTGGATTGCTTAACGGATCGTCTCCAATCGGAAAATACATAAGACTTTTGGAAGGATAAAATGGATTCGGAAACGGCTTTTCCGTTGATACTATCTCTACTACTCCCTGCGTTAATGCCGTTACCTTCCAGTTCGTCGGATCGGGAACAGAAAATGAGTAAGCGACACCATTTCCCTGCTGAGAAGCAGTGAGAGAAAATCCGAAGGTGCTATGACTGGCAGAACGCGCATCTTGTGTATTTGCATTCGAGACAATAAAATATGTGGAATCAGAATTTACTGTTGCAAGAAAATAGTGTGAGACATAACTTTGACTCGCTCCCGCGAATGTGTAGCTGCCACCGGCAACCGGCTCTGAATCTTCAATGTGCAGCGGCGGAAAAAGTTTTCCGTCGGGATAATAATTAACTGTATCAGCATGCATTCCCGTGTTAAAATTCCAAAGCGAAAATTGCTTGAATTCCTCTCCAATGTCGCTCCCGTTCCCTGAAATTGTCTGCTCCAGCGCAAACCACGGCTGCATTGAACCAATGGTATTCCACCATGTCCGCATGATTTGAGTTCCAAATCGCCTCATCAAATAAACTCCCCAGATCGCACGTTCATATCCCGGCGTCTGGTTGCTGTATGACAAATACAGCGGCGATGTTTCAATATACCTAAAATACTCCCCGATATCGAAAACATAATCTTTGACAGCCGGAAACACCCTTGATTCCATTGACTCAGCGGTCATTTCATAATATTGAAAATCATTGAGCCACACACCGGCACTGCCTACCTGAATTGCATGAAAAAATTCGTGCGCCGCCGTGACTTCAATGGCGGCAACGCCTTTCGTTCGAAACCCTGTCCCAAAATCATTATCAATAACGATCCACGTTGGGTAACGAGGATTCGAAGATGACGGATTGATTGCCGTATTGTCATCCCAATCCGTATAACCGAAACCGTTCGCTCCTAAATCTTGAATATAAATGTCGAACTCATTTCCGCCGTCAGCGCCATTATCCGATGGTGGGGCAGGAAAATTGAACTCTCCGATTTCCGTATGCCACACTGAATCAAAAATTGCCGCTGCAGTGTCCACATATTGTCTCACAGAATTTGCAATTCGATTTCCATTTTGATCTACCATTGCTGGCAAATTACTGCTTGCGGCACTTGTATCAAAATGAATACGAAATTTTCCGCCGGGAGAAACAATGCTCGTTTCAAGCACAGGTCTTACTCCGACCGTGATACGTTCTGACCGGATTACGTGTGAAGGGTGTACTCTTGAATCAACAAACAGCGGCGTGAGACATTTCCCTGAATACGAATCAAGCCCGTTCCGCAGCGAATCTGGTCCCCCGGCGCTTGCGATGAATTGCAAAGCTACAATCAACAAGAACACCTCTGCAATTCTTCTCAATGACGCGTGTTGCTGCCATTCAGACACAGTCCGATCAGCCTCTGGCTGAATAGTCATCATCTTTTCCCCTTCACAAAATAAATCGTCACTACATTGCGCTCCGGATCGGTGTATGCGATGTCATATACTCCGTCGCCATTGAAATCGCCAAAACGAAACACAGAGTACGGAGGTAAATCTAACAAGAACTTCGGAGAATAAAACGTCCCGTTCCCTTTTCCCTTCAGAAAAAGCAGTTGAGAAGTTTTCCCATTCTGCACAACAATATCGTTAATGCCATCACCATCAAAATCTACGATTTGAATTTGATCCGGTTGTGTAATAAGGATGTCGTTCATGACAACAGAAAAATCTCCGAACCGCCCTCCGCCTTTCCCGAGCGCCAAACGAATCATGTTTGAAGGGGCAGAATAGAGAATACAATCCCGAATGCCATCTCCGTTAATGTCGGCAAAGGTAAGATAGCAGCGTTTCATCACAGAATCAGGAAAAACATACGAAAGTGTTTTTCCCCTGTACTCACCTGCTGAATCGCTGAACGTAATTCCTAAATTGTATTTCCCCGTTCCTGTTTCATAATAAATGTAAGCAAGATCGGGTTTGCCGTCGTCGTTATAGTCATTCACAGCCGCGGCAAGCAATCGCGACGGAATAACCGGCTTGAAACTGCGCTCGATAAATCGTGTACCGGAGACCTGCCGAAAATAGGATAAAGAATTCTGGCGGGCGCTTGAATAAACGTAGAACTCTATGGTTTTATCTTGCAATGAAGCGTCTGGTAGAAAAACCCGCGGGCGTTCCGCTGTTGGAATGCTATAAGTGAATTCAGCCGGAAGCTGATCAGTCTTCGGCTGAGAAGAAAAATCTTGCAGAGAAATTGTGCCGTTGTTTTGTTCGCTTCGCGACGGCAAACCCATGGTCAAAACCGAAACCTTCGCACCCGATTCGTGACTGATAAGAAAAGTAACTGACGAATCGCTTTGCGCATAGACACGTACAGCTGAGGGAGATTCTACAGTTGGAAAAGCAGTTTGGCTTGTGAAATAATTATCCGATTTCGTGTTGTGGAAAATTGATATCGTCGAAGAAATTGCATTTACAACGGCAATATCGTCGCGGCCGTCGCGATCAAAATCTCCGATTGCAATGCCGCTCGGCGTTTTCCCTGCAGCTAACGATATTTCACCCGATTGAGTGTGTAACGGAGCACTGCGGTGTGCATTCCAGTAAAAAGAAATTTCTTTCGTCGCTTGTTCAATCACGGCAAGATCATCCCATCCGTCGCCGTCGAAATCCCCCGGCAATAGAGCTGTATAATTAGAAGGACAGCCGAATATCATTTCATCTTTGAATTTGCCATCGCCCGAATTTGCAAACACACCGAATGTTCCATTCCGTTGATCTCCCGCAACAATATCCTCTGTTGTTCTCGACCGGATTGGCAGCAGAAAAAAATGATCGGGAGAACCTGTGTATTCAAGCGTTTGGTAATGTTCAAAATTCACCATGCCGTCGCCATGATACAATTCAAGGATATTCTTCTGGAGAAATGCAACGCCAAAATCGGTGATGAAGTCGCCGTCAAAATCTCCGAAAAAAACCGAGACGGAATCCTGACCAAACAATAAAACATTCTGCTGTGAAAATTGCAGGTCACCCATTCCGAAATAGAATAAATATTCATTAGTCAGCCAATTATGAATCACAAGGTCGGGAAATTCATCGTCATTCAGCTTCACAACAGCAACATTGGCGACCGGAATATCGGGAAAAATATTCTCCGCATCTCTGAAACTGCCTCTGCCATCGCTGCGCAACACTGAAATCCCAGACGAAAGCTTTCCATAGACCATAATGTCGGGATTCTTGTCGTCATCAATATCTGCAATCATTGCACGTTCAGGGTAGAAGCCAACTTTGTACACAGCGGTAGCAAAAACTGAATCCTGAACCGAACTAAGGAATATCTGAATTTCATTTCTCTCACGATGTACCACAACGACATCATCTATTCCATCGTGGTTCAAATCCCCGACAGCAAGAAAAGTCGCATCAGAAGTGTGCCCGATTTCGCGTCGTTGAGCGACAGCACCGTCTTCATTTGTTGACAACACCACAAGCGATGAGTCCATCTGATCATAATAAATAAATTCGGGAAGAGACGATGAGCTGAATTTGCCGGCAAGAGGAAGCGACGGCTCATCGGGAATGTTGCTGAAACTTACGAGGCCAAATGTTCCGCCGGCAATAAGCTGGCCGACTGCACTGGTATTACGGATAAGCACAAGAAAAAAAACACCCGCAACCGTTGAGCGTTTGAGATGGGTGGGAAACAAAAACAGCCATGTTTCCCTCAGCCGTGCAAGGATGGGAAATTCAGGAACGGGAACCATGTTTGCGCCGCTGCAAGCGTTCTTCACGGCGTCGAAGTGCTTCTTCATACCTTCGAATTTCCTCCTCACCGTCCGGTTCTACTTGCGATGAACTAACCGGGTTGCCGTCGTCATCAATAGAAACAAATGTGAGGTACGCCGAATTGGCATGTTGTACAGTACCGGTTAATAAATTTTCTGAGAACACTTTTACTCCAACTTCCATCGAAGTACGAAAAACGCGATTCACCGAAGCTTTCAATATTACTACTTCTCCGGCTCGGATGGGGTGAAGGAAATTTAGTTCGTCAACAGAAGCAGTAACACAGACACGCTTCGAATGCCGCGAAGACGCAATCGCCGCAGCGAGATCAATCCAGTGCATCAATTGTCCGCCGAGCAGATTTCCCAAACGATTCGTGTCGTTCGGAAGAACAAGCTGAGTCATATTCACTTGCGATTCTTTGACTTTTGCCATACTGCCTCGTTCACATGCCGCTTGCTGATCCGGCGGACACACTGCCCGCAGCGGATGTTTTCGACATCGCTTCTTCTACGTCGCTCTTTAACTGTTTCGCCTCAGGAAGCAGATCACTGTCGGGATATTTTGTAAGAAGGGTGCTAATCGCATCCAGAGATTCGGTGTATTGTTTACGCTGAAACAATGCCCGCGCTTTCGCAAGCAGCGCATCATCGGCATATTGTGAATCATGATAATGCTCAAGCACATAATTAAAATAGACAATCGCCGCTTTGTAATACTCAAGGCGATAATACAACATGCCGTCGTCGTATTGTTTCTTTGCGAGCTTGTCGTTCAACTCCGTAATTTTTTGTTCGGCATCTTTCACCAGCGAATCGGTCGGCGAATATTCAATGAACGATTGAAAATCATCGATCGCTTCACGGGTGTATTTCTGATCAAGCTGCGAACGCGGCGACAAATTGTAGTACGACATTGCACGCATGTATCTCGCCTTCGGAACCAATTGGCTCGACGGCATCGTGCGGATCAGCAAATCAAATTCTGCCGCCGCAAGAATGTATTCGCCCCGTTCGTACCGGCATTGTCCTAAATAGAATTGCGCTTTATCCGCAACGGTGCTTCCGGGGAATTGAACGGTAATAATTTTGAAATCTTCAATAGCGTCGAGATAATCTCCGTTGTTGAATTTCTCCATTGAAAGCGCATAACGTGCTTCCGGCGAGAGCGCTTCTATTTCTTTCGTAGACGAACAACCGGCAAAGAAAAAAACTAAGCCAACTGCGCTATAAAGGAAAAATATAAATGTGTGTTTCAATGAATCGGTTCCTTCAATTGTACAAATGTGAGTGTCGTATTTGAAAGTGATTGCACGCGGTGAACGATGCCGGCGATAGTTGCGCTGTCCGTTGTTACTGACGGCTGCATCGAAGCATCCAATGGTATGCATTCAAGCGATTGAATCTGCGCCGTGCTGTCGCTTTTTTCAAATTGAATGCGCACGGCAATACTGTGCTGTGTCCAGTAATGCTGGGGCTGGGCAAAAACAAAATTTCCCAGAGAATAAACGATATAACTTGTGCCTTTTTTCGCGATGCCATAGGGAACATGCGGATGATGTCCTAAAAATAACTGCACGCCTTGTTGAATACATTCTGCGGCAAATTCCCGCGTTCTTAAAGACGGGCGCCCGGTATATTCGTCGCCGCCATGGTAACTAACAATGACGAAATCAACTGAAGATTTGATATAACGAATCGCAGGAAACAATTTTGCCGTATCCGTCACTGCAACATTATTCTGCCAGCCTTGCGCAAAATTCATCACGTCAGTAACTGCAAAAAGTGCAAAACGAATTCCTTTCTTCACAAACACAGACGGCACATACAAAAATGAATCCGACTTGCTGGTTCCGACATGAATAATATGGACAGAATCCAAATTATCGATTGTCTCAAATAACGCTTTGACGCCGTAATCGAATGCATGATTGTTCGCCGTTGAAACATGCGTGATACCAAAATGTGCAAGCGAAACCGCGCCATTGGGCGGACCAGTAAAAATCAAATTAAATTTCGGATTCTGTGTTTCTCCATGTTGCTCGGACAATTGACACTCAAGGTTTGCAAACACAATATCAGCCGAATCAGTCAGCCATCGAATATTTCGGAACGGATAATCAACGTCGCCATGCAAAATATGCTGCCCAACCATTCTTCCAAGATTAATATCACCGAATGCAAGCATCGTCACCGTCGTGGACTTGGACGTTTTTTCTTTGTTCAGGTTTATCTTTTCATCCACAACAATAAACTTTTGAATTTCAACAGAAGCCCAAAACGAAACGGCAAAGCAGCTTACTGCCATAAATACAATGCCCGCACGCCTGCCGAATCCGCGCTTCATGCGCATTCAACCACGAATTGTAAAGAACAAGTACACAGCAATTCCCGTCGCTGCGATGATAATCATCGGTTCTGCAAGACGTTCTATAAAAGGTGCTTCAGGAATAATCCCTTGCGCTACTGCGCGGCTCGAAGATTCCAGCGATGCAATCTGAGAAATTGGAATTGTATCTGTGAAACTCCGCTCAACGGTTCCTGCCCACATCACCTGGCGATTGCTTGCATTTACGATTGTGCCGCGCATTTGCAACTTCGCTCTTCGCGCAGCCTTTCGCTCTCCTAAAAAAGTTTCACTGAACGGATTTTCATATTGAACACTCACATGCGAGACTGTCAACGACACGATTGCATCAACATTCGTTTCCTGCAGAAAGACGGAACGAAACCGTTTCTTCATCTCTTCAAGAATGACATAGTGAAAAGTGTGAGTAACCGAATCCGTGTCAAACACAATTGCGATCGCTGAGGAATCTGTCGCAGGCAGCTGCGCTGCAATACTGTCGGTTGCTTCAGCACAGAGCCGGGAAAAAATATCGCCATTGGTCGGAATATTTTCTTCGTTCGATGCGAAGCACACCGCAGACGCAGCGATGAACATGAGAAGCAAACGCCAGTATCGAGCTTGTTTCAAACTCATCAGGCATAGATTCCGCGGAGTTTCAATGTCTTTGCCACCTTATCAATCGCGATGATATAGGCACCGATTCTCAACGAGACTTTGTAATGTTCTGCTGTGGAATACACCGCTTCAAACGCATTTTTCATCATGCGTTCCAACCGCCGATTGACGCGCTCAATTGACCAGAAATATCCAACGCGGTCCTGCACCCATTCAAAATATGAAACGGTAACTCCGCCGGCGTTTGCAAGAATGTCCGGGATAACAACTATGCCTTTGTTTTGCAGAATAGGATCCGCTTTTGCCATTGTAGGACCATTGGCTCCTTCACAAATGATTTTCGCTTTGATCTTGGCAGCATTTTTCGGCGTGATCTGATCTTCCTTTGCCGCCGGAACCAGTACATCACATTCAAGTTCAAGAAGTTCTGCCTGTGTAATTTTTTCTGCGCCGGGAAAACCATTCAACACTTTGTGATCTCGCGCCCATTCAATTGCTTTCGCAACATCAACGCCCTTTTTGTTGTAATAACCGCCGGTAACATCGCCCACGGCAACAACTTTACATCCCTGCTGCTGCAACAGCAATGCCGACACGGAACCAACGTTTCCGAAACCTTGTACGACGACCGAAGTTTCTTTCGGCTTCATTCCTAATTTTTCCATTGCACCGAGCGTAACAATCATGACACCGCGTCCCGTCGCTTCGCGGCGCCCGACAGATCCGCCGATAATAAGCGGCTTACCCGTCACAACAGCTGTTGAGGTGCGTTTCATGTGCATACTGTACGTATCCATGATCCACGCCATGACCTGCTCATTCGTTCCCATATCCGGCGCCGGAATATCGCGGTCTTCTCCGAAAATATCGAGCATGTTCGCCGTATAGCGCCGGGTAATCTTTTCAAGCTCGACAGGAGTGAGCTTTGACGGATCACACCGCACACCTCCTTTTGCACCGCCGAAAGGAATATTTACAACAGCGCACTTCCACGTCATCCATGCGGCGAGTGCTTTCACTTCATCTATATTTACGTCAGGCGCAAAGCGCAAACCGCCTTTTGAGGGCCCGAGAATATCGTTATGAATAACACGGAATCCTTCAAAAATTTCCACTTCGCCGTTATCCATTTGAATCGGAATGGAAACAATCACTTGTTTCGCCGGTGTCTTGAGAAAATCATACACTCCCCGTTCCAGCCCCAGCAATTCTGCTGCGACATCGAAACGTTCCATCATTGATTCAAAAGGATTTTCTTTGTCTTTGATCGGTGCGGGCTCTTGATACGTGAGTGTGTCATTTACATTCAACCCTAAAGGGGCTTTCAACTGGTTGTCCATATTTTTAAATGCCTCCCGTTGCCATCTGTTCCAGACGTGCAATTCGTTCTTCAATTGGCGGGTGCGTGGAGAATAATTTCATCATACTCCTGCCCCGCAGTGGATTAACGATAAAGAGATGTGACGTTACAGGCTGTGCACTCTGCAACGGATGTGTTTCATTGCCGCGCTCTAATTTACGAAGAGCGTTGGCAAGTCCTAACGGTTTGTGAGAAAGTTTTGCTCCGCCTTCATCGGCAGAAAATTCGCGCGAACGCGAGATCGCAAGTTGAATTAATACTGCAGCAAGCGGGGCAAGAATAAGCAGCGCCAATTCGGCAAACGCATTTCCCGAATCGCGGTCACTGCGCCTTCCGCCGCCGAACATTAGTGTCCAGCCCGCCATGCGCGCAATAAATGTAATCGTGCCTGCCATAGTCGCGACAATGGTGCCTGTAAGAATATCGCGGTGCTTCACATGAGCAAGCTCGTGAGCGATGACGCCTTCCAATTCGTCTTCGCTTAACAAGTGCAGAATTCCTTCCGTTGCAGCAACAGCCGCGTGGTCAGGATTTCTTCCCGTCGCAAAGGCATTGGGGGTTTCTTCCGGAATGATGTACACTCTCGGCATGGGAATCTGTGCTTCCGTCGAAAGCTTTCGAACAATCCGGAATAATTTCGGCGCTTCAGATTCTGTTGCTTCACGTGCTTTGTACATCATCAACACCATTTTGTCGGAAAACCAATACATCCCGACATTCATTACCAGCGAAAAAAGAAATGCTGTCACCAAGCCTTGCTCTCCTGCTACTGCATCGCCGATGAGCAGGAGAACACCCATCATCAGCGTCATGAGAAAAACAGTCTTCAGCGTATTCATTCTTCTAATTCCTTTTCACAGGATTGTCTAAAATAGGCAAAATTTGCTCGATTTTCAAGGGACGAATTGGCAGAGACGTAGAGTGAAATTCTGAAAAGAAAACAAATCTTCGGAGGGAAAAATTTCGAGTTGTTATTAAGGGATGCGGTGCTTCTTCACTGCGTTTTGCAATTGCTCGATTGTGAAATCAGGCGAGTCATCAACAAAATGGCGGGAAAAACGGCGCGCGCGGCGAATTTCTTCATCATCAACATCTGCCACAATCATGTCCTCATCAAAGAGTTTTGCGGTCACGGCGACGTTGCCTGACGGCGTTATGATTTCTGAGCCTCCCCAAAAGCTCACACCGTCTTCAATGCCTACACGATTGGAAAATACAAGATAGGAACTTAGCAGCCGCGCGTACGTTTTATGATGTTCGCTATTCACTACCGCATTGGAAAGTTTCTCATGAGGCCCGGACAATCGCGCGGGACTCGCGGCAAGCGCAATGATTATCGTTGCGCCGGAATGTGCATGAATGTACGGAAGCGAAAGATGCCACAGGTCTTCACAGATAAGAATGCCTAGCTTGCCATATTTGGAAGAAAACGGAACGACCGACTTTCCCTGATTGAAATAACGCATTTCTTCAAACATGCCGTACGTCGGCGGATAAATTTTTCGATGTCCTGAATATATCTTTCCATCTTCAAAAACAAAAGCCGAATTATAGATGCCGAAATTTTCCGCTTCTTCGACACCGCCGGCAATAATTGTAACTGACCGGCTTAGCCGTATCAACTCAGCTATCTCAGGCTTTGGAGACACAACATTGACGGCAACATCCCAATTCAAATCACGAACGGAATAACCGGTAAGACTCAACTCTGGAAATACAACGATCTGCGCTTTCTGCTTAATCGCCTTCTTCACAAAAGCGACATGGCGTTTCACATTGCCGGAAAGGTTTCCGACAGCGGCATCAACTTGAGCTACGGCAATTTTAAATCTCATCGAGGAATTCTTTCGTGAACATTCTATGAGACGACAACATCATCGGGAAGCTCATTCGGGTTACTGCCGCGAGCCGGAAATTCCTTCTGCAACACAGCACCGATTTCCTTTATCATTGAACAAATGCCGTGGCAAAATTTTCCATCTTTAAAATGACTGCTCATCGTATCAGCAAGAGAGTCCCAGAACTTATCCGGCACCTTCTTATGAATTCCTTCATCACCGACAATGTGAAACGCACGGTCGGCAACGCAAATAAACAGCAGCACTCCTGTTTTTTCTTCGGTCTTGTTCATTCCAAGATGATGAAATTCCCGCAGGGCAAGTTCGGCAATAGAAAATTTTCTGTCGCGCCATCCGCGCCTGCGCCGGATACTGACACGAATTTCTCCGGAAGTTTTTCCTTCAGCTTCGGAAATTGTACGCGCAATCGTGCGCAGTTCTTCTTCTGTCAATAATGGCGGAGATGAAATATGCATAGTAAAATCTTCCTCAACCTGAAATGTCAATCATTTTAATATCTTTGATATACGGAACAGTCTTATCTTCTTTCAACGCCTTAAGCTTGTTAATCTTTAACTGCATGCGATCAACATGCTCGCTGATAATTTTCAAATACATGCTCACATCTTTGGCAATGGAGCTTTGCAACAGAAACTGGACGTTAAGCTTCATCCCTTCAAGCGGTGCAAAGAGATCCTGACTAATTCCCAACACAAGCTCCTGAATCGCCTCAACACGCTTTCCGCTGATCTCTAATTCAGAAAGTTCGCCGCGCAAACGCACCCGTTCCACCACGCTCATAATTGTCCGCGGCAGAACCGGCGTTGAGATTTCTTCCTTCACAAGAAAATCTTCCACACCAAGCTTCATCGTTTCAACAGCAAGATTGAAATCGCGATTGATGGTGATGAACACGACCGGAATACTGATGCCGTGTTCAATCAGTCCTCGCGTCACTTCTACACCGTTCATTCCCGGCAAATAATAATCCATAAGAATGATGTCGAAGTCAGTATTCGCCTTTACTTCTTCCAATCCTTCTTCGCCGCTTCGCTTCCATGTCAAATGAAAGCTGTGGTCGGGATAATTGCTGAGATAATGCTCCACCAGTTTCCCGAAATCCTGATTGTCTTCAACCAGCAATATTTTTATTGGCTCATCCAAAATACCGCTCACATGATTATGATGGCAAAAGTGCGATGGCGCTCCAATATTCATAAACCGCCATTACGATGGCAAAAAAATCGCCAAACACGATTGATTTGCTCATAAAAGTATTCGCGCCAAGCTGGTACGCATGGCGCACATCTTCCACGCGATCAGAACTGCTCAGAACAATGACCGGTATTCGTCGAAAGCGTTCGGATTGTTTCAGAAATTGTAAAATTTCTTTCCCGTCGCGCCCGGGCAAATTCAGGTCTAGAAAAATCAAGTCCGGGTACACAGCATCTTTCCAAGAATCAAACGCATTCATCGCACTCTCTCCATCGTGAACGATGGAAAGAGCAACGTCGGGGTCAACCTTTTCGAACGCACGGCTGAGAATTCGAATATGATCGTCGTTGTCTTCGATAAAAAGTATTGATAATGTCTTGCGTTCCATGCTCTCTCGCTATTTGGGAAGCGAAAAATAAAATGTCGTTCCCTTGCCGACTTCCGAATCAAGCCAAATCTGTCCTTGATACAGCTCGATAATTTTTTTCACAATCGCCAAGCCTGCGCCGGTTCCTTCATACTCATCTTTCAAATGAAGCCGCTGAAAGATAACAAATATTTTTTCGAAAAATCGTCTTTCAATTCCCAGCCCGTTGTCTTCAATACTGAACAATATCTGCCGGTCATCTTCCTCAACCGAAATTGTGATCTTCGGGTCGGGTTTGTCGTTGAATTTAATCGCATTGGAAATCAAATTCCGAAAGACAAGCTTCATTTGCGTCGGATTGCAACGATACTTCGGATAATGTTCAGGTTGAATAAGAGTAATCTTTTTTTCTTGAATTGAAAATTTCAAATCTTCCAGCGCGTCGGCAATTACCGTTTCTAACGGCACCATTTCCATCGCTTCCGCTAAGCGCGACACGCGCGAAAGCTGCAGCAATTCGTTGATCAATTCTTTCATCCGTACGCACGACTGGACTATAGATTGCAAATATGTTGTTGCCTGATCGTCGCGGCCGCGGGAAAATTCATTAAGAAGAATTTTGCTGTATCCTTCCACTGTGATCAACGGTTCTTTCAAATCGTGAGAGACAACGTACGTGAAATCATCCAGCTCGCGGTTACGATTCTGAATCTGAATTGACTTCCTCACCGTTTCGTCATAGAGCCCGGCTTTCTCAAGCGCAATTGCACCGAGGTTTGCAAAATTCTCAAGCAGCCGCATGTGCGTCTCGTTGTATAACGACGGCACATTACTTTGAATCGCCAAGATACCGATAATCTTCTGCTTGGAAAGCATCGGCACATAAATAAGCGAAAACATCTGATTGGATCCTTCGCGTATCGCGCTGCCGGAAACAATGGGACCAGAGTTCGCAGCAAGCTCAATTACGGATTCTCTTTTCTCAATCACTTTTGCGACGCTTGAATGTTGTTCCACATCCCGCCGGATTGATGAAGGCTGAACATGGTGAAATTCCCCATTGATAATTTCATAGCTTGCTACCGATGTAATCGTACGCGATTCTTCGTTGTACAGATCAACGCTGAACGCGTCGAACAGAAGAACTTCGCGTAAATGCTGCAGGAGCGTTTCACAAATTTCCTCAGCATTTAATTTTGCAGTTAAGTCACGGCTCACTTCGTACAGCACACGAAGCCGTTCCAACTGTGTTTTGTTTTCTTCTTCCAATTGTTTCCGGCTCGAAATATCGCGCGCCATATTCATCATTGCCACCGGGTGTCCAAACGCATTGAACAGCAATGTCGTGTTCATGCTTACCGCAATGATTTTCCCTTCTTTGTTTCTCCAATGAACATCGAAATCGAGCAGATATTTTCTCTTCCTCAACTCGGAAATCCAGAGCAGGTAACGTGACATATCCTCTTCAAGAAGCCACTGGTACGGGAAGACTTGACCGATCGCTTCCGGTTTTTTCAAACCGGTGATGTGTTCAAATGCTTCGTTCACCTGCAGCACCTTGCCTTCAAGATCCGTCACGACAAGCGCATCGCCGACAGTAAGGATGCCGTCAATAACTGTGCGAAACATCTGCTCGGATTGCTGGATTTCATTTTCAAAATGTTTTCTTCGCGTAATGTCGCGGTGAATACCAAGCGCAGACTGTTTACCTTCGTAATCTACCATGCTCACCATTACTTCAACGTCGAAAGTCTCGCCGTTTTTCCTCAGCCCTTTGTATTCATAACGGGAAGGAGCAACTCTTCCTTCAGCGCGGGCGCGGCTTCGTTCCGTTACACGTTCGCGATCTTCATTCGCAATTACAGTCAAAATTGATTTCCCTACCAGATTGCCCGGATCCGCGTAATGATGCATTTTTGCAAAAGCAGGATTGACATACACAAACTTCATGTCCCGCACCACCGCCATACCATCGCTCAGGTTCTCGATAAGCGAACGATGACTTTCGAGGTTTTTCATCGAATGCTTTTGACAATCCTCAATCTTCAACAGCATACCAATACGGTGCACCAACGTCTGCGAAAGAAGCTCAAGCTCCTTTTCATTTACGAGATGCGGCGGGGCAACTACTTCAACTACGCCGGCGGTTTGTTTTTGTGCAACAGCGGGAAGACGAACAACAATGTGGCGAGAAAAACGAACCGGCATACCGTTGACCTTTTTCGCCGGAATTGTAGAAGGCTTTTGTTCTGCGATAACACGCTTCAGATGAGAATCAGTCCGGGTATGCTTCGCGATCTTTGCCGCAACGGTGTCAGAATAACCGGAACTGCCGAGCACAATTATTTCATCCTCATCTACACGGTACAACGTCAGTGCATCAATCCCGAGCAAATGTTGAAGCTGAGGAAGAAATTTACTCACGGATTTCGCCAATGTCTCTTTCCCATTGCTATTGGGCAGAAAACGATCATTGAGCGCCGAAAAAATCCGGTCAAGTTTTTCTAATTTTGTCAATGTTGTAGAGACGCTTTTCACGGTTAGCTGTTCTTTTTCCAAAGGCATTCCTTTGGAACATGGATCGTGTTTAGGTTCACTCAAAAAAATTACGGCATTGTCCTTCCAACTAACTCAGCCGCAGAACGCAGGGAATTCATCAAACGGAGAAACGTGTCGGGTTTCAACGATTGAAACCCATCGGACAACGCTGCTTCCGGATGCAGATGAACTTCCATCATCAATCCGTCTGCGCCGGCAACAATCGCCGCTTGCGCCAGCGGAGGGACCAAATCCCACGCGCCGGTACCGTGGCTTGGATCAACAATAATCGGCAAGTGAGAAAGTTTTTTTATGAGCGGTACCGCATTGAGATCGAGTGTATTGCGCGTGTACGTTTCAAATGTACGAATGCCGCGTTCACATAAAATAACGTTATAATTTCCTTTTGAAAGAATGTATTCCGCAGCCATGAGCAGTTCTTCAATCGTTGCCGCAAAAGAACGCTTCAGTAAAACCGGCTTGCCAAGCTCGCCCGCTTTTTCAAGCAGCGAAAAATTGTACATGTTGCGGGCGCCGATTTGAAGAATATCGGAATGTTCTGCAACAAGCGAAAGTGTTTCTGCATCCTTCACTTCCGTCACAACGCTCAAGCCTGTCCGCTCGGCGGCTTCTTTCAGATATTCTAGGCCTTCAAGCTTCAATCCTTGAAACGCATACGGCGAAGTGCGCGGTTTAAATGCACCGCCGCGTAAAAATTTCGCTCCTGCGCTTTTTACAAGTTCGGCTACTTCTAAAATCTGACTGCGGCTTTCAACCGAACACGGCCCGGCAATAATGCCGATCTCTTTTCCTCCGAAACTTCCTTTTCCTACCGCAACGACAGTCTGTTCCGGCTTAAAATCCCTGCTGACCAGTTTAAACGGCTTGGAAACCGAAACGCAATCAACAACACCAGGCAGTGTGAGAAAAATTTCAGAATCAACTTTTGCTTTGTTGCCTGTGATTCCAATTGCAACGCGCTGAACGCCGGGAATTTCGTGCGGAGTGAATCCAAGTTCAGTAACGCGGTTCTTTACAGTTTCAATTTCTTTTCGTGAAGCGTCAGTCTTTAATAAAATTAACATTCAGTACTTTAACTTACTTGGTTTGTGTTCTGAGTTTTGAGTTTCGGGTTTCTACTTTCGCACTTTTAACTGTCAACGTGAATCATGTATCCTGAAACATGAATCACTCCAAACTCAAAACCCGAAACATTTTCTCACCATCCTCCGCTTGCACCACCGCCGCCAAACCCGCCGCCTCCGCCGGAAAAACCGCCAAATCCTCCGCCGCCTCCAAAGCCGCCTCCACCGCCGCCGAAGAAACCGCCGCCGCCCCATCCGCCCCAATATGTTGAGCGATGGTACCCACGCGAGGAAACTCCGTACCGGCGGCCGCCGGTAAATAAACTGGAAAAGAGAACAAAGAAAATTCCGAATGTAAGCAGCAATGCGCCCCACGAAACGACATTATCCGAACGACGGGACGCTTTGTACTCTCCCCTCGTTGCTTGCATAATGGCAGTGATGCCGTTTTGTATACCGCCGAAAAAATCTCCTTGCTGAAAACGCGGACGAATTTCATGACGAATGATCTGGTCGCACAACGCATCCGGCAACACTCCTTCCAAACCGTAGCCAACTTCAATCGTCATTTTTTTATCATCTTTTGCGATGAGAAGAAGCACGCCGTTGTCTTTTCCCTTTGCACCGATCTTGTTTTGTTCCGCAACCTTGATCCCGAAATCACGAATATCATTTTCGCCAATCGTCGGTATCATTAGAACAACAACTTGATTGGAGGTAGAATCTTCAAATGTTTTCAACTGCGATTCTAAGGTCTGCCATTCGCTGTACGAAAGCGTATTGGTGAAGTCCGTGACACGCTCGTGAATCTGCGGCACCGCCACGTCTTGTGCCGACACACGAAAAGCAATGAGCAAGAGAAAAAACGGAATGATTTTTTTCATTGGAATCAGAATTTGACTTGCGGTGCAGACTGTGCCTGTGCTTCTGCCTGGAAATATGCTTTCGGGCCGAAGCCGCCGAAGCCTGCAATGAAAGATGTTGGGAGAGTTTTGATTGACGTATTATATGCCTGCACGACTTCGTTGAATCGGCGGCGCTCCACTGCAATACGATTTTCCGTTCCTTCCAATTGCGCCTGAAGCTGCAAGAAGTTTTCGTTCGCTTTTAAGTTCGGGTAATTTTCCGAGACGGCCATCAAACGCGTTAATGCCGAAGTCAATTCTCCCTGCGCTTTTTCAAACATTTGGAATGACTGCGGATTCTTCAGCACTTCGGGAGAAATGACCATCTGCCCGACTTTTGCGCGGGCATTTGTCACTTCTTCCAGCGTTTGCTGCTCGTGCTTTGCATAACCTTTGACTGTCTCGACAAGATTGGGAATAAGGTCGTACCGCCGCTGATATTGATTTTCAACTTGAGCCCAGGCACCGGTAACTCCCTGATCCAATGCAACTAATTTGTTGTACGTGGAAACGCCCCAGCCGATTACTATGACTGCGATAAGAAGAATTCCTCCCAACACTGAAAGCGTAATAATTAAGCCTTTAGATTTCATACTATGCGCCTTTGGAAATTGGTGAATTTTTTAGAAATGTCTGCAGAAAGGTAAGGAATGGCGGGCAGAAAAACAAGACTTCAATAGCTATCCAATAGCTTGAAGCAGTCAGATAGCTATCATTTCATTTTACTTCAACAAATCACGTGAAATAACGACACGCTGAATTTCCGATGTCCCTTCGTAAATCTCGGTGATTTTTGCATCGCGGAGATACCGCTCAACGTTGTATTCTCGAATATAACCATAACCGCCGTGTATTTGAATGGCTTCCAGCGCAGCTCGAACTGCTGTTTTTGAAGTAAACAATTTCGCCATTGCGGCATGCTTTGAAAATTTCTGCCCGGCGTCCTTCATCATTGCAGCCTGAAGGGTGAGCAATCGCGCAGATTCAATTTCCGTCGCCATGTCGGCAATTTTAAATTGAATCGCTTGCAACTCTGCGATCGGCCTGTCAAACGCTTTCCGTTCTTTGGAATACTTAATTGAAGCATCAAGACATGCTTGCGCAATTCCTAACGCTTGCGCGGCAATACCGATTCTCCCGCCGTCGAGCGTCTTCATCGCAAACCTGAAGCCGAATCCTTCGTCGCCGATTCTGTTTACAGCCGGCACGCGCACATCCTGAAATGAAAGTGAAACCGTATCCGAGCTGCGAATGCCAAGCTTGCGCTCTTTTTTCCCCGGCGCGAATCCCGGCATTCCTTTTTCAACAATGAACGTGCTGATGCCGTGCGCACCTTTCGACGGATCAGTCGCCGCCATGACGAGCACAACATCGGCGTTGTAGCCGTTCGTGATCCAGTTTTTGATTCCGTTCAGAATATAAAAGTCGCCGTCGCGCACGGCGAGCGTGTGCTGATTCGTCGCATCGCTTCCTGCTTCCGGCTCTGAAAGCGCAAACGCGCCGAGTAATTTTCCCTGCGCAAGCGGAACTAAATATTTCTGTTTCTGCTCTTCCGTTCCGTACGCTTCAATGCCGTAACAAACGAGTGAGTTGTTCACAGACATGATCACACCGACTGAAGCATCAACGCGCGAAATTTCTTCCATCGCCAGCGCATAGCTCACCGTATCCAATCCGGCGCCGCCGTGCTGTTCCGGCACCATCATTCCCATGAAACCGAGTTCGCCTAATTTCTTTATCGCTTCATGAGGAAATTCTTCTTTTGCATCGCGTTCTTCTGCGGTCGGCGCCAATTCATCAACAGCAAATTGCCGCGCAGTTTCGCGGGTCATCTTTTGCGTTTCGGAAAGTTCGAAGTTCATAGTCCTCACTTATGTTTGAAGTGTGCATTTAAGGTGTACTATATTGTGGAGTACACGTTATTTTAGGCTTGTTTGAAAAACTAAAAAGGGACCATTCAAAGGATGTTTAAGCGTAAAGTCTTTTAGCGATGCAAAGTTTCTCTGTTTTAATTCCAACTTCATGTTTGAGAATAACTTTTCTTTTGCGACTTCGTCATAACAAGGCAAAAGAAAGTTTATTGTGTTATTTAATATTTCCGGAAACAGCTTATCGTTAAGAAGGTTACCCTCTTTCTTTACTTCGGTCATTATTCTAAAACGAAGCTTTACCGAAGCTTTTTCTATGTTCCTTACTTTACTGAAGTTACCTTGCTGTGAAAAGATTGTAAGAAGTGTTTTCTTTATGTCTTCTGAAAGTTGAATATCGCTTTGCTTCAACCGCTCTTCTAAGACTTGTCCAAAAGACTGACTGATAAGATTTTCTATCGGCGTCGTTTCAAAAAAACTTCCGTGAACTAGACAAACTTTGACTTTTGTTTTCTTTCTGCCTCTCACCAAATAAAAAACATCTCTTACAGGAAGTGAATAAACGTCATCTCCCGCTTTCTCCATTTGTTCTTTGATAATGCTATTCTCGCCTTGAATGATTTTCGAAATTTCTTTTGTTCTTGAAGGTATTGTCGAATTAAACGACGAAACAGTGTATGAAACACTGTCTTTTAACTCGATTAATTCGCCGCCGGTGAGTTGAGAAGGTTGTGGATTGATCTTGATTGCTAAGTCGGGGAAAACACCGCTATTCACGCACGACAACAGCTTTTTGTCAAACGGAAATTTGTCGAGTTTTTTAATTTGCAGAAGCTTTTCTTTGCCGTCAAGCAAAGAGTCAAAAAATTTGTATATAGAATACATTTTATTCCGAGAATAAGTTTAAAGTTGAACTGCCTTTTTTTGATGAAAAATATTCTTTGACTGATCCCCAAATCTCTTTCAAGTTTTCCGTGTTAATGTAATCCTTATAATATTTATTTATCGAATCAGCTTCTCTGATAGCTTTCAATCTTTTTTCAATACATTTTGCGTTTTCAGGATCAATTTCAAGCCCAATAGACTTCCTTCCCAATTGTTCCGCAACGACCAACGTTGTCCCTGTTCCTGCAAATGGATCAAAAACTACATCTCCAACATTTGAAGAAGAAAGAATGATGCGAAGCAGAAGAGCAATCGGAGATTGTTGTTTATGAAACCGCGCGCCATCTGATGTTCGTAGCGCTTCATCGCCAGCAAAATAGCCGGATGTTAATTCTCGGATGTCATCCCAAACATCAGTCACGTAAATACCATTTTCTCTTTCAAATTTATAATTGGCAGGAAGCGGCGGCGAAATTCTCAATTTGTTAAACACGCGAGGCGGAACATTTTTTGTAGCAAAAACAATTATTTGATAATGCTTGCCATACTTATAATTGCTTGGCACTGCTGAGGTTTTTTTCTTCCATATAATTAAGTTCTGAAATGTCCAGCCGGCATCACGCAAACACTGAAGGACTTGCTCTGTGTTTTTTTCTCTCTGCATAAAATAAATTGCCCCCCCATCAGAGGTCACATCGTAGATTCCTTTGCACGTCTCCAACATTAATTGCCAATAGTGTTCATCCGGCAAATCGTCATCAAAATAATTGTAATCCTTATTTTGATTAAACGGAGGATCAAGAAATGTCAAATCAACTTTCTCACCGAATAATCGCCGAGAAAGTAAATCAATAGAATCGGAATTTATTATTTTCCAACCTGCCTGCCGGTAGGCTGATTCATTTCGCTTGCTCATACTCATAAAATCCTTTGCCGGTTTTTCTTCCTAAATGCCCGGCGGCAACCATTTTTTTCAACAACGGGCACGGACGATATTTCGAATCGCCAAGTCCTTCGTGAAGTACGTTCATAATGGAAAGACACACATCAAGCCCGATGAAATCCGCCAACGTCAGCGGTCCCATCGGATGATTCATGCCGAGTTTCATCACCGTGTCAATCGCTTCCGGTTTTGCCACACCTTCCATCACGCAATACATCGCTTCGTTTAACATCGGCAGCAAAATTCGATTTGAAATAAAGCCGGGATAATCGTTCACTTCAACGGCAATTTTTTCGAGCGACTCGCTTGCCGCTTTCACTGTGTTGAACGTCGCATCCGATGTTGCAAGTCCGCGGATAATTTCCACCAACTTCATCACCGGCACCGGATTCATAAAATGCATTCCGATCACTTGTTGCGGGCGCTTCGTCACCGCTGCAATTTCCGTGAGCGAAATTGACGAGGTGTTTGAAGCAAGAATTGCTTCTGCCGGCGCATTGATGTCAATCGTTCTGAAAATATCGAACTTAATATGTTTATTTTCCGTTGCCGCTTCAACCACAAGGTGGGCAGACTTGACGGCTTCGGCAAGCGAAAGCGACGAGGAGATGCGACTCAGTGTTTGCTGCTTTGCATCTTCATTCAACACGCCTTTTTTGATTTGCCGGTCAAGGTTGGACTGAATATTTTTTAAGCCGCGGCCAACGAATTCCTGTTTCACATCGTTGAGCACAACATTGTAACCATATTGTGCGAACACATGAGCAATGCCATTGCCCATTGTTCCGGCGCCGATGACAGTGATGTTTTTGATGTTCATGGTTTTCCCTGTTTCGAGGTTCATGGTTCGTAGGTTAAGGGTTCAACCTTCTATCTTTCATTTTCCATCTTACAACGCTTCTACAATCATTCCGCTTGCTTCGCCGCCGCCGATACAAATTGCCGCCAGACCATACCGCAGACTGCGCTGTTTCAACGCGTGAAGCAGCGTCACAACGATCCGTGCGCCGCTCGCTCCGATTGGATGTCCGAGTGCAACTGCGCCGCCGTTGACGTTCACTTTGTTCACATCAATGTTCAGAGTTTTATTCACAGCAAGAGCGACAACAGCAAACGCTTCGTTGATTTCAAATAAATCAATTTGCAATTGCGTCATGTTCGCTTTCTTCAGAACTTTTGGAATAACATCGGCGGGAGCTGTTGTAAACCACTCCGGTTTCTTTGCCGCAGACGCTGAAGCGTGAATTTTCGCCAGCGGTTTAAGTCCGAGAGACTTTGCTTTCGCCGCCGACATCACAACAACCGCCGCCGCGCCGTCATTGATCTTTGAAGAATTTGCCGCCGTGACTGTTCCATCTTTTTGGAACGCAGGGCGAAGTGTTGGAATTTTTTCGAAGTTGGTTTTCTTCGGCTCTTCATCTTCAGCAACGATAACGTCATCCTTATTTTTCTGTGGAATGCGGACAGAAATAATTTCTTCAGAAAACCGTCCCGACTTTTGCGATCCCTGCGCGCGTTTGTAACTCAAAATAGAAAATTCATCCTGCGCTTCACGAGGCACTGCACATTCTTTCGAACACAACTCAGCGGCAACTCCCATATGATAGTTGTTATACACATCCCACAACCCGTCTTTCACCATCGAATCTACCAGCTCGCCGTTGCCCATGCGATAACCAGTGCGGGCTTTTTCCAAAAGATACGGTGCATTCGACATGCTTTCCATTCCGCCGGCAACAACAATTTCCGCATCGCCCAACTGAATCGCCTGCGATGCGAGCATAATTGCTTTCATGCCGGAGCCGCACACTTTGTTGATCGTCATACATTCGACAGACGGAGGAAGTCCGGCAAAGATCGCGGCTTGACGCGCCGGCGCTTGTCCTTCTCCGGCAGTGAGCACATTCCCCATGATAACTTCATCAACTGATTCTTTTGAAACGTTTGCGCGGCGCAGTGCTTCGTCAATAACGATGGCACCCAACTTTGGAGCAGTCAATGCGCTGAGACTTCCGCCGAAAGATCCGATCGGCGTTCGGCATGCACCAACAATGACAACTTCATTCATAGCTTCGCTCCTTTTTGTTGTCGGAAGGTACGAGAGAATGATTGAAAATGCAAAGTCCGATTACTTCACAACGACGTCAGCGTGCCGCTCAATCGCTTTAATCATTGCCGAATAATCTTCTTTCCCAAAACCTAAAGAAACCGCTTCGGAAAAAACCCGCTGAGCGGCTTCTGTCCCTTCTAAAGGAACGTTAAGTTTTTTTCCAGCATCAAGTATGAGATTTACATCTTTCAACATGTGCTCGACAATAAAGCGCGGAGTAAATTGGCGCGCGACGATTGTTTTTCCTTTGGTTTGATACATCGGTGCATTCATCGAAGAATTTCCGATGATTTCCAAAAGAACTGAAGGCGCAATGCCGGCTTTTGTTCCCATGACCAATGATTGTGCAAGCGTGTTCATCATTCCGGCTATGAACGTGTTGCACAATAATTTTGTATATGATGCAAGCTCTGCCCGTTCGAAACGCCACATCCGGCTTCCCAAAATCTTCAACATCGGTTCGACACGGGCTATAAGGCGCTCGGGACCACCGGGAAAAATCAACAGCGTGCCTTCAGCGGCTTGAGGAACGCTCCCAAGCACCGGAGAGTGTAGAAAATATTTTCCGTTTGATTCGTATAGCGCAGCTAGCTTTTGTGTTGTCTCAGGAGAAACCGTGCTCATGTCAACATGAATTCCGCCTGCCGGCAATCCGTGCAGAATTCCGTCCGCGCCGCTCGCACATTTTTCGAGAACTTCCGAATTGGAAATCATCGAAAAAACATACTCGGATTTTTCCGCTACTGCTTTTGGAGAATCACACCACACAACGCCGCGCTTTAACAGCGGCTGTGCTTTTTCTTTCGTCCGATTGTAAACTGAAAGATGGTATCCCGCTGTCAGCAGACGTGTAGCGATGGGAAATCCCATCATACCAAGCCCGACAAAACCAATATTCATTTTATCCTCTTCACTTCTCAATAAAAAAGGCGGGAATAAAACCCGTGCAACGGGGCTCTATACTTTTCAGCCAGAGACTGTTCAAACTGTGTCTGAGTAAGAATGCTCTTTATACAAACGAATCAATGATCGCGCCGCCAACTACATCATCGCCTTCGTAAAAGACCGCCGATTGACCCGGCGTAATCGCCCGTTTCGGTTCTTCAAACTCAACTTTCACGTGCCCTTCGCCTGTGCCATCGCCATCAAGCTGCGTGACGCTTGCCGTGTCGCCGGAATCTTTGTACCGAATTTTCACGGTCAAGCGCTTTCCTTCTTTTAAGTCGTCGTACTTTATGAGATTAAGTTTGCGCGCTACAAAAGCTCTCTTCAGCAATTCCTTTTCATGCCCGACGGTAATAACATTGTCCTGATAATTAATTCCGGTAACGTACACAGGCTCGGGCAATGCGACACCGATTCCCTTCCGCTGTCCGACGGTATAAAACGGAAAACCACGATGCGTTCCGATAACTTTTCCATCCATCACAATGTCGCCGCCGTTTACAGATTCTTCCAACTTCGGCAGTTTAAATTTCAAAAACCGCTCATAGTTATCATCTGTGATAAAACAAATTTCGTAGCTCTCTCCCTTTGCCGCTGTCTTAAGTCCAAACCGATCAGCAAGTGCACGAGTTTCCGCTTTCGTCAACTCCGCAAGCGGGAACAATGTTCGGCTGAGCGATTCCTGAGTCAGTCCCCATAATGCATAAGATTGATCTTTGTGAACATCTTTTCCGCGTGAGATCACATAGCGATTTGTTGCTTCATCTTTCCGTACGCGGGCGTAATGGCCGGTGGCAATAAAATCCGCGCCCAACTTCACCCCTTTGCGAATCATCTCTTCCCATTTGATTTTCCGATTGCAGATCACACACGGATTAGGCGTTCTGCCATGAAGATATTCATCAACAAAATCGTCAATCACCAGCTTGCCGAAAACTTCCGAGAAATCGAGAACATAATGCGGAAAGCCGAGTTTTGCCGCAACCATCCGCGCATCATTGATTCCGTCAAGCGAGCAGCAGCTCTTTGCGTTGTCAGGGCTTCCTCCTACATCATCATAATTAAATGTCTTGATCGTTATGCCGATGACATTGTACCCCTGTTCCACGAGCAACGCCGCCGCTACGGAAGAATCCACCCCGCCGCTCATTCCCACAACGACAGTTGTTTTTTTCTTTTGAATTTCCATAATGTTAAGATAAGAATCTCACAATGAATTCACAACGGCAGTTACTAAACACATTTTGCATTTAACGAAAATTCGTTTAATTTGACAGGACAAAATAATTTCGAGAAACATCTATGACCGATTCTTTAATTGAAGCAGTAAAACAAACCGCTGAAATTCCCGGCTACGTCAAATACTATTGGGGATATCAGTACAGGCTGGGTTTGGAAGCGCTGCATCCGTATCTCAGTCGTCTTGGTGCATTTGCTCCAGGAAAATCTGTGGCGGAAATCGGTTCGGCAGAAGGGGGCGTCCTCGCCGCTTTTGTAAAGAATGGTGCTTACTCCGGTTTGGGTACCGACATCGCGCAAGAACGTTTGGATTTTGGAGAAAGAATTGCAACGCTCGAAAGTCTCCCCATGACATTTGTGAACCACAATATCATGGCGGAGGAGCCTTTGCCAGAATGGATCGGAAAATTCGATTTAGTACTTCTGCGGGACGTTATTGAGCATCTTGATGATACGCAGCTCGCTTTGCAGAACATCAAGAAAATTATAAAACCCGGCGGGTATCTTTTTGTGACTTTTCCCCCGTATCATTCTCCCTTCGGCGGACATCAGCACACGCTGGCAAGTCTTCCCGGAAAAATTCCTTACATCCATCTCTTGCCGGATTTTCTTTTCCATCCATTGATTGCGTCGGGCAGACCGGCAGACATTGAGGAAGTGAAACGCCTTCAGCATATAAAACTAACACCGAAGAAATTCATACACGCTGCCGAAAGCGCGGGTTTTCAAATCTCTCACGCGGATTATTATCTGCTGCGGCCGGTTTTCAAAATGAAGTTCGGGCTTCCCACAATTTCGCTTACCCCGTTGTCGAATCTCCCGTTAGTAAAATCATTCCTGAGTCTTGAAGCTGCATATCTTCTGAAAAAATAATTGCGGGTGGCTTCAAATTTTGTAGAGCAATTCAAAATCGAAGTGAACTTCTTTCTACAACTCATACGGGTTGCGGTATCTTCTTTCTCCCGTCTTTGGCTTCGCCATTTCTTGAATCACTGAATCCAAATCAATGCTGTGGCGTTTCTGGTTGTTCGATGTCCCGATTTTATCAGTCTGCTGCGAGCGTAGTGCATTGGGCGGAAGCGGAATTCCGTTCCTGAAAAGCCGCATCATAACACTGTCCTGTTTTAGGTTAATGGAAAAAGTGGAATCCGGTCCATTAACGAGCGAAGTGCGCGGGACGATTTTGTAATACATCGGCATTTGCGGAAAATCGCCAAGATTTTTCTGAAGCTCAACGGCAAAGTAATCGGTACCAGACTGAATATTGAATCGTCCGCCGCCGGAAGGAGGTGAAAAATCCCTTTCACCAAACTGCTGAACGATGGCGTTGGTGCGAGCCCGAATTGCTGATAATGACGACAAAGCTTGTTCCAGATTTCGCCGCACACTATCCATGTTAAACGCAATTTCTGAAAAACAAATTGTATCGGGCGTGAGAACAAGATATTTATTGCTCATCGGGACATTGTTGATTGCGCTGTAAATTTTCTGCGGCGCAACCGGCGGAGCGACATTTGCCACAAAAGTAAACGGTGCGCCGCGTGCTTCAAGATATTTTTTGAATCGCACACGCTGTCCCGGCTGCAGTGTCGCCGCAATATTCGACATCATAACCTTGTTGAAATTGACAAGCTCAGTGTGAATGGCGAGGGAATTATTTTCTCCGACAAGCACTGAAGATTGAATTTTTTCCTTCGCGCTGCCGAGAATTGAATCAACAACCTGATGCTGGCTCGGTGTCATATTCAGTGCGCTGTAAAACTCCGAAGCAGTAACTGCAGAAGCCGAACCCTTTTTGTTTTTCGCAATTTCTATACGGTAACCGGAATTCTTGCTTTCATCAATGCGCAACGCAGTCTGTTCGTGTGCGTCCAGCGGAAGCGTTCCGAACAATGCAAACTGAAGCACCTGATCTTTGCTCAAGTTTGTGAACAAGGGAAGAATTTTCCCCTGAATGACTCCTGATTCGTAGACATTCTGTACCTGCTGTTTCTTCTCAGAATAAAATTTGAAAAGCGAATCCCGCTGAAGAAAAATCCCGACACCGATCATAACCGCAAAAGTAACACTCAATGGTACCGCTAGCGGAAGAAATTTCCGACGGAATGGAAATACATTCTTCTGCTCCTCTGCGGTTCGTTCAAGTCTGTGAGAAAGTGAAGTCCAAAACCAATCGTTGCGTTTCAAGCGCGGTTTTAATAGAAGATGATTTCTGATTGCCCGAAGTTCTTCAAGTTCTTGTTTCGCTTCACTGTGCGAAGCAAGATACGTTTCGAGCTCACTTTTCTCGCGATCTTCAAGAGCGTCATCGAGATATAATGACAACGCGTTCGACAATTTCTTTTGCGACATTGTATTCATCATTGTTTCACTCAAGCATAGGCTTCAAGATTTTTCGAAGCTGAGCGCGTGCGCGGGAAAGCCGCGATTTCACCGTACCAACTTCGCACTCAAGCACCTCCGCAATTTCTTCATACGAAAGTCCGTCAACATCTTTAAGAACAACCGGCAGACGAAATTTTTCCGGTAAAGAATCTAGCGCCTTTCCAATGACCTCATCCATCGCATGGTCTTCCGGCTGTACTGCCATTTTCATTGTCAACTCTGTGTCGGCATCGTCCATCAATTTTTGAAGCGAAAGAAATTTCTTCGCCTTCTTTCTCCGCATTTCATCCCGTACTTTATTAACAGCAATACGGTACAGCCATGTGTAGAACGATGATTCAAACCGAAATTTTGGCAGCGCTTGGTACACACGAATAAAAATTTCCTGTGCAAGATCATCAACAACATCACTGCGATTCAGAATTGAATAAATAAGATTTCTGATGCGTTCTTGATAGCGCTCCACCAATATGCGGAACGCCCTCTCGTCACCACTTTGAAAAAGTGTGATGAGAACATCATCGTCTCTGCGTTCTCCAGAAACTTCTGCATTTTCGTGTATCCCGCTCTGCGGGACTGCGCTGATCATCTGTCGCGATGTTTTTGTTGAATCATTCATTTAGACGAGTTAATATAATGGATGTTCCTTTTCTTGAGAGAAGCAAACCGGCATTGAAATTTACGGATTTTTGGCAGAAAGTGTCAATCTCAAAGCTATCACCGTGAATAAAAAAAGGGATTAGTTTTTCAAATTTCTTCGAAAAGCCAATCCCTGCGTAAGAAAAAGCGGTGCGAAATTACATCGCCGGCGATGCGGGTGGTGCTCCGGTTCCTTCTCCCTTATCTTTCGCTTTGATCTCCTGAACTTCCTTCCGGATTTCCTGCGCTTTGCGTTTTAAATCATTCATTGCTTTACGCACGCGCGTTCCTGCTGATTTGTTTCCTTTTTCATAAAACTTGATGAAATCCTTTTCGAAACTTTGGACAAGTTCTGTCAGTTCGCTGAATCGGCTCATTGCAACCTCCTTTTGTTATTATTAGTTTTGTATCCGGTCACCGCCACGAGTGAGCAGGATACGTAAGTTAGACTGAATATTTTCGCTTATTTCTGGCCTTGAAATATTCACGTTTCAACAATTCCATATTTTGTTCGCGCCGATCAATCAGGCGCTTCAATTTTCGGGGCTTTCTCTTTGCCAGCGCGTATGAAGTCAAAATTGGCATTGCTACAGTGGAATCAAGATATGCCACTACTGTATCCGGCAATTGGTCCGGATCAATTTTTCCCCAGCTTACTGCTTCTGAGGGTGTCGCACCGGAAAGCCCGCCTGTATCAGGTCGAGCGTCTGTAATTTGAATAAAATAATCATGTCCCTTTTCGGGAATTCCAAGAACCTCCTGAATTTGCGGTTCAGTTTGAAGCATAAAATTTTTTGGGGAACCGCCGCCGAAAATCAACACAGCACTTTTGCCCTTGGAACGCTTCGCACTTAATACAATGGAAGCAGTTTCATTTACATCTAAAAGCGGGTCAAAATTCAACTTGTTCCCGTCAATTTGTTTTTCTGCTACATTCATTCCAATGGAACTGTCTCCGGGCGAAGATGTATAAATCGGAACGCCAAATGTGTACGCCGCAGATAAAACGCTGTGATTCTTAATTCCCAGCGCCTTTTCACGTTCAAGAACATACTTTCCAACAAGATTATGAAATTCAGCGGTACTCATCGGCTTCTGAAATTCTGGAAGAGTGATGATTTTTCTATAAAAGGCATCAGTCGAAAGCAAAACATCGTAATCAAAAAGAATGTCATAAATCCGAATAACACCTTCTTTTCTCAATAATCTGTCATCGATAAACGGGTTTCCCTGATGCAATTTGTGCCCAATTGCAAAATGTGTATCATGGTAGAGATTTGCGCCTGTGCTGACAATCCAATCCACAAAACCGGCTTTCATCAGAGGAACAATACACGATCCGCCTAACCCCGCAGGCGTTAGCGCCCCTGTAATCGACATTCCAATTGTAACATCGCTTTCCAGATATTTTGAAGCAAACAAACGACATGCTTCTCCAAGTCTTCCTGCATTGTAAGCTTGAAAATAGGACTCGACTAATTCAACAACAGAAGCATTTGGCTCAATCGGTTTGGGCACAATAGGCTTGCCGTTGAGAAATTTTGACTTAACCGCCATTGCTTACTTTATCCTTGAGGAAAGTGAATCGAACTCATTACTATGATAAAAATATGCCTTTTTTTGAATAGAGTCAAGGAAAATCTATGAATTTTGAAAGATTTGAAGGGTAGGCACAGACTGCTATTTTGAGCTAATTTTAAATAAATTTCTTTAATTTAGCCAAAATAAAGAAGATATTTTCAAGATAAAAAATTCTATCAGCCGACAAGTACGCTTCCACCATTCACATTCAAAACCTCACCAGTGATGTGCCGTGCAAAGTCCGATGCAAGAAATAAAACCGTACCCGCAATGTCCTCACTCGTAGCGACTCTACCCAAAGGAATACCCTTTAGAACTTCCTCAATCAGTTTATGATTCCTCAAAGTCTCACTGCTCATATCAGTATCCACCCAGCCAGGAGCTACACTGTTTATGTTAATATTATATCCACCCAATTCCGAAGCAAGCGACTTAGTCAGCGAAATAATGGCTCCTTTCGATGCTGCATAGTGAGAATGAAACGCTTCACCTCTCTGAGCTGCCGTACTGGACATATTAATTATTCTTCCGTACCTTCGCTTTTTCATGTGAGGGATAACCGCATTTATCATATAAAACGTGCCATCAAGATTGACTTCCATCGTTTCCTTCCATGTTTCCTCTGAAATTTTACCTATTTCTCCATATGTCCAAATTCCAGCATTATTCAATAAAATGTCAATCTGACCAAACTTTTGAAGTGTCTTTTCAACTATTCTTGCGGCAGTTTTTGGCTTAGCAACATTTGCCTTTATAGCAATACACTTTCTTCCTAAACTGCTTACTCCATCTACAACCTGCTTGGCAGCAAAATCATTTGCTAAGTACGTAAAAACAATATCTGCTCCTGCTTTGGCAAACATTAGTGCACTTGCCGCGCCTATTCCTCTTGACCCTCCTGTGATAATTGCAACTTGTTCTTCCAGGTTTATCATTTGAATTTTCCTTTTGTTAAGACAAGTTCTAAATAAGTTTCCAAGAAATGCGACATAATGTACAAATTATAACCATGTATAGCAACAAAAATTGTTTAGACAAATAAGACTTTTTTAGTCCAATTAGCAAAAATAAATCACTTTTGACGTTTTTTCTTGACAAAACTATAGATGTTGATTATATTTATTTAGATTAAGTCTAAATAGATTGCTTGGTATAATTGTTGCAGTTCTAAAACTGCAATGAAAACACTGCAAATGGAAATAGAGGCGGCAAAAGAAAGTTTTGTAAAGTACCTCAAGACGGGCGATTACAGAATAACGCCGGAGCGACTTCAAGTGCTAGAAACGATATTGAACAAAGATGGTCATTTCGATGCCGACGAGCTTTTTCTACAAATGAAATCGAGCGGCTCGAAAGTATCGCGCGCAACAGTCTATAACACACTCGATCTTTTGCAGGACTGCGGGCTGATCTCTAAATATCGTTTTGGTGAAAATCATTCCCGTTACGAAAAAGCTTTCGGGCGTCCTCATCATGATCATCTTATTTGTCTTGAATGCGGCGACATCATTGAATTCGTTAATGACCGTCTTTCAAAAATCCAAGCAGATGTATGCAAAGAAAATAATTTTAAACCGCAAAGTTCAACATTACAAATATTCGGCATTTGTTCAAAGTGCCAAAAGAAAGAGCAATAACAAATGGAAATTTCCCCTCGTTCACTCTCAGAAATTCCTGTCGGAAAAAGAGTTCGCATTCATCAACTTGAATCAAAACCGGAGGTCTGCAACCGGCTTCGTGAGTTAGGTTTTTGTGAAAACGCAATTATCCGCTGCGTGATCAACGGTGAAGGTAATTTGATTTGTGAGGTCTGTAACACGCGCGTCGGTTTAAATCATTCTATCGCGCAAACAATAAAAGTTTCTATTGTATGAATACAACAATAAATAAATTGTCACTTAATAATCTTACAGTTGGAGAAAAAGGAACTGTCCAGCTCATCTCAAACGCGTCGTTACACGTCAGGCAGCGGCTGCTTGAAATGGGATTGACAAAAGGAACAATAGTGGAAATTGTTCGCTATGCTCCAATGGGAGACCCAATCGAAATTGCAATCCGCGGTTATCGCCTTTCTCTTCGACGTCTTGAAGCAGAATCGGTTTTTGTACAGAAAGATGTGCAGTAATGTTCCGCGAAAAAATCCAATCAACAACACGATATGTTGCCATCATTGGAAATCCCAATGCGGGAAAGACGACGCTCTTCAATGCGCTGACGGGTATGCGGCAAAAAGTTGCAAACTATCCGGGTGTAACCGTAGAAAAAAAAGAAGGCAAAGTCATTTTCAATAATGGCGATTCTGCAACATTACTCGATTTACCCGGCACATACAGTCTCACTGCAAATTCTCCTGATGAAAAAATCGCCACCGATATTCTTTTCGGTAGAACAAGCCATACTCCCCTTCCCGAGTTTGTTATCTGCGTTGTTGACGCAAGCAATCTTGAACGTAACCTGTATCTTGTAAGTCAAATTATTGATCATCATACGCCGCTCATCATTGCACTGAATATGATTGACGCTGCTGAAAAATCCGGGATGATTGTCAACGCTCAAAAACTCTCTGACGAACTCGGCGTCAAAGTTGTCGCCACCATCGCAAACAAAGGAATCGGCATCGATGAACTGAAAACAGCGATGCAGTCTCACATTACGGTATCACAGAAAGCGCGTCAGTGGAGCCTCCCGAACGTTGTAAAGGAAGAATGCCGCGAATTACAAACTATCCTGCAAGACGCACATCATCTTTCGGAACCGGACTCTTTCCACGAAGCAATTCAATTGCTCACTGCTGCATCGGCACTCAATGAACATCAAGATCGTTATGCACCCGAAGTGCTTGAACATGTAAAAAAAGATCATGAACATTTGGATATTCTCGGCATCGATCGGCAATCTGTGTTTATCGAATCGCGCTATGAGTGGATCAAGCATGTCTGTGAAATATCCCGCCAAATGAAACCGCAGGCACTCGAAACAACAAGCGATAAAATTGACAAGGTGCTGACACACAAAATCTTCGGGTTTATGATTTTCATTGCACTTATGGCGATGATGTTTCAGGCAATTTTCTCGTGGGCAAATGCACCAATGGAATGGATTGGGGAAGGATTCACCGCACTCGGAGCAAGGGTTACAGCAGTTATGCCAGCCGGCGATTTACGTGATCTGATTGTCAACGGCGCATTGGCAGGTGTTGGTGCAGTAGTAACATTCCTGCCTCAAATCTTTTTTCTCTTTCTTTTCCTCGGTATTTTAGAAGACACAGGTTATATGGCGCGGGCTGCATTTATTATGGATCGAATGATGAGTAAAGTCGGCTTGCACGGAAAATCATTTATCCCGATGCTCAGCTCGTTTGCATGTGCAATCCCCGGCATCATGGCAACACGCACTATTGAAAACCGCAAGGACAGGCTGGTAACTATGCTTGTGTCGCCACTGATAAGTTGCAGCGCTCGTTTGCCGGTTTATGCTCTAATGATTGCAGCATTTATTCCCCAGAAAAAATTGCTCGGCTTCTTTTCCCTTCCCGGGTTAACTCTTGTTTCGATGTACCTGTTGGGACTTGTGGCGGCATTAACATTTGCGTGGATATTCAAAAAGACTCTTCTCAAAGGAGAAACGCCCGCCTTTATCATGGAACTTCCACCGTATAAACTGCCGTCGTTGAAATCCGTTGTGATGCATACATGGGAGCGCTCGTATTTATTTTTGAAACGTGCCGGAACATTTATTCTCGGTGTTTCAATTGTCTTATGGTTTCTCGCAACATATCCTAAAATCGAAAATGCAACTCCGGCTCAACAATTGCAGCAGAGCTTTGCCGGCCAAGCCGGGCATCTCATTGAGCCTGTTATCAAACCCTTGGGCTTCAATTGGAAAATTGGAATAGGATTGATCGGTTCCATTTTGCAGCGCGAGGTGTTTGTCAGTACGATGGGCACAATTTACAATATCAAAGATGCGAAGACAGGAGAGGCAAATCTTTCCTTGCGTCAAAAAATGCACAACGATGTTGACCCGCTCACCGGTGCGCCAACATTTACTATCCTCACGGCAATTTGTTTGATGGTGTACTACGTGCTGGCAATGCAGTGCATGTCAACGGTAGCAGTCGTGCATCGTGAAACCAACAGTTGGCGTTGGCCGATTTTCCAAATTGGCTATATGACCGCGCTGGCGTACGGAATGACATTCATCGTCTATCGTGTGGGACTTTTATTAATAGCGTGAAGATTATGATTAACTGGCAGCAAATAGGTTCATTGCTCATTGTCGGAGGAACATTCTTCTGGCTTGTGTGGAGCAAAGTAAGAAAGAAGAGAACTACCAACGGAGAAGAACGCGGGCACTGCGCTTCGTGCGCTGCCGCTGAGGCGTTCAAACAGAAGAACGCTCTTATCCGATATCACGAAATAGGAAAATCTCATTAAATAAAAAGTGCATCACCGGTTCCTCGGCAAAGGTTTATCCGGCAATGCACTTCACAACGCAATGGAGAATCGCAGTACGATTTCCCATTGCTGTTTGCAATATACGGAAGAGGCAAACGGCAATCAAGAAGGGTTGTTGACGAGTACTCCATTGTAAAAACAACATATAAACAAAAAGGAGTACATCGTGAGTAAACTGACCTCTGTGTTTCTTGCAATACTCGTTATCTCAATCGCGGCGCAAACCGCTTCGGCAAACGAACGAAAGTTTGCATACGCTTATGAAACATCTGTTCTACCGCAAGGTGCCCGCGAAATTGAGCTTTGGAATACATACCAAACCGGCAAACCGTATTTTTATCGCCAATTGAATCAGCGTGTGGAATACGAATTCGGGCTTGGCGGAAATCTAATGACATCGTTGTATATGAATTATGAATGGAGGATGACAGACTCAAACGGCGAAGCAACGGGTGGTGGTTTATCTCCATCCTATTCTGTTAGCATCTCCAATGAATGGAAATATAAGTTGTCCGATCGCACTGCCGATCCGATTGGTTTTGCATTGTATGGAGAAGCGACGCTTGGGCTTGATGAATCCGAGTTGGAAGGGAAGCTGCTTTTCGATAAACAAATTGGTAGAACATTGCTCGCCTTCAATGCTGTCTTTGAACGCGGATGGGAATCAGCGCTTGAAAATGGTGCCACAGTAACCGAAGGCGAATCGAAATTAGAATTCAATTTCAGCACCTCGTTCGTATTCACACAGAATTTTTCTGCGGGCGTTGAAGTGTTCAACCAAAATCTCCTTACTGAAAAAGAATGGCCTGGACATTCGGCACTGTTCGCCGGTCCCGTGGCTTCTTATACAGCAGAAAATTGGTGGGCAACACTCACCTTCATGCCGCAGCTCGCAAGCTTGAAAAACACAACGAACGGAAAGTTAGACCTTGATGAATATCAAAAATATGAAGCACGGCTGCTGTTCTCATTCCACTTATAAGAAAAAAATACTCCTTGCTGTGCTTGTTGCAGGCGCCGTTTCGTCAATAATTTTTTCATGCGCAGGAACGATTCCATCGCCGACGGAAATTGATATTCGGCGGATGAAACTAAGATGGCCCGACACACGCAAACAGGATTTAGACGATGGGCGTATTTTTTATATCAATCGTTGTTCCGGATGCCACAGTCTTCATTCGCCGGAACATTACACTGAGCAGCAGTGGAAAAAGATTTTTCCGGGAATGGCCGTGCGCGCTCACCTTCTGGAAAATGAGTCGAAATCGATATTCCGCTATCTTTTAACATTTGCAAAAGACTCATCGTACACAATGAAATAATTGCGCTTCTACTTTGGAAGAAGTACATTATCAGTAACAATTAACCGAGAAAAATTATGAGTGAAGAAAAAAAATCAGAAGCTGTAACACTAACCAAAGAACAAATTTACGAAGCACTGAAAGATGTGTACGATCCGGAAATTCCGGTGAGCATCGTTGACTTGGGCTTGGTATATGACGTTACTATCGTGGACGACTGGGTCGGCGTGAAAATGACATTGACCGCGCCGGGCTGCGGACTTTCCGGAATGATTGCCAATATGGTACGGCAGCGGCTAACACAACTTTCCGGAATCCACGACGCCGATGTACGCATCGTGTGGCAGCCGCAATGGAATCCTTCAATGATGAGCGAAGAAGCAAAAAAGAAACTAGGGTGGGGAAATTAGCGCGTTCAACTGGTAGCGGCAATCTTCAGATTGCGGCTACCAGTTTTTCCGCAGAAATAAAGTCTGCAGCAACCATTCACACATTAAATCTGAAATGCACGACGTCTCCGTCTTCAATGATATACTCTCTTCCTTCAATATGAAGTAAGCCGGCATCTTTCACAGCTTGTTCACTTCCCAAACGAACAAGGTCATCGTACTTTATGATCTCAGCACGGATAAATCCTTTTTCAAAATCCGTGTGAATAACTCCTGCGGAAATCGGAGCCGTCGCTCCGCGCTTCACAGTCCACGCATGCACTTCTTTTGGCCCAGCCGTGAAAAAAGTAAGAAGATGAAGCAGATCGTACCCTTCATGAATCACTTTCTGTAAACCGGATTCTTTTAATCCAAGCTCTTCTAGAAATACAGCACGTTCTTCTTGCGGAAGTTCAGCAACTTCCGCCTCAACCGCCGCGCTCACAACAACCACTTTTGCATTTTCCTTCGATGCAATTTCTCTCACTTGCGCAACATACGAGTTTTCTTTCGTGATATCTTTCTCATGAACATTACAAACATACATCACCGGTTTACCAGTTAAAAGATGCATATCACGAAACCACAGTGACTCATCGTCGTCGTGTAAAGAGATATACCGGGCAAGCCGCCCGCCGAATAAATGCTCCTTCACGCGCAAATAAAAATCGAACTCCGCTTTGAATTTCTTGTCGCCGGTCTTTGCACGGCGTTCGGCTTCCGAAATTTTCTTTTCTATCGTGTCAAGGTCTTTAAAAATCAATTCCGCTTCAACAACTTCAATATCTCTTTTGGGGTTCACACTGCCGTCGACATGCACAACATTAGCATCATCGAAGCACCGAACGACATGCGCGATCGCATCAACATCCCGAATGTGTGAAAGAAACTGGTTGCCCAATCCTTCCCCCTTGCTCGCCCCTTTCACCAAACCGGCAATATCAACAAACTCAATCGTCGTTGGAACAATCTTTGGCGGCTGATACATTTTCACAAGTGCATCTATACGAGAATCCGGAACTGCAACAACGCCGACATTCGGATCAATCGTGCAGAAAGGATAGTTTGCAGCTTCTGCACCCGCTGCCGTAATTGCATTAAACAATGTTGACTTCCCGACATTTGGCAAGCCGACTATTCCGCAATTAAATCCCATGATATTTTGTCTTCCTCTTCGTGATTCACTGATAAAAGAATTGCGATTCAATATACAAACTTCATGCAGGAATTACCACCAACATGTCATAACAATTCATTTATGTGGAAATTTGTAATGTTTTTTAAATAGTTCTTGCATTTTTATGCACCCCATTGTATATTTATACAATCTTCTTTTTTGAAGGATTAATATGAAAGTTTCAATCGTCGGAGCGTCCGGTTATTCAGGAGCAGAGCTTCTTAAACTGCTTTTAGGAAGAGAAAAAGTAGAGATAGAAAAAATTTTTGCAAATTCTTCGGCAGGGAAAAAAGCCGAGGAGCTATATCCTTTTTTTCGAACAAGAACAAATCTTGTTTACGAACAATACTTACCAGAAAAAATCCGCACGAGCGATGTTGTGTTCATCGCCCTTCCTTCCGGTGAAGCAATGCACATTGTACCGGAATTGTTGAAGGCAGGAAAACGCGTGATTGATCTCGGCGGAGATTTTCGCCTGAAAGATATTTCATTATACACTCGTTACTACAAACGCGAGCATACCGCGGCAAACATTCTGCCGCAATCTGTTTATGGCTTGCCTGAATGGAATAAACCGGCAATCGCTTCCGCACAATTGCTTTCGAACCCCGGATGTTACGCAACAAGCGCCATCCTTGCACTAGCTCCGCTATTGAAAGATAATCTGATTGAAGCGAACGGAATAGCGGTGAATTCTCTTTCCGGCGTCTCAGGCGCGGGAAGAAGCGCGGCGACCGATTTATCATTTACTGAAGTTAACGAGAGTGTCAAGGCGTACAAAGTAGCAGTTCATCAACATACGCCGGAGATTCGATCGGCTTTGGAAAATATTTCGCGACAAAAAATCTCATTGACATTTGTTCCCCATTTGATTCCTATAACACGTGGGATCTATACAACAATTTATGCCAGACCGAAAAATACGCTAACAAAAGATAATATCATTGCTTCCTTCTCGAAATATTATTCAAACGCGCCTTTTGTTCGTTTTATTGGAGAAGCTGTACCGGAAATTAAACATGTCAACTATACAAACTTTTGTGATGTCGGTTTCAAACTTGATTCCGACAATAATATGCTCATCATCATGAGCGTTTTAGATAATCTTGTTAAAGGCGCAGCAGGCCAGGCAATTCAAAACATGAATCTCATGTTCGACATCAACGAAACGGAAGGACTTGTCTAATATTGAAAAGGGAACAAGCGAAAATTAAAATAATCGAAGGGGGCGTTTCTGCTCCTTCAGGATTTCTTGCGTCGGGCATTCATGCGGGAATAAAAAGACGCAAGAGGGATATTTCAATAATTGTTTCCGAAACGCCGGCAATCACAGCCGGAGTTTTCACTCAAAGTCTCACGCGTGCGGCATGTGTGGATGTAGACAAGCAGCAGCTGAAGCAATCGCACTTTGCTTCCGCAATTCTTATCAACAGCGGGAATGCCAATGCATGCACCGGTGCCCGCGGCTACAAAAATACGCAGCAGACAATTGAGACAACTTCCATCGCACTTGGCATTCCCAAAAAGTACGTGCTCGTTTCTTCAACCGGTGTTATCGGACAATTTCTACCAATGGATAAAATGACACTCGGCATTTTTGAAGCCGTCAAGCAGCTTCGTAAAGATGGAAATAAAGATGCCGCTGAAGGTATTTGCACTACAGATACTTTCATTAAGGAAACAGCAGTGGAGTTCGAACTGAACGGAGCAACAACCCGCATCGGCGGCGTTGCAAAAGGTTCCGGAATGATTGCGCCGAACATGGCAACGATGCTCGCGTTCATCACGACTGATGCAGCGATCTCCCGGCCGCTGCTTAAAAAAGCGCTGAAAAATGCGACCGATATGTCGTTCAATCGTATTACCGTGGATGGTGACACAAGCACGAACGATATGGTGCTGGCGCTCGCCAATGGCAAATCGGGCAATGTTCCATTCAGCGAAGAGACGCCGGCCTACCAAAAATTTTATGCCGCGTTAGAATATGTTCTCATCACACTTTCGAAAATGATTGTGAAGGACGGCGAAGGAGCGACAAAATTCGTTGAGATTACGGTGAAAGGAGCACGCACTCACTTTGATGCCGAACGCGCCGCAAGAACAATTGCAAACTCAAATTTAGTGAAGACTGCCATTCACGGAGAAGATGCAAATTGGGGAAGAATTCTCGCCGCGGTCGGGCGGTCTGGAATAAATTTCAAACCGGAAAAGACTGAAATCTACTTCGATAACGTCCGTATTCTCGGCGGCAACTATGATCTTTCGTTTTCCGAAGCGCGTGCAAAAAAAGTCCTCGAGAAAAAAGAAATTACTATTACCGTTGATCTTCACGGCGGAAAATCTTCCGCCACCTTTTGGACATGCGATCTTTCGAAAGAATACGTTCACATTAATGCAAGTTACAGGAGTTGAGAGGAAGACTGTTTAGATCTGAACAATTGCCTCGACCTTTAGGTCGTGGCAGATCAAACGAACTCAAACTGGCTTTATCCAAATTTAACTAAAGCCGAAAAACTTTTTTAACAATTCGCCCACGAGCTAAAGCTCATGGCAATTGAACAATTTAAATGAATCTTTCAAAAGAAGAAGTTCTCATTGAAGCGCTCCCGTACATTCAGAAGTACGAGGGCAAAACATTCGTTATCAAATACGGCGGCGCTGCTATGACCGAACCGCTTCTGAAAGAAACGTTCGGGAAAGATGTGACGATCCTTCGTAAGATCGGCATCAACATTGTCATCGTGCATGGCGGCGGCAAAGAAATCACTGAGACAGCAAAAAAACTCGGCATCGAAACACGATTCGTCAACGGTCAGCGTTACACTGACGAACAAATGGTCGAGGTGGTGCAAATGGTGCTCGCTGGAAAAATCAATAAAGAAATTGTTACACTTATTAACCGCAACAACGGGGATGCGATTGGGTTGAGCGGAGTTGACAACATGCTGCTGCGCGCCGAAAAACTAATCGAAAACCAAATTGACATCGGCTTTGTCGGGAAAGTAGTGGAAGTCAACACACAACTTATCAATCTTCTTCTCGGAAAAGGAATGATGCCTGTCATCGCTCCTGTTGGTGTAGACGCAAACGGAATAATCTACAATATCAACGCCGACCTTGCGGCAGGAACAATTGCTTCATCGCTGCAAGCGGAAAAGCTTGTCTACCTCAGCGACATCGAAGGTATCATCGTCAACAACAGACTTATTTCTTCGCTGACCGAATCTGAAGGCGAGCGGCTCGTTGCCAACGGCTCAATCTTTGGCGGAATGATTCCAAAAATAAAATCGGCATTTGAAACACTCAACGCCGGCGTCAACAAGGTTCACATTATTGACGGGCGCATCAAGCATTCTCTCCTTCTCGAAATTTTTACGGATGAGGGAATTGGCACGCAGATGATTCATGAACAATAAAAAACGTATTTTAACATTTCTCCGCAACTCAAAAAATCTGCAATCATGAAAAAAGATTTCATTTCACTCGATGACATCACGGCAAAAGAATTGATAGAGCTTTTCGAACTTGCAGACGAACTAAAGTCTTCGCCAGCGCATCTGCCGCTCGCGGGCAAAACTGTTGCAATGATCTTTCAGAAACCATCGCTGCGCACGCGCGTTTCATTCGAAGTCGGCGTTCACCAGCTCGGCGGACATCCTATCGTTCTTTCGCAGGAAGGAATCGGTATCGGAATCCGCGAAAAAGCTTCTGACATTGCACAGCTCCTTTCACGGTATAACAATGCAATTGTCGCACGTTTGTATGATCACAAAATCCTTTTGGAACTTGCACACTATGCGACTGTTCCTGTCATCAATGCACTCACCGACTTGTCTCACCCGTGCCAGATCATGGCGGATGTGTATACACTTCGACAGCATAAAGTGCTTCGCGATGGAATGAAAGTTGCATTCATCGGCGACGGCAACAATGTTGTGAACTCGTGGCTCGAAATGTCGAAGCTGATTCCGATGCATTTCGTTCTCGCGGCGCCAAAAGGATATGAACCCGACGCGGAAATTCTTAAAAGAGCACAGAACACCCGCATCAGCAGTATCGAAATTACCCGCTCACCGGAAGATGCTGCACGCAATGCAGATGTTCTGTACACCGATGTCTGGGTCAGCATGGGACAGGAAAACGAGCGGGAAAAGCGAACGAAGGATTTCCACGGATTCCAAATCAACAGCAAACTTCTTTCGCTTGCAAAACCTAACGCCGTTGTCATGCACTGCTTACCGGCGCACCGCGAAGAAGAAATTACAGCGGACGTTCTTGAAGGAACCCGTTCCGTCATTCTCGACGAAGCTGAAAATCGTTTACATATTCAAAAAGCGATTTTGGCAAAGCTTATCGGCAACATTAAGTGAAACGCGTATGAATAAAACAAACAGGCTTCTCGCCATTAAAGAAATCATCCAATCGAAACCGATTGCGAGCCAGGACGAGCTTGTCATCGAATTGCGCAAACGCAGCTTTGACGTTACTCAGGCAACATTATCGCGCGACTTACGTGAACTCGGCGTTGTACGCATTCATGCTGAAGGCGGTGTACGTTATGCACTCAGCGTTGAAAGCGAAGAGCGCAAACTAAAATCGCTCGTCGGTTTTGAAATTATGAGCGTTGATTGCAACGAGGCGATGATCGTCATCCGCACGCTCCCCGGGCGCGCGCCTGGCGTGGCATCGTTCATTGACTCGCTTCACAGTCCAGAAATTCTCGGCACAGTTGCCGGCGACGATACCGTGCTTGTCCTTCCTTCGTCAACAAAAAAAACGCAGGCAGTCATGGATTCCATCAAAGAATGGATGGCGGCACGAAACACGTGAAGAATTATTTTTTTTGCTTTAAAAAATCACATCGAATCATTATTTAATTATAAAGGGACATATGAAAAAACAAAAGATCGCAGTTGCATATTCCGGCGGACTCGACACGTCTGTCATTGTGAAATGGCTGCAGGAAAAATACGATGCTGACGTTATCACTGTCACGGGCAACCTCGGGCAGAAAAAAGAATTAGTCGGCGTAGCAGAAAAAGCATACAAAACCGGCGCGAAAAAGGTGTACATTCAGGACCTCAGCAAAGAATTTGTTGAAGAGTACATTTTTCCCGCGCTAAAAGCCGGTGCGCTCTACGAACATACCTATCCGATGGCAACAGCGCTCGGACGTCCGCTGCTTGCAAAAGCCCTCGCGGAAGTTGCAAAGCGTGAGCATTGCACCGCTGTTGCGCATGGATGCACCGGAAAGGGAAATGATCAGGTACGATTTGAAGTTTCAATTATGGCGCTCGCGCCGGAGTTGAAAGTGATCGCACCGCTGCGTGAATGGGAATTCAAATCGCGCGAAGAGGAAATTGCTTATTGTGAGGACCGCGGAATTCCTGTCGCCGCAACGAAAGCCAGCCCGTATTCTATTGATGAAAATATTTGGGGGACGGCAATCGAATGCGGCGTTCTCGAAGACCCGATGGTCGAACCGCCGCTCGATGCATATCAACGGACCGTAAATCCCGAAAATGCTCCGAACAAACCGACGTACGTTGCAATTGAATTCAAAGAAGGCGTGCCGGTCGGATTGAACGGAAAAAAAATGCAAAGCGTTGCGTTGGTCGAAAAATTGAATGCTGTTGCAGGAGCGAATGGCATCGGGCGATTGGACTTGGTGGAGAATCGTCTTGTCGGAATTAAATCGCGCGAAGTGTATGAAGCACCCGCGGCAGTAACTCTTCACTTTGCTCACCGCGAATTGGAGCGGCTGACGCTTGACAAAGAAGTCGCGCATTTCAAAGCGAAAATTGCACACGATTACGCCGATCTTATTTACAACGGCTTATGGTTCTCACCGTTGAAAAATGCGCTCGATGGATTCGTGAACGAAACGCAAAAGAACGTTTCCGGCATCGTGAAAGTGCGGATGTACAAAGGCAATCTTACCGTCGGCGGGCGTAATTCACTCTATTCATTATACGATAAGAAGCTTGCAACATACACCATCGAAGATCAATATGATCATACGGCTGCTGAAGGCTTCATTAAAATCTATGGATTGCCGTTGAAAACATTCAATCGCGTGAACAAACCGAAACTGCTGAAAGTAAAAAAAATTCTGAAACGGAAAAAGTAATTTCGCTATTGAAAAACAAAAAGACCCGGCATACTGTCGGGTCTTTTTGTTTTCGCCGGATTTCCGGCACCTGCGGATTATTTTTTCAGTCGGTGATGATCACTAAATGATTTTCATGCCAAAAAGCATCGGGCCGTACGATTTTCAATACGGCTCTTCCATCACCGGATTGTTCTTCCACATAGCTTGATGTATCTCGTTGAGGAATAATTTTTTCAATTTTTCCTTCAACCTGAATCGTGTTTTCTGCAGTCTTATCCAACGGCTGGAATTGTCCATCGTCGAAATTTGCAGCAAGCACCGTGGTTGAACCAAGCAGCCCCCACAGAAATCCGCCTTCGTCTTGAATGACACCTTTCTTCTCGAGATCGTCGCGTTTGCCGGCAACATAATAAACCGTGTTGATCTGTTTTGTTTGCTCTCCGATTGTTTGTTCGCGCTGTGCGATGGTGTTTTCGCGGTCGGCAATGATCTGCGTTTTTTGCTGAACGTCGTTCTGCAAACCTTGAACACGAGCGTTCAGATCGGCAATGGCTTTCTCGCGGTCATCAAGATTCTGTTTAAGGTCAGCGACCATCTTTTCCAGCCCCGCATATTCCTCTCCGGTCTTCTTCAATTTCCTTTCGAGAGCAATCACTCGCTTCCGGTTGTCGGAAAGCAAGTCGCGCATCGCGGCAATACGGTCAACAATTTGCCTTTTCACTTCAGCGACGTTCTCGGGCTTTGCTCCTTCTTTGGCCGTGGTTTGCTGAACAACGCCTTTCTCCATCGCCCACGTGCTTTCAATCGTGTTGTGGATGTCGTTGATCGTCGAAGTGACATCTTCAATGAATTTGTCCTTCTCCGCCAACTGCTGCTGTAATTCCTTGTTGCGTTGCTCAAGTTCGTTTTGCTTTCCGCATCCTGCGAACAAGAGTAGCAGCGCTGTCGCCAGCCAGATGTTCCTACGCATATAGATATCCTCCTCTCTATGCATTTGTTAAAAAAATATCTCCCCTTGAATTTATATCTTACTCTACATCAACATAGCTGTACAGCGGGAAGTTCGCACGACGGGAAAAAAATTGTGGGAATAAAATTCTCATCGGAGGAGAGTCCGAAGAATATTCAGTGTAAGAATTATGTAAGTTGTTGACCAGAAATGAATTATTGAAGACTGCGGGTTGTGAGAAAAAATTATATTTTGTCCTGTGGGGACAAAATATCAATAGAAACGCCGAATCCAACCGGAACATGGACGCTCCCCATAGCAAAAATCTCTGTTCCGGAAAATAGCGCCAACGCAAATATTTTCAATCAACCTTTAACCGCTACTTCCCTGCTGTCACTTCAGCCGCTTGCGGAGAAGAAACCAAGATTCTTCGCGCACGAACGAAACGGTTCAAATCATACGGATCATAAATTGGTGATGCGGGATCGAAGCTGCTGATGCGTACCATGCCCGAAGAGTGAATGAACATTTCATCTCCCAAATAAAGACCGACGTGAACAATTTTTTCCGGCTTGGATGCCGTCCCTTTTTTTCCGAAGAAAAGCAGATCGCCTTTGCGAAGATTCGAAAAATGTTCGCCAACCGGAATATCGAGCCCTTCATCGGCTTGCTGGCTGGCGTCGCGGTTAAGCTGAAGCCCGTTCATCATAAAAACTGTCTTGGTGAAGCCGGAACAATCAACGGCTTTTGCCGACGTGCCGCCCCACAGGTACGGAATACCAATCATCAGCTTCGCAAAATGTTCGATACCTTCCGGAGTCGGCTTGGTGTTTTTTTCCCACGCCTCGTAATCCGCCACTCCGTCGGAAAGAAGACAGCCTGTGCGGTGATCGGGCAGTTCGACTTTCGTCCACTTGCCGATGCGTCCTTCATCTTTCAGCAATGAACCTGCAACAACATCGCTTACCGGATATGAATTTTGGTCGGGCGTTTGCCACACACGTCCCGTAAGATCGGTTACGATCACTTTCTTCGCATTCGTCCATTCTTCCGCATCGGCTTTCGATGCTTTGATGAACGAGTCATTGTCCATCCAGCCCAAATAACGATCCGGTGTTTGAACGTAACTCCATCCGCGGCGGGCTTTCCAAATTCTGACCACCATACCCATAATCGCTTGCGATGCCAGTTCCGCTTTTTCTGCGGGACTGGTGCGCATGTTCGCCACGCTGATGCGGACAATTCCCCACTCCGGTTCTCCGCCGGGACCGGCAATAACTTTTACGCTGTCAATGACGCGAAAAACAAATGACGATAACGAATCAAGAAGCACTTGTTTCGCTTCGGGATTGTTCACTTCGCCGCTCACGACCAACCCGCGATTTGTCCAATGCGGGACAACATCAAAAATAGCGACACGGGTATCGGGTGCGAAAACATTCTTCACGCCGGAAATGGTTGAAGCAATTTTCGCATTCTCATCCGAAAGTGAGCTGCAGCCCGTCAAAAAGAGGGTGGATGAGCCGGAAAGAAGTAACAGCATGGACACTACAAAACTTGATGGGATGAATTTTTTCATAATTCGAATAATGAAGTGATGAGGATGATAGTTAGAAACCGATTTTCCTGCCTTATTCTACTAAGAATTCTTCTCTTGTGCAAGAGCAAACGGACAGGAAGCATTGTGCCGGATTGAAGTTTTCCCGTAGGACAGCCATGACAAATCGGGACTGTCAAAAACAAGCCAGACAAGTCCCAAAGGAGTAACTTAGGCAAATGTCCGACCTGCACACAACCTCAACTGAGACACAATCAAAAAGAAGGTTGACTTGACAATTGCAGAAATTTCTTACAAATTAGCGGCAATCCAGATAATATGAGAATTCAAACAGAGCTGAGATACAGTATCACACCTATTCACAAACAACATTCAGCCATAAGCGATTCCGCTTGTGGCGGAAAGGAGAATTACCATGGTTGGCTTGCATTTGCTTTGGCTCCCGATTTTGTTATCGTCGGTGTTCGTCTTCATCGTAAGTTCCGTCATTCACATGGCGCCGCTCTGGCACAAAAATGACTATCCGAAGATGCCGAATGAAGACAAAGTGAGAGATGCACTTCGTCCGCATAACATTCCTCCGGGAGAATACATGGTTCCGCGTCCGGCAAACAATAAAGAGATGAACTCGCCTGAGTTCACAAAAAAAATTGAAGAAGGACCGGTGATGATGATGTCAGTGTGGCCCAACAGGCGCTCATCAATGGTTAATAACCTCGTCGGGTGGTTCATTTACTTGCTCGTCATCGGAGTTTTTGCCGCGTATATTGCAGGACGCGCACTACCAGCAGGTACAGAATATCTTCGCGTGTTCCGGTTTTCGGGGACTGCCGCATTTTTAGCATACGCCTGCGGAGTCTGGCAGGATAAAATCTGGTATCGCAAACCGTGGAGTGCAACAATTAAAACTACAGTGGATGGATTGATCTACGCACTGCTCACTGCCGGCACATTCGGTTGGCTGTGGCCGCAGTGACTTCTTGCTCACGCAAAGACGTAGAAAGAAATGGATTATTGGATGATTGAATTATTGCAAATTTTATCCATCAATCCATCTATCTAATTCTTCTCCCTTCTCGATTCTTTGCGTGAAGCTTCCTTTTTCAAACTCAGGAGGTAACAAATGCACCAGAGCGAAAATTATTCCCGCAGAAAATTTCTTAAAACAACTGTAACCGGAGGCGTTGCTGCTGCCGCGCTTCCTTCGTTTATACGCGCGGAACAGTTGGAAAAAAATACAAATGAAATTCCATCTTCTGCCGCAGCGGATTATCCGTCCGAATTGGATGAGATCACTATCAGCGAACTTGCAGACAAAATGAAATCGGGTGAATACACCGCACGCTCCATCACCGAAAAATACATCGCCCGCATCGAAGCGATTGATAAAAAAGGTCCTGCGATAAATTCTGTCATTGAACTGAATCCCGACGCGCTTGCAATTGCCGGCGCGCTCGACAAAGAGCGGAAAGAAAAAGGCGCGCGCGGTCCGTTGCATGGAATTCCCGTTCTCATCAAAGACAACATTGACACGGCAGACCGCATGGCAACAACTGCCGGTTCGCTTGCACTTGTCGGCTCGAAACCGCCGAAAGATTCGTTCCTCGTACAGCAGCTTCGCGCCGCCGGTGCGATCATTCTCGGAAAAACAAACCTCAGCGAGTGGGCAAATATCCGCTCAAGCCATTCTACCAGCGGGTGGAGCGGCCGCGGCGGCTTGACGAAAAATCCGTACGCACTCGACCGCAACACGTCCGGCTCAAGCTCCGGTTCGGGTGCGGGAACTTCGGCAAATCTTTGTGCCGCCGCTGTGGGAACAGAAACCGACGGCTCTGTTGTCAGCCCTTCTTCGATCAACGGCATTGTTGGAATCAAACCAACTGTCGGACTCATAAGCCGCGCAGGCGTGATTCCGATTTCACACTCGCAGGATACTGCCGGTCCGATGGCGCGAACCGTCCGCGACGCCGCAATTATGCTGGGCGCGTTAGCGGGAGTTGATCCGGAAGATAAAACAACAAGTGCAGAAGGAAGAAAATCTTTTTCAGATTACACACAGTTCCTCGAATCAAACGGATTAAAAGGCGCGCGCATCGGTGTTGTGCGGAAATATTTCGGCTTCCTTCCGCAAGTTGATGCTGTGATGGAAGAAGCACTCGGCGCTCTGAAAAAAAACGGCGCAATCATTATTGATCCTGTAGATATTGAAACGCTCGGCAAATTCGACAGCACTGAGAACACCGTTCTTCTTTATGAACTGAAAGCCGACATGAAAGCCTATCTCGACCGCGTCGGCACAAACGCACCGGTGCATTCGCTGAAAGATATTATTGAGTTTAACGAGAAGAACGCAAAAGCTGAAATGCCGTACTTCGGTCAGGAAACATTTCTGAAAGCCGAAGCGAAAGGTCCATTGACAGACAAAGAATATCTCGATGCGCTGGAAGCAAATCACAAGCTTACGCGCACAGAAGGAATTGATGCGGTGATGGACAAGTTTTCGCTCGATGCGCTCGTCGCACCAACCGACAGCCCTGCGTGGATGACAGACTTAATTGACGGCGATCATTTCTTGGGCGGAAGCTCACAACTTGCGGCAGTTGCCGGTTACCCAAGCATCACACTTCCCGCAGGATTTGTCTTCGGTCTGCCAATAGGAATTTCATTTTTCGGCCGCGCGTGGAGCGAACCGACGCTTCTCAAGCTTGCGTATGCATTTGAGCAGATAACGAAGGTGCGCAAGCCGCCAAAGTTTTTGCCGACAGCCGATGTGAGAGTGTAGAGGAATAACGTTTAGGCAAACCGCTGTTGCGAGTTGCTGATATCGAACTGATTATCCGTAGCTTCGGTAACGAGCAATGGAGCGAGCACTTTACATTTAGCCAATCTCTGATTCACATGCGCCTATCCAACGTGCGACCTGTCCCGGTTTTCTGCGGAGCGCCGTGTTGCCGCTTGTTAGCCGCAGGCGCAGTTCTATATCGATCACGTTTTTGCGGCACAGGGCGTTCGTGGTTTATGTAAGTACCTTTAAGGCATCAACTTTGTTCGTTTGATATCAGGAGCATTGCTGCCTGCCTACTCAACGACTACGGCAGGCCGTCGTGCGGCAAAGACCGCAATGCTGAGGTTTAGTAGAAAGAGATAGACCACGAAAGCGCTATTGTCATACGTCCATTCAGGAACTGCCAACACAGCGAGCAGGAATCCAAACGCTGAGACAGCGTAAGCCTGCCAATTTTCTGTCTCAGGAAATTGATAGGTCTTCATTATCGTTGGCAGTGCAACTAGGAAATCAGCAAGTAGCGAAAATGTAAATGCAATATCCGGGACACCTGTTAGCTGCCAGGCGACTACACTTAAGGATCCAGCGACAGCGAACCAGTAATCGAGGCGCCTTGTCTCCCAGTATGCGTTCTTATTTAATAGTGAGCCGATCAGCACCAAAATCGGCGGCGCTCCCGCAACGAACGTCGCCCAAGCAACTAGGCCAACTCCTTGGGAAAGCTGTGCTACAAACGCGATCATGGGAAAACCCGCCCAAAAAAGCCAAGTGACCCTATTGGGTTTTACCTGACCCTTGAACGTGAGGTACGCGTAGTAGATACCGCCTGCTGAAGCAATAACAGAACCTACCACAGCGAAATATTCGGGAAGCATACGATGTCACCTTCTCATCAGGCCTATCGGCCAACTGTGCCTCAAAACGTATTCAAAAAAGTGGCTGCGCTTGCTGCTAACTATTTGAATTATGCCATATTGCGTTTTTACAACCAAAGTGGTGTGCTAAACGAATTGCGTTTATTTTCTTTTTGATTGCTCATCTTTGGTGTGAACTTTCTTAGCCCTCGGTGTTAGCGGGCGCCGCCCTTTCCACAACAACTCAACTCGCGGCACGTCAATATAAAAATCTCCGCGCCGAACATCAAGCGCTGCCGGGCAGTAGCGAATTTGAAATTAGCGCGGGTTTGCATCCGCGACTACATTAAATTCTAGGCGTAAGAACGATCGTTGTGCAACACACATCGGGCTTCGTGTAACACAGACCGGGCGTCGTGCAGGTTCAAACAGTCATTGTAGCGAACAAAGGATCAGGCGGCTTTCGTGTGCGGTATGTCTCCTAATGTCGGGCATGAAAGAAACGCCGTCAGCCGTTCGTGAACGCTTTACTTTGACTCTTTCTTCATCTGTAGAATAATCTGCCCCATCTCATCAGCCCGTTGCTTTGCCGGCTGATAGCCGCTTAATTCTGTGAACGCTTTCTGGTAAATTGCACGCGCATTTTCATACATTGCCAGCGCATCGGATTGATTCCCGATCTTTGACAACGCGCTCGCAGAGTCTTCCATATTCACTCCCTGCGCGTATGTTACATAGCCATCAAACTTTCGATTTGCAGCAATGTTTAAACGCATTTCATCAGCCGTGCTCAGCCTTATTTCAAGGTCTCTTGCAACATCGCGCACAAGAGCATTCATTAAAGAAGAAAATTCAGCCAGCGCACCGGTTTCTTCCTCTGCTTTCAACGTGATGCCGGTTTCAGTTGAAACAACCCGCGTATCAATCCGCAATTTGTCTCCAAACAAATTCGAGAAACCGCCGAAGAGAAGTACCTTTGCACCAAGCAGCCGCCCCAGTTTTTGCGACGTGCTTTTATCAACAACATCCAGGTCGGTGATGTTCAATTCATCTGCAACAGATTGGATTTGTCGCCGCTCGATAACTTTCAGTCCGTTGATCTCCGACATTTCCGTAATAAGCATATCAGCCAGGCCTTTTTTCAACGGATCGAGTTTCTCACGGTCAACAACACTGTTGTTTTCAAAATTCATTACTGCGATGGATGTTGTGCTGCCGGTTTGTGCACTGCTGCGATCAGTAATTATTCCCCACAAGACCACACAAACGATAGTCCACGAGATAGTACAGTGGTAACACTGTTTCATACGCTTGCCCGTCCTTCCACCAAAAAGGTAAAGTCACGCTGTGCGGATGCTGCGTAGCTGTACACAGCGGATTTCTATATTGCTCAAGAATGAACAACGCCCCTTGCCAAAATTAAATCTTCTCCGGCTGCGAACCGGATTTACAGTCGGCAATATTGCATAATTCCGTTTCGTAGTCAAGAACGGTAGCAACAAAAATGAATTGGCTATCCCCCGTTTTTATCGAAAGTTAAATTTCCCTTTATTATTGCGGAATAGGTCTCCCCATTTGCTGGTAAATGCTTTCAATCATCGTGATATTTTGTTTCGCTTGCTGATTGGAAGGATCAAGCGAAGCAACGATTCGGTATTGCTTCAATGCACCGGGATATTTTTGATGCGGCGGCAATGGGCTATCGTACATCAGGTAGTCGCCGTATTTCATGTGAGCGTTCGCGCGCGCTTGTTTCAGAGCATCATCATTCGGGCTTTCTTTGGCAAGCGAATCGAGAACAGCAACTCCGTTTTCAAAATCACCTTTTGCAACAGCCTCATTTGCTTTTTGAATTTGTGTCGGATCGGCTTTTTTTCCGCCGCAGCCAACGACAGCAACCAGCAACAAAGCAATAACCATAGACGTACATTTCCGAACCATAAATCCTCCAAGTTGTCGTGTTAGTTTATTTTTGACCCACTTCTATCTTTTCTAATTTCGGACGTATTACCATCATGCAATACGGCGCGTGCGGGTTGTTCCGGTAATAATCCTGATGATAATCCTCCGCTTCATAAAACTTCTTTAACCGCTCAATAGAAGTTACGATCGGCTGCGAAAAATCTTTTTGTGCTTCCGCTTTCGATTTTTCAGCCGCATTCTTTTGTTTCTCGTCATGATAAAAAATTATGGAACGGTATTGCGTTCCTTCATCCGCACCCTGCCGATTCAATGTCGTCGGATCGTGCGCATGCCAAAAGACATTCAACAATTCTTCATAGCTGATCTTTGCAGGATCGAATGTTATCTGGGCGACTTCTGCATGTCCTGTCGTACCGCTGCACACTTCTTTATATGTAGGGTTAGCTTTTGTTCCGCCCGAGTATCCGGCAACCACGGAATGAACGCCGTCGAGCCGCTCAAATACCGCTTCCGTGCACCAGAAACATCCTGCGCCAAATGTAGCATAGTGAAGTTGTGGGGCCATAGTTATGTTTTTTAACGTCTGAACAACGCTCCGCGTTCCCGATAAATATAGAGAAAAAGCAATTATTTTCCACTAAATCTTTGCAGCGATCGTCTTTTCAATGCGGCGATCCGGCACGAGCCACATAATTGCGACCAAAATGTATAGTGCACAGGCAAGCCACGCGTTCACAAATGAAAGCGGTATCGCCGAAACATAGAACACAACAGAGATCTTACCCTTGAAGTCGCTTCCCACTGCCGTTGCTAAAACGGAATCTTTTCCATGTACAAAAATAAGAACCCGTGTAAGAATAAAATATGCAATCGCCGAAAACAGCAGTACAACTCCGTACAGTGCAACAGGCAGAGGAGCAAATTGATTTTCCCCCATCCAGCCGGTTACGAACGGCGTAAGCGACAACCAAAAAAGCAAATGCAGATTTGCCCAGAGCACGCGGCCGTCAACTTGTTTGATCGCTTGAAGCAAGTGGTGATGATTGCTCCAGTAGATTCCGAGAAAAATAAAACTGAGCACGTAGCTCAAAAAGACCGGTACCAGCGGAAACAACGCGGACAAATTCGCTCCGTGCGGTATGCGCAGTTCAAGAACCATAACGGTAATGATGATGGCGATAACGCCATCGCTGAACGCTTCCATTCGTGTCTTCGACATTGTATTCTCCGCTGCGTTGTTAAAATTATGAAAGCATTAATGCGGCAATTTCGTTTTAACGGAATGATACACAAACGCACCGGTCAGTGCGCCTGCCAAGGTGAACAACGCCGGATATTCTCCCGCTCCGATCTGCGCGAAAATAGGACCCGGGCACGCTCCTGTAATTGCCCAGCCCAAGCCGAAAATCAGCCCGCCGATAACAAATCCTTTGTTGAACGGTTTTCCTGAGTATGTGATTTCTTCTCCACGCAATGTTTTTACCTGAAATCGTTTTATCAATTGCACAGAAAGCGCACCGACAGCCACCGCGGAACCGATGATCAAATACATGTGTGCTTCCTTGAATAAAAACATATTCTGAATACGGAACCAACTGATCACTTCGGACTTCGTCAGCACAATGCCGAACGCGATTCCATAAAGAATGCAGCCGATGTTTTTCATTGCTTCTTCCTCTCTAAAAATGATATGCGAAAAATGTGTAAATCAATCCGCCCGCAAAAAAAGCGAGTGTCGCCTTCAGGCTTGAGGATTGAAGCAGCGAGAGTCCGAAAATTGTATGCCCGGAAGTACATCCATTCGCGTACCGCGTCCCGAAACCGACAAGCATTCCGCCGATAAAGAGCTTAACATATCCTTGCGCCGAATAATATTTGTCCGGCAAAAAATGGGGTGCGGTCGAAGAAAGAAAGTGCGCAGCAAAAAAAGCGCCGAGCATAATCCCCGCGACGAAAAAAATCTTCCATCCGTTTTCTTCTTTGTTAAACCGGAAGATTGATCTCTTATCTTCCGGCAGCAGCAGCATGCAAATATGTTCGAACGAAGATGAAATACCGAGCCTTTTGTTCAGACAAATAAGCAGCGCCGGAACAAAAAGTCCGATGAGCGGGCCGGCAATATACCAATGCCACAGCCCAAAAATACTATCCATAATTTCCCTCCTCAAAAAATGTTAACCTGTGATTGATTGTTGATGATTCAGGATTCAAGTTTCAAGATTAATGGACTGAATCATAAATCCTGAATCTTTAATCCTAAACCTTCTTCTGAATCGGCAAAAAAAAAACTCTGGAGTACTCTCTTACTTCGATTTCTTCAACGCTTGTTCGATATCGGCAATAATATCGTCAATATGTTCCAGTCCGACGGAGATCCGAATCAATCCCGGCACAATGCCGACATGCCGGCGCTCTTCCTCGGTCAATTTCGCATGTGTCGTCGAAGCGGGATGTGTTACAGTTGTGCGCGTGTCGCCAAGATTTGCCGTAATCGAAAGAAGCTCAATCGCATCAATGAAACGCTTTGCGCGCTCAAAACCTCCTTCAACAACAAACGTCACAATTCCTCCGCCCCGCTTCATTTGTTTTTTTGCAAGCACATACTGCGGGTGCGACGGTAAAAACGGATACTTTACTTTTTCGACGGCGGATTGCTTTTCTAAATATTGTGCAAGCGCAAACGCATTCTCGCAATGGCGCTCCATTCGCACGGCGAGCGTTTCCAGGCTCTTGGAAAGAAGCCACGCATTGAACGGCGACAACGCGGGACCAGTGTGGCGTGCAAAAAAACGAATCTCTTTCATGAGATCTTTTCTGCCGACAATTACTCCGCCAAGCACTCGCCCTTGACCATCAATGAATTTCGTTGCAGAATGTGTGATGAGATCAGCACCGAAATCTGCCGGCGTTTGCAAATACGGCGTTGCGAAACAGTTATCCACATTCAGTACGACATTGTGCTTTTTTTTCAGCTTGCCAAGCCATTCAAGATCAATCAATTCCAATCCGGGATTCGACGGCGTTTCAACAAAAATCATTTTCGTATTTTTTTGAATCGCTTTTTCCCACTCATCCGGCTTTTCGGCATCTACATACGTGTGAGTAATTCCCCACTTTGCAAGAACTTTCGTCAGCAATTGATGCGTCGAGCCGAAAAGAGAGCGGCATGCAAGAACGTGGTCGCCGGATTGCAGCAACGCGCCAAACCCACTGAAGATCGCCGCCATTCCTGTTGCAAATGCGAAGCCGTCTTCCGTATGTTCAAGCTGCGCCATCTTTTCGACAAACTCCGATGTATTGGGATTGGAGAAGCGTGAATAAATATTTCCTTCAACCTCATCGGCAAAAAGCGCGCGCCCCTGTTCCGTGTTTTCAAACGTAAAGCTTGATGTTAAATAAAGCGGAACAGAATGCTCACGGTTTTCCGTCTGCTTATTCTGGATTCGGATCGAGCGTGTCTCAAAATGTTTTTCCATGAAAATCTTTCCAAAACATCTGGCAGCGTTTTATACTGTCTGACGTTTCTTAGAAAATTACGATAGATGTCAGACGGCTAAAAAACGCCGCCAGACATCAAAAAAAAAGTCTTTCGCACGGAAAGACTTTGATAAAAAAAGAGTTTATCGTACAGTCCTTCACGGCGATTCAAAAATCCTTAGACAACCCGCCACAAAACGGCGAGGTCTGTGACACACCATATTTTGTTTTGCCGCGTAATGCATTACTTCTAATATACAAAGTTGAAGTTTATCCGCAACTGGGGACTGTATTTAAAGAGATATTTGAATATTGAGAGTTGGTACTAAAGTAGTTGAGTTCAAAGAAGCCCTCTCATCGTTCAGCTTGACGGGACGCAAACCCATACCTACTTTCACAGATTCTTCATTAAGGCGATCTGTTAAATAATACGTGATAACTTCAAATGTCAGCGATGTTATTATAGCAAACCCTGCTGAGAAAGCCGCACCCAAGCCGCCCGATGTCATACCGGGAATGAAAGGAATAACTCCCGCTGTCCCGGCGACAAGCACCCACAAAAATTGTCTGCCATCCCTTCCGCCATTACCGACAACGCAAACTCCAAACGAAGAGCCAGCAAGCCACCCTGCACCCGCTATAACGGGCTGATGAATAATGTTTACGCCCGCCGCTCCAATGAGCAATCCGAAAAAATATTGCCCACCCACTTTCAAAGTTACTTTGGTAATCTTCCAGGAAGTGTTGCCAATCTCTTTCAGGAACGAAACAGAATCTTGGCGGCTTACCTCGCTCGTATCCGACACAATTTCTTGGCTGGAACGCATTTCTAAAGTGAAGATAACAATGAGTAAAAGTATAATCGATGTTCGCATAGTAAAATTATATCCCTCTGCATTTCAATTGGAAAAATTCGAAGATATAAAATGCCAGTGGCTATGGAAAAATAAAGTCCGCAAATAAGTCAACCTTATGGGAAGCTTAAACTCCTTATTGCTTAAATGCAGGCGAAAATAAAATCCCGTGTCTTGTGCACTTGGCGTAAGATTAGGAAGTGCCGCTATCGGCCAGGCAGACTCACCTGTTACATTCACAATCTTACATTTTTTTACTCAAGAATCAAGAATTTATCATAAAATTTCAAAATGCAGCAAGTCATTCTACAAATTCCAGCCTGTTCAAAAAAATTGTGCCTTCCACAAATCGTGCAAAAAACAAAAAGCCCGGCAATCTTCGTTCGACTATCGGGCTTTCTTTCTTCAAAAAAATCTACGCCGCTTCCTCGCTCTTCTCCATTGCTAACTGCACCTTTTCGCCGACCCACGCACCAAACAATGTTAGCAGAAATCCTTCGAACATACCGAACGTAATCACTTCTGCCGGCACAGGAAGCGAAATGGCAAATTGAAGAAAGAGCCATTCAAGAAGCACTGCAATCACTCCTGCCACTGCCGGTTCTCTCAGCGTTACTCCCGGCGATTTCACGCCGACGATATATCCTGTCACCACAAAACTGATGGAGAACGCAATGTGTGCCATGTTCAAGCTGATATTGAATACCGGCGCGAGCAAAAATACGAACAGCACATTGAGCGCAAAGCCGAGCGCAAGTCCGACAAAAACCCATTTCCATTGAAATGCTGTTGTCGCACGCGCTTCAGCAGAAGTCGGCTCGCCGCTTCCTTGGAGCTTCTCGCCGATCCACCCGCCCACCTGCGCAAGCACACCGCCAAGAACGAGCAAAAGGAAGAACACGGTGCCGTGCCCCGATTCGCCCGAACCCATCAGGGCAAACCCGATGGCAAGAATCACCATCAGTATCAATCCGGCATACAGCGCTTCGCGGATTGTCACGCCCGGAGAATAATATCCGACAACGGCTCCGGTCACAACAAAACCGACAAGCAGTACCAGCGATTGGATAGCATCGCTGTGAAATTTCGGCGCGACAATAAAATACGATGCACCGATAATAACAAACCCAACAATAATTCCAATGACGACCCACTTCCATTGGATTGGCTGTTTTTGTGTGGCTTCGGGCATGGAACCTCCTTCTTTAATAATTATGAAATTGTGTGTTTGTTTCGAAGCATGCTTTCAATTTTCGCAACAACCATATCAATAGCGACGGCATTTTCGCCGCCGCGCGGAATAATAATATCCGCCCAATGTTTGCTCGGCTCGACAAATTCCAGGTGCATCGGCTTCACGGTAGCAATATACTGGTGCATCACCGATTCAATCGAACGGCCGCGTTCCACTGTATCGCGGCGCAGTCTCCGTAAGACGCGCTCATCGGCATCGGTGTCGAGAAAGATTTTCACATCCATTAGATCGCGAAGCTGTTTGTCAACCAAAATCAAAATTCCCTCGATGATGATAATGTCTTTCGATTCAATATGTTTGGCTTCCTTCAACCGCGAATGGGTGGTGAAATTATACATCGGCTGTTCAACAGCTTTCCCATTGCGCAACTCTTTAATGTGTTGAACGAGCAAAGATGTTTCCAACGAGTCGGGATGATCGAAATTGATTTTATCCGGCGTTAATCCGTGATGCGCGGAAATATCTTTGTAATATGAATCATGCTGGATGACAACAACTTTATCCTGCTGGACGTGTAGACGATCAAGAATTCTTTGTGTGACGGTGGTTTTTCCGGAACCTGTTCCGCCGGCAAGGCCAATGACAAGATGCTGCATAAACTCCTTGGCTAAAGTTTGACAAAATATAATCTAAATGCCAAGCATTTGCAAGAAAAAATGACGGGATGCTGCCGCCTGTTTAAACATCAGCATTTTTGAAAAGGTAGATTGGAAGCACAGCTTTAAGAACCGAGCGTCAGTTGGTAGGCAAGATATGCTTGAACGCCGCCGGCATTATTCAGCGCACTTCCCGCTGAAAGCAAAAGATTCTGCGTCTCGCTGAAATCAATCATCGCGCCGATATTGAACCGCGTTTCTGCATTCGCGCCTTCTTCCTGCGGAGAATTGTGGAACACTTCAACGCCGACGGCAATATTGTCGCGTATCTGATTTTGTATTTCCCAGCCGACAAAAGTCCAATTGCGGTTTCCCGTTCCGGGATTGAGCCAATATCCGACGCCTCCGTACGTCAGCCACGAGCCGATACTTTTTTGAATCCATAACGGAAGAAAGGTCTGCACACGTCCGCTGCCAAGTCCGCGCGATTCACTCCCCGTCGGCAATTCAATAAGAGGAAACGAGCCGATCTGCGGAACGCTGTTGGTCTCATCAATAAAGCGATACTTCGCCCCGATCTCCGTATCACCGAAACCATACTGGCGCGCGCTGTGCGAAGGGAAAGCATAAGCAAGCGGAAGAATAATGTGCAGCTGAAGGTTTTTAATGGCGCCATAATTTACTTCGAAATGAGGAAGCGTTCCTGCCCAGCCGCCGGCGTCATGCGCAGACTGCGACGCGAAATAGAATTCCCAATGGTGAAACTCCACAGGCTCCGGGTCATCAGTGATGAACGGCGGACCGGCAATTGCGGTTTTATTCACAACGAAAAAAAATGCGGCGACAACATAAAAGGCAATCCTGCTACGCATTGATTTTGTCATCCGGATTGACGGTAAATTTTTTTTCACTCTCTGTTAAACGTTTCACCAAAAGCGGAACATGATGTGACGCCGTTCCTTCCAACACCTCAAAACCATCGAGCACATCGTACGCAGGGCGCGGATCAACAAAATATTTTTCAGGCGTCACCCGAAAAAGCGGAAGCAACCCCGCCGCCGGATACACTTGTGCCGATGTGCCGACGCCAATGAAGATTACCGCTTTAGACATCAACATTTGCAAATAATCATGGCGCATATCAACCGCCTCGCCGAACCAGACGACATCCGGGCGGAGTTGACCGCCGCATTTCGGACACAAGTCGCCTTGCTTTGTGGGTGAAGAAATTTGCGTGCGGTAATCGCAGTTAAAATCGGCATCGGCAAATATTGAAAAATGATGTTCGCACTTTTGGAAATCAATTCGCCCGTGAAGATGCCACACATTTTTCGCGCCGGCACGTTCCAGCAGTGTATCAATATTCTGCGTAATGTTCACCACATCAAAATCATCTTGCAGCGACGCAATGGCAGCGTGTGCCGGATTCGGTGTACATGCCATTGCCTTCGCAAAGCGCCCGGCATAGAAATCAAGAACCAACTTTTTATTTCTTTGCCATCCTTCCGGCGACGCAACATCTTCAATGCGGTGCTGTTCCCACAATCCGGCGGAATCACGAAATGTGGAAATGCCGCTCTCCGCCGATAGTCCGGCGCCGCTGAAAATAATTATTGTCTTCTTTGATTTCATTGTGAAGAACTCACTCTAACGCTTAAAAGCTTCGGTGAGCAATTGCTCCTGCTCTTCATTATGCCGTTTCAGCGAACCGGTTGCTGTTGAAGCGCTTGCAGGACGACCTGCGTAGCGAAGCATTTGTGAGGGCAGGATAAGTTCACGCAAACGAGGTTCAAGATAATTCCACGCCCCCATATTTTGCGACTCTTCCTGCACCCAGACAACATCACGCACTGAAGAATATCTCTGAAAAATTTCTTCCAATTGCCGCTGCGGATACGGATACAATTGTTCGAGGCGAACAATGACAGCGTCACTGATTTTTTCCGTTTGGAGAAATTGTACCGCATCGTAATAGACTTTTCCGCTGCACAAAATTATTTTCTCCACTGAGGAATTCACCGTTTCTTTTTCATTCCCAAAAGGATTTCCAACAATCACTTCGCGAAATTTTCCTTCAGAAAATTCTTTTGCCAAAGACACCGCCATCGGATGCCGCAGCAGACTTTTCGGCGTCATCAGCACCAGCGGTTTTCGTTTGCTGTCGTGCATTTGACGACGCAGCACATGAAAATATTGTGCCGGTGTTGAGACGTTGCACACCTGAAGATTATCTTCGGCGCACAACTGCAAGAAACGCTCGAGCCGCGCGCTCGAATGTTCCGGTCCCTGCCCTTCGTATCCATGTGGAAGCAGCAGCACAAGATCACACGGCTGCTGCCATTTCGCCTCAGCGCCGGCAATAAACTGGTCAATCATCACTTGCGCGCCGTTCGCAAAATCGCCGAATTGCGCTTCCCACATCACAAGAGAAAGCGGGTCGGCAACGCTGTAACCGAATTCAAAGCCGAGCACCGCCGCTTCAGAAAGAAGACTGTCGAACGCCGTATATTTTGCCTGTCCATTTCGAATATGATTCAACGGAACGTACTCGTCTCCTGTAATTGCATCGAACAAAATTGAATGACGCTGGCTGAAAGTTCCGCGCGAGCTGTCTTGTCCGCTCAGGCGTACCGGCATTCCTTCAAGCAAAAGCGAACCGAACGCAAGCGATTCAGCAAATGCCCAGTCAATTTTCGTCGCGTTGGGATCGAATGTTCTGCGATGATCGAGAAACTTCACCAATTTCGGATGAACGTTGAATCCTTTCGGAACAAAGCCGAGCCGATGCGAAATTTCTTCGAGCAATTCCATACTGACAGCAGTTTCTCCAACCGGTTGAATCTTTTTCAATTCTTCTTCTGAAACCGCCAACGGAACTTCCGCTTTGAAATGCATCTCCCGTTTTTGCGTCGCTTCAAATGCGCGTTCAAAACGAAGTTTTGTTTGCTCGTCAAGATGTGCAAGCTCGTCCTGCGTAATTTCACCGTTCTTCAACAGCCGCTCCGCATAAATCTGACGCACGGAAGGATGCTGTTTTATTTTTTTATAGAGCAGCGGCTGCGTGTAACTCGGCTCGTCCCCTTCATTGTGTCCGTAGCGGCGATAGCAAAACATATCAATGACAACATCTTTTTTGAACTCGCGGCGGTATGCAAGCGCGAGCTTCGCAACACGGGCGGCGGCTTCGGGATTGTCTCCGTTGACGTGAAAGATCGGCGCCTGCACCATACGCGCAACATCGGTACAATACGGCGTTGAGCGGGCGTCATCCGGCGACGTTGTAAACCCGATTTGATTATTGATGATAATATGAATCGTTCCGCCGGTGCGATAACCTTCCAACTGAGAAAGATTCAATGTCTCTGCAACGATGCCCTGTCCGGCAAATGCCGCATCGCCGTGAATGAGAATCGGGATGAACTGCTCGCGGTTCTCATCGCCGCGGCGTTCCTGCATCGCGCGCACGATCCCTTCCACAACAGGATTAACAGCTTCAAGATGGCTTGGATTCGGTGCAACTTCAATTTCGATTTTATTTCCGTTGAGTGACGTGTGCTCGCCATGCGCGCCAAGATGATATTTCACATCGCCGGAACCTTGAATTGAATCCGGATCGTTTCCTTCAAACTCCGAAAGAATTTTTACGAGCGGTTTGCCGATGGTGTTTGCAAGAACATTCAATCTGCCGCGGTGCGCCATGCCGATCACCGCACGAGACGTGCCATGATCCGCCATATCATCGAGAAGCACATCGAGAATCGGCATCAACGTTTCGGCGCCTTCGAGCGAGAAACGTTTGTGTCCAATAAATTTTGTATGAAGAAAATGTTCGAAACCTTCGGCGGAAGAAAGGACAGAGAGAATCCGTTTTTTACGGCGCGGGCTGAGCGGTGCGCGGTTGCACGTCGGTTCCATTTGCTTTTGCAGCCACTGCTTTTGCACCGGATGCTGAATGTTCATGTACTCTACGCCAATAGAGCCGCAGTAGGTCGCCTGGAGCATGTCAAGAATTTCCCGAAGTGTGGAGTTGCCGAATCCTTCTGCTTCTGCACTGACGAAATGGCGGTCCAAATCCCACACAGTCAATCCATAATATGCCGGGTCAAGTTCCGGATGATTGTGCGGTTCGTTCACAAGCGGATCGAGATGTGCAATCAAATGGCCGCGCACGCGGTACGCGTTAATCAACTGCAGAACGCGGGCTTGCTTTTCAATAAATTCAGTATTTGTTCCGCCGGCGATATTAGGATTTCGATCCTGCTGCCAACGAACCGGCTCGAACGGAATTTTCAAATCGGAAAAAAGTGAATCATAAAATTTTTCTACCGATTGGTGATCAGTTCCGAAGGAGTCCTTTGTGACCTCCGGCTGATCCTCGCCAAGAAGAAGCGTGTGAATGTACGCAAGAAATTGCCCCGACTCTGCCCCCTGAATAACACGATGATCGTACGTGCAGGTAATATTCATCACCTTGCTCACACCTAACATTGCGATTGTATCGGGCGACATTCCTTGATATTCTGCCGGATAGTTAATTGTTCCCGTGGCAATAATTGCTCCCTGCCCCGGCATCAGCCGCGGCATTGATGACACAGTGCCGACAGTTCCGGGATTGGTCAGCGTGATTGATGTTCCTTGAAAATCGGACGGATCGAGCGCACTGGTTCGCGCCTTTTGAACGATGAGATCATACTCATGAACAAATTGTTCGAACGTCATCGTTGCGGCATCTTTGATGTTCGGAACCAAGAGCGAGCGCGAACCATCCTTCCGCGTCACATCAATCGCCAGGCCGATGTTGATCTGTGGCTTCTCGTCGCGGTACGGCTGTCCTTCAATCATCGCAAACGACGCATTGATTGACGGGAATTTTCGGAGCGCTTTTACGATTGCCCACGCAACAATATGAGTGTAGGAAATTTTTCCGAGAGAACGCGCCGCAAGATATTGATTCAAAATTCTCCGGTTCTCATCCAGCACTTTCACAGGAATCGTCCGCAGCGACGTTGCGGTAGGAAGCGCAAGGCTCGCTTCCATGTTTTCAACAATCTTCGCCGCCACACCTTTGATGGCAGTAATTTTTTGAGAAGGCGTTTCTTCAGATTGTACCGGAGAAATTTTTTGTGTAGAAATCTGTCGGACAGGCCGGGATATTTTTGGCTCTGGCGGAATTTCAATGTCGCCTTTGGCGCCATGTTCCATTCCATCCACAGCATCGGCAAAAAGTTTGCGCCACGTTTCATTCACAGACTGCGGGTCGGCAAGATATTCCTGAAGAATATCCCACACATACGTCGTGTTCGGACCGAATGATTCGAGGATTGCTTCTAATTTTTGCGCTACAGGCATATCATCAGCCAAGGGCTGATCAGCCTTTGGCTGAGCCTCTGGTCGCAAAGGACTCCTTTGGAGCTGAGAGACACCGTTGCTTTTCATTAAAAATTATCCGTTGAAATCGGCAAATGACAAGATGCAGAACACCTCTAACCTGTCCGCCACGTTTTTGGCGGAAACGTCCTACATCTGCTGGAATGATACAATGTACGTAATTTCACCTATTCCAACAATCAGCGGGAAGGCGGTGTTCCGTGTGGGGAAGAAAGAAGAGAGACAATGACAGAAAGTGGTAGTTCAACTTATTCCCACGCTGGAGCGTGGGAGTAAGATTATTACACCCTTTCATCCACGAAATCGCGTTCGTCCGAGCGAACGACGAGCACCGGACACGGCGCTTTGCGGACTATTTTTTCTGCCGTACTGCCGAAGAGAATGTGCTCGACTCCCGTGTGCCCGTGCGTAGCAAGAATAATTAAATCGATGTTTTCGTCTTTAGCAAAGGAAGCAATTTCTACAAACGGCAAGCCGGTTTTCACCAGCCATTCGGACGCGACAAACCCTTTAATTTCTTTTTCAACAAGTTCCTTCAACTCTCCTTCCGCTTTTGTCCGAAGTTCAGCTTCCACATTCGGCAACCCGATTTGTCCGAAGCTGAAGTCTGCCGGATAAATCGTCGGCTCAACAACATACACAAGATACAGCTTCGCTTTGAACTGATGCGCAAACGGAATTGCATACTGCAATGCCTTCCTCGCATGTTCGGAAAAATCTATCGGAACTAAAATTTTTGTGAGAGCAATGGAAGGGGATTTTTGCGCTGCAGTTTTTGGTGCCGCATTGCGCGCTGTGGTTTTTTTATTCCGCCATGCTTTTGGCTTGGCTTTCAGCATTTTTTTCTGTGTCGCTTTTTTTGCGCTCGATTTCATGAGACGGCTCCTTTCCCAAAGGATTTTTCAATCTGTGATAATTCTTCAGCCGGAAGCCAATTTGCCCTTAGCTGAAAGAGCATCAAGCTCGGCACGAACTTTGGCAAGTTCCTGATTTGTATTGCGCAGACGTTCACCGATAATTTCTGCCAACTTCAAAACAATTTTCAATCCGGTTGTAGGAGATTTTTCAATCACTTCAAAAAGATCAGGGCGGAAGAAGCCGATAAGATTTGCATCCGTACGAACGATAACGGAGGCAGAGCGCGGAGATTCATCGAGCAAAGCAAGCTCGCCGAAAAAATTACCATCCTTTAAAACGGCAAGCTCCTTTTTGATTTTATCCTTCTCCATCAATGCAACAACGACTTCACCGTCTTCGATCACATACATTCCTAAGCCGGGATCGTCTTGATAAAAAACATACTCCCCCGCCACATATTGACGGCGATGAACAATGCCGGCAATCGTACGCAGTTCGCGGCGTTTAAGATTTTCAAACACTGGCACTTTGGCGAGGAGGGATTCTATTTCAGTCGGCTTGCGGTGTATCATGGACGTTTCTTCAAAAAGTGGAGACCAGCTTACCGGAACATCATATTGTCTTTCACTCCGGTGAGAGGAATTGTACGCTTTCCATAAACGAAATTCAACTCCGCCAATACAAACGGCGGACGAGTACACATCTTAAACAAAATTTAACCAGCCGTGGGGATCGATTCCTTCTTCAACAACCTGCATAAAACGCTTCTGTAATTGCCGTGTTATCGGACCGGGTTTTCCTTCGCCGACTTTGATGCGGTCAATCGAACAAATCGGCGTAATCTCCGCAGCGGTTCCTGTAAAGAATACTTCATCGGCGATGTAGAGCATTTCGCGGGGAATGTGCGTTTCAACAACGGAAAGTCCGGCTTCGCGCGCAAGCGTCATCACCGAAAGGCGTGTAATGCCGGGAAGCAGCGCGTCAATGAGCGGCGGCGTAAAAATCGTGTTGTCGCGGACGACAAAAATATTTTCTCCGCTTCCTTCACTGATATGTCCGTACACGTCGAGCGCAATACCTTCCGCATATCCATCGGCAATTGCTTCGAGCTTGATCAACTGCGAGTTCATGTAATTTGCGCCGGTCTTTGCCATTGTGGGAAGTGTATTCGGTGCAGGCCGCGCCCACGAGGAAACGCGAACATCAATTCCTTTATCAAGCGCATCGGCTCCCAAATATTTTCCCCACTCCCACACAGCAATTGAAATTTCCATCGGACAGCCAAGCGGATTCACTCCGACATCGCCATAACCGCGATAGACAACGGGGCGGATGTAACATGCCTTCAATTTATTTGCTTTGATCGTTTCTTTGATCGCCGTTTCAAGCTGTTGCTTTGTGTAAGGAATTTCTGCGCGGTACATTTTTGCTGAATCATACAACCGATCAAGGTGTTTGTCCAAACGGAAAATTGCTGAGCCTCGTTTCGTATTGTAACAGCGAATTCCTTCGAACCAGCTTGAGCCATAGTGAATAACGTGCGACAGTACGTGAATCTTCGCGTCATCCCAATTGACCAGCGTACCGTTCATCCAGATTTTTTCGACCTTTTTGACAGCCATGATCATTCCGTGTTTTTAATATTGAGAATAGAGAATTAAATCCTAATATTGAATTTCTAAATTCTAAACAAATCTAAAATTCTCAAATATTCATTTCATACAACCGGTATGTTTTATACCTGCTTGCGTTCATCATTTCAGCGGCGCGATTCATCATTACATTATCTTCCAACACCCAGCTCGCTTCGCCGTATTGGTAACCGAGTTTTTTTGCACGGGCAGCGGTTTCGTAAAACAAAACGCCCGCCGCTCCGCTTCGCTGATGTTCCGGCACAACACCAAGAACGATGATGCGAACAAGATTGATCTCTTTTTTCTTTGCATACAAATAATACAATCCCTTGAGCAATCCGCCTTTCTTGTTGTACTTCAGCGCAATGTTGATATCGGGCAATGACAGCGCAAAACCGATCGTCTTTCCTTTTGCTTCCGCGATAATAACAAGATCGGGAACGACAAGCGGCTTCAAATCTTTTGCGAGCGCGTCAAACTCCGCGTTCGTCATCGGCACGGCGCCCCAGTTACGCGACCACGCTTTATTATAAATTTCTTTAATCCGGTCAACGTCGCCTTTGAAATCTTTCATGTTCAGCGAACGGAACGTCAGCCCCTCGCGCTGTTTCACAATTTCGTTGAAGCGCGTCAAACGCTCGGAGTACACGGAATCCTGCGAAAGCAGGTACGCATACAAGTCTTTCAGTTTTTTCATTCCGTACTTCTCAAATAAGTTTGCATAGTACGGGGGATTGTACGTCATCAGCACGACCGGGCTTTTATCGAAAGCGTCAACAAGAAGTCCGTACTCATCATTCACCGATGGGCTTGCAGGACCGCGCATTTGTGTCATGCCTTTGGAGCGAAGATAATTCTTTGCCTCGTTGAATAACGCGTCGGCAACTTCCTGATCGTTCACCGATTCATAAAAACCGAAGAAGCCGACTTTGTCTTCATGTTCTTTGTTGTGATTGTAATTCACAATTGCACCGATGCGCCCGACAACTTCTCCGTTGCGTTCCGCAAGGAACAGTTCCATCTCGCTGTGTTGGTAGAACGGGTTCTTCTTTTTGTCAATCAGCTTCTTGCGATCCATGATAAGCGGCGGAACCCAATGAGGATCATCTTTATAAATCTTCCAGAGAAATTTGATGAACTTCATTTCGTCAGCCGAAGTGCGAACCGGACGAATCGTAACAGCACTCATACACCTACACCCTCCTCAAAAAGAATCCCGTCTGGCTATTGCAGCGTGACGGGATTCAATACTGATATTGATTAGAACCGTGGCGCCTGCTGCGCCATTTACAATTAGTTTATCACGCCAAGCTTTTTAGCAATAACTTCAAAAATTTCCAGAATCTTATCAAGATGCTTCTCTTCATGAGTTGCCATGTAGCTGGTGCGAAGCATCTCCATTCCGGGCGGCACACCGGGGCGAACAAACGCATTCACAAAAACTCCTGCGTCGTACAGTTCGCGCCAGAAAATCAACGTCTTGTCCGTATCGCCGATAATAACAGGAACAATTGCTGACTCGTGCCCGTCAATGACGCGCAAGCCCATTGCTTGGAATCCTTCACGCATTTTCACGGCGTTGTCGTGCAGCCGTTGAATCCGTTCCGGTTCAGCTTCGAGAATATCCAACGCTGCCAGTGCAGACGCAACGGATGCCGGTGTCGGGCTGGCACTGAAAATCAACGCCGGTGCGTGATGCTTCAGATAATTGATGACCGAACGCTTGCCGCACACAAATCCGCCGAGCGACGCAAATGTTTTGCTGAATGTTCCCATCGTCAGATCAACATCTTTTTCAAGGTTGTAATGACTTGCCGTGCCGCGCCCGCCTTTTCCGATCACGCCGGTGGCATGGGCATCGTCAATCAACACCCGCGCGTTATATTTCTTCGCAACCCGAATCAATGCGGGAAGGTCAACAATTTCGCCGGACGTGCTGAACACTCCGTCTGACACGATCAATTTTCCTGCATCGAGCGGAAGTTTTGAAATCACCGCTTCGAGATGCTTCATGTCGTTGTGTTTGTAGCGCGCCATTTCGGCTGTCATTCCAAGTGCCATCATGTTTCCGGCAACAATACAGGCGTGGTTATCTTTGTCGGAAATAACATAGTCGCCGCGCTGAACAAGCGTCGGAATAATTCCCTGCGCCGTTTGATAGCCGGTGCTGTAGAGCAAACAATCCTCACTTCCGATAAACTTTGCCAATCGCGCTTCGAGCTCAATGTGCAAATCAAGCGTCCCGGTGAGGTAGCGTGAGCCGGAACAGCCTGTGCCGTATTTTTGAATTGCTTTTTGTGCAGCTTCTTTAACTTTGGGATGAGCAGTAAGACCAAGATAGTTGTTCGACCCTGCCATGATAACTTCTCTCCCCTCCATGAGAACAACCGGTCCCTCGTTTGCTTGAATAGGACGAAAATAAGGATAAACGCCTTTTGCTTTAACCTCGTCCGCAAGCGTAAAAGCGGAACACTTATCAAATAAATCCAAGATATCTCCTTCGAATATGATGTGATTCTCCCCGTTTTCAATAACGAGTTCTCGCACTGCAAGCCGACTCTCCGCATCGTCATTCATAAATTGATTCTTACAGGCGTTTTCAATATACTTCATCGTGAAAATAAAGTCAACTTACGTTTTCTACTTCTTATCTTTCTAAAAAATTCAATGGCCAATCAATCACAGTCAAAAATCGCATTCGTAACCGGCGGAACGGGTTTCATCGGCAGCCATCTTGTGGAACGATTGCTTTCACGCGGATACACAGTCCGCTGTCTTATTAGAAATCCGAAGAAGTCGGGCTACCTTAAACAGCTTCCGGTGGAATTATTTCACGGAGATGTATTCTCCAATGATGTTCTTGAGAAAGCAATTACCGGAGCGGATTATGTATATCACGTTGCCGGTGTTGTAGCCGCAAAACGGAAAGCCGAGTTTTACAAATACAATCGTGATGGAACGCGGAATATTATTGAAATTACTTCGCGCGTTAATCCAACGCTGAAAAAATTCATCTTCGCCAGCAGTCTTACCGCAGTAGGACCCGGAACGGACGGGAAACCTGTGAACGATTCCACGCCATACCATCCGATCACGACATACGGAAAAAGTAAAATGGAAGCGGAACTTGAAGTCTTGAAATTTCAGAATAAGCTTCCGGTCACACTTATTCGTTTAGCAGCGGTGTATGGTCCGCGTGACACGGCAACATTTGACTTCTTCAAAACAATTGGCCGCGGTTTGGAGCCGCTCGTGGGATTCAAAGATAAATTCGTCAATCTCGTTCATTCAACCGATGTCGTTACCGGTCTTGTGCTGGCTGGCGAAAATGAAAAATCTGCCAATCAAAAATATTTCATTGGAAGCGAAAAACAATATTCATGGCGGGAAATCGGGGCGACTGCCAAGCACGTGATGGGGAAAAAAGCGCTCCGCATCCGGCTTCCGGAACCGCTTGTGTATGCAGTTGCCGGAACAGTCGGATTCTTCTCTCTCTTCAGCGAAAAACCATCCGTATTGAATTTTGAAAAGGGGCGCGACATGGTGCAGGATAACTGGACGGTGGATATTTCAAAAGCAAAGCGGGAGCTTGGCTACTCGCAGCAAATTGACTTAGCGGATGGAATCCGGGAAACCGTTGCGTGGTACCGCGAAAACGGATGGATGTGAAAAAAATATATTACATCAGAGTAGTGCTTATTAATAATATTTAATTCTCTATTCCTTCACTGATTTTTCCTGTTATAAAAGACAAAAGCGAAAGCATTTTTTCGGCACTGTTTGCTAATGGACAGTAAAATCGTTGAGAGAAGTTCTTCTTATTTTTTTCGGGCGATCGCCAATATGATTGCCCCTTTCATAGAAGCACTTTCTAGCACATGAAACACTGGAGACAACGAAAGAAGAAAATTCGTGATTGCCGGTTGAAAAAAATAGGGCTCAGCTGATGGCTTTCCCCGTGGCGAAAGAAGTGTGTTGCCATACGAATAAATGAGATCATATCGTCCGGAAAGATATAGCATAATATCATAGTAACTACTTGACCCTTCTGTTTCCATCAACTCCATCTCAAAACCGTTCTCGGAAAGCATTCTCTCAAGTGTAGAGGGAGTAAACATGTTGATATGACCGGCATTGCCAGCGCCGCCAATACAATGAAAACATCGCTCTTTGAGAAGCTTAACCTGAAGATTATCAAAGTTTGGAACCGTAATTGCAACTAACCCTCCTGGACGGAGCAATTTATTACAAAATTTAAGAGCGCTCGCCGGGTAGAGCATGTGTTCGAGTGTCTCCCAAAAAGTAATAATATCAAAAAGTTGATGGCGTTGAATCATGCCCGGAGCTACTTCCTCAAAGAAGCCTCTTATCATCTCAATACCGAAGTGCTTGCGTGCTGCCTCGATTGCGTACGGGCGATACTCAACACCAAGAGGTTGATATCCAAGTTCCCGAGAAAACTTAAGGAAACTTCCGGTGAGACAGCCGACGTCCAACACCGAGCCCTCCGACTTGAATTTTCGTAGTAATCTCAAGTAATATGTGAACCTGTCTCTATCTCCTTTGAGAAAATCCTCACTAAAACGAGAATCTATGACTTGCCTGTTCACAAGTTCGGCGTCTTTACTGAAGTGTTTGAAATAGCTCCTCCACATTTTGTAAGAAACAAAAGGAGTCACATAGACAAAGTCACATTTTCTGCATTGGACGTACCTATATCCGTCCTCAGAATTCCATAGAGGAATATAATCATTGGCTCCGCAGCTTGGGCAGACTCTTAACCGAGCTTTTGGCAAAAACTTGTTTCGATTCTTCTCCCATATTCCGTACTCGACGGTCCATATTCTCTGAAGCGAATTGACTGACACATATTTATCGTCTATTCTGTCCTTTGCATAGAACAATCCGATCAAAAATTCAAAGGCCTTAAGGACTAATCGTGTTACCCGCAACAAAAGAAAGAATACCGACCTCTTACTCATCAGACAGTTCTCCTTAAACGTACCGTAGTTTTAAATCCGGTACGCGCCATTTGTATTTTAGCGGTTACTCGGATTCGGGTAATTCCCCCTAGTGATTTTTCCCACAAACTCAAAAAACTAAAATAGTCTTCAACTCAACCTTTAGATTGCCAGCCACAAGTACTGTTGCAAGCTCTTGAATAATTATTTCAGTATGAGCCGAATTCTGCTTTAGCCCATCGCCGTACGATTTTAGCGGCGTTACTTCACCATCAACATCTGTTTCGTTTGCACATTATTTCCTGCACGCAGTGTGTAGTAATATACGCCGCTTGCAAGCCTGCTTCCGTCAAAGCTCACTTTGTATGTTCCCGGAGTTTTTTCCTCATCCACCAGTGTTGCTACCTCTCTTCCAAGAGCATCATATACTTTCAGCGAAACGGGGCTGACCGCTGAAATCTGATATCTGATATCTGTGCTGGGATTGAACGGATTCGGGTAATTCTGTTCCAGCACAAATTGATTCGGAAGCATCGTCGGTGAAGTTTGCACTCCGGTAATGACATTTGAGCTGTAAACGCCATTGCCATGAGTTGCTGCAACTACCAATCCATCGGTCGCGCGCGCAACCACCATCGTCACCACAACATCCCCGATATTTGACGCGCCTTCCTGCGCCCACACAGTTGAAGTCCCGTTCAAACTTTCCGCAGAATATAGTCCCGTGCTCGTTCCAACATAATATTTCGCTCCGCTGTTCGTCGGCAAAATCGCCGCCCACCGGCACGACGGACCATCGCCGCTGCCGTCGCTGTTTTGTTCCAAATTTCCGGCAATGTCTGTCCAGCTTGTGCCGCCGTTAGAAGTATAAAACAAGCTCACTACGTTGTAATTGGAAAAAACCACAACAGCATTATCGGCATTCGTCGGATCAACGGCTATGCAGTTCACATATGGGCCAGTTGCAGGAAAATTGCTTCCCGTAATTTCTGACGGCGTTGGATTTCCGGAGTTCGCGCCGTCTAAGCGGAACACCCTGCCGTCGTCCGTACCGTAATAGACTCTGTTCGCAACAGTTGTTGAAGCAGCTACCGCGGAAATATTTGCGCCCACTAAAGTTGTATTTGTCAGTTCAGTCCAGTTGACAGTTGTCGCATTTTGAGAACCGGTGGGGATTTGAGTGAGGTCGCTGTTCCGCCACAGCGTTGTGCCCGCCGCAAGATACATCATCTTCGTATTATTCGGATCGAGAATGTACGGCGTCACAAAAAGAAACCCGCTGCCGTTGCTCGGTTTCACTCCGGCATAATTAGTATAGTTACCATTCACATCGAGAAGCAGCCGAAGCACGTCGCCGTTTTGCGTCTCTATATAGTAAGAAGTTTTTCCGCTAGCAATTGCCGTAATTCCACCGTCGCCGCCGGCAGGAAGCTGCTTCCAATTCGTTGTACTGCTGGTCGAGTTAGTGAAATAGTTTCCATTATCCTGAAGTCCGCCAATTACAACGGCATCGCCATTCGCAGATAAATCAACAGCGACAGAATAAAATTGACTTGTAAAATAGCCATTGTTAAGAAACGACCACGACACTGTTGACGCTAAACAGTTCGTCGTCTCGGTAATTCCTCCATCATCACCATTGATGAGAACAGAAGAATTCGCCGGTGAAAATGCGAGCGAGTGCATGTCACAGTGGCTGTTTTGATATTGCGAAACATCATTTGCTGTAGAGTACCCGCCGATCCATGTTGTATTTGTTGTAGAAGCAAAGCCGTCAGTCGAGCGATACAGATTCGTTCCTCCGATAAACACGGCATCCGAATTATCCGGTTTCACTTTGATCACAAGATCATACGATCCTTGTGAATCAAAATTGCCAACGCTTCCGCCGAACATCGGAATATTGGCGGAACGATCTACCCAAGTTCCCCCTGCACCGGTACCGTCGCCGGAGACGTACGTATATTTCCAAATAGAATGTCCGTTCGTTCCGCTGCCTGGGGTTTCAGCAAGAAAATAAACTACATTTTGATTTGACGGTGCAATACCGATTACTATTCTATTGTATGAAGATGGCCAGCCGCTCGGAGTAATATTTGTCCACGTCACGCCATCTGTAGAACGATAAATGCCCGCAGACCCGCCTCCATTGCTGAGTGCTGCATACACAACTCCATTCGAATCAACTGCAACATCCGTATAAGAAGAGTACGGGGAAGATGGAGAAGAAGGAATTACATAGTGCCAACTGGCTCCGCCGTCGGTGCTTCGATGGATCGCCCCGTACGTTGCAGCATAGACAACATCTTGCGATGTGTTGTGGTGATCCGTCGCAACATTCCATACATAGTCGAAAAAATTCTCAAAAGTTTGCGGTGTGTTCGTCGCGGTAGAAGAAAGAATGTTCCAGCTCGCGCCGTCATCGGTAGATTTGAAAATTCCGTCTCCCGTGTAAAACGCATCGCTCCCTCCACCGCTGGCACTATTTCCCATATACTCACCCGTACCATAGTACCAAACATTTTGCTTTCCCGAACGCGTATCCTGTGCAATGCATGTTGCACTTTGCAGCGATGATGATGATGTCGTTTTCGTCCACGATGAGCCGCCATCCGTTGAACGCCACATTCCCCCTGAAACGCCGCCGGCAAGAATGATGCTGGAGTTTGCAACATCGAACGCAAGCGCGCGTGTTCTACCGCCTTGATTCACCGGGCCGCGCAATGTCCATGTTGCAACTGCCGTTTTATTCAAGGCGCGCATCTTCACTAACTTTTCTACCGTGGGAAGAGTTTTTGCAAATTCGCGCTGTCGCTGATAAATGCCGCGCGGAATAGAATTCGTTTTCGGATCGCGCAACATCATAAACTCAAACTGTTCGCGGCTTTGCAGATCTTCTCTTTCCGATTCATACGCCGCACGGATAGGAGCCGGCGAATTCTTTGCCGGGCGCGAAAGAAAGAACGAGAGTCCGAAAAAGATTACAACCGCTGTCCACAGTAGTAAACGTTTCATGAAAACCTCATAGATAAATTGATTATATAATGAATAAAAAAATTCATAAGCATTAATGCGGCGATTCCGAAAGCCGCGAGTAGCCATAAATTACAAAAACCGGCGCCATAGATTGTGTGGCGCCACGCACACTTTGGCGCTCTATATCTGCAATGAACGATGAGCCCACTATTAATCCAGGATACACTTCTTTCATCGAAGGAAATAATTCCTTCGATGTCGCGGCAAGCGTAAAAACAAAATGCATTCTGTAGATTTTTTCCTGTACAACAGGATTTCCAAATGCTGAGCCGTAGCCGAGAATTGAATCAATGCGGACGTCGGCGTTGCACGGAACTTTTGTACACGGCGGAACATCCCTATGGGATTGTAAAGAATCCGCCACATCAAGCGTTGAATCAACCGCCACAACTGTTCCGACAATTCGGCAATGGTTCGGCGAAACAGAATTTCTCACAGGGCTAATAACCGGTTGAAAATTCCCTTCGGATTGACTCATTGCTGTATGTTCCGATGCGCATCCTGCAAAAAACATTACAGTTGCGGTAAAAATAATTTCTCGACGATGCTTCATTTTTTTATGATGAGCGATGGCCGCCGAGGTGGAGACCATCTTCACTTTTTCAATGATATTGAAAGCCGAGCGTTATTGCAAACCCGGAAGGATTTATGGTAAAATTATATGAGCCGGCCGAATCCTGTTTCTTTGATGCAAAATATAAACGCGGCTCGAGAAAAATTTGTCCGATGAGAATTCGTGCAAACGCAGTCGCAAACAAGCTGCCGCCATTCTTGGAGTCGTTTTGTGAAGACAGCCCGCCGAGCAGCCCGCCCGAGCCGCTGCTATATGAAACACTGTAAAAATAAAAATAATAGCCGCCGCCCGCACCGATGTATCCGCGTGTGTCTGCATCCGGAATGTCAAAAATTTTGTAACCGAAATTAATGTGAAGCGGAAGGAGAACAATCGCTTGTTGAGAAATATCCGGCTTCGGCTGCTGAAAAATATCTATTGTTTGTTTCTGATAAAAATCAATCGCGCCGGAAAGAAAAAAATTATAATGAATGAATTCCGTGATTCCATCAATGCCGAGAACAAGCCCGTTATTCAACCCGTCACTCGGTTGATAAAAGCCGACTTTACCGCTGTAGTATTGCCGTAAATTTCCTGTATCATTTTTTTTCGCGCTGTCACTTTCCGCTGCAGAACAGCTGGACATTGCCGCCATCACTAACACCGCACTCATCAACCCAAGACTGATCAGCTTCTGACTGAAAAGAAATTTCCTCATTGCACTCCTCTCCTCTTCTCCATTATGACCACGTTTTTTTTGACGAACTATTACTCTCTGCTTCGCAGTTTGGCAAGCAAGCGAAGAATTTCAATATACAGCCACACAAGCGTCACAAGAAGGCCGAACGCCGAATACCATTCCATATATTTCGGAGCGCCGTTTGCCGCGCCGCCTTCGATGAAATCAAAATCGAGAACGAGATTCAATGCGGCAATGATCACAATCACCACGCTGATGCCGATACTGAGAAGGCTGTTGCCGTAGAAAAATGACGTATTTACACCGAAAAAACCAAGAATGATCGTTACAAAATAAAAAAGTGCAATAGCACCAGTTGCAGAAACAACACCAAGCTTAAAATTTTCAGACGGACGAATAAGTCCCGATTTGTATGCAACAAGCAGACAAAGCAAAGTACCAAACGTAAGCGCAACTGCTTCAATGACAATGCCCGGAAATTGCATTTCAAAAATTGAGGAGATACCTCCGAGCGCAAGACCTTCTGCAAGAGCATAAAACGGTGCGGTAACCGCTGACCAATTTTTCTTGAATGCCGTGACGAGCCCGAGAACAAATCCGCCGATGGCGCCCACAGCTATCCACGGCATGACAGCCCCAGAATCAAGCGACGCGAAAAATTTATTCCACACCCACACCGCGCTGATAATTGTCAGCAGAAGAAGAATTCCGGTTTTGTTCACTGTGCCTTGAAGCGTCATTGTCTCGCCCTGTCCGCCGGCATAATCAAGCGACGTAAATGTTTTTGAGTTCAGAGCGGGATTTGCAGTTCTCATCAAAGATCCCTTTGGGGTTGCCATGTCGTTTCCTTATTCGATTGTTATGAGTGAATGATCTCTTATTCCCAGCGACCGGGAATTAATGTTCCACATTGATAACAATGTCCGTCCTTTATTCGTTGCGTAAGAATTCGAAAACCGCTACGCTCAATCAAGGCTGTGTGACACGATGGACAAAATGTATTTTCAAATTCTCCGGCTTCGCCCGGGCGATTTCCCGCATAGACAAAATGAAGACCGGTATCGTAGCCGATCTTCGCCGCACGAATCAATGTCTCGGCCGGCGTGTCGTCGGGATCGGTCATCTTGTAATCTTTATGGAATGCTGTAACGTGCCACGGAATATCCGGTGAAACCGAAACGAGAAATTGTGCAATTTCTTTTAATTCTTCATCTGAATCGTTCAATCCCGGTACAATCAGCGTTACAATTTCGAGCCAGATATTCTTTTCATGCAAAGTGCGAATCGTTTCCAACACATTCTGTAACACGCCGCCGAACTGCTGGTATTCCTTCTGACGGAATCCTTTCAGATCAACTTTGTACAAATCAACCCACGGACTGATATATTCCAGGACTTGCGGTGTTCCGTTTCCATTTGAAACATACGACGTAACAAGTCCGACACGCTTTGCCATTTTGAAAATCTCCACTGCCCATTCGCTGGTGATCAGCGGCTCGTTGTAGGTGCTTGTAATAATTTTCGCTTTGCGTCGCAGAGCAATGTCTACAAATTTTTCCGGCGTAATCTGTTCCGCATCGGCAACGGCATTCGGGTCGCGGATCGCCTGCGACGTTACCCAATTCTGACAATACGCACAATGATAGTCGCAGCCAAGCATTCCAAAACTCATTGCCATAGAGCCGGGGTACGCATGAAAGAATGGCTTCTTTTCCACCGGATCTAACTGCAACGCGCCGACATATCCAGCAGGGACATAGAGAACACCATCTCGATTAAATCTGACACGGCAAATTCCGTCTTTTCCCGGAGCAATTCTGCAGCGATGCCCGCAGGAATAGCATCGCACCCACTTATTCGGCATCTTTTCGTAAACTTCCCCTTCTTTCGTGTATTCAGCAAGAAGAGATTTCAAAGCAACTCCGCCGGAAAACGTACGGACAAGTTCTTCTGCCATAAGTGCACCTCCGGTTAAAATATACATCAATGCCGAAAAGTTTGCAACTCGTGAAATTTTCATTGAAAAAGTCGGAAAAATAGTTTATGTTTAGGCATTTTCACACCCGAAAAGTCGCGGAAGTCAAATTCGTAGCAGAGCAATTATTTCTATATAAAAGAAGTTCACAGGAAAAAATATTTCTCATCAGGCAACGTAGAAAGGATCATCATGGCTCATGCGAAAGAACACTGGGGAACGCGTATCGGGTTAATTCTTGCTGTCGCAGGAAATGCGATCGGGCTTGGAAATTTTTTGCGCTTCCCGGTTCAAGCGGCACAGAACGGCGGCGGCGCATTCATGATTCCCTATTTTATCGCTTTCCTTCTCCTCGGTATTCCATTGATGTGGGTAGAATGGGCTATTGGCCGCCATGGCGGGAAACACGGGCACAACAGCACACCGGGAATGTTCGCTGTAATGTGGGAAAACAAAGCTGCAAAATATCTCGGCGCAATCGGCCTTTTCGTTTCGGCAGTAATCTTTATCTACTACACATACATCGAATCGTGGACACTTGGCTACAGCGTTTTCTCTTCGATGAAACTCTATTTTGACGAGACAACGTTCGACAGCATGAAACAATTTCTCACGTCGTATCAGGGCACTGGGGCAGGCATTCACTTCAGCAGTCTAACAATAGCGTACATCTTCATGGTGATTACGCTCCTTATCAATTTCTGGATTCTCTACCGCGGATTGAGCAAAGGAATTGAACTCCTCGCAAAAATTGCGATGCCGCTCTTATTTATCTTCGCAATTGTGCTTGTTGTCCGCGTATTTACTTTAGGTGCACCGGACCCGCTGCATCCTGATTGGAATGTCTGGAGCGGCGTAGCATTCATCTGGAATCCTGACTTCAGTCAGTTAAGCAATGCGAAAGTATGGCTGGCGGCAGCCGGACAAATTTTCTTTACTCTGAGCGTCGGCATGGGAACAATCCAGGCGTATGCAAGTTACCTCAAAGAAGATGACGACATCGCTCTTTCCGGCTTGACGACTGCTTCGACAAATGAATTTGCAGAAGTTATTCTCGGCGGCAGCATTGCTATTCCTGTCGCTGTGGCGTTCTTCGGTTTGACACAGACGCAGGTTATCGCGCAAGGCGGCGCGTTCAATCTCGGTTTTGTTTCCATGCCGGTTATCTTTACAAAAATACCGTTCGGACAACTCTTCGGAACACTCTGGTTTTTACTTCTCTTCTTTGCCGGCATCACTTCTTCCGTAGCAATGGCGCAGCCGGTCATTTCCTTTGTCCGCGACGAATTTAAACTCACACATGCAAAAGCAACAATACTGCTTGGCGCAATCGCTTTCATTTGCATTCAGCCGGTCGTCTTTTTCCTTTCGCACGGCTTTCTTGATGAAATGGATTATTGGGCAGGAACCTTCGGCCTTGCTGTTTTTGCATTGGTAGAGACAATTCTCTTTGCATGGGTTTTTGGAATGGATAAAGGCTGGGCGGAAATTACGAAAGGTGCCGATATTAAAGTTCCGAAAATTTTCAAGTTCGTCATTAAGTACATCACTCCGCTGTATCTTGCAGTTATTTTGGCAGTCTGGTCGTACCAAGACGCAATCAACATTTTCCTCTTGAAAAATGAAGCTGCGGCAGACGTCCCCTACATTTGGGCATCGCGCGGACTTATGTTTTTAATTGCCGTAGCACTTGTAATTATGATAGCAAAAGCGTGGAAACGAAGACAACAACAATCTGTTGTGCAATAGAACGGAGTACTTTATGGAACTTACAACAAGCGGCATCATCTTTATGATTTTAGGCTGGGGAATCATTGCGTTCCTGACCTTTTTTTCTTTCGGAAAAGTTCTTAAGATTGAAGCAAGAAAAAAGCGTAATCAATCATAAGGAAATTCTGAATGGTTGAAGAAAAAACACCCACGGTTGGATTTCAGCGGCGGTTGAAGCTGTTCGATTCGACAACAATTGTTATCGGTTCGATGATCGGCTCGGGAATTTTCATCGTCTCTTCCGATATCGCACGCACCGTCAGCTCGCCGGGTTGGCTCTTAATCGTGTGGCTTATCACCGGCATCGTGACGATTATCGGAGCGCTTAGTTACGGCGAGCTCGCCGCAATGATGCCTCATGCAGGCGGACAATACGTTTATCTGCGCGAATCGTACGGTTCGATGATTGGCTTTCTTTACGGCTGGACATTGTTCCTCGTCATTCAAACTGGAACCATCGCGGCAGTCGCGGTGGCTTTTGCACGATACACCGGCGTGCTGATTCCATGGTTTTCCGAAAGCAACAAAATTCTTGCGCTCGGATCCTTTTCCGTCTCGGCAACACAACTCCTCGCCATTGTTTCCATTGCGGTGCTCACATACGTGAACACCCGCGGCATTACAACCGGAAAAACCGTTCAGAATATTTTTACAATCACGAAAACTCTGGCATTGCTCGGCTTGATCGCGCTCGGATTTCTTATCGGAAAAAACGCGGACGCAGTCGCAGCAAACTTTTCCAACTTCTGGAATGCCGCATGGACGCAATTCACGAATGGTAATTTTCAAATTCATCCGCTCGCGGGAATCGCCTTGGTCGGCGCAATCGGTGCCGCAATGGTCGGCTCGCTCTTCTCTTCCGACGCGTGGAACAACATCACGTTCACCGCAGGCGAAGTCGTAAACCCAAAGCGGACAATTCCGTTGAGTTTGTTTTTCGGAACTGCCATCGTGACGATTCTTTACATCTCTGCAAATATTTCTTATCTCAATGTTCTCCCGCTGCACGGCTTGCCGGGCGGAGCGACAGTGGCAGAGCGCGGAATTCAATTCGCCACCGATGACCGCGTTGGAACAGCCGCCGCACAAATGATGTTCGGTGATGCCGGAGCAATTGTAATGGCTGTGCTGATCATGATCTCCACATTCGGCTGTAACAATGGATTGATTCTTGCCGGTGCCCGCGTTTATTATGCAATGTCGAAAGATGGATTGTTTTTTAAAAAAGCCGGCGCGCTTAACAAATACAGCGTTCCGGCATTCGCACTTATCACACAAGGAATTTGGGCAAGCGCACTTTGTCTTTCCGGAACATACAGCGACTTGCTCGATTATGTTATCTTCGCTGTGCTCATTTTTTACATTTTCACAATCACCGGATTATTTATTCTTCGCAAAAAGCGTCCCGACGCTGAACGTCCGTATAAAGCATTCGGTTATCCGGCAATTCCGGCATTGTATATTTTCATCGCAGCATTCATTTCTATTGACCTTCTTTTTGTAAAACCGGCATACACATGGCCCGGCCTTATCATCGTGCTGATGGGCATTCCTGTCCATTGGTACTGGCGGCACAGAAAAATTCCCGACACTTAACTTTCGCTCAAACTCCGAGAGAGTAGAATTAAAAACTCACGGCGTGTTGGAATTTTAATCATTAATTTGTATTTTAATTCAAATTTTACCGCGGCAGAGGAAGTTCTCTTCTCAACGCTAATAAATTCATCATTATTATCAACGTAAAACCAGAAAGGACTTACAAATCAGTATGGAACTCTCTCTCGTACTGGGCATCAGTGTTCTCGGACTTTTGTTCGCCCTTTATTTGGTGCGCGACGTACTACGACGCGACACCGGCAACGACAAAATGAGGGAAATTTCAAGTGCCATCAAAACCGGCGCTGAAGCATTCCTGCGAAGACAAAATCGCACGATCGCGTATCTTGCTGTTGCACTCGCGGCGCTTATTTATATTTTGTACGCGTTCGTTCGCGCACACAATGAGCACGACCCGGCCAGCACTTCAAACCTTGCATTGTGGACCACATTGTCATTTCTCTTAGGAGCGGCATGTTCAGTTGCCGCCGGCTATATGGGCATGTGGGTCGCAATCCGCTCCAACATCCGCACTGCAGCTGGCGCGACGAAAAACATGAACAGCGCTCTTCAAACGGCATTACGCGGCGGTGCGGTATCAGGATTCTTCGTCGTGGCAATGAGCTTGCTTGGTGTTGCCGGACTTTTTACACTGGTAGATAAATTGGGCGTGACAAATGATATCACCAAAATTCCTCTTCTCATTGTCGGCTATGGATTCGGCGCGAGCTTCGTTGCACTCTTTGCTCAGCTAGGAGGCGGAATCTATACGAAAGCCGCCGATGTCGGTGCCGATCTTGTTGGAAAAGTTGAAGCAGGAATTCCCGAAGACGATCCCCGTAACCCCGCGGTGATTGCAGACCTCGTCGGCGACAATGTCGGCGATTGTGCGGGGCGCGGCGCGGATTTATTCGAATCAACTGCCGCTGAAAATATCGGCGCGATGATTCTTGCTGCGGGATTGTATGCTGCAAATGCTCAGGTTTTTGAACAGCAAGGCTTACCTTTGCTTGGCGTTCTTCTCTTCCCGCTCGTTGCCCGCGCATTCGGCATCATTGCATCGGCAATCGGAATTCTTTCTGTAAAAACCAACGACAAAGAAGATCCGATGCATGCGCTTAACCGCGGATTCTACATCACCGCTTTTTTTGTCATCGTTGGATTCTTCATTGCGTCACGGTGGCTTCTCGGACCAGAATATTATTTCAATTTCTTCTTGTGCGGCGTTGTCGGCGTATTGACATCGCTCGCATTTGTCTTTCTCACACAATACTATACCGAATACCGTTACCGTCCTGTGAAATCAATTGCTGAAGCTTCACAAACAGGACCCGCAACAAACATCATTGCCGGTGTTGCAGTCGGAATGGAATCAACCGGTTATCCTGTGTTTGTCATCGGCGCGGCAATCATCGGCGCATACTTGTTAGGTGAACATTCGGGATTGCAGCACGCCGGACTTTTCGGAACGGCTGTAGCGACAATGGGAATGCTCGGCGCAGCAGCATACATTCTTGCAATGGATACGTTCGGGCCGATCACCGACAATGCGGGCGGTATCGTTGAAATGAGCCATCAGCCGCAGGAAATCCGTGATAGAACCGATCGTCTCGATGCCGTAGGCAATACAACGAAAGCGTTGACGAAAGGATATGCAGTCGGATCAGCGGCACTGGCGGCGTTCCTTCTCTTCGGTGCGTACATGGACGAAGTACATAATTATATGCCGTCGTTCGCTCCAGTTATCAATCTGAATAAACCGGAAGTTTTTGTCGGCGCGATTCTTGGCGCAGTGCTTGTCTTTTTGTTCTCGTCACTGGCAATCAAAGCAGTCGGCAAAGCGGCGTACGCGATCATTAATAATGTGCGGGAACAGTTTAAAAATAATCCCGGAATCATGGCTGGAACATCGAAGCCGGACTACGGGCAGTGCGTTGACATTGCAGCGAAAGCCGCATTGCAAAAAATGATTGCACCCGGATTGCTTGTTGTCGGAATGACTGTCGGTGTCGGCGTGGTATTCCGCTGGCTCTATTATGCGGGCGGACAATCACCGGTAAATGCAAGCGGCGCGGAAGTTGTCGGCGGCTATTTAATGGTCGGCACGATCACAGGAATTTTGATGGCGCTCTTTCTCAACAACGGCGGCGGCGCGTGGGATAACGCCAAGAAGTTCATCGAAACCGGCGCTTACGGCGGAAAGAAATCCGAACCGCATAAAGCATCCGTTGTCGGCGACACAGTCGGCGATCCGTTCAAGGATACTGCCGGTCCGTCACTTCACGTGCTGATCAAATTGCTTTCGACGATTACCCTGGTGCTGGCTCCACTGTTCATTTAGTGCATCAGATGTCCGACACCTCAAAGGTGTCGGACATCTCAAGTTTTTGGAAAACCGGAAAAATTTTTATATATTTTTACCGCTTTTCCGCTCCCGCTGAAAAGCGAGACTGAAAATTTGACGGGCGGGCAGATATTCATGTCTGTCTAAAATTTGAAATCTTTTTCGGACCACCGCCGATGGCGGGATCCTGAATTTTTCATGAACTTAGCTGCACTCGCTTCGCACGTTTGCTAAGGTTCAGAAAAGTTCGGACAGGTAGCTCAGTCGGTAGAGCAACGGCCTGAAAAGCCGTGTGTCGCCAGTTCGATTCTGGCCCTGTCCACAAAAAAAATCCCGCACCAAGCGGGATTTTTTTTGTTATAGTGCGAAAGTCCTCGATGTAAATTTCTAATGCTCAATTCCCATAATAAAACCACTTTCCTTGATATGGCTCATTGCTGGTCAATGAATATTCATAGCTGTAAACTGTTTTATTTGAATCTTTGAACACATCTTGAGCTACATACAATTTAATTTGTTGATTCCATCCTCGCTGGTAAGTCGCGTTGTAATGATAAGTCTCCTCAATCTCGGTTGTATCATTACCTGCATAAATTCTCGCTTTGACCGTTCCGTTTAATTTCACATCTTTTGTGGCGTAGATATAAGTAACATCAAAGTCACCGGGCTGTGAAATCCGTTGATTAAAATCATAACTTGTTCTCGCAATCCATCCGCAATATCCCTGAGAAGAACAGTTGCCCATCACTTCAAACTGTCCCCAAATAAACTTTGCTGAAGAATCAGTACAGGTAAAAGAGTTATCAATAAATTTCACGTACTCACTCTCAGAAGGATAAACAGTTGTTCCTTGTGATGATTCCGGTAGCGAACCAAGATTTTCCAAGAAGAATCTGCCGACAGAGTCTATTTGCGATGTTGCAGTTGTGTGCGGAAAAAACTGGCTATCTCTGTACATCAAAACGACATAGCGATTGCCACCGTAATGCCAATCGTTAATTCGCCCTTCAATGGAAATAAGAGGTATAGAGTTACCTCCGTCTTCAGAAATAGGATTATTATTCTTCTCACACCCCACAAACATCGTTAATACTAAAGTCAAAAAATAAAAGGCTTTTTTCATATTTAGAATCCTTTGATTCAATCCGCGTCACACGCATACGGCGTGTCGCTTTTTGCTTTCACAAAACATTCTCTCCCCTCTTTTAATGACAAATAAGCTAGCGCAAGTGAGCCGGCAAGATCGGCATAGGGAATTTTCGTCAACTCGTAGAGACCGCTCGCCGCGAGCAATACCAGCGACATATAAATGCAGATCTGCGTGCATTCGGCATCCGCAAGAATAGCTGCAGAATCCAACGCTTTACCAATGTTGTTTTTCGCCCGCTTCAGCACAATCATAATCGAAATTGAAACTACCGACACGATGATGCCCGCGAGCGTCGTTTCGGGCTTCTGTCCGACAACGAGATTGTAAATGCCTGTTGCCACGAGTCCTAAAGCAAGTCCATAAAACGAAGAGCCTGTAATTTTTAATGCGCGTCTTTCAAAACGGTAGTTTTCATCGCTTAGATTGCGCTGCATTTGAATAACCATGTGCGCGATGCCAAGTGCAGATATGACTTCAATAAAGCTGTCAACACCGAACCCGAACAATGTGAGACTTTCGTCCTTGTAACCAAAAAAGATTGATACAAGTCCTTCAGCAATGTTAAAAATGATCGTGAAGAGCGAAAGTTTGAAGGCTGTTCGATAAAGAGTCTGAATATTTTCTGTTCTGGGTGTCATTGTGAAACGGTCTGTACATCGGTTTGAGTAATAGCCGAAAAAGTAATTACGCTAATTCTGAGGAGCAATATCAAGTTTCCAATCTGCAAAAGAATTATTCTGAGATATTTCCATCTGCCTTTCGCCAGTTTGAATTGCAAAAGTATCAAGCAGATATAAACTATTATGCCAAAGGGCATCCATTCGCAACCATGAACCATCGTTCATTATTATTTTCTCTTGGAGCTTAGAATACCGGCCTCTGTCGCCTAATGAATCATAAGCTGCAGTATCAGAAGAATAGTTGACAATAGCAGAATAAACATAGGCGGAATCGGAGAACGATATTACTATTGTACCTGATTGAGATAATGATACAGAATTATTTTTGTAATTCTTAAATGTTACAGAAAACGTACCTCCGTATGCACCTTTGGTAAACGTAATTGGCGCTGTTGGTGAGTCTGATTTTTTGCATCCAAGAATTGATGACAAACCTATTGAACATATTATACTGATCATGAAAATCGGCTTCATATGCCCTCCGCTTCGTAAGCTTTAATCTGCTGTTGCCCAACCCTTATTTTAGCGCACAAAAAATTCTCTTCATTCGCTCCATTGTACACAAGATTCAATCTACTTGCAACAAAAAAATCTTGCCGTTCATCGCGCAAATTTCTATATTTTTCCGTGCCTCCAGTAAGCAGCAGGACTCAGAATTGAAATTAAACGCACACACGCCATTCACAATGAACACAGAATCATTTTACCTTGACTTGCCGGTCATCGAAAATTTCGTAGATATTTCAAATCCGCGCGTGTACACGCCGCTGCCTGATGATTGGCACATTGCAGTTTCAGATGTGAAAGATTCCACCGGATTGATACGGCGCGGGAAATACAAAGAAGTCAATCTGCTCGGCGCCTCCTCCATTATTGCCCTTCTCAACTTGAAAAAGTCGTTCTCTCTCCCATTCATTTTCGGCGGCGACGGCGCAACGCTCTGTATTCCTCCGTCGCTGCTTGAGCAAGCGCGGCAATCGCTCGTTGCCACAAAAATGATGGCGCACGATGCGTACGGAATCGAACTGCGCGTTGGCACCGTTCCGCTCCGGCTTGCCCGTAAAAAAGGATTTGACGTGCTTGTGGCGCGGTGCCGGATTTCGGAAAATTTCACGCAGGCGGTCTTCAGCGGCGGCGGCTTGCAGTTTGCGGAAGAGTGCCTCAAAAATCCTGCAACGGAAAAACAATTCAGCCTTACAACGGACGATGCCGAACCGGTTGCGGATTTTTCCGGCTTGGAATGCCGGTGGAAAAGCGTGCCGAGCGCGCGCGGAGAAATTGTTACGCTGATCGTCCAGGCAATCAGCAAAACGGCAAAAAAGAAAAATGATACCTACCGTGAAGTGATTAGGAAGATCGGCGAAATTTACGGCACCGACGTTCTTTGTCGTCCGGTGCGGGAAGAGGACCTTTCCATGTCCCTCAGCGAAAAACAATTGTACGGAGAATCGAGGATTCAATCATACAACAAGGGAAATTTATACAGAATTCTCTACTGGTTTAGAATCCGCTACAATGTTGTATTGGGGAAATATCTGATGAAAGTGCACTATAAAACAAAAAATATTGATTGGGGAAAATATAAAAGTGAGCTTGCTGCCAACACCGACTTTAAGAAATTTGACGACAAACTCCGGCAGGTAATTTCCGGAACACCGGAGCAGCGAGAGCAATTACGTTCGTACCTTGAAGAAAAATTTGTCGCCCGCGAACTCGTCTACGGCATGCAAGTTGCACCGACAGCAATCATTACTTGTTTAATTTTCAATTACAACGGAGCGCACATTCATCTTGTTGATTCCGACAATGGCGGATACGCTGTTGCTGCTGCGCAATTAAAGGAGCAGCTTAAAAGTCTGCAAGATACGTCTCTTCAACATCAGGCTACGTGAGTCCTTCTCAGCGTCATTCAACGTTTATTTTTTTTGATCGAGCACCAAACGGATCTTCGCCAATATTTCATGCTGGCGGTACGGCTTCTGAACAAAACCATCCACACCGGCTTTTAACAATCCTGCTTTTAAGTCAGGCTCAAGAAAACCGCTTGCAAGAATTACTCTGACAGACGGAGCGATTTTTTTAATCAAGAAAAACACTTTATCGCCCGTCAATTTGGGAAGCCCCACATCGCTGACAACCACCGCAATATCCCGCTGATGCTGTGAGAATACCTCCACCGCTTCTTCTCCATCGCCGGCAGTGAGAACGTGATATCCTTTTTGTTCCAGCGTTTCCTGAAGAATTATTCTCAGCATTTCTTCATCTTCAACAACAAGTATAGTTTCCGTTCCGCCGAGCGATTCCTCTTCGCCTACACTCTCTGCGCTGCCTTCCTCAATGCCGACCTCCGCAGGAAGAAAAATTGTGAATATTGTTCCTTTCCCCAATTCACTTTCAACACTGATAAAACCACGATGACTTTCAACGATGCCATAAACAACCGACATTCCCAAGCCGGTTCCCTTGCCCAATCCTTTTGTCGTAAAGAACGGTTCGAAGATGCGACGCCGTGTATTCTCATCCATTCCCGTGCCCGTATCGGAAACAGTGATGCAGGTATATTCTGCCGAATCGGCGGTCGGAAATTTTTCGCGGACTGTTTCTTTTGAAACAAGCGACGTGGAGAAGATTAACATTCCGCCGTTGGGCATTGCATCGCGGGCATTGACGCTGAGATTGAGCACTACTTGATGAAGCTGCGACGCATCTCCTCGTGTAGACGGAAGACCGGAAGCAAGTTCTGTGATAACACGGATCGACTTGGGGAACGTTTCAGCAATAAGTTTTGCAAGTTCCTGAATGATGTCGTTAATCCGTACAGATTCGACAAACGTCTCGGTCTTTCTGGCAAATGTGAGGAGCTGGCGAACAAGTGCTGCGCCGCGTTGTGTTGCCTTCATAATAGATTCAATTGAAGAATGCATGCCGGGTGAATCCTTTGAAACCCGTTCGAGCAATGAAGCATGTCCAAGAATAATGCCGAGAATATTATTGAAATCGTGCGCGATACCGCTGGCAAGGGTTCCCATGCTTTCAAGTTTCTGCGCCTGGCGTATTTCTTCTTCCAGCATTTTTCGCCGGGTAACATCGTGAACAAATCCTTCATGATAGATGGCATTCCCGCTGTCATCACTCACAGTATGGCACGTCAATGAAATCCAGACCGGAGAGCCGTTCTTTTTCTTCCATTGATACTCGGAGGTTATAACCTGTGATTCTTTACTATGCTGATGGTCTTCAAAATGCATCGCTCCTTCACGAGAATTGAAATAGATATCTCGTTGCATCGAAAGCCCCAATAATTCATCTGCGCTTTCATATCCGAGAATATGCGCAAGGCTTTCATTGGCTGTGCGAACCCTCCCTTCAACCGTTGCCTGAAAGATTCCAACAGGAGACCATGTAAAAATGTCACGGTACTTCAATTCGCTCGCACGAACCAATTCCTCTGCTTGCTTCCGTTCAGTAATATCGTGGCACACAACCATGATACCGGTAATACTCCCCTTCGCATCCAGCACTGCCGACGCCATAAATTCTCCCCAAAACTTCGACGAGTCGTGCCGAACTAATTTGTATTCTGTCACTCCAATCGTTGTTTTTGTGACAACGAGGTTCCTGATATTTTTTATAACTTTTGCCTGGTCTTCAGGAGCAATCCATTGTATGATAGACTTTCCAACAACATTTATTTCCGGAGGGAGATTGAAGATTTCATACATCTTCGGAGAAGCGAACTTCAGAATACCATTGGGGTCAACAATGGCGATACCGTCGGGAGAAGTATTAATGAGCTGGCGATAATATTGTTCAGAAGAGCGAAGCTGCTCTTCTATTCGCTTGCGTTCGGAAATATCCGTAAGAACGACGAGGAGATGAGGCTCTTTGCCGGACATGAATGGAGAAAGCCTTCCGGTAAACCACCCTTTTTCCCCAAATGTTGACTCAAGATAAAGATCTATTTGCTGAGTGGCGCCGGCAGCAATCGCTCGTTTCGCAGCATCAAGCAGACCGGAGCTTTTCCACGATTCGATCGTGTGAAAATTCTGTGCTTGTAACTGCTCAACCGTTGCTCCGACCATGTGCGCTGCTGTCTCATTGGCGGTAACGCATTCGCCGGTTGCTTTGTACGTTAAGATGCCAACAGGTGAATTGGCAAGAATCGTTTTCGTAAACTTGTGCGCCTCAATAATCGCAAGCTCCGAGTGCTTGCGGTCTTTCTCCAGCTGTATTGATTCAAGTGCAAAGGCAACGTCAGCAGCAAGTTCACCAAGAAGTGCGATTTCTCTTTCATTAAAAAAAGCGACATTCGAAGCATAGAAGTTAATATTCCCCACTGGTTTTCCAAAAACGAGGAAAGGAAATGAAGCGACCGAGCGATATCCGCGTTTGAGTGCGTTCTCCCGCCACGGCGCCATACGTTCGTCATGTTCAATATCATTACTGACAAAATATTTCCCTTCGCGTATACTGGAAGCGCTTGGACCTTTACCGCGCGGCGAATCATCCACAACAATCTGAAGCTGCTCAAGATAACCGTCAGAGCGGCCATAATTCGCATCAACAACAACTTGTTGTGTTGTTTCATCAAGCAAGCCGATCCACACAAGAAGAAATTTGCCGTCCTCAACTGCAATCCGGCATATTTCGTTGAAAAGCTGCTGGCGATCGCGTGTGCGGACGATTGCCTGATTGACATTGCTGAGCACCTGATACACGCGGTTAAGGTTTCCAATATTTTCCTCTGCGCGCTTACGCTCGGTAATGTCACGCTGAATGGCAAGAAACGCGACAATGTTTCCCTGCTCATCAAGAACAGAATTCACCGAAGCTTCGACAGAAAGAAGGCGGCCATCTTTTGTACGATTAACAATTTCCCACCCGACCGGCTGCTTACTGAGGATCGTTCCCCAAAAACTTTTATATTCTTCCGGTGTTAGTCCGCCTCCTTTAAGAATACGTGGAGTTGTTTTGCCGATGACTTCTTCCGGCGTGTAACCATACATCCGGGTAAAGCCGGGATTAATAAAAGTAAAATTTCCGTCGCGGTCCGTCATAAAGATCGCCTCGCCCGACGCATCGACAGCTTTGCGGAGTTTGATAAGCGATTCTTCGACATGTTTGCGTTCGCTAATATCGCGGATAATACCTTGATAATATTTTTCTCCATCAATCGAAATCTGCCGTGCACTGATTTCTACAGGAATCGATGTGCCGTCTTTCCGCACATGCTGTGTTTCAAACACTAAGCCCTGTTCTGCATCAATCTGTTCAAGCAGGTTTTGAATGTTCTGCCGCAAATATGCTGGACGAAGATCACGGATATTCAATTGAAGGATTTCTTCACGGGCGTATCCGTATTTCCTGCATGCCTGATCGTTGACCTCGACAATCTTTCCTTTCACATCGCTCAGAACAATTATGTCGTTCGCGTATTTCACGACACTGTTAAAATGGCTTACCAATGCTTTTCGCTCAACTTCATCTTCATATTGTTTACGATAGAACAGTGCGCGCTGATGTCTCCACCAAAAACCGATGGCCGAGCCGGCGGTAATAATCATGCCGACAACAAACATCCATAGAAGCCAGGATTCCTGATGGAGCGAGGCATAAACTTCTTCCTGATCAATTTTTGCAATCAGATACCACGGAGTGCCCGGTACTTTTTCCAACGCCGCAAGCACCGGTACTCCCCGATAATCAACGCCTTCAACCGTTCCTTCAATGCCGCGGACTGCCATGCTTGCAGGAAGATTTGATTCCGTGAGCGGCAATCGGAACTTGAATGCAGTATCTTTTCGATAGCGAAGTTCGTTAAGTGAAAGAATATCATTGCTGTCCCGCCGAACAAGAACAATTTCAGATGTGCGGCTCGGTATAGGCCATAACTGAAGCAGCGGGTAAAAGAATTTATACGGATCAATTCTCATGACAAGCACGCCGACAAGCCTGCCGCCATTCTTCCCCGATTGAACAACTGGAACTAACAAATCAAATGTTGCAGCTTGTAACAGAACAGACCGGCGCAAATCGGAAAGAAGAATTTTTCTCTGTTGAAATACATTCTGAGCCAGTATGCGCTCGTAAATTCCAATCGTGTCGGCGTGAGCACCGACTGACAGCCTGACTTTTCCTTTGCTGTCAAGAAACGTTGCACTCGAATATCCGTTGTGCGCTGTGAACGTTTCAATCCATCTTATTATTTCATCTTTGTAAGCTCCTTGGTTCAAATAACTTTGCAGCTGCCGGGTGATGGCATCATTTTGAATCATCACGCCATCATTCATGCGTTCACGGCGCCATTGTGCAATGGCTCCAACTTTCAGGTCGGCAATAGCAGCAAGGTCCCTATATTTTTCATTTTTATTATGCCGCACTAAAGCAGAATAATAATAACCGCCGGCTAAGGTCATTCCCACAATCAGGCAAACAAAGACAGCGATGAGAATCCACGGAACGCGGCCGAAGAGCTTCGAAGGTTTTATTTCTGACATTTTTATTTTAAATAATTTTTACAATGGGATAAAATTACCGGAGGAGATATACTTTTTTGAAGAGATAAAAAAGGAATTACGGCGGAAAATTTCCGGTGGAGTGTAAGACGTTTTCCTTGAACTTCCTTCCAAACTGAATGAACTATCCATTCTTAAAAAATGCAATCTTAATCGCAACTAAAATACGTTATTTGACACTGAGAGGCAATGAGAAACGACAAATGCGTATCGCGTAAGAGCAAACGCGTTGAAATAGCAGTCAAAAAGGGGAATAGCACTCAGAATCGGATGCCGATTTCGGCAAAACCGCGGTAGCTTTTCATCGAGGAATCCATCACGTCATCAACGCTGACTGAGAAATACCACAACCGCGACATTCTGTAATATATCGCGGCCGTCGCTGTACGTGTAAGATAAGGCTGGTTGGTGGTGAAAATCGTGTAGTTATAATAATCATATCGAAGCGACAGCAGCATGCTCGGAAAGAGCGACTTGCTGCAATCCACAATAATATCATTCCCGTTTGAATAAACGCCGACTATGTTTGTATATCTTGCGCCGACGTCCAGATCACTCCCCGCAATATCGCTCATGCGGACAGAGCCGCCAAGATTATGGGAAGCGCGGCCATAGCCATTCTTCGTTCGCAATGCCGCATCAGCAGACAGAGCAATAAAAAAAGGAAGGCGGACGGTAATATCAGCGCGGTACCCTTGCAAAAGATCTTTGTCAAACAATGTGTCGGAAAATGATTTCATTGTCTCAAATAAATACACGGTACGCGACGCATCGTATCCGACATTTGCCGAGAGCCATTGCAAAGGATAATAGTTAATAGAAAAATATGTGTTGGAAAGATTGAGAGCAGGATGCCGAACACCGTTGGAAATAGTATTCAATTCTATCTCAGAGGTTTGATAGAAAGACAATTCCGAGCCGAGAGATAACATGTTTTGCACATACATAAATTCTCTGTCAAGTTTCGCATTCACCATCTGCCTTCCATAGGCAATGGTTCCGTCATAATTATGAAAGAAATCGCGCCCGGAATGGTAGTTTAGGAAAAAAGCTCCCTTTGTAGCAGAACTGTTCAGCGTTAACGACTGGTCAATTACTTGCGCGCCGCCAAGCATTCCTGTGGTAAAATTGCCATAGTGATAAAAGAATTGTACGCCGTCAAAAATGCCCAAGCCGGTAACATATCGCGACGTCATCCTGCCGACACCGAAACCAAAATTCGATCCGGGAAGATCGCGCTGTAATGTCATTTCGTACATCCGGTGCTGCAAACCTCCCGTATTTCCAAACTGCATGGAATTCCCCGCCATATCAAAATAACTTCTTCCATACAACGTAAACATCATACCTGTACCGAATAAATTTTGTATATCGAGCCTCAAGATTGCATTCGGTTGGCTGAAATTGAAACGCGGATCGCTTGCACGCACGCCGTTATATTGCAGTCCCACCCGGCCGGAAACAATATTTTCACTCGAAGCCTGGCTACTGCCAGTAAACATTGAAGCGACAGCAGGCGACGATTTCGGAAACTGCGCTTGCGTTTGCTGTGAATCGTGCTGCGCTGCCGTATCAATATGGGCAATTTGGTTATGAAGAATTGGTTTCACAATTGCCGCTGCATCGCCAGCAGCAAACTGCGACTGCGAATTGAGGGACTGAGCAGCACTCGAGTGAAGTGAAACCGCAATCACCGCCACTCGCCCGACTGGTTTACCGGAGTGAAGAATTGTCATTGTATCGCCGACGGCAATTTGCTCCTCGCGTCCTGCGTTAACATACACAACCGATGCTGCTACATACGTAATCGCGTAGCGGTATTCCTTCGTTTCCTGCGCAGCAGCAAAACGAATACCACAAAGAAAAAGCATGAGCGCTAGAACTTTCCTTATCGCCATTTAGTCTCCGCTGCCGCTTGGATGACAACTGTAACACGCAGTGCTGCTATACACATAGTTTCTCACCCCTGTGTGATGCGGGTCCGTCTGCGCTTGTGTATGACAATTTGTGCAAGTAAAAACCTTGTAGTCGGAAGGATTAGTATGGCACGTTGCGCAGACTCCATTAGCGTTGCCGTGACTTGTCGGGAACCACGTATGATTAAATGTCGCACCAGCCCATGTCGTCGTTGTGTGGCATGTCTCGCATGTTGTCGGGAATCCCGCCGACGCATGATTCGGATTTGTTGTGCCGTTATAATCCGATGAATGGCACGCATAGCATCCGGAATACACGAGCTGGAAATTTCCGGCAGTATGGCATGACTGGCATTGCAAACTTGTGTGGGCGCCGGTCAACGGGAATTTCGTCGTATTGTGATCAAATGTCGCAGGCTGCCATGCTGTCGTGTTGTGGCACGTCAAACAATTATGATCGAAATTTCCGGCTTGATGATTCGGATTTGTTGTTCCCGCAAAATCTGTTGAATGGCAGCTCCAGCAATCCGTTGGCGTTCCCTGGAATTGTCCATTCTTATGACAGAACATACAATCAGTTGTGAGGTGAGCACCTGTAAGCGGAAAACTGGTTTTGCTGTGATCGAATGTTGACGGCTGCCATGCTGTCGTTGAATGGCACGTCGTGCAATCGTGGCTGAATTGTCCTGCCACATGATTTGGAGATGCCACATTAGCAAAATCTGTTGCATGGCATGAATAACAGTCTGTTGGAAGACTGGTAAACTGTCCGTTCTTATGGCACGAAGCGCAAGCAACAGTTGTGTGTGCACCAACCAACGGAAATGCTGTCTTCGAATGATCAAATGTTGACGGCTGCCATGCTGTCGTTGAATGGCACGTCGTGCAATCGTGACTGAATTGTCCTGCCACATGATTCGGAGATGCCACATTGGCAAAATCTGTTGCATGGCATGAATAACAGTCTGTTGGAAGACTGGTAAACTGCCCGTTCTTATGGCACGAAGCGCAAGCAACTGTTGTGTGCGCACCGACCAATGGGAACGCTGTCTTCGAATGATCAAACGTTGACGGCTGCCATGCTGTCGTTGAATGACACGTCGTGCAATCGTGACTGAATTGTCCTGCGACATGATTCGGAGACGCTGCGTTTGCAAAATCTGTTGCATGGCACGAATAACAATCCGTCGGAAGACCAGTAAATTGTCCGTTCTTATGGCACGAAGCACAAGCAACTGTTGTGTGCGCACCAACCAGCGGAAATGATGTCTTTGAATGATCGAAGGTTGACGGCTGCCATGCTGTCATCGAATGGCACGTCGTGCAGTCGTGACTGAATTGTCCTGAAACGTGATTCGGAGACGCTGCGTTTGCAAAATCTGTTGCATGGCATGAATAACAATCAGTCGGAAGAGTAGCAAATTGCCCGTTTTTATGGCACGAAGCGCAGTCAACTGTTGTGTGTGCACCGACCAATGGGAACGCTGTCTTCGAATGATCAAACGTTGACGGCTGCCACGCTGTCATCGAATGGCACGTCGTGCAATCGTGACTGAATTGTCCTGAAACGTGATTCGGAGATGAAACTCTGACGAAATCTGTTTGATGACATGAAAAACAATCTGTCGAGATCGCCTTAAACTGTCCGTTCTTGTGGCATGATGCGCAAGCCACCGTTGCATGCGCGCCAACCAGTGGAAATGATGTTTTCGAATGATCAAATGTTGCCGGCTTCCACGCTGTCATTGTATGGCAGGTCATACAATCGTGAGTAAATTTCCCTGTTTGATGATTCGGGGATTTGGTGCTGGCAAAATCCTGTTGATGACATGAAAAACAATCTGTCGGCAGAGTAACAAACTGCCCGTTCTTATGACACGAAGCGCAGTCAACAGTAGCGTGTGCACCAACAAGCGGGAAGTTTGTCTTCGAGTGATCAAATGTTGCCGGTTTCCAAGCAGTCATAGTATGGCACGTCATACAATCATGACTGAATTGTCCTGTTTGATGATTCGGAGATACCGTCTGAGCAAAATCTTTCTGATGGCAGGAAAAACAATCATGAGAAAGACCAGCAAACACATTATTGGTATGGCATGATGCACAATCAACGGAGCGGTGCGCTCCAATAAGAGGGAAATTTGTTTTTGAATGATCGAAAATTGACGGCTGCCATCCATTCATCGTGTGGCATGTGATGCAGTCATGAGAAAATTTCCCAAGCACGTGATTCGGTGTCAGTGCCCGTACAAAATCTTTCTGATGACATGAAAAGCATGTGGTTGGAGCTCCGGAAAAATTTTTAATTGAGTGACATTGAACGCACGCTACAGTTGCATGTTGTCCCTGAAGAGGGAAACCTGTTGTCGCATGATTGAACTTCATCGGCTGGGCAAGTTCTTTCCATGACTCGGTCGTATGGCAGTTCGCACATGGAATTGACAGCTTTCCGTGCGGAGACTGTTGTGCAACCGTCACCGCAATGAAAGCACACTGAAGGAACAGCACCAGTTTCCACCGTTTCACTTTCTTTCCCGCTGTCAAAGTATGTCTGTTTATAATGAACAACAGAAACCTTTCGTCAACGATTCCCTAATTGTGTTAATCCTGCCGATGCTTTTTTTGCGTCATCAGTGCCCGGCGCAAGCGCAATTAACTTTTTCCACCAGCGAGCAGCATCTTCCGTTTTTCCCATTGTCGCGTACAATGCACCTTTGTTATAAAGCGCCGAAGGCTGTGACGGATGGTAACGCAAAAGTCGGTTCGTTACATCCATCGCCTGATCGTAACGTCCAGCCTGTGCATAACATACTGAAAGATTAAGAAGAACCGATTCATCTTTCGGTGCAATTGCATTCGCCCGCTCAAGATAAGGAATTGCTTCAGCATGGCGATTTGCATCTATCAACGCAGCCGCAAGCATGGAAAGATGTGCAACGTTCTTTGGATCTTTCTTCACTGCCGATTCCAGCACGGCGATCTGATGAACAACATCGGGATGAACGTTTGAAGTTGAAGACATAGATGGATTATGCGGCGATACAACTCCGCTCGCCTGAGTAATCGCATCTCCCTGAGGCGCATTGTACAAGACAAGGGCAAAAACCACCACACCGATTAAAAGAAAAATGACGCCGAAGGAAATTGCTTTTGATGACATTATCATCCCTTAATTTTTCACAAGATGTACCTGAAGCCGTTCCGAAGAAACAGTGTCAGCACTCGGCGCGAGAAAATGCGTGGGTGGAGTTGGAGGTATAAAAAAGAGCAACAATACATACCTCATAACGTCTCCGGGCAATAAAAAAAACGAAGAGAAATCATTGTGAAAAAGTAGCTTGCCTGCGTCGGTTTATAGGTAACACTTTTTTTTCGCAAACTCAACTATTATACTATAGCTAAGGAATGGCAAGAATTACAAAAAATTATTTAAGTTCAGTTTTAGAGGCGGCAATGATTATGCCAAAAAATAAATACGCAAATTTCTCTTACTTCTGCCTGAAAATAAATGTAGGCATGCAACTCCTGCATACTCAAATGCATGCTTTGCATCGGCAAATTTCTGATTTGATGCGACTGAGTCAACAGAGGTGTTGATATACACACCAGTTTTTGTTTGTAGAAAAAAACTTACCCCGCCGCCTTCAGCTTCTTGAATTCAAGAAGCCCTTCGCTTTCCAAAATCATTTCAATTGTGTCTCCTTCAGCAAATTCTCCGGCAAGAATCCGTTCGGACAGCATATTGACAACGTGCTTTTGAATAACGCGTTTCAAAGGACGAGCGCCATTGCTCGGATCATAACCCAGTTTCGCAAGCCATTCTTTTGCATCACCGGAAACAACAAGCTTCATTTCTTTCTTTGCGAGTAATTCTTCCACACGATGCAGTTGTAAATCAACGACCTGTTTGATATCGTCCTGCGTCAACGGCTTGAAGAGAATAATTTCATCAACACGGTTAAGGAATTCAGGACGAATAGATTCTCGCAAAAGCTGCATGAGGCTTGAACGTAGATTGCCGAACAATTTTTCCCAATCGTTGTCAGTTTCTATCTCGTTCACTTTTTCTTGAATAAGATGCGAGCCGAGGTTCGACGTCATAATGACAATCGTATTCTTGAAATTCACCGTTCGTCCTTGCGAATCGGTGAGCCTGCCGTCATCCAAAAGCTGCAGCAGCACATTGAACACTTCCGGATGGGCTTTTTCAATTTCATCCAGCAGCACCACGGAATATGGTTTCCGCCGCACCGCTTCTGTCAGTTGTCCGCCCTCTTCGTAGCCGACGTAACCCGGAGGCGCACCGATAAGACGCGATACGGAAAATTTCTCCATATATTCACTCATATCAATGCGCACAAGCGCGTTCTCGTCATTGAACAGCACATGCGCAAGCGAACGCGCCAGCTCCGTTTTCCCGACGCCGGTCGTGCCGAGAAAAATGAACGAACCGATCGGCCGCTTTTCATCCTGCAATCCGGCGCGGCTGCGGCGAATCGCATCGCTGACAGCTTTCACCGCTTCTTCCTGATTGACCATGCGTTCGTGGATTTTTTCTTCAAGATGGAGCAGTTTCGCGCGCTCGCTTTCCAGCATACGAGTCACGGGAATGCCGGTCCACTTCGAAACAATTTCCGCGATATCTTCCGCGTCAACTTCTTCCTTCAGCATTTTCCTGCCCTTCTGAACCTCGGCAAGTTTCGCCGTCGCAGATTTGATTTTTTTATCAAGCGATGCGATCACGCCGTACCGCAGTTCGGCAACTTTGCCGAGGTCGCCTTCTCGCTCGCGTTTATCCGCTTCGACGCGGGCGTTTTCAATTTCCTCTTTCATCGTGCGGATGGATTGGATCAACTCTTTTTCGTTCTGCCAATGTGCCTTTAACTCCGAGCGCTGCTGATTCAATTCTGCAAGCTCGTGCGCAATTTGTTCAAGCCGTGTTTCGATCTGATGTTTATCCGCTTCGTCCGCGTAATCCGCTGTTAATTCACGCTTCACCGCCTCGCGCTCGATTTCAAGCTGTTTGATTTTGCGCTCAACATCGTCTAGCATTTCCGGCATTGAATCAATCTCAATCCGTAACTTCGACGCCGCTTCATCAATCAAATCAATTGCTTTATCGGGAAGGAATCTGTCAGAGATATATCGGTCGCTCAACTGCGCGGCGGCAACAATCGCTCCGTCGGTAATGCGAACACCATGATGCACTTCGTAGCGCTCGGCAAGTCCGCGCAAAATTGAAATCGTATCTTCAACGCTCGGTTCATCAATTAAAATCGGCTGGAAGCGCCGCTCGAGCGCGGGGTCTTTTTCGATGTGTTTTCTGTATTCATCAAGCGTGGTCGCACCGATAGCGCGCAAATCACCGCGGGCAAGCGCAGGCTTCAGCATATTTGCGGCGTCAACAGCACCTTGTGCAGCGCCGGCGCCGACAAGCGTGTGAAGTTCATCTATAAAGAGAATAATTTCCCCGTTCGAATTTTCGACTTCTTTCAAAACAGCTTTCATTCGCTCTTCAAACTGGCCGCGAAAGCTTGCACCGGCAATCATCGCCGCCATGTCGAGAGCGATGATGCGCTTCGTTTTCAAATTTTCCGGCACGTCGCCGTGAATGATGCGGTGAGCAAGTCCCTCGGCAATCGCCGTTTTTCCAACGCCCGGTTCGCCGATAAGCACCGGATTATTTTTCGTTCTTCGCGACAGTACTTGCAACACGCGTCGAATTTCCTCGTCGCGGCCGATCACCGGATCGAGCTTTCCTTTCCGCGCAAGTTCATTCAGGTCTCTGCCGAAGCGCTGCAATGCCTGATATTTGTCTTCGGGATTTTGATCGGTGACGCGCTGCGAACCGCGGATGTCTTTCAGCGCTTTCAAAACGCTATCGCGCGTTACGCCTTGGTCGAGCAGAAGTTTTGCGCCGCCATTTTGTTTTTGACTGAGAACACCGAGCAATAAGTGTTCGGTGCTCACGAATTCATCTTTGAGATTCTCCGCTTCTTTCTGCGCTTCATCAAAAACTTTTAGCAGCAATGATGATGCATATTGCTGCTGTGCATTTTGAATCTTCGGCAGTTTCTCAATCAGCTCATTGATCTTGATTTTCACATACTCAACGTTTGCCCCAAGCTTTTGCAGCATCGGCACAACGATGCCCTGCGGATCTTGCACAAGCGCTGCCAGCACATGCTCCGGTTCAATGGCTTGATTACCATAACTCGATGCAATCTCCTGTGCATTCTGCACAGCTTCCTGAGATTTAATTGTAAATTTATTGAAGTTCATAATATTATTTTCTCCATTTCACACAAAAGGCGAGGTTGATTGCCTCGCCTTTCGATTCCACTGTTATTCTGTTTCCTTTCCGCTTATAGCATGGCAAGTTTACTTATCATCCATCACTTCAAAGTCGGCGTTTTCAACTTTCTTATCATCTTTCTTTTCAGATGATTTCGCGTTCGGCTCGGCACCAGGTTGCGCGCCCCCTTGAGGCTGCGGTCCCGCTTGCTTTGCCGCTTCGTACATTTTCGTCGAAGCTTCGTTCCAAATGGAATTCAGCGCATCCATCTTCGTTTTGATATCGGCAATGTTGTTTGCTTTGATCGCTTCTTCAAGCGCAGTCGTTGCCGATTCAAGCTTTGACTTCGTATCGGCATCCATTTTCTCGCCCAAATCTTTGATCTGCTTCCGCGTAGAAAAAACAAGATTGTCGGCTTGGTTTCTCACTTCAATCTCTTCTTTTTTCTTCGCATCTTCAGAAGCATGAGATTGAGCTTCCTTCTTCATCTTTTCCACTTCTTCTTTGCTCAAGCCTGACGAAGATGTGATCCGGATACTTTGCTCTTTGTTTGTTGCTTTATCCTTTGCCATCACGTGAAGCAAGCCGTTTGCATCAATATCGAACGTTACTTCAACCTGAGGCACGCCGCGCGGTGCCGGCGGAATTCCATCAAGATGGAACTTGCCGAGCGTGCGGTTGTCAATCGCCATCGGGCGCTCACCCTGCAGCACATTAATTTCAACCGATGTCTGGCTGTCTGCCGCCGTGCTGAAGATTTCACTCTTGCGCGTCGGGATTGTTGTGTTGGCATCAATAAGTTTTGTCATCACACCGCCAAGCGTTTCAATTCCGAGCGACAACGGAGTGACATCGAGCAAAAGAACGTCGGTCACATCGCCGGCAAGAACGCCTCCTTGAATTGCCGCACCAACTGCAACAACTTCGTCAGGATTAACACCCTTGTGCCCTTCTTTCCCGAAAATTTCTTTCACTAACTGCTGCACGCGCGGCACACGCGTCATACCGCCGACGAGAATGACTTCGTCAATTTGGCTCGGCTGCATTCCGGCATCTTTCAACGCTTTCTCAACCGGAGGCACGCACCGCTGAATGAGATCGTCAACAAGCTGTTCAAATTTCGCACGCGTCAAATTCAGATTAAGATGTTTCGGACCTTCTGCTGTCGCCGTGATGAATGGCAAATTGATTTCCGTTTGATTCAACGTTGATAATTCCATTTTTGCTTTTTCAGCAGCTTCACGCAAACGCTGAAGCGCCATCGGATCTTTCCGTAAATCAATGCTGTCGGTTTTCTTAAACTCATCGGCAATGTAATCAACAAGGCGCTGATCGAAATTATCACCGCCGAGGTGTGTGTCGCCGTTTGTTGATTTCACTTCAAATACGCCGTCACCAAGTTCGAGAACTGAAATATCGAATGTTCCGCCTCCAAGATCGAAGACCGCGACTTTTGAATCTTTGTGTTTCTTATCCAAACCGTACGCAAGTGCCGCCGCGGTTGGCTCATTGATAATGCGGCGAACATTCAATCCGGCAATTTCGCCGGCTTCTTTCGTCGCCTGACGCTGCGCATCATTGAAGTATGCCGGGACGGTAATCACCGCTTCAGTCACTTTCTGTCCGAGATAATCTTCCGCAGTTTGTTTCATCTTCTGAAGAATCATCGCCGAAATTTCCGGCGGCGAATAAATGCGGTCGCTGATTTCAACACGCGCTGTGTTGTTGTCGCCGGTAACAACTTTGTACGGAACGAGTCTCATTTCTTCGTTCACTTCATTCATGAATCGTCCCATAAAACGCTTGATAGAGTACACCGTGTTTTGAGAGTTCGTCACCGCCTGACGTTTTGCAGGCTGGCCGACAAGCCGCTCACCGTTCTTTGCAAAACCAACCACTGAGGGCGTTGTGCGCATTCCTTCCGCGTTCGCAATTACAACCGGCTCATTGCCTTCCATGACGGCAACGACCGAATTCGTAGTGCCGAGGTCTATTCCGATAATTTTTCCAGCCATAATGAATTTCTCCTTTAGTTCGAATGTTAGGATTCCCAGTTGAAATCCTTTTTTGATGTAGATTTTCTTTCTATAAAAGGACTCAACCATCGTGCCAGAAGATACCTGCGTAAATAGTGAAATTTCAACAACTTTTTGATGCTGTTTTCAATTCTCTTGGACAATATGTCAGACAAACAGTCATATCTGGTGAAAAAATACAAATGGTGTCAAATTGCCGCATATAAGAAACTTCAGAAAGATTGTTGACATTACGCTTTGGTTTTGATTACTTTATTCGGCTGATTTTTATTTGAAAGGAAAATTTTCAGTGAATTCTGCGGCTGAACAACTATGATAACAGAAAGCGACTTACGTTCCGGTTTGCACACACAAAATTTCGGGCAAACTGTGTACACATTCGAAGTGATTGACTCGACCAATCTTTTTGCAAAATCGCTTTCTGCAAAAGAAGCGCCGCACGGCACACTCATCATTGCAGAAGAGCAAACTGCCGGCAAAGGAAGATTGGGGCGGCGCTGGCAGTCGGAAAAAGGAGCGAACCTTCTCTTCTCTCTTATTCTGCAGCCTAAATTTCATTTTGAGAAAACAAAATTGCTGCCGTTTGCCGCAGGACTCGCGGTTGCCGATGCGATTGAACGTTACACCGGATTGAAAACAGAATGTAAATGGCCCAACGATGTTTTAATTGAAAAGAAAAAAGTCGCCGGCATTTTGATGGAAACAGCAATGCAAGAGATGGTCACGAAAGAAATTATTTTGGGCATCGGCGTAAATGTTAATCAGCAAGATTTTCCGCCGGAGCTTGCAACAACGGCAACATCCCTTCTTCTTCAAGCCGGAAAAACGATTGACAGAACGACACTGCTTCAGGTTTTGCTTGAAGAACTCGAACATCGGTACGATCAGCTCGCACAATTTCCGTCGTCATTGATAATTGAGGACTGGAAGAGACGCGCGGCAATGATGAATTCAACTGTGTTTCTGCTGGAAGGTTCAATACAAAAAGCCGTAACTGCGCTTGATGTTACGCCGGAAGGCGCACTTGTCATCCGTGCGGCAGATGGAACTCGCCGCGAATTATACGCAGGCGACGTTTCACTTCGCTTTTAAATGTAAAACAAGAAGAACAAGATGACCTCCACTTTAAAGGCGGAAACCATCTTAAACGAAAGGACACTTCAACATGATGCTCGCAGTTGATATTGGCAACACACACACTGTCTTTGGCATTTACGACGGGAAAAAATTACTCGGCAATTGGCGCGTCACGAGCTTTGTCACGCGGACCGAAGATGAGTTCGGCGCGCTGGTGAAAACATTCTGCGAGCAGGCGGGAACATCGCATAAAAAAATCCGTTCCATCGGAATTTCTTCCGTTGTTCCCAATCTCACCGGCGTAATGGAATTGATGGCGAAAAAATACTTCGACACCGAGCCGGTAATCATCTCTTCCACGCTGCCGCTCGGAATTACGGTTCGGTACGACGATCCATTGTCGGTTGGGGCAGATCGCTTGTGCAACGCGGTTGCGGGTCTCGCAAAATACAAGGGACCGCTTGTGATTGTGGATTTCGGGACGGCGACAACATTCGATGTTGTGTCTGCTGAAGGAGAATACATCGGCGGAAGCATTGCGCCGGGAATTGAAACATCAGCAAATGAGCTGCATCACCGCGCGGCAAAACTTCCAAAAATTGATCTCCATTTTCCAAAAAAAACAATCGGAACAAATACCGTCGAAAGCATGCAGTCGGGAATTCTGTTCAGTGCGGTAGATGCAATGGAAGCGATGATCCGCAGAATCTCAAAAGAGCTTGATGACTATCCTACCGTCGTTGCTACCGGCGGCTTTTCCGAATTGATGAAAAAGCACTCAAAAATCATCAATCATCACGAGCCGACACTTGTTCTGGAAGGAATCCGGTTGATTGTGGAGCGTGTGCAAAAGAGAAAAACGAATCGCAAATGATCGAACGCATTATTGTCCGGCCATTTGTCTTGTGGGTGCTTCTGTTTTTTATTTCTGCACTTCTTCTCCCTCAGGGATTTACATGGTTCCGTAATTTCATTACACCGGGATTGGGAGTTATTATGCTCGGTATGGGAATGACGCTGACAATAGAAGATTTTGCGCGCGTGTTCAAACGTTTACATGCGGTTGCGATCGGCGTGAGTGCGCAGTTTTTGATCATGCCGCTCGCCGCCCTCTTACTTACGCGCGTTTTCAAATTTGATGCGGCAATCAGCGCGGGCATTATCATTGTTGGCTCGTGTCCGGGGGGTACCGCATCGAATGTCATCGCATATCTTGCCGAAGCGGATGTCGCACTTTCCGTAACATTAACATCTGCAACAACACTTCTCGCAGTCTTTCTCACACCGGCATTTATCTGGCTTCTCGCCGGAACATATGTTCATGTTGATGCGCTTGGTTTGTTCATCACCATCGTGGAAGTAATTGCCGGGCCGGTCTTGCTTGGAATTTTTCTAAACCGTTATGCGAATGTTGTGACGAAAAGGATCGTTCCCTATTTCCCTGCGGTTTCTGTCATTATGATTGTGCTCATCGTCGCCTGCATTGTCGGACTCAACCGGACGCTCATCATCGAATCGGGCGCTCTGGTGATTCTCGCCGTTGCGCTTCACAATCTTTTCGGATACACATTCGGATACTGGCTTGCACGCGGGTTTCACCTTACAGAAAAAGAATGCCGCACCGTCGCTATTGAAGTGGGAATGCAAAATTCTGGGCTTGGCGTTGCCCTTGCGGTGAAACATTTTTCACAAGCGGCAGTTGCATTGCCTTCGGCAATCTTCAGCGTGTGGCACAATATCAGCGGACCGGTATTGGCGGGATGGTGGAGGAGAAAAAAGAATTAGCCCCAGCTAATTATTCATTTCACCCCAAACATCGCAACCGAGTACTGCGCAAACTCTACAAGCGGACCGAAATATAATCCGAGCGCGAGTGTCGGCACAACGAGCACAAGCAGCAAAAATGTATGTGCGAAATGAAATGTAAGCGGCGCCTGCTCTCCTTCTGCATCGCGTAAAAACATATTTCGGAAAATCCGAACGTAGTAGTACAGCGAGATCACGCTGTTAATCACTCCGATAATCGCCAGCCAAATCAATTTGGCATTGATGAGCGCCGCAAAAATATAGAGCTTGCCGACAAATCCTGCCGTCGGCGGAAGTCCGGTAAGTGAAATGAGAAAAATTGCCATCGAAACAGAAAGCAGCGGTGCACGCGAACCGAGGCCTTTGTATGTTTCAATATCTTCGCTGCCGGTTTTGTTCGCCACAAGCATCACAACATAAAATGCGCCGAGATTCATAAAGAGATACATCACAAAATAAATCATTGTTGCGGCGAAGCCATCGTTGCCGAGTACGACCAAACCGAGAAGCATATAGCCAGCATGCGCGATACTTGAATATGCGAGCAGGCGTTTCACATTATCCTGCCAGATTGCAACAAGATTTCCGAGCGTCATCGTGATGACGGAAAGAATGATAAGGATATCGGTCCACACGACACCGTGGATCGTCGCCCACATTCCCGCCGGCAGAGAAATCACTGACGAATCAATGAACACGACTTTCGAGAAGCGCATCAACATAGCAAAGCCCGCCGCTTTCGATGCAACGGAAAGGAATGCCGTAATGCTTACCGGCGCGCCTTCGTACACATCGGGTGTCCAGAAATGAAACGGCACAGCAGAAATCTTGTAACCGAATCCGGCAACTATCAAAGTACCGGCGATGAGCAGCGTAATAGTATTTGTTCCGCCTTGCGCAAGCACAGAATTGACTGAATAAATATCAAGCACTCCCGTCAGACCGTACACTATCGAAATTCCATACAGCATCAGCCCGGAGGAGAGAGCGCCGTAGATAACATACTTCAGCGATGCTTCAGCGGAATCGCGTGCTTCCTTTGTAATGCCGGCGAGCAAATAGGAACTGATACTTGTCAATTCGAGCGACAAATACATCATCAGCAAATTGCTTGCGCCAACCATGAAGAACATGCCGATCGCCATTGCAACAAGCAGCGAATAATATTCACCTATTCGGCGCTTGTTGTTATTGACTTCGTTCGAGAAGAGAGAAAAGAAGACGATGATCAATGCGCTGAGAAGAATCAGGAATTTGAAGAATACTGCAAACGGATCCACCGCCAGCATGCGCGAGAAGACCGACGTGCTTTCGCCAATTTGCTGAAACACATACACTGCTGTCACAAGTATTCCTGCAATCACTACGCCCGCCGTGATTTCCTTCTTCTTGAAAATCAAATCGGCAAGAATTGCACACAGAAATGTTCCGGTGAGCGCCGCTTCCGGTTTGATGTACTGTAAACTTTGAATTATTGATTGAAGCATAGCATTCGTTATTGAGTTATGTTACACAAAAACAAACATCTGGATTGTTGGATTATTGTATTGGTGAAAAAATCAAGCGATTCGCTTTTCCAATTATCCATTTATCCACTAATCCAATTCTCCGATGCAAAAGATTCCTAAGCGTTGTCTATTTTCCCATCAATGCCATCGCGCCGCCGTTTTTCACAACGTCAACGAGGTAGTTGGCGGAAGCATTCATTATGTTCAATATCGGTGCCGGATAAATACCAAGGAAAATGACAATGACGGCAAGCGGAACTAACGCAACAAGCTCGCGGCCGTTAATGTCGGGAAGATTTTTCCATCGTTCAGGAAGCGTTCCGAGAAATACACGCTGCAATGTCCACAACATATACGCCGCCGTCAGCACAATGCCGACTGATGAAGCAATGGTGAGCCAGCGGTAGGTTTGGAAAGCGCCAAGGAATGAAAATGCTTCAGAAATAAATCCGCTCAAGCCCGGCAATCCGAGCGCGGCGAAAAATGCAATCACCATCACGGCGGAATATTTCGGCATTTGATTCATCAACCCGCCGAAATCATCAAGTCCGCGTGTATGCGCACGGTCGTAGATTACGCCGACGATCAAGAAGAGCATTGCGGTAATTGTTCCGTGATTGAACATTTGGAAAACCGCGCCCATCATTCCCTGCGTGTTGAATGCCGCGAGTCCGAGAATGACGATGCCCATGTGACTGACAGACGAATACGCGATAAGCTTTTTGAAATCTTTTTGCGCCATCGCACACAGCGCGCCGTACACAATATTGATAAAGCCAAGGAATGCGAGCGGATAGGCGTAATTCAATGCGGCGTCGGGAAAAATCGGAAATGCGATGCGCATCAAACCATACGTTCCCATTTTCAGCAACACGCCGGCAAGTATCACGCTGATTGCCGTTGGTGCTTCAACGTGCGCATCGGGAAGCCATGTATGGAACGGAAAGATCGGAACTTTGATCGCAAACCCGATGAACAACGCGACATACGCAACATAACGCCAATAAGTATGAAGTCCGGCAAGAATCGAACCTGCGTCGAAATTTGCCGGGTTCATCATCGCAAGCATGTTGAACGTATGAATTTTTTCTCCGGTTGCGGGGTCAACAACCGACACGCTGAAATACAGCGCCAGCATTGCCAGCAGCATCAGTACCGAGCCGAGCAATGTGTAGAGGAAAAACTTGATCGCCGCATATTCGCGCCGCGGCCCGCCCCACACACCGATAAGAAAATACATCGGCAGCAGCATAATTTCCCAGAAGACATAAAAGAGGAAAAAATCGAGCGAGACGAACACGCCCATCATTCCCGTATCGAGGAGAAGAAGAAGCGCAAAATAGCCTTTCACCGATTTTTCGATTTTCCACGAAGCAATGACCGCAACAAATGAAATCAGTGCCGTCAACAGCACCATCGGCGTGCTGATGCCGTCAACGCCGAGAAAGTAATCAATGTGAATGCGCCCGAACCACGAGATGCTCTTGATATCAATCCATGTTCCGAGTTCTTTGAACTGCATACCGTCCATCGTGTTGATGCCGGCAAGATTGCGGTTGAACGCGGCAAAGATGAATCCCGCAAGCAACACTTGCAGAATAGTGAACGCCAGCGACGCCCATCGCATTGCGTTCTTTTTTTCTTTCGGAAGAGCAAGAACGACCACCATCCCGACAATGGGAAGAAATGTGATCCACGTGAGAACACCGACTCCGAGAAAATGATAGTCCATACGAAAATGATCCTTAGTAGTGAAAAAATTTCCGCTCAAGACGGATGAGCCATAGGCTCAAATCCCGCCTTTCATCCAATCACAGCTTGAAAAGGAAAAACAACACCATCACACCGATAAGAACGAAAAGGATGTACGACTGTATGCGTCCGGTCTGAACTTTCCGCAGCATCAAGCCGAAGAATCCGGCAAGATACGCTGTAAGGTTCACCGTGCCATCAACAACTTTATTATCGAAGCCGCCGACGCCGGCATGAAGCAAAAAGAATGTGCCGCCGGCAACAATCAAACCGAGAATTCCTTTCCCGATCGCTATGCCGATTCCTGCTCCGCTCAATGCCGCATTTCCCGCCGCCCATCCGACATAGACTGAAAGGAGCGCCGCAAAGAAAAGGTAGGCCATCGCTTCGCGCTTCCCTTCCATGCCTTTGGCGTGGTCTTCGACCATGCCTTTGGCGTGGTCTTCGACCATGCCTTTGGCGTGGTCTTCGACTTCCCAGTTTTTCTTTACGCCAAGCGTCAGCGCCAATGTCCATCGCGCAGTGCCGTTGACAATTCCATCTATAAATGTGTTATCGAACCATGCCAGCAATCGCGAAAATCCAATAGTGCCCGCCACTGCTGTCGCATGATACAATTCATCGAAGTACCACTTGTTCAAGAGAAATTTATGAACCGGAGCGAGCGCAGAAGCGAATGCGTCAGCGCTGATCTTCTTCCAATAGTACGTCAGGAATGCAAAAAGAATTCCGAGCGACGCAACGGTAAGCGAAAGATACATCGCCGTTGTGTGCTCATGGTGCATTGCTTCTTCAAAAACTTCTGACGACGCGGAGGCAAGGCTTGCAGGAACAACAGTTACCGGACGCTCAATCGCATGATAGAACCAGCCGTCCGCCGGCGTAAGCGGATTGAAACTATAGAACACAAAGAATGATAACGACGCAAGCACAATGAGCGGAATGATCATCGGCTTCGGCGATTCATGCAGATGTTCAAGACGCGTCGGATCTTTGTGCTCGCCAAGAAATGTGAGAATGACAAGACGGAACATATAAAATGCAGTCAGCGCCGCCGCACCGAAACCAAGAATCGGAATCAACGTGTGTCCGGTCAAATCGCTGAACGCCAGCGTTCCGGCAAGAATTTGGTCCTTGCTGAGGAAGCCGGACGTAAGCGGCACTCCGGAAATCGCGAGCGTGAACATGACAAACGCCCAAAACGTCACCGGCATTTTCTTTTTCAGCCCGCCCATATTCCGAATATCCTGCGCATCGGTGTGATGATCATTCTGATGATGAAGCGCTCCATGCATAGCATAGATCACGGAACCGGAAGCGAGAAACAATCCTGCTTTGAACGCGGCGTGCGTTGCGAGATGGAAAAATCCAGCCGTGTATGCGCCAACACCGAGTCCCATTACCATATATCCAAGCTGGCTTACAGTCGAGTACGCCAGAACTTTTTTAATATCATTTTGTGCAATGGCAATTGTTGCCGCCATGAACGCCGTGATCGCTCCGATGTACGCGATGAATGTAAGCGCATCGGCAGTGAACATCGGAAAAACGCGCGCAACCAAATAGACACCGGCAGCAACCATCGTTGCAGCGTGAATTAATGCGCTCACCGGCGTGGGACCTTCCATCGCATCGGGCAGCCACACATGCAAAGGAAATTGCGCCGATTTTCCAATCGCTCCGCAGAAAATTAAAATTCCGGCGGCGGTCATCCACGCATCGCTTTGAAATGGAATTTGTCCGGCGGCTATCGCGGAAAAAATTCCGTCAAACGTCATCGTGTGAAAATTCGCCCACACAATCATGATACCGATGAACATGCCGAGATCGCCGACACGATTAACGATGAACGCTTTCTTCCCGGCGTCCGCGGCAGATTTCTTTTCATACCAATGTCCGATGAGAAGATACGAGCTGATGCCGACGAGTTCCCAGAACACATAGATCAGCCAGAAATTATTGGCAAGGACAATGCCGAGCATCGAGAAGGAAAAGAAGCTGAGGTACGCATAATAGCGGGAATAGCGGATGTCGTCGTGCATGTAGACAGTCGAGAACACATGAACGAGAAAGCTGATGAGCGTGACAACGACAAGCATCACTGCCGTTACATTGTCAATCATAATTCCGATATCGAGCTTCAATGGAAAATCTGCCATCTTTGTGGCGGACGGAACAAGCGTATGAAAATCAACCCACGTAAAAGTGAAATTCGGAACGACATCATTGAAAAAATTCAGCTTGCTGAACAGAATCGTCAGCGACGCCAACAAGTCAACGCCAAGAATCGCCGTGCCGAAAAGATCGCCCTGCCGCGGCAATCGCCTGCCAAAGAAAATGATCACAACAAAACTGAGGAGCGGCAGCAGCAGCACTGCCAGGGAAAGTTGAAGGAGAAATTCTTGAGTCATAGTCAGTTAATCTTTCAGCGTATCCACTTCGTCAACATTCACAGTATTAAACTGTTGATAGATGTTCAACACAATTGCGAGCGCAACAGCCGCTTCGCACGCCGCAAGAATGATGACAAAAATCGCAGCCATTTGTCCATCAAGATGCATTCCGCCGTAATGAGCAAACGCGATAAAATTGATGTTGGCGGAATTCAAAATCAATTCAATGCCCATCAACACCATGATCGCATTGCGGCGCGCCATCACCGCAAAAAGTCCGAACGAAAAAAGAATCGCGCTGGCGATCAGATAATGTGTGAGAGTAACGTGCATATCAGTTTCGAGTTTTGAGTTTCAAGTTTTGAGTTTCGGGATTCAAGATTCAAATGATTCAAACCGCGAAACACGAACGCGCTGAATCGTGAATCATTTCTTCTTTTCTCTTCTTGCAATCATCGCTGCGCCAATCATCGCAACAAGCAGCACCACCGATGCGACTTCAAACGGAAGTACATAATTTGTGATCAATGCTTCGCCGATATGTGATGCCGTTGATTTAGCCACTGGCGCACCGGCATCGGGCACCACGAACCAATCGGTCAGCGTGAAAACACCGCAGAGTGTTCCGGCAATAATCGCCGTAATAATTGATGCAGGCAGAATGTGAATGTTTCCTGTTTTGATCTGCACATCCACAATCTTGTTCGTCAGCATCACACCGAACAAAATCAAAACCAAAATGCCGCCGACATACACAAGAATCTGCGTGACGGCAAGGAAATCGGCGTTCAACAACACATACAATCCGGCAACAGCGAAAAGCGTAAACATCAAGGAAAATGCGGAGTGGACAATGTTGCGCGAAAAGACAACGACGCCGCCGGAAAGAATTGCAAGCAAAGCGAAAAAGTAGAAAAGGTAATCTGTGAGTTGTAACGTAGTATCAGGAGTCATAGTGCGCTTGAGTACTGAAATTATTCTTGTTTAGGTCCCGCGTCTGCCGGCGGGTTTTCTGCCGTAGGCTGATCAGCCTTTGGCTGAGCAGAGACCGGCAGCGGACCAACTTGCACCGGCGCTGATTGCTGCGGTTGCGGCGCAGCTACCGGAGAAGTGGTTGCTGACTGTGCAGCAGGCGCCTGCGCCATCTTCAATTTTGCTTCAGCAGCAGCTTTCGCGGCAGCGGCTTTCTTCGCCGCGGCTTCCTCTTCCATTTTTTTCGCCTTCACCCGCGCTGTTTCAATTTCTGCCGGGGTCATGGTGGCAAAACTGTAAATCAAATTGTGCCGGTCGAATTCGGCAAACTCGTACACATCCGTCATCTTAATACATTCCGTCGGACAAGGAGGCACACACAGTCCACAGTAACAACACTTTGCAATATCAATATCGAAAACCGGAACATGCAGCCGTTTCTTCTGTCCGGTTGATGTAACGCCCAAATTATCTTCCGGTGTTGATTTAATTGTCTCGATCGTGATACAATCTACCGGACATGCCATCGAACATTGGTCACAGCCGATGCAGTCATCCATATTGACGTACAACCGGTTGCGCGCGCGTTCCGGCAATTTCATTTTCTGCGTCGGATACTGAATGGTCACTGCCGGCGTAAAAAGATGACTGAACGTCACCCTCATACCGATGAGCGCAGTCTTCACTCCTAAATAGACACCGTTGAAATATTCTTTAACAGGATTCATTTTTTATCAGTTATCAGTATTCAGTCATCAGTGAACAGCAGCAATGATAACTGTCCATTGTTCACTGCAAACTGTTTTTCATCACCACACAACAATCAAGCCGATAGCGAGCACACAGAAAAGTGCGAACGGCGTCAGCACTTTCCACGACACATACATCAACTGGTCAACGCGCAGGCGCGGAAGCGTCCATCGCAGCCAGATATTCACGCAGACGAAAAACATTCCTTTCGTGATGAACCAGAATGCATCCCACCCGGGACCCGACATGAATGTTCCGAACGGGCTTGCCCATCCGCCGAAAAACAACACCGTCACAATGGCCGACACGACAAAAAGATTTGCATATTCAGAGAGATAAAACATTGCAAACTTCATGCCGCTAAATTCCGTGTTATAGCCTTGCACCAGTTCCGATTCCGCTTCAGGAATATCAAACGGCGTGCGATTCACTTCCGCCATTGACGCAACATAATAAATGACGAACATGATTAGCATAAATGGGAAAAGAAGAAGCTTTTTTCCCATCGGAAACGGACCGCCGAAGATGAGCCAGTTTTGAATTCCGCTCGATTGGAAATCGCTGATGCTGTTCAAGCTCATCGTTCCGGTAATCATGATCACGGCAAGAATCGCAAACGCAGAAGGAATTTCGTAGCTGACAATTTGCGCCGCAGAACGAAGCGCGCCAAAGAGCGACCATTTATTGTTCGACGCCCATCCCGCCATCAACAATCCGACAACGACGAGCGAGGAAACTGCGACGATGTAAAAAACTCCGATGTTCAGATCGCTGCCGATGTACGCTTTGCTGAACGGAAGCACTGCAAATGCGGCATACGTTCCGGTAAAAACGATGTACGGAGAAAGAAGAAATAAAATTTTATCCGCCGCAGTGGGAATAGTGTCTTCCTTCTGCAGCAGCTTCAAAATATCGGCGAAGGGCTGCAATGTTCCGTGCCAGCCGGTGCGCATGTAGGCAAGACGGTCTTGCATGTGTGCGGCAATTTTCATCTCAAGATAAATTGTCACAAGCGCGTACGGAAGAATGAAAACCAGCGGAAGTGCACCCATAATAATGTGCACCCAAATCGTGTCGCCGAGTAATGATGTAAGAAATTGTTCCATTGACAGGTATTAGGTGTTGGGTTTTAGGACTTAGGTATTGAGTGTAAATTATTCATTGTTAATTGTTCATTGTTTACCGGTCAACTTCACCAAGCACGATATCAATCGAACCGGCGATTGCCACCATATCCGCTATCATCGCGCCTTTGGAAATTTCGTTGATGACGCTTAGATTGGAAAATGCCGGCGACCGCGCTTTGATGCGGTACGGCGTTGCCGACCCGTCGCTCACAATATAATAACCTAATTCACCGCGCGGCGATTCGATGCGCGCATACACTTCACCGGGATTCGGACGAATGCGTTTCGGAATTGCGGCATGAACATCGCCTTCAGGAATTTGAGCGAGCGCCTGCTCAATAATTCTCACGCTCTGTTCCATTTCGCGGGCGCGCACAATGTGACGGTCCCAGCAATCGCCAACCGTTCCCATCTCGCCTTTACCGACGCAGACATCCCATTCAAATTTATGATACACAGAATACGGATCGTCGCGGCGCAAATCCCAATCCACGCCGGAACCGCGCAGCATCGGCCCGCTGCATCCGTAATTGATCGCAACATCTGCCGGAAGAACGCCGACATTCGCCGTGCGCTTCACGAAGATTTCATTGTATGTCAGCAGGTCATTCAACTCTTTGATATTCGGCTTGAAGTACGCACAGAATTCTTTCGCCTTCGGAATAAAGTCCGGCGGTATATCGTGAGACAATCCGCCGACCCACATATAATTGTAGAGCAAGCGTGCACCGCACGTCATTTCAAACAAATCAAGAATTTTTTCGCGGTCACGGAAGCAATAGAGGAACGGCGTGAATGCGCCGATGTCAATGCCGTAGGTTCCAATCGCGATCAGATGGCTGGCGATACGCTGCAACTCCGCCATAATCACGCGGATGTATTCAACGCGCTCCGGCACCTGAATCTTCAAGAGGCGCTCTGCCGCGACAACGTAACCGAATTCATTCGTCATTGAGGCGACATAATCCATCCGGTCAGTGTAGGGAATCACCTGCTGATAATTCGTCATGTGCTCGCAATGCTTTTCGAAACAGCGATGCAGGTAGCCGATATGAGGAATGACATCAACAACAATTTCTCCGTCAACGACCAGCTCGAGACGCAGCACACCGTGCGTTGCCGGATGCTGCGGTCCCATGTTGAGAATCATCTCCTCGGTACGAAGCGTTCTGCCGGTTGAAGAAGTTGCGGGTGTTGTGATTATTTCAGACATGATAAGTCAAATTCCAAGTTTTTATCCACGAAGAACACAAAGGGACACTAAGTTAGTGATTGTAGGGATACCAAAAAATTCTTCGTGAACTTCGTGGATCATTTTTTCAACAATCTTCTTAACAAAACATTCATCCATCAATACGGCACCCGCATTCCGTTGTAAAATTCGGGAACCTGATAATCTTTCCGAAGCGGATATCCTTCCCAATCGTACGGCAAAAGAATGCGGCGCAAATCCGGATGTCCCGTGAAGCGAATGCCGAACAAATCGAATGCTTCCCGTTCGTGCCAGTTTGCAGTTTTCCAAATTGATTCTACCGATTGCACTTCCGGCGCTTCGGTGGGCACTTCCACACGAATCGTAATTTTGTGTTTCTTTACCAACGATGAAAGATGATAGATGACGCTTAATTTTCCTTTCAGGTCTACACCGGAAAGGCTCGACAAAAAATCGAATTGCAATTCATCGTCATCGCGAAGAAATTGTGCAATCCCGATAATGTGCTGCGGCGAGACTTTGATCCAAGGATCAACAGGCGCATCAAGCTTCGCTTCAATGCCGAAAGCGGAATCGGGGAAATTTGCGGTAAGACGTTCTAAAATTTCTTGTGGGGACATAATGAAGTCAAAAAAAATTCGTAGCCTTAGCTCATGCAGATTTTTTCTTTACGAGCGATTCATGCCGGACTTTTTCCTGAAGCTTAATCAAACCTTCGAGCAATGCTTCAGGACGCGGCGGACAGCCGGGAACGTACACGTCAACCGGAATGACGCGGTCAACACCCTTGAGAACATGATAGCCGTGTTCCCAATATGGACCACCGCAATTCGAACAGCTTCCCATCGAAATCACGTATCGCGGCTCTGCCATCTGATCGTACAACCGCTTGATGCGCGATGCCATTTTCAGCGTCACCGTTCCCGAGACAATCATCACGTCGCATTGGCGCGGCGTTGCGCGCGGGATTACACCGAACCGCATCATATCAAAGTTCGATGCGGAAGCGGCCATCATTTCAATGGCACAGCACGCAAGTCCGAATTGCATCTGCCACAACGACGAGAGCCGAGCCCAATTCAGAAGATTATCAAGCGAGGTAACAACGATATTACTGCTGTCGAATTGTTTATCTAAAAGACCCATACGCGATTCCTAAACCGAAACAAATTCCTTTTCCTCAGTTCGTTCCATCTCCTCAGAAATAATTCCCTTCCCTTTCACATACACCGGCAATCGAGGCGAAGGCTTGTCCCAGTCCAGGTCGCCTTTGACCCACACATAGGCAAATCCAACAATGAGAATGGCAAGAAACACCACCATCTCAAGAAAAGCAAACACTCCAAAGTTTTTGAAAACCACAGCCCACGGAAACAACACGACAACTTCAACGTCGAAAATCAAAAAGATCAATGCGACGACATAGAAGCGAACATTCAGCCGAACCCATGAGCCGCCGACCGGTTCTTCGCCGCATTCATACGTAGAAAGTTTTTCAGGATACGGCCTGTGCGGGCGCAGTATCCATGAAAAAATCAAACCGCCTGCTGTGAAAACAACTCCGATGAGTAAAAAGATTAGTATTCTGCCAAAATCTGTTAACATGAGGGATACTTCTTGATAGAAAGAACGTCCCGTGTTACGGGACTGAAATGCGGGATAAATATACTAAGAACTTGCCCGCGAGTCAAGTTTCAAAGAACGATCTTTGGAACTTTTTTACGAGGCAGACGCTTCTGCAATGTACCTGTCAATATCACGCGCGACGTTTGATGACGGATATTCTTCCTTAATTTTTTTGTACAGCGACAACGCCTCATCTTTGTTGCCCGACTTTGCGTAATTGCGTGCGGCATTAAAATAATGATCTGCGGCATTCGGTCCCTTCGGGCTTTTTACCGCAGCTTTCTCATAATATTCCGCCGCATCTTTTGCGTCGCCTTTCGCTTCATAACATGCTGCAACTCCGGCAAGCCGTGATGCTTCAAGAAAATCATTCGGGCCGCTGCAGTCCTTGAAATACTCCAGTGCTTTGTCGTACTGCTGCATATTGTAGTACGCATCAGCAAGATAGAACTTCGCCATGTTGCCTGCTTTGGTGCCGCCGTAATTATCAACGATGCTTTGCAGTCCGGTGAGATTTTTTCCCGGCATTCCGTTCACTGCCACTTGATAATTTCCGCTATCGTAATACGAAAAGATTCCCGCCAGCTCGACCGTCGCCTTTTCATTGTTGGCAGAAACATTGTTGAGATAAAACCAGCCAACAAGAACTGCCGCGATTAAAATGCCCCCGATCATGTTCACACGTTTTTTATTTACGTCGAACCATTGCCGGGCTTCGAAGTAGGTTGTAACGAGTTTATCTTCTTTAATCTCGCGTTTTGTAATTTTTTTCTTTGCACGCAGCATGTACTCTATCCGTTATTTGTGAATGAATAAATGTTCCTGAATTATTGGATTGATGGATTTTTGGAAACAAGGTCATCAATCCGTTGTTTTTGTACGCTCGTCGGGAGTCGAACCCGAAACCTTCAGCTTCGGAGGCTGACGCTCTATCCAGTTGAGCTACGAGCGCAGATGAAGCGCGAGCAGCGAAATCCCGCCGTACTTTGGAGGATTGGCTACGAGCGCAGATGTTATTTGGCACTCCTTCTACGAGCGCAGATAATGTAAGGAATTTTTCCTTACCATAAAAACGATTTTTCTTTGAAAAATATACGAAAGTTCGAATGTGAAGGCAAGGAAAGGAGTTGCATTATCCCATTCCGATTTGTACATTCTTCACAGCCGCTAACAGTCATACTCTTCAAACGAGTTGCGGCGCCCAACATAGAAAACAATTCTTCTGCGGAGGGATCATGCTTCCTCAACGTTTCTTCGGTGTATTTGCAATCTGTTTGCTGCTATTCCGTCCTCTTCATTCCCAACCTGCAAAGCACACGTCACCACCGCTACGCACTCTCGGCTCAGCACAACTTATACAAAGTACCATTCTAAAAACTAACAATATCACAACTATTGAGTACAACTACGGTTCGATTAGCAGGGGCGGGTTAACGCCAGACATCGAAGATTTTGTTTGGAAAGGATTGGGATATGCATACGAAACAGGGTTGCTCTTTGGCGCCGAAGTGAAAGAAAATGGAAACACCTATCACATCGTCTCGGAAGGATTCTGGTTATCATCTGACGGAGAATACGGACCCGATGGAACAAAATGGGGCTGGCTCCCGATTGCAGGATATTCGAATCCGAATCAACCTGACATTGCGCGGAGTGATGATCCCGCAACATGGGATGCGTCGTGGACATCATGGCACGGAAAATACAAAAACGGTGCACCTATTGCCGACCTCGAAACTGTTTACGGAATGGACGATGCAACGAAAGCAGAATTCCCTTATTATCCTTCACCGAGCGATACATCGCGACGCGGTCTCGGTATTCAGGCTGAAGTGAGAACCTATCAATTCCGTAATCCAAATCTCGCCGATGTTCTTTTCTTTAATGCCGATTTCAAAAATGTCAGCGAAAAAAATCTCACGAAAGCTGTCGCCGGGCTTTTCTTTGATCCGCACATTGGAGGCGCGAACGATTATTCCGACGATTTAGCTTCATTCGACAGCACGCGAAACCTCGATTACAACTGGGACAGTGATGGTCGAGGAGATATTCCCGGAATTACTCCCGGCTATTTTAGCTCAATGACAATTGAATCTCCGCTCGATTCAAATGATGAGCATTTACTTGGAATGACAAGCTTTTGGCCGGCTCCTTATGGTGGAAATTTCAGACCCAAAAACGATGCGCTTATGTGGGATGATATGACCCCCGGAACGTACTCGACTGAACTTTTAAATTCTATACAAGACTTCGTCATTCTTACAGGCTCTGGATATTTTAAACTCGACACCGGCAAAACCGTTTCTTACAACACCGCTTTTGTCTTGGCGGATAACTTTGAAAGTTTGCTTTCAAAAGCCGACATAGCTCTTCTTGAATACGAGCGTCTTTTTACAAGTGACACAACTTTGGCTGTCGCTTTCACTTCTCCAACGGGCAATCAAACTGTCAATGGAACGATTGACGTCCACTGGACAGCGAAATCACTTGACGGCGACACAACAATCGTATTGTATTACAGCAACACGTACGATCAGCAATGGCATTTGATTGCAAAAGGAATTTCAAACGCCGGAACATATTCCTGGAACACGCTCAATATACCGGACGGTGTTTTCTACAAGCTTCATATCATCAATAGAAAATTGGCGCACGTCGGCTACGATTCAACCGGCTTTTTCACGGTGAACAACCCCGGCGATGCAGCGCCGCAGATCGCGCTTGTTTCTCCCGACACGACAAACATCTCTGGCAATGTTCATGTCAATTGGCTTGCCGGCGATCCTGAAAACGATCCGGTCACAGTTTCCATTTATTTGAGCCTCGATAACGGCGGAACGTATTCCCTTCTCGGAGAGCAACCGAACACCGGAGCGTTCAATTTCGATTCCAGACAATTTCCGAACAATTACGCAACAAAGATCAAACTTGTCGCGTCAGCCAACAGCAAATCGTCCTTTGTAGAAAGCGGGACATTCTTTCTCCGAAATTACTATGACGTTGTCGGAGATTCAGCGTTCACACATTCCGCGGGAAGAGCAACCGGTAAAATCTTTCCAAGCGTCGTGGACAGCACGCAGCTTTCAGGACACAATTATCTGGTTACATTTGATTCGGCAAACGGAAGCCTTGCGTATTCCGTAAAGGATTTGACAACAAACACGATGAAACTCTCGCAGGAACCGCTCGCTTCTGTTCTTGCAAACGGAAAGATCTTCGATGGAATGCGTTTGAGTTTTCAAAACGATCCGACCGAACCGGACTCAAGCACTTCAGGCTTCACCAATGGTGATTCAACAAACGTTGATTTTGATGTGAAGGAACCGACGATCGGCTATCCCCTTTTCGCGCCTTTTGATGTGAAAGTTACATTTAATCGCATTGATACAACAAACACAGGAGCATACCAATTTCCGGGCGATTCACTCTCTGTCCATACAAACTTATCTCAAAAAGTACCTACGCCGTTTCATATCTCCAACATAACAGACACAACAACTCTGAAGACGCTAGTGGTAGATTTGAACAAAAATAGCAGATGGGATTTCGGCGAAAAGATTGTTTTGTTAACACCACCACCTTACGCAAAAAAATCGAACAACACAATGATGGAAATTGACTTCTACAAGACGACAGATAAAATTATTACAATTCATGGCGGGGAAGAATTCATCGCGCGAACAACAAAATCATTCACCTTGCAGGATGTGTACGAATTCACCGCCAGCAAAGAATACATGATTCCTTCAAGCACACCGCAAGAAGGAACCGCACCGCTGACATATATACTTTATCAAAACTATCCGAACCCGTTCAATCCACAGACAAGGATTCGCTTTTCTCTCGCACAGAAAAACCCAGCAACGCTCATCATCTACGATATTCTCGGACGTGAAGTCCGGACACTTATCAATGGAACAATGCAGGCAGGCGCGTATGAAATTATGTGGGACGGCAACAATCAAGCAGGAGTAGCGGTCGCTTCGGGAATGTACATTTATCGCTTGCAAAGCGGCACCTTCACTCAAACAAAAAAGATGTTGTTGGTGCGGTAAGAACAAAAATGAGAATGTAGCTGATTGACATTCACCCCCCTATTCCTTACTGTTGAGCAGTGTCTCGGAGATTACATTCTGAGATTTCTGATACATCATTGCTATTGTTTCTGAACACAGAACAGATGTTTGCTCTACAACAACCCGCCGGAGCAACGACATGAAACAATCCATCCACAACGACACACGCACAGCGATGACGCCGGACGCCATCGAGCATTCCATTATGGATAATCTTTACTGCATTCAAGGCAGAGTGCCGA
>JAJYOK010000036.1 GCA_021796215.1 Bacteroidota bacterium
GGCTCAAGCCACGATATTGCATTGTCGGGTAAATTCCAAGGAAGACGATATAACTCTCTGTGATTCACAACCCCAACGGGGTTTTCAATTTGATTTTCCATTTTGATCTCCTTTCTAACAATGGCATGATAAAATGGATCAGCACACTTACGAGCTAACGTTTTCTTTTCTTAGGCACTTTGTTCAACTTGTTCGTCAATCGTTTCAATTTCTGCCAGCACTTCTTCCGGCGATGGAATCATGCCGCCCATTCTTCCTTTGAAATACACCGGGCAATGTCCGTTCACCGCAAGGCGGACATCTTCAACCATTTGTCCGGCATTCATTTCAACCGTAAGCACAGAACTCACGCGATGCGAAAGCGCCGCAATAATTTCTGTCGGAAACGGATAAAGTGTAATCGGACGCACCAATCCGACACGAATGCCGCGTGCACGCGCAAGCTCCAACGCCTTTTGCGAGATGCGCGCCGACAAACCGAACGCGACAAGAAGAATTTCCGCATCGGCAGTTTCAATTGTTTCGTATCGGATTTCCTGCAGCATGCGGCGGTACTTTTGCTGAAGCTGAAGATTGATTCCCTCCATCCGCTCCGGCTCGATGAAAAGCGATGTTATGATATTCCGCTCGCGCGATTTCGGCTTTCCCTTTGTTGCCCACGGTTTTTCCGGATACGGCAGGGAATTCGCCGGCGGAAGAGAAACTTTTTCCATCATTTGTCCGAGTGCCCCGTCGGCAAGAATCATCGCAGGCGTGCGGTACTTTTCGGCAAGGCGAAATCCATCGAAGACAAAGTCCACCATTTCCTGCACCGACGCAGGAGCAAGAACCGGAAGATGATAATCGCCGTGACCGCCGCCTTTCACCGCCTGAAAATAATCTCCTTGCGACGGCTGAATTGTTCCGAGTCCGGGACCGCCGCGGGAAACATTCACAACAAGGCACGGCAATTGCGCCGATGCCATATACGAAATTCCTTCCTGCATTAAACTGATGCCGGGGCTTGACGACGAGATCATCACGCGTGCACCGGCGCCTGCCGCACCGTACACCATGTTGATCGCGCCAAGCTCGCTTTCCGCCTGCAGCAGAACACCGCCACGGCCCGTCATTTCGAGCGCCAAATATTCAAGCACTTCCGATTGCGGCGTGATGGGGTACCCGAAGTATGCGTGAATGCCCGCGCGAATTGCCGCTTCCGCGAGAGCTTCGTTGCCTTTCATTAAACGGGTTTCAGGTGATACAGAAGATTCCATAATTTCGCTTTCTAAAAAAAATTGTGCTTGTTCGATGTTTTACAGCAAAGACGCTATGACACAAAGCATTGTTTAAAATCTCATTGCGGCTTTGCATCATTGCAGTGAATAAAATTATCCTGCAACTGCAGCCGACTGCGCAGTTTTTTTCACCGAAGATTTCGGCTGGCGATAGACGGTGATTGCGCTGTCGGGACACACGAGCGCGCAATTGATACAGCCGGTGCAATTGTCCTGCACTAATTGCACAAAGCGGTATCCGTGCAGATTGATCTTTTCAGAAAGTCCGAGGCTATCTTGCGGGCACGCTTTGATACACAGCTCACAGCCTTTACAAATTTCTTCAGCGATAAGAACGGTTCCACGAATCATTGGCGGATCCTTTTACGATTGAGGGATTTCAATTTATTTGTTACAAAGACACCAGGGAAAAAGTTGGACAAATGGATTAATGGATAAATGGAAGCTTTTTGTATCCAACAATCCAATAATCCATCTATCCGTTTGTGTTCATTCACCATTCCGGATACACACCGGCAAGGCGGTTAATCCATTTGTGAATCGCGTGAAACGAGCGCACCGGCTCAAGAAAAAGAATAATGCACTCGCCGTAGATCACATGAATGCCATGCGCCGTTGCGATGCGGATCGCTTCGTCGGATTCCGATCCCGGCTGCAACCAGATATTTTCAATGCCGTGCTGAATGCATTCCTTCACAACGCGCATTGTAACATCCGGCGGCACCGCCATTACAACCGATTGCACTGCCGCATCCAATTCCGAAACAGAAGTGAGCATTCGTTCGCCGTCAATTTCGAATCCCGATGGATGCACGCCGTACACGCACAGCTCATGTTCTTTCATTACACGAAAAACAGCACAGCCGATCTTCTTTCGGCTGCGCGAAACACCGATGACAGCGTACGCCGGGGATGAAAAAAAATGCCTCAGCGATTCCTCTGGCGTACCGCGTGCATCCTTTTGTTCGCCGCGCTTGTCCATGGCAAGGAGATTAAGATGGTCTCCATCGTAGAGATGGAAACCATCTTGTATCATATTTTCTCGAACTTTGCTTTCGGCGTATGGCACTCCGGACATTCCGCTGTTTTGTCGGAAGTCATGATAAAGCCACACTGCGGACAGATAAAATAGGGTACTGTGGGAATGCTGCCGCCACGGTCCAGCGCATCTTTGAACAATGTGACATGCTGTGCATCGGCATTCTTGTCATGATTGAATTGCTCAGCCGCTTCAAGAAAATTTTCCATCGCGGCAGTCTTCGCCAGATTCGGATACATAGATTCCACTTCAATGCCTTCATCGCTGAGCGCCATATGGAAAGTTTGCACAACTGTTCCGACCACAACCGGCGTCGGTTCGTACGCCTTTGGCTCGACACCGTTTTTCTTCAAGAGTGCTGCGTGAAGAGCGGTATGAATTTCTTCGGAACGCCCCACGGCACGATACAACCTGGAAACATTTTTGTATCCTGCCTTGCCAAGTTTATCGGCAAACAGATTATAGGTATGGGCAAGACGCGCTTCGCGTCCATGTGCTGTTTGAAGATTTTCAAGTGTGACTGTCGGTTTAGCAGATTGTTCATCTTGCTTCTTCTGGCATCCAAACACCATCACCGCGAGAAATAAAAAAATGGCTGGTGGCAATACAAGGAAAACAAATGACTGAAAATGTGTGATGAGAAATTGTCGTTTCATAACGCCTCCTTTCCGCTGCAAGCGGATCAGCTTTTGGCTGACATGTTCGATTTTTTGTATCACCTCATGAAAGAGAGTTTTTCTGTAAACGCCCTCTTGCCGCAACGCACTTCGAGGTGTTACAATGTGTATGCCACGCGGTGAACAGCACAAATCGTTCGTTTTCCTGCATTTTTTTGGTGTATTCTTCTCAATTATGAGGATTTTGCCGGATGGCTTTGCAAACAAAATAATCTATCAAAAAGAGGAAAGGAGCGATGATTAAGATGCCGTGGCAACTTGGCTAACAGCGTATTTTTCTATTTTTAGATTTGAGAAGAGAAATAGCTCGAGGTTCAAGATTTGAGTTCCGGGTTTCAAGTGTAAAGCTCAACTCCCTCAAAACTTGAAACCCAAAACTCTAAAAACTTCAATATCCGCTTTCTTCGGTTGGCAGCGTGACTTTGCCGCGGAATGTGCGATAAATAAAAATGAAGTATCCCGCTGCGAAAACAATTCCCAAAATCCACCACGCAAGCCCCACACCCAAACCGTACGGCTTCGCCGAAACATTGTAAATCGTCAGGCTTAGATTCGGATCGGTTGATGCGGGAAGCACATTCGGGAATAATCCGAACGCTGTGGTTGCAAGCATTCCTGCAATGAACAATGTGGATGAAAGGAATGCTTTTCCGTCTTCTTTCTTGTCTGCCGTATTTTTGACGGAGCGGAAATTAAAATAGAACATTCCGACAATGCCGAGAATGCCGAGCAGTGGGAAAATATATCCCCATTCATACGAAGAAAAATTATTCCAGAGTTCCGGACGAATTGCCGTGACGGCAATCAGCGAGAGCACCCACGTAATCAGCACGCCCCATGCAGATTTCGCTGCCATACTCCGTGCGCGCGACTGCACTTCGCCGTCTGTTTTCATTGCAACATAATTCGCCCCGTGTGTTGTCAGTGTGAAGAGCGCAACCAATCCCATGATTGTTGTGAACCAATCGAGAATTCCCGATTCGGGAACGATGGTGAATGTTGTCCACAGCGGCTCGAAAAAATATCCTTCGTGATTCAGCGGCACGCCGCGCACAACATTGCCGAGTGCGGCGCCGAAAAATATCGCTAACAAAATGCTCGCACCGCTGAACACTACATCCCAAAACGATTTCCACAATGTGTGGTGAACGTGATGCCGGAATTCAATGCCGAGCCCGCGAAGCATGAGCAGCCACAGAACAATAATCAGCGGCAGATAAAATCCGCTGAAGCTTGAAGCATACAGCAACGGAAAAGCAAAATACAGCGTGCCGCCGGCGGCGAGAATCCAGACTTCATTCCCGTCCCACACCGGACCGATGGTGTTCAGCACGAGCCGCCGCTCGTCATCCGTTTTCGCAACAAGCAGGTGAATAATTCCCGCGCCGATGTCGAAGCCATCAAGCACGACATACATTGCCAGCATGAATGCTACGATAATAAACCAGAGAATTTCCATAGTAGTTTTTTCCTTCGTGTCTTAGTGGTGAACAGAAATCGCTTCGGGACCGTGATTGATTTCCTTGATCACCAGAAACAGATACAAAACGCCGATGACAAAATACATTCCGAGAAATCCTAACAATGTGAAGAGAGAATTGCCGGCAGAAACCGTCGGAGAAATCCCTTCCACAGTTCGCATCAACCCGTACACGAGCCACGGTTGGCGTCCGAGTTCAGCGGTCATCCACCCGGCAGTGTTTGCGATGAACGGAAACGGAAAGCTCAGCAGCAAAATCCAGAGCAGCCAGCGTGCGCCGTACAACTTTCGCTTCCACAGCAGCAATGCTGCAATCACCATCACCGCAATGAAAATCGTTCCGAGTCCGACCATGATGTGATAGCTATAATAGAGAAGCGGAATATTGTCGGGCCATTGGTCGCGCTGGAATGCATCAAGACCCTTCACTTCAGCTTCCCACCGGTAATATGTCAGAAAACTGAGCAGCTTCGGAACGTGGAGCGGATTATCCATTCTCAATTTATCCATATCCGGCTGACCGATAAGAATAAGCTCGGCGCCTTCCTTCGTTTGGAACAATCCTTCCATCGCGGCAAGCGTTACCGGCTGATGGTAGGCGACATTTTTTCCCTGCGCATCGCCGCTCGGAAACGCCATGAAGAGTGAAAAAACAATTCCGACAACAACGCCAAGCCGGATGAAAATTTTTCCGTACTCTTCTTCTCGTCGCGCAAGCAAATAATACGCGCCGACCGATGCCATCACGAACGACGCCGTCACCACCGCCCCCGCCATCGTGTGTACATACTGCCAGCCGACCCACGGATTGAAAATCAATCCCCAAAAACTTTGAAGCTGAACATTTCCCGCAGCGTCCATTGAGTACGCTACCGGATGCTGCATCCATGCATCAGTGGCAACGATGAAGAAACCGGAGATCCACGAGCCGAGAAAAACCAGAAACGCGGCAGCGAAATGTCCGCGTCGCCCTAATTTTTTTTCTCCGAACAAAAACAATCCGAGGAAACTCGATTCGAGAAAAAAAGCAAAAACTCCTTCCATCGCGAGTGTTTGTCCGATCACGCCGCCGGCGAACGTGGAGAACTTTGCCCAATTCGTGCCGAACTGAAATTCCATCGGAATGCCTGTAACGACGCCGACGGCAAAATTGATGGCGAAAATTTTCGCCCAAAACCGTGCGGCGGTATTGTAGCGTTCATTGTTCTTCCGAAGCGCGATCCATTTCAGAATAACGATAAGCAAACCCATGCCCATCGTTAATTGCGGAAAAAGATAGTGGAAAGAAACGGTGAACGCGAATTGAAGTCTGTCTATTAAGAATGCATCTTGCATAGGCTGGATTCCTTACACGATGATTGAGAAGTGTGTCTCTGAAAATGAGCGACATTACTGCTGGACACGATACAAATTTATCGGAAGGAAAATTAAAATGCAAGGAAGGATTCGGTAGACAGTAAGCAGTAAACAGTTATGTGAAATATTATTATTATTGTTGCGCTTAAAATCAGTATTATGTAGATTTCTGCCACAGCGCAACGAAAAACAGGCAATCGCGCTGACGTACATTCCATTCTATAACCTCAACTATCGAGCTCAATAATGCGAAAGACAATCATCGTTTTCTGTTTTCTGACAGCATTGTATTATCAGTCGAGTTGTCAAACACTGAAAGCAAGTGTTGGTTTTGGTGGAGCAGGGGCGAACAAATCCTATATCTATAATTCTTTTTATGGACCCTACGTCATAAACGGACAATATGAGTATGAAGTTAATGTTTCTTATCCTTTCATTGGAAAAGGTTTCGGCTTATTCATCGAGACCAATAATCGGTTTGTAAAGTTTGAAACAGGAAACATCTTGCTCGATCTTTCGTTCAGAAGCTCAAACTATATTGGAGGTGTTTGCTGGCGGAAACTCTTGGGGAAAACTGAAATAGAATTACTGTTGGGATACGGATACGAATGGGATAAGTACAAACTGACGAAAACTGAACTTTATACTGTTTCAAACGAACTGGCGATTTACCACGGTGGAGCAACATTCTACTTCCCCGTTTTTGATTTCATGGACGCAATAATTGGAGCAAGAATTACTTTGAACAAAGAGTCACATATTTCTACATCTTTCTATTCACGAAGGGAAGATTTTGAAATCCCATCAACTGTGTATTCCGGGTTGGCGGGGCTGAGCTTCCGCCTTTTCGGCAGCGATAACTGATGAGCATCTGATTTCTTCTATATGGCTCACCGTAGGACGGAGCGACGCTCCACCCCACATTTCAAAAGATAACAGAACATATTTCTTCTTTACCACCCCTTCACCTTCTGCGCTTTTTTCACTGCAAAGTACACCGCAAGCCAGCCGATGAGAATTGCCGCCATAAGATAAAGCCAGTTGTTTGCGGCAGGAACTGCCGTGTGAGCTTCAATCATTGTCCACAAAAGCGGAACGGAAAGATACATGTTGTGTATGCCGCGCTGCGACACTTTTGCAATAAGCTGCGCGTCAGGCACTGTTCCGGCTTTCAGCGCGTCCAATATTTTTTTCTGCGCCGGCACAATCGTTTCAAACGCGTTGCCGATCATGATAATTCCGAAAAGCACGCCCGCGTGAATCACATACCCGCGGTAACTGAAATTTCCGACTTCGATCATGCAGTACACAAGTGCGGCAAGGATGACAAAACTAACTGCGGCAAAAGCAAGATTATTCTTTCCAAGCGGGCCGTTCGCAAGCAGAACGTAAACTCTGTAGAGCAGGAAGACAACTGCGACCATAATGTAACTGCCGGCTGTCCACGCATCCTGTCCTTCAATCGTCTGCCCGCCAACGTAAAAAACAAAAATCAAAAGTATGAGTCCCAGCACCATCGTATAAATTGCCGACCAGCGAAACCAGAACAGCACACGCGGGACAAGTCCCAGCATCGTATTCTTTCTCGTTTCGGCATCGGCTGACAAACTGAACGGAATGAACATAAGATTGAACCACCAGCCCAGCCCGAGGAAAAGCAATCCTGCAACAATGTGAGCCCAGCGGAAAAGAACGGCGAAAAAATCTCCAACTTCCATATATCCTCCTCAAAAAAAATAGTGGCAAGCTATTTTAATTATGTGGTAAGATACTTTTTTTGAAAGAAAGAGTAAAGTTTAGTTGATGTCTGACGAAGCTTTCCAACCGTCTGACATCTGTGTTTTGTTCTCAAGAAAATGTCTGACAGCAAAAAAAATGTCAGACATTTCTGCTTGCCGCTTTCATTTCCATCCCGTACATTGCAAACCATTAACGATTTCAGTTACGACTCACTACCACAGCCTATGGACTACTCAATGAAAGGTGACCCTATGCACCCGCTTGCAAAGATTGCATTGCCGTTTCTCAGCCTCGCCATTGCCCCGATGGGGTTTTCAACCGGAAACAATGCGTTTGCGCAGGAACGCGACCGGAGCAAAATTCCCGATCAATATAAATGGAATCTCACCGAAATTTATCCCACGGATGACGCGTGGCAAAAGGCACAGGAAGAACTTAAGGCACAAATTCCTTCCATCGAACAATTCAAAGGAACGCTCAGCCAGTCGCCGCAGCAGCTTTTCAAATGCCTCGACATGCTTAGTAATTTGAACAAAACATTTTCGCGTTTGTACAGTTACGCGAGCATGATCTCCGATCAGGATACACGCGTTTCAAAATATCAGGCGATGAAACAGGAAATGAGCCAGCTCGGTTCAACATTTAGCGCTGCGGCATCGTTCATCGAACCGGAAATTCTGAAGATGAACAAGGCGGCGATTGACGATTTCGTGAAGAAGGAAAAGGGATTGGAAATTTACCGCCATTACCTCGACGACATTCTTCGCCGCCAGGCACACACCGGCACAGCAGGTGAAGAAAAAATTATTGCCGATGCAAGTTTGATGGCAGATGCGCCGGATAATATTTACGGAATTTTCTCCAACGCCGATTTTCCCTATCCCGAAGTAACGTTGAGCGATGGAAAAACAGTGAAGCTCGATGCCGCCGGTTTTGCACTGTACCGAGCCGTGCCGAACCGCGACGACCGCAAAAAAGTGTTCGATGCATTCTTCGGCGCGCTGGAGCGGTACCGCGCAACGTTCGGCAGCTCGCTTTCTGCCGAAGTGAAAAAAGATATGTTTTACATGAAAGCGCGGAAATACAATTCATGTTTGGAAGGCGCACTCGATGCAAACAACATTCCCGTGCAGGTCTATTACAGTTTGGTTGACGGCGTGAACAAAAATCTTCCGACATTTCATCGCTATCTTGAATTGCGCAAACGCATTCTCGGCGTGGATACCCTTCACTACTACGATCTTTATGCGCCGCTGGTAAAAGGCGTTGACTTGAAGTATTCGGTGGACGAAGCGGAGAAAAATATTCTTGCCGCGCTCGCGCCGCTCGGAAAAGATTACGTGAACGTGATTCAGGAAGCGTTCAAAGACCGCTGGATTGATATGTATCCGAATGACGGCAAACGTTCCGGTGCATATTCCAACGGCTCGGTGTACGACGTTCATCCGTACATGCTCATCAACTACAACGGAAAGTATGATGACGTGAGCACCGTTGCACATGAACTCGGCCACACAATGCAAAGCTATCTTTCCAACAAAACCCAGCCGTACCCGACGGCAGATTATCCGATCTTTGTCGCCGAAGTTGCGTCAACGTTCAACGAAGCGCTGCTGATTGATTACATGCTGAAAAATATCAAAGACGACAAAGTGCGCCTCTCGCTCCTCGGAAATTATCTTGAAGGCATTAAAGGCACGCTCTTCCGTCAAACGCAGTTCGCGGAATTCGAGCTTCGCATTCATGAAATGGCTGAGAAAGGCCAGGCATTGACCGGCGATGCGCTTGACAAGCTGTACGATGAAATCGTCAAGAAATATTACGGCAGCGATCAGGGCATTTGTATTGTTGACGATGCCGTGAAAGCGGAATGGGCGTACATCCCTCATTTCTACTACAATTTTTATGTCTATCAATATGCAACGTCGTTCACCGCTTCCACTGCGTTGTCTGAAAAAGTGATGGCTGGCGACAAGGCAGAAACGAAACGGTATCTCGAATTTCTTTCAGCCGGCGGTTCCGATTATCCGATCAATCTGCTGAAGAAAGCCGGTGTGGATATGACCACGACGCAGCCATTCGACCTGACGATGCAAAAGATGAACCGCATCATGGACGAGATGGAAAAAATTCTCGACAAGATGGGAAAATAAAACAACGCATTCTGTGCCGCAGGAAGAAAAACATCTCTCCCGAAGTCTCGGCCTGCTTCACGCAACAGCGTCGAACATGGCGACGATGGTCGGCATCGGGCCATTTATTACAATCCCGCTCATTGTTTCTGCAATGGGCGGGCCGCAGGCGATGCTCGGCTGGATTGCGGGCGCGCTCATCGCCATTTCAGACGGACAAGTATGGGCTGAATTAAGCACGTCCCTCCCCGGCGAAGGCGGGACGTACATTTATTTGCGCGAAGCCTACAAAAAACTTTTCGGCAAAATGTTCGCCTTCCTTTTCATCTGGACATTTTTGCTGAGCGGTCCGTTCGAAATTGCTTCCGGCATTGTGGGAATGATGGACTACCTCTCCTTTCTTGCACCGGGATTAACGCTGATGCATTTTCGGATGTTCGCATTCGGCGTCGGCATTCTTACCATTATTCTTCATTACAACCGTGTGAAATTCGTCGGCGCCGTCACAATAATTCTATGGATCATCATGCTCATCACCGTCTGCGCGACCATTGTCATCGGCGTGCTGCATTTTCATCCCGAGAATGCATTTGCGTTTCCACGCGGATGGTTTTCCTTTTCATGGGGATTTATTTTCGGAATGGGCGGCGCAACGCTGATCGCAATGTATGATCTGATGGGATATTACAACATCTGCTACGTGGAAGAGGAGGTGAAAAATCCCGGCTACGTTTTTCCACGCGCAATTTTGTGGTCCATTGTCATCGTCACCGGATTATACGCGCTGATGAATCTGATGATCCTCGGCGTAATGCCGTGGCAGGAAATCGCTGCATCGAAACATATCGTTTCAGATATTGTCGAAAAATATTACGGCACAACATCCGCTTCGGTGATGACGCTGCTGGTCGCGGTCACGGCGTACGGCTCCATCTATGCATTGATGATGAGCTATTCGCGCCTGCCATTTGCCGCTGCGCGCGACGGATTTTTCTTCAACTGGCTTTCGG
>JAJYOK010000007.1 GCA_021796215.1 Bacteroidota bacterium
GTAACAGCAAGTAATAGTTTTACCGTCTCCGGAGTGCTGGCACTGAATGGCAATCTTGTGATGGGCTCGTACACACTTGATCAAGGGACGACAGGAACAATCAGCGGAACGGGAGATGTCACTGGTAACGTCCGGCGCAGCGGCACATTGTCAACAGGCGTCGCCTACAGTTTTGGAAGTCAATTCACAACAATCAATTTTGCTTCGGGCACGCTTCCTGTTTCGATCACAATGAATATTACCACCGGTTCGGCGCCGCCGGAAAAACCGGAAGCAATTCTTCGCTATTATACAATTACCACAACCGGCGGCGGTTCGTATTCAGCGACAGCACAATTGCGGTTCCTATCAGGAGAACTGAACGGCAACGACCCTTCGACTCTTTCGCTCTGGCAACAAGTGGGCGTGAATCCATATCTTGATCAGCGGAAAACAACCAACGATCTTGTAAATAATTGGGTATCGAAAGCTTCTATTACTTCTATTGTCGGTACATGGACATTGAGTAAACAAAGTCCATTGGGATTTAACGCCGCAATTTCGGGAAATTGGAACAGCGGAGCGACGTGGGGCAACAGCGGCAATGATGTCGAAGGATCGGGCTATCCGGGCGTGAACGATATTGCAAACATCAGCAACAACGTTATCGTGACGCTGACGGCAGATCAATCGTGCACAAAGCTGTACGTGTACGGTCATTCAGTAGATGGAACTTCAACGCTTGCGATTGGCTCGTACGCTCTCAGCGTAGGAACTGGAGGCGTGCAGATTGCCGGAGGAACGACAGACGCGCGAATTGCACAGGTTACCATAAGCGGCGGCACGCTGAGCGTGAACGGCAATGTCACATTCAGTTCGTCTTCTGCTGTGCGGGCAGTGCTTGATATGAGCTTAAGCGCAAACAGTACACTTTCGTTGACCGGCTCGATGACAAAAAGCAGCGCAGGTACATTTACTCCGGGAATATCCGGTATTGTTAATTTCATAGGAACGGCAGGCGGCCAGACGCTGAATGTTTCAAGCTTTGCATTTGCAAACGTCTATATCAACAACACGAGCGGAAGCGGAGTAACAACGAACGCAAATATCACGACGAGCAATGTTACGGGAAATATCCGCATTCAATCAGGATTATTCAGTAACGGCGGCTATTCGATTTCTGGAAATGTGTCGGATACATTTCAGGTTGCAAACGGAACATCATTATATCTTGTCGGAACCACGAGTTTTCCAACTGGCTTTGTGCCGCTCCTGGGATCAACAAGCGTGGTGAATTATTCGGGCGGCACCCAAGTGGTTGATAGTTTGTCTTTTGGAAATCTTACACTGAGCGGCACCGGCGGCAAAACGATTTCGGCAGGACTTGTTGTGAGCGGAACATTCACTTATTCAAGCAGCGGCTCGACCTCTTTGCCGCCAACGCCGGGGGAAAACTTAACCTGCTCGCAATTTGCATTGAGTTCCGGTACATTTTCAGACAACGGACGGACAATCACTGTGACTGGTTCCGGTGCGGGAGTATGGCAGAAAACGGGCGGCACATTTTCGACGACAGGAACCGTTGCGTTTACCGGCACCTCGCCGCAGATTAGCACTTCGAATTTTGGCACATTGCAAATTAACGTCGGACTGGGGAATACGGCGACGGCATCAGGAAATCTTACGGCAACAAATTTTGCGCTGCAATCGGGTACATTCGATCCGGGGAATAATTTGATGACGATCTCATCTGCTTTTTCACTTTCTTCCGGAACAATTTTGAAAGTCAACACTTCAACATTTGCCGGAAATTATTCTCTCGCACCGACAAGTATTGCTTCAGGTTCAACAGTTGACTATACAAATTCTTCTGCAACAGTTGCCGGAACGTTTGTCTATTCAAATTTGAAAATCAGTGGGACAGTGAGCGGTACATCTACAGCAAGTGTCAGCGGCACGTTTACAGTAGCCGGCACTTTCAATAATCCGGGCGGCACCATAACGATGAAGAATGGAGGTTCAATTGTTGTGTCGGGCGGAACATTGGATTTTACCAACCTCACAATTGACAGCAATGCAACGGTTACTTCCGCGGCGAGTTTTGGAGTGAATGGAACACTTCAGGAATATTCCGGAGCTGTATTTGCTCCGGCGGGAACGCTGACAATGAACGGCGGTTCCACAATTTCAAACGCAGGAATTTTGACGTTTACAACTTTGTCAATTGCTGGGTCGGTAACGTCGAATACGAGTTTTAGAGTGAACGGAACTCTTAATGTCGGAGCGTCTGGGAATTTGAGTCCTGCGAGTGGAGTAATTACGATGATTGGCACTTCAACAATTATCAATGCGGGTGTTTTGAAATTTGCTACATTGCTTGATTCAGGAACAGTAACAACTTCATCAAATTTTTCGATTGATACCTCGATTATTGTTGCTGCAAGCGGAAACTTAACGGCGAGCGGCGGCACTATAACAATGAATGGTGGTTCATTAATTCAGAATTCCGGCTCGCTGACGTTTTATAATTTAACCTGCGCATCGGGAAGCCCGGTGACTTCGTCGGGCAGTTTCAGTGTTTCGGGAATAATGAATGTTGCATCCGGCGCATCGTTTAATCCGACCGGCACCGTTACCATGAACGACGGCTCCTCATTTACTATCAGCGGCACTGACACACTGAACAATGTGACTGTTGGAAGCGGGACTGTAACCGGAAATACAAGTATCAATATTCGCGGTGTGCTGACATTAAACGGCACACTTTCAATGGGCGCAAATACACTGTGGATGGATTCAAGTGCAACGACATCGGGCACAGGCGATGTTTCCGGAAATGTGAATCGAACAACAATGCTAACAGGAGTTTCGTACAGCTTTGGCAATCAATATACAACAATAACTTTTGCTTCCGGTACACCACCAACGTCACTCACCGTAGGCATTACCATCGGCCAGGCTCCGAGTGCGAAAACTGACGCCGTATTGCGGGAATATTCGATGACGGAAAGCGGCGGGTCGGGATACTCAGTGACGGTGCGCTTGCATTATCTTGATGTGGAATTAAACGGGAATACAGCGTCGAGCTTGACTGTGTGGGAAAAGATCAGCGGGGTGTATTCAAATCAAGGCAAAGCAAATTATGATCTCGTCAATAAATGGTTTGAACAATCTGGCTTCACATCGTTAGGAACAAATTGGACGCTTGCGAATCAGCCGGCGGCGGGATTTACATCAAGTGCTTCCGGAAACTGGAGCGTTGGAGCGACCTGGGGAAATCCGGGGAATAATGTGGAAGGCTCCGGTTACCCCGGACCGACGGATATCGCAACAATCAATAATAATCTTACGGTTACTCTTGATGGAAACAGAACTGTCTATCAGCTGAAGATCACCGGTTCTACAGTGGCAAACGGTACTACGACATTTAATATGGGAAGCTACAATCTCAATGTCGGCGGCGGCGGCATAACGCTTTCGCAAGGAAGTTCTACATCACGTATTGCCAAACTTATTGATACGACAGGAACTCTTACTGTTGACGGAGACATTACATTCACTGCTTCGTCGGCAACTGCCGCAGTATTGGATATGAGCTCCGGCGCAGCAACATTGAATCTGGCGGGCAATCTCACTCGCAATACTACAGGCACATTAAATACGGGCACAAACAGCACAATTAATTTCAACAGTTCGACGATTAATCAGATTGTAAATGTGACAAATTTCACGTATGCTAATGTCGTGTTTAATAATTCCAGTGTCAGTGGCGCAACGATTGGCGCGGCGGTTACGACAACCAACGTGACAGGAAATATTGAAGTTCAATCGGGTGTGTTTTCAAACGGCGGTTTCGCCATAGCCGGGAACGCCGGCAAATCTTTTCTTGTGGACAGTGCGGCCGTTTTTCAATTAACTGGTACGAGCGGATTTCCTTCCGGTTTTGGTACAACAACGCTGCATCAATCGAGCACAGTACAATATTCCGGCGGCGCGCAGACTATCAGCAATTTGAGCTACGGAAATTTGACACTTGCCGGTAATGGCGCAAAAACAATCAATACATTGCTGAGTGTGGCAGGAACATTTACCTATTCCAGTTCCGCTGCGACATCGTTGTCATCAACCGCGGGACAAGATTTGACGACGAACAGCTTTGTGATGAATTCCGGAACGCTCAGCGACAACGGGCGGACTATCTTTGTTACCGGAACAGGCAGTGTTGTATGGATAAAGAATGGCGGTACCTTTAACGCGGCTGGGAGAGCAAAGTTTATTGGTGCATCGCCGCAAATTGGTGTTTCGAATTTTGATACGCTCGAAGTTGCCGTTGCCGGCACGGCAACAGCAGCAGGAATTTTGACGCCGACTAATTTTGTCCTGACAAGCGGAACGTTTGATCCTTCGTCGTACGGTCATACCATCACAACGAATTTTACACTTGCCGCAGGAACAACACTGCTTGTCCGCGGCGCGGAGTTTATAACGAATTACAGCAAGGTGCCGACACAAATTGATCCAACAAGTACAATAGAATATTCAAGCTCCGCCGTACAAACGATTTCTTCTTCAATGACATACGGAAATCTTACTCTGACGGACGGCGGTTCAAATGCTAAATCTGCCGGTGGAAATTTGAAGATTGACGGCACCTTAACGATTAATTCTGGAGCGACATTTGACGGCAGCACATACACCGATTCGCTCTACGGCGATTTTATCAGTAACGGAACATTCACTCCATCTTATTCTACAATTGTTTTTGCCGGAAGCTCCGCGTCAAATATCACTGGCGCTTCGACGTTCTATGGGCTTGCCGTGAACAAAACAAGTGCAAGCACAGCTGTTGATTTGAATAATAATATTAGTGTGTCTACGCTGAATGTGAGTCAGGGAATAATGCAAACGGGCTCTAATGCCGTGACAATTACCGGCACTCGCACAGGCAACGGAATTATTTTGGGGACAATAACCCATACACACAGTTTTGCGCTTTCAACGCCGTATTCATTTGAAGGTCCGAATTCTTTAATTACATTCACTTCCGGGACAACGCCAAGTTCCGTCACGATGACAGTTGCACAGACTCCGCCGGCGAATCCAACAATGGTGGCAGTCAATCGGTCTGTTACGTTATCGAATACCGGAGGTTCATTTACAGCAACAATGCGTTTGCATTATCTCGACAGCGAAACCGACAGCCTCAATAAATATTATTTGACGTTATGGCGGTATTCAAGCGGTTGGTCAAATTTAGGTTACACGGCGCACGACACGACTTCATCAAATAATTATGTTGAAGTCAGCAATATTTCTTCTTTTGGATCGTGTGCAATTGGCGCCAGCACTTCTTCCAAATCAATTACCGATAATAACGGCGGCGTTGCTAATGCAGGTGACACGTTAACGTGTACAATTACGGTACAAAATCCATATATTGCCGATAAAACTGCAAACCTTTCCGATACGTTGGATGCTCATTTCCTTCAAGTCGGAACAATCAGCAATTCCGGCAGTATCTCCGGTCAAACGCTGTCCGGTTCGAATCTTGTTGGAGGAACCGTGGTATGGCCTGCAATTGCACTCGGATCGGGTGCTTCAGTGTCGCGTACAGTCGAGGTATGTTCTGATTCTACTATCGGCATAAGTCAAACAATTACCAACTCCGCTCATATAGATTACGGCAGTGGAAATTCGGAAAACGTTTCGGCATCAATTGTATTGACCAATTCTCCAAACATCACAATGACAAACATGGTTGATAAACAGCATCCGGCGCCGGGCGACACGTTAACGTACACCATTACAGTAATCAATACTGGAACAGCAAATGCAACATCGGTTATCCTGACAAACGCGTCACCGAATAACACAACGTTTGCGCCAGATGGCTATGGTGCGGGAATGGGAGTTCAAGTGGATGGTGTTGTAAAAACAAATGCTTCCGACGCCGATGAAGTCACGGTCAGCAGCGGAACAATTACAGTGAACTTCGGGATTATGCAGCCGGGAGTTTCACATGAACATATCATTCATTTTAGAACAGTCGTTAATTAACAATAATTATATCAATAAAAATTCACAACCATTTTATAAAAAGGAGTTACACTGATGAAAAAGTTTTTAAGTGCAGCAGCAGTGATTGCTTTTTTATGTTTTCTGAATGTTTCCTTCGCGCAGAAATCAAATCTCGCTATGGGAAACTATACCATCGGCGTCATGACTGAGCCGGCTAAGGAAGGCGCCCAGTTCGGTTTTATTCAGGCTACGTCTGTCAAGCCGGAAAAAGGGGAGAAACCGTTCGGGTTTTGGTATTCCGGCGCAGTGCTTGAATTGAAAGACGCTGCGACCAAAAAAACTCTTGCAACCGTTTCAGCGAATGAACTTACTAATGGCAAGACTGTTGCAGTTGAGGGTGGAACCCAAACAACATACAACGTAGGAAATGGTGGAAATAAATTCGATTTGTTAATTGAGTCCGTTATGAAAGCGGACGATGGAATGCCATTAGGAAAAATGCTTGTTGTGTCTTTCAAAATTAAAGGCGCCAAAGCCGCGAAAGTCAATGCAACACTGAAGATGAAAACAAATGGCGCTGCTGAAAAACTTGGAACGTCTGGAATAATATCAAACCGAATTGTGAAAGGTGAGTCAGGTTATCCTGCTATTGTAATTACTGCTGCTGAGCCGGCAAGGATTACCGTGAGCAAGCGCCAGAAAAAGGAATTACTTCAGGACGTCTCGCTTGAAATCTCAAACGCCTCTCTTTCCACGACAGATTGGTCTAATTTGTTTGTGTTCGATGTAAGTGGTTCCACGGTGAATGATGCGGGAAAATCAATTGCCCAAGCAAATCACATTGTTAATCGCGTGACAAAAAAAGAATCCACACCGGAAGTAGTGATCTTCAATCGTACGAGTTCTGCGACGACAACACCGGGAGACACAATTACATTTACTATTTCGTACATGAATATCGGAAACGGCACCGCAACAAATGCCGAAATTACAAATCCAATTCCGGATGGCGTCACATATCTCGAAGGTTCTGCTGAAGGCGCTAACACGGAAATTTCCATCGATCGAAAAGCAGCCGTTGGAAACCAATTAGGCGAAGCGACGCTTGTTCGCTGGAAAGTTACTAAAACAATTCTTCCCGGCGAAGGTGGAAGTGTTTCAATGCGGGCTATTGTTCGATAAGAATACACAGTGTGAGTGACAAAGGTGAAATTGTGAAATTCGGTCTGGCACCAAAAGCAATGCAAAGATTTTCGTTCAGCGTGCTTTTGAAAATTTTCGTTATGGCAATTACGACGGCAAGTAGTTTGTATGCAGCCGGGACACCGGCCGGGACTGTAATCAAATCGGAAGTGGTCGTTACCTACACGTCCGATAAGGGCGTTCGGTTTACAGTGTCCAAGGAGGTGCAACTGGTTGTTAAACAAGTTGCTGCTGTAAACCTCACGCCAGGCTCGTTGAGCACCACAGCGCATTTAGGGAATTTTACAATTTTTCCTCTCACACTTGTTAATTCGGGAAACGGCTCAGATAACTTTTCTTTTAATGCCGCAAGCAGTTCGGGGAAGGAAATTGCTGTGTTTAAAGATGTTGACGGCAGCGGATCACTAACTGCCGGCGATACGCTCGCCGGGCGATTGACGACTTCCGGTGCACTTGCAGAAGATTCCTCTATGGGCATTTTTGTGCGTGTTAGTATTCCGGATGACGAAGCGTTAAACAATCAGAGCGATCAAACATCGTTAACGGCAACTTCAAATTTTGACGCTGCAAAAAAAGTTGTATCGTTATTAAATTCAACTGTCAGGTCTCCGATTATTCACCTTCAAAATGCTTTATCAGTTAATAATCCTTCGCCCACTGTACCGGGTCCGGTAACCTATACACTTTCATTCACTAATACTGGATCAGATTCTGCAACAAATGTTGTTGTGAGCCAAAAGTTGGATCAGCGATTTTCTTTTCTCAGTGCAACTGCTGGCGGCATTCGTTCAGGTACTGATTCTGTTTTGTGGAATTTGTCCTCTATTGCACCAGGCGCTTCGGTAACAGTGAGTGTTACGGTAAATCTTGTTCAGGGAATTCTTAACGGAACTATAATCCCGGACAGCATGAACGTTACTTTTGGCGATGGTTCACTTCGTCGGACAAAAACCTCAAACAGCGTTACAATTTCTGTCACTTCGACTTCAAATCAACCAAATTTCGATTTCTCCTATTCGCTTCCAGATTCGAATGTAATTGCGGGGGATACAGTTCAGATATGGTTGAAATTTAAAAACACAGGCAGTGTTACAGCCGATACACTGACAATTCAAAACACGATTTCAGATTCACGGCTGCATCTGCTGAACGCTTCCGGCAGTGGAGTTGTTCATGGCGACACTGTGACATGGAGGCGTTTTCATTTCGTCCCGTCAAGTTCAGGTTCTGTGTTCTTTAGAGTTGTCATCCCCTCGGGTTTTCCTGCAGGCACATTTCTTGTTTCTGTCGGTACTCTTTCGTGGCATGATTATTCACAAACAATTTCTCAGCATTTGACTGTAGGTTCATTTGCGCGGCTCGAAGTTTCAGTCGTTCCCAGCTTGTCAGTTGTCGGCTCTGGCAGAACAATTGATTATCAGATTATTGTTAAAAATACCGGAAACAGCAACGCTCTTAGCGGCGTATTGACTGATACATTAGGCACAACAGGAACTGTCGTTCAAGTTTCTCCTTTTCCGCATGTTGTTTTTGACGGTGGAAATGCGATGCGCTGGAATCTAGGGACGCTTCCTTCTTCTTCGCAACGGACATTTTTCTTGACAGCACGAGCGTTTCCAAATCTTGGAACGAGCGAGTTAAGGAATATCGCATCGTTATCTGCTTCCAACATTACAGAGCCGTCAATACAGGAAACGCTGACGCCAATTGTTTCTGTCAGACCGGCAACAATAACATTACACGCCTCTGAACAATATATTTTTGGACAAGTCAATCAGGACAGCACAAAAATTTCTGCTTCGCTTTCAGACTCGCTGGGTTCACCGATTCCTGACGGCGTTCCTGTTGTTTTTACGACAACGCTCGGAACATTTTCGAATGATACTTCTTCGTTTACGGTATTTACAATGAACGGATCGGCATCGGCATTTCTTCATTCTGCAGATGTTGCAAATGATGTTCGGACAGCAAATGTCACAGTAACGGCAGGTGTGCCGCAATTCGGTACAGCTAGTGCCGGCATAGATATTATTATGTATCCGAACGCAATCACGGGCTTTGTCAAGGAAATAACAGGGAATAGTGTTATACCGGTCGTGGGTGCGATCGTACGAGTATATAGTGATTACGACACGGTACATTATGTCGGCATTGATACAAGCGATGATCAGGGATTGTATTTTGTTGCCTTAAAACACGATTTTACAGCAAAGTATTTTATTGCAAAGATTACTGCGCTCGATAATTTTGGCGAGCCTGTAACATGGTCTACAATATTCACACAGGGAACACAACCTAAACCCGCGGTCAAAGCTTTAAGCAGCATTGAAGGCAGATTACAATATCTCGGTACAAATTCCCCCGCACCTATTTCGGGAATTCCATTATTTCTTGATTCGTTAGGTTTATTATCTGCACAGGGAAGCGCCGGCAAAGGTGCAAGCACTCTTACATTCAACGTGCAGAAAAGCATCACGGATAAAAATGGACGGTACCTTTTTGAGAATTTACAGCCTGCAGTATATAAAATTTGGGTCGACTCCGCAAAATATCCGCAATATGCCGGCTGTGACACGATAGCGCTTTCAGGGCACGGTATCTTTACAATCAATGCAAATATTCTTGTTCAAGTTGATTCTTCTGCGGCGATGACAATGACGGTCCCGGATACGGTTTATGCGGACAGCACGTATATGCTATTAATTCACGTAGCGAATACCGGCAATGTTAATCACACAAACATAACAGTGCGCGATACATTGAATGCACACTTTACTTTTCTTGGTGCTGCCAAAAGTGTTTTCGATTCGCTGTCTTATGATTCTTCATCGCATGCAGTGGAATGGGGTTCTGCAGTAATGCTGCATAAAACCGACACAACACTTTGGGTAAGAGTCGGTTTTGTACCGAATATACCGGACGGGACAGTTCTTACAAACAGAGCGTGGATGAAATCAGACCAGCTTAGCTCGTCGCTTACAAGCCAGCGGACAATGATTGTCCGTTCTTCGCCGAATATAACCTTTGGACAATTTGTTGAAGGCGGAAGCGATTCGGTTATTGCCGGCTACCCGGTCAGGCTGAAACTCTGGTTCAGTAACACCGGCACGGATTCACTGCACAATGTGATAATACGCGATACAATTTTTAACGCAGCGTTGAGTGGAATATCTGTTCAGATTGATACATCAAAATATGGTGTAAAAGACACGGCGACAGTGCATGATTCAATTATTACTTGGAATGTTCACAGCATTCCCAGTGGTATGTTTGATACCTTGCATATTTTACTGCGCACTGATCCACGCTTGCCGGGAGGCGTGGCGATAAAGAGTAATGGATACATGCTGCAAAACGGTGCTGAAATTTTTTCTGCAAAAAAGACTATCACAACTGTATCGAACTCTCAGCTTGCAACATATCTTGTTATCAATAAAACAGGGAACAAACGGACGGCAGAAATCGGTGACGTTGTAACGTATCAAATAACTATCACCAATAATAGTCCGGATAGCCTGTATCACCTTCAAATCATTGATCAACTTCCGTACGCATTTACATATTACAAAGGTTCCGGCCATTACAATGGCATAGCACTTGAACCTGTGAAGCAAAATCGAACTCTTTCATGGACAATTTCGTCTTCACTGGCAAAAGGCACTCCAGCCACGCTAATCTATCAGCTTGTTCTTGGCGCCGACGCTCTTGAGAGCGACGGCATGAACAGTGCAATTGCTGTTGCCACAACAATAGATGGTGCTCCGTTGTATTCAGCATCCTCGCAATGGCAGGTGGCGGTGAAGCCGGGAGTTTTTACCGACCGCGGCATTATTTTCGGTAAAATATTTTATGATGACGATCGAAATGCGTATCAAAGCGACGGAGAAGACGGTGTTAAGAATGTTGAAATTTGGATGGAAGACGGTACTCGTATCACGACCGGTGATAATGGGAAATATTCTCTTCCCAATGTTAAACCCGGAGAACATGTTTTACGTGTGAATGAACGAACCCTTCCGAAGGGCACTGAGCTTACTTTAGGGAAACATAGTTTTGCAGGAGATGCTTCGTCAAGATTTGTAACACTCACTGAAGGCGGCATAGCGCGGGCGAATTTTTACGTTAAGCGGACATTTCAGGACAGTTTGACGCAATCGGCTGCTCAGACAATCCGTCTTGCAGCACGAAAAGTTGAAACTCCCAAAGAAATTCTTGTTCGAAGCGGAGCAGGCGTAGCGTGGCAAAAGAATGTGGCGGAATATGTCCTTCAGTTTAATTACAGCGGGCCGGCATGGATTCAGCGCATTACAGTTGTTGATTCGCTGCCTGCAGGTTTCGATTACATAAAAGGCTCTGCTACATTCAATGGACAAAGTGTTGAGCCAATAATTGACGGAGAATTCTTACGTTGGAACCTGGGCCGCGGCGTATCTCCATTTGAAGGTGAGCTCCACTATCGAGTGCAGGTTCGTTATTTTAAGCTGGAAAAAATTCCTGCACGAAGTTATTCTTATCTGGAAATCATGAATGCGGACAGTCTTGTAACTCATCTTGATAAGCTTTGGACGACAACGTATCTCCAAGGCTCACCCTATCAGGAAACTATTTTTAAGATCGGGTTACCGATGTTTGAGGCAGGGAAAATTTCGCTACAAAATGATGCATTTGAAGCTTTTGACAAAATTTGCTCGATCGTCCGTAAATACAAGAAAGCGAATTTCATTGTTGTCGGCTTACCTGATTCTGTCGAGGGAAATGCACAACAAATTCAAGGTTCATTGCTTGCTCAGAAAAGAGCGCAGGTTGCTCTTGATTTTCTTTATCGCAGACTCGGCAAAGACAGCGTGCGTGTAACTTCGGCAGGACTATTTGACGCAGGCACGGGAGGTAACGTACCAGGGACTCTTGTTGACGAAGCTGCTGAAGAGAATCGTGCGGTGTCTCATGTAGAATTAATAATGCGCGATTATTTTGTGAGTGAGTTGGCCCCCAAACTCCCAATTGATTCTGTGGAGGATTTCGCAATAACAGAGAATATTCCCGAGCTAGAAAAATATTACAATGATAAACTTACTGTTTCACCGGATGACCACATTATATTTCGCACCAATTTGTTTTCAAATCCGTTGGCAAAAAACAGAGAAGTAGAATTGTTGGACACTATACCAAGCGGTCTTATGATGCAAATAAAAAAAATGTTTCTGAACGGAATACCCGTTTATTCGTTAGGAAGAAACAGCAATGTGTTCATTTCTCGGATTTCTAGTCTTTTGAAAAAGGGAAGAAATGAAATTTCCTTCGAGGCTTCAGTAACTCCGCCATTTACAACAGAAACATTAAAAAATGAAATATGGTTGAGAAGAATTAATAATTTTAATGAAGCGACTTTTGAAAAAAGTAATGAAGTGAAAATTTTAGTTCAAAAGAAAAGATTACCCCTTTTTGAAAAAGTGGAACGATCCCTCGTGTCATTAAAAAGAGCAAACATGTCTGTTCTGGGAAGCGAAATTATTAAGCCCCCCGCAGCAAAAGAGCAAAGGGAGCTGCTACACCACTCAGTAAAGCGTAAATAGCATTATGTACTTGCATTCAACGAAAGGTTTTCTTATACTATAAACAGACAAAAAAGTCTGAAATTAACAATAACAAGATTAAATGAGCTGAAAGGAAAGACATTATGGAAAAGATTTCAATGTCGAAGAAGCTGGTGATCATTTTGCCCTTTGTGATGACCGTGTTCTCTTTGTTCTTCTTATCGGGGTGCAATAAAGAAGTGAATCTTCAGAATTCAGTTGAATCAATGTCGTTTGCGCCTGACGTTCCGCCTCAAATCACCCGCACGTTTGCCGACACCGTCAGAGTATATTTAAACGCGACAATGAAAGATATTGAGCTTGCGCCCAACGTCATGTACCACGCTTGGACATTCAATGATCATGTTCCCGGACCGTTCCTTCGCACTCGTGTCGGAGACATACTTGAAGTGCATGTTACGAACAGCGATCATACCGGCATGTTACACAATGTTGATTTTCACGCCGTCACTGGTCCCGGCGGCGGTTCAATTCTCACCAGTGTTGCGCCAGGGCAAACGCGGGTTGCATATTTCAAAATGATGCACCCAGGATTATTCGTGTATCATTGTGCAACGCAGCCGATGACAGCACATATCTCTAATGGAATGTATGGAATGATTTTAGTTCAGCCAAAAAGCGGATTGCCTTCGGTCGACCATGAATACTACGTAATGCAAAGTGAATTTTATACGACAGCGCCGGTTAAAGACTCATTGTTTGTCGAGTATTCTCCTGAAGACGGAGCGCGTGAAGACCCGCGATTTGTTGTTTTTAACGGCAGCACTGATGCGTTAATGGGTTATCGCGCGCTGAAAGCCAAGACCGGTGAAACAGTTCGTATTTATTTCGGAAATATTGGACCCAACAAAATTTCATCTTTTCATATTGTTGGCTGTATCATGGACAAAGTATATCGTGAAGGCGATCTTGTCAGCGAGCCTGCACGGTCAATACAAACAACGCTCGTGCCTGCCGGCGGTGCCGTAGTCGTCGAAGTTAAACCGATTGTTCCCGGAAATTACATTATGCTCGACCATTCAATGTTCAGAATGGAAAAAGGGGCAATGGGAATTTTGAGCGTTGAAGGAGAACCGCGCCCGGATATTTATAGCGGCCAATAAGCAATGATAAATGAAATTCTGTCAAAATTCAGCCGATGTTGACACTTCATAAAATCATAAGTAAATTACTTTTATGATTGACGTTTTATCACATACTGATCCGAAGCTTCACGCGTTGCAGCTTGATTTGAAAGAAGAGATTCTGCATTTAAAAAAAGAATTGAATGCAGTTATCCTTGCGCATTACTATCAGGAATCCGAAATCCAAGACTTAGCAGATTTTGTCGGCGATAGTCTTGACCTCTCCCGCCGTGCGGCTTCAACAAATGCTGACGTGATTGTTTTTGCCGGTGTTCATTTTATGGCTGAGACTGCAAAAATACTGAATCCGTTGAAGCAGGTTTTGTTGCCGGATATTGAAGCTGGCTGCTCGCTTGCTGATAGCTGCCCTGCTGCGCAGTTCAAAGCCTTTCGCCAACTGCATCCGGATCACATATCAATTACTTATATCAATTGCTCTGCAGAAGTCAAAGCGCTCAGCGACATTATCTGCACGTCAAGCAACGCGGAGAAAATTATAAATCAAATCCCCGTTGAGCGCCCGATTCTATTTTCTCCTGACAGGAATCTTGGCGCTTATCTTCAAAAGAAAACAAATCGCGACATGCTTTTATGGAACGGCAGCTGCATTGTGCATGAAACGTTCAGTGAGCGAAAGATTATCGGTTTACAGATTGAACACCCCGAAGCAAAGCTTATTGCACATCCTGAATGCGAAGAGCCGATTCTACGACGGGCGGATTTTGTCGGTTCAACCAGTGCCTTGCTAAAGTACACACAGTCTTCACCAGAAAAGGAATTTATTGTTGCGACGGAGGTTGGAATTCTGCATCAAATGCAAAAAGCTTGCCCGAATAAGATTTTTATTCCTGCACCGCCGGATGAGAATTGCGCCTGCAATGAATGTCCGCACATGAAGCGTAACACAGTCGAAAAGCTTTACTCCTGCATGAAAAACCGCCAACCAGAAATAATTCTGGATGCGTTGCTGATGAAGCGTGCGTTGACACCAATTCATCGCATGTTGGAGATGAGTTAGGTTCACGCCTTTATAAAACTCATTCTAAAAAAGATGCTCTCTTCAAGAAATCCCGCTTTCTAAACGGGATTTCTTGTTCCATGGAGATTCTTCGGAATTTGTGAATCATGCCCAAGTTTCGTATATTTTTCACGACAAATTTAAAAGGATGAGATTCACACATGAGCTCTCGCGTTTACATCGAAAATCTTGCTGATTATATTGGTAAAGAGGTAAGTATTGCCGGCTGGCTCTATAATAAACGATCGAGCGGCAAAATTCGTTTTCTCATTATTCGTGATGGAACAGGATTACTGCAGGGAGTAATCGTAAAACAGAATGTCAGCGAAGAAGTTTTTAATACTTTCGATTCGCTCACACAGGAATCGTCGTTAAGCATACGCGGAACGATTCGCAAAGATGATCGGGCACCGGGCGGTTATGAAATGGATGTGACTCATGTAGAAATTATTTCCATCGCGAAAGAATATCCCATCACTCCGAAAGAACACGGCGTCGAATTTCTGATGGATCGCCGTCATCTCTGGCTTCGGTCTCAGCGCCAACACGCCATTTTGCGTATCCGGCACGAAATCATTCGTTCGATTCGGGAATTTTTCGATGGCCGCGGTTTTCTGTTGATGGATGCGCCGATCTTTACGCCAGCCGCGTGCGAGGGAACGTCCACATTGTTTGAAACGGAATATTTTGATTTAGGAAAAGCATATCTTACACAATCAGGCCAGCTCTATGGCGAAGCCGGTGCATTGGCGTTTGGAAAGGTGTACGTTTTCGGTCCCACATTCCGCGCAGAAAAATCAAAGACCCGCCGGCATTTGACTGAGTTTTGGATGGTCGAACCGGAGGTGGCGTTCAATGATTTGAATGACGATATGGACCTGGCAGAAGAATTTCTTGAACATATTGTCAGCAGTGTTTTGAAGAATCGCTCTGCAGAATTAAAAACACTTGAACGAAATACAAAATTTCTGGAAAAGGTGAAGAAACCGCTTCCGAGAATTACTTATGACGAGGCTGTGGCGATTCTTCACAAAAAGGGAACAGCATTTGAGTGGGGGAATGACTTTGGCGGAACGGATGAAACAGTTATTTCAGAAGAGTTTGATCGGCCGGTCATGGTACATCGTTATCCGTCGAAAGTTAAAGCGTTCTATATGAAACGTGATCCGCAGAATGAAGAACTTGCGCTTGCCGTTGATGTGCTGGCACCGGAAGGTTATGGTGAAATTATTGGCGGCAGCCAGCGTGAGGACGATTACGATACGATTCTCAAGCGATTGCACGAACACAATCTTCCGGAGTCCGCTTTCGAATGGTATCTTGATTTGCGACGTTTTGGTTCAGTTCCTCATTCAGGATTTGGTTTAGGCGTGGAAAGAACAGTTTCATGGATTTGCGGCTTGGATCATGTGCGGGAAACTATTCCGTTCCCAAGAATGATTTACCGCCTGACACCGTGAACTATAGGAAAGATAAAAGTGACTGAGTTGATAAAACTTTCTTCACGCATATTAATGACCTTTATACAAATAACTGCACATATATTTGGCAACTCAAATACTCAACACGCCCGCTAACTTTACTACGAATGATTAAAGCAGAGCACCTTCGAAAGCAATTCTCCACTGTTTTGGCAGTTGACGATGTTTCTCTGGAAGTCTCCAGAGGAAAGATTTTCGGACTATTGGGTCCGAACGGCGCAGGAAAGAGCACGACAATTCGGATGCTGCTGAATATTATTCCGCCGGACAGCGGAACCGTAGCGTTTGACGGCGCACAGTTTCAATCTGCGCTTCAGAATAAGATCGGCTATCTACCGGAAGAGCGCGGGCTTTACAGAAAGAACAAACTCCTCGATTCTATTCTCTATTTTGCAAGCTTAAAGGGCATTCCTGTAAACGAGGCAAAGCAACGGGCAATACAATGGCTGCGCCGTTTTGATCTTGAACGTTATGCAGGAAAGCGTACCGAAGAGCTTTCGAAAGGGAACCAGCAGAAAGTTCAATTTATAATTTCAATCCTTCACGATCCTCAATACATCGTTCTTGATGAACCTTTTTCAGGACTCGATCCGGTCAATCAGATTTTGCTGAAGGATATTTTGCAGGACTTAAAGCAGCAAGAGAAAGTGATAATTTTTTCCACTCATCAGATGGATTCTGCAGAGAAATTATGCGATGAAATTTGCCTGATCAATCATGGTAAAATTGTTCTCGAAGGAAATTTGAAGAACATAAAACAGCGGTACGGAAAGAATTCAGTTCACATCGAATTCATCGGAGACGGCTCTTTTCTTTCACGCTTGCCTTCTGTGAAGCATGCAACCGTGTATGAAAATTACGCTGAACTGGAATTGGATGGTGAAACGCACTCACGCGGCTTGCTTTCAAAAATAGCTTCGAACGTAGAAGTGCGAAAGTTTGAATTTGTTGAGCCGTCGCTCAATTCTATTTTCCTTGATGTTGTAGGTGTGCCGGATCAAACGCACGAAGAAGAACGCACGGAGATTGCTCTCCCGAAAGCCGCAATAAAAAGGGACCCGCGCATTACGAAAGCGCTGTTTTCATTTATTATTGTTGCAATCGTTACTGTTGTCCTGGTTATCGTTAGTCTGAAAAAAGGCGAAAATGCGTGGACGACCCCGGTGGTGTTTGCCGCAGCAACTGTATTTTCTTTATTTAGGTATTTGAAATTAAAGAAGGAAAGCGCAAAGCCCGAAAGAGACTCATTCGAAGGAACCTCACCCAAATGAAGAATAAAGCATTCCGCGTTGCGCGGTGGGAATTTATTGAAAAAGTAAAAACGAAGGCTTTCATTATTAGCCTTTTCATGTTGCCGGTCATTATCGGAGTTTTTGCCGTGCTTCCGGGAATACTTGCATCGAAAGCAGACAATCAAACGCGGAACATTGGCATCATTGACCAGACCGATTCTCTAACTTTACAAATTGCAACAAAATTAGATATAAAATATAAATTGCCGGACGGACGTCCGAATTACAAGCTTATTCCGATCACTGACAATGACACCACACTCGAACACTTGAAGAAACTTGCAACGGCAATGATTCTCGGAAACGAAATCGAGGGATATTTCATTTTGCCAAGAGACATCATGACAAAAGGGAATGTTGAGTACCGGTCAGAAAACGTCGGGAACATTCGTGAACAGGAACGATTTTCTTCTGCAATAGGAGATGTTGTTGTTGAAAAGCGGTTGCTTGCGAGCGGTCTCGATGCACAAAAAATTAAAACGCTGACTACAAAAGTTGATGTCAAAACGATTAAGATTTCTTCGAAAGGCGAGGAAAAAGAATCAGGGTTTCTGGAAACATTTTTTAGCGGCTATATTTTTATCATGATGTTGATGTTTCTTGTCATCACCTCAGGGCAGATGTTGATTCGGAGTGTCGTTGAGGAAAAATCAAACCGTATTGTTGAAGTTCTTCTTTCGTCATGCTCGCCGATGGAATTAATGACCGGCAAAGTTCTTGGGTTAACGCTGCTTGGACTCACTACTGTTTCATTCTGGATTTTGATTTTGATTGGAGTAAATTTTTCTACACCAACCCCGTTTCTTAATGTTGATCATTTATTTCTGTTAATCGTTTATTTTGTTTTGGGATATCTGTTGTACGCAGCGGTCTTTGTGGCGGTGGGAGCGCCCCTGAATACAGAGCAAGAAGCCCAGCAGATGACCAGCTACATCAGTTTATTGCTTGTTTTCCCGATTGCTCTTGCAATTCCAATTATGCAAAATCCGGATTCGCTTTTTGCAAAGATTCTCACTCTGATTCCAATTTTCACACCGACCTTTATGGCTCTTCGCTTAGCGATCCAACTGCCGGAGTGGTGGGAAATAGTTCTTTCGCTGGTTATTCTTTGCGGCTCAATTGTAGTGATGATGTGGGCGGCAGCAAAAATTTTCCGCATAGGAATATTACTGACGGGAAAACGTCCAAGTTTGAAAGAAATCGTTCATTGGCTCACTACCAATGCATGAAAGGGAAATTATGCGATTAATCACTATCGTTTGTTCTATGTTCTTTCTTGCTTTGAGCGGGATTGCCTATGCGCAAGTCAATGTTGCAGGAACGCAGCGGGCCGAGGGATTCTCCTCCAATATTTATGGGCTCGGGTTTTCAGCCGGGCCGGCATCGGGAGTCGGCATCAGTTTCCGCGATCATCTTCCGTCAAAATCTTCCTATCAACTTATCGCCGGTATTATAAAATTGAAATCAAAAGTTTCAGCATCGGTTGGTGCAGAATATCAATATGATCTCGTCAGAGGAAACACGACCCGCTTCTTTTTCGGTCCGTCCGCATCATATTTTTATTCAGGGGAGCATGAAAATACATTCGAAGCGCCGTTCCGATTCGGGGTGGGACTTGGCGGAGAGTTTGACGTTCAAGAAGCACTGCATATTTCAATTGAAGGTGTTTTTACTTATTTTTCAGACGGCAGCATTGTTCCCTTGCCACAGTTTGCCGTCCACTATTATTTTTATTAATCATTTCAACTGAACCTCTCTTTTCTTCCCTGCGTTATCTCCAGTAACAATACGGAAGGGAAAATATGCCGTTCTTTTCAAATAAGCCAAATACTGTTTCTGTGGAAAATTATTTCAATAAACCAAAATATCCCCCGGGACAATACACCACCGAGAAATTCCCAGTCCTCACGTACGGGGCAACACCAAATATTTTAAAGGAAGAATGGAAATTGCGCGTGTTCGGATTGGTGGAAAAACCTATCGTGTTTACGTGGGAAGAGTTTATGAAATTTCCACAATCTAAATTGAAAGCTGACTTCCATTGTGTGACAACATGGAGCAGATATGATGATGAGTGGGAAGGGGTATTCTTTACGGATTTTCTCAATGCGGTGAAAGTGAAACCGGAAGCGCGGTTTGTTATGCAGCATGCGTACGGCGGATATACAACCAACCTTCCGCTGCAATGGATGATAGAGGAGGACGTGATGTTTGTGCATACATGGAATGGAAAACCATTGGAGCGCGAACATGGGGGACCGATGCGGATTTTTACTCCGCGGCGTTATGCATGGAAAGGTGCGAAGTGGGTGAACGGAATCGAATTTATGAAAGATGACCGGCAAGGTTTTTGGGAACAAAATGGTTACAGCAACTCAGCGGACCCGTGGAAAGAGGAGCGATATTGGTAAAGGTTCAATCAAGAAATAAAAAAGCCATCCCGGATTCTCAGGATGGCTTTTTTGTTGTTGCAGAAAGAAACTTATTACTTCAGCAGAGTCATTTTCTTTGTAACAGTGAAGTTTTTCGTTTTCATTGTGTAGAAATAAATTCCCGAAGAAAGTTTAGAGGCATTGAGAGTGACAACATGAGTTCCCGCGCTCATATTTTCATCAATCAGTGTGGCAACAGTCTGTCCGAGAATATTCTCTACGGTTAAGACTACATGGTCTTTTTGCGGCAGTGTGAATTTGATATTCGTTGTTGGGTTAAATGGGTTCGGGTAATTTTGAGTTAAATCAAATTTTCCCGGCGTTATAGACTGCTGACGCACAGCGTCCACAACAACAGTCGGCAATGTTCCGGTGTAATGCCATTTTTCCACAACCCAACTGTAAAACGATTGTGTAAACATATCATTATTTTCATCGAAACCAACATCGTACAAACTCGCATATCCTGCAATATGAAGTGTGTCGCTGAATACCTGCGTTGTGTAACTGCCGGTGCTGTCAAAATAATATTTTGCTACATCCAAACTATCCATCCTTGATCCATCGTTTGGATCAACTTCAAACAATTTAGAATACTGATAACCGCTGTATCCGGTTTGCGACAATATATTATTTCCAAGCCAGCGTGCCGCAGTAATAAAGAGAAGATTGTTGTTCCTCATATATGCCATACCAAGCGGATGTGCTGTAAGCCATTTTCCGTTTGTGGTATCGTATAACGTGTTTGGAATTGTGTCGGCATCACTAAGTGCAAAGCTGAAGTTATTGGATTTAGTATACCCGGAAGTTGGGTTACCAAGATATTTCACAACGTTGTTATCGCTTACGCTTGAAATAAAAAGCTGATGTCCATCGGGACTTACAGCTAACCCGCGATAAACACCTTCTGGCAGGTCAATTGTCGTTATCGGACTTGAGTTGTGTAAATCTGCCCACTGTGCGTCGTCTTTAATTCCTTTGAAAACTTTGACCTCATCAGTTATTCCCGCGCTGCCATAAATATCAAGGACGTAGACATAGCCATTATCATCAACGGCTAAGCCCATAATATCTTCGGTTCCCGTCATCATTCGATAATCTGTAGACATAACACTATCCGGTGACGATGCAAATCGGAATACGAGAATATTGTGGTCGGGGTCATTGTTCGCAACATATACCAGACTATCCGACGTCCCAACTGCTTTATATGCACGATACAATTGAACCTCATCGAAGCCGGATGCCCATTTCATAAAAAAGCCGTTAAGTTCGCTGCCATAACCCGGGATGTATGTTACCCGCCCTGTAAAGTCAGTAGCATTGGAATATCCGGCAAGAAAATTTGTAACCACGCTGTCTTGTTTGTACACATCATCCCATGTTGAGTCGGTTTGTCCTGCCGGGATGACTACTCGTGAAACAAGCGCCACAAAAGTATTTGCGTTGATAACAGCAACACTGGACACCTGGTCGCTCGGTCCATTCGGTCTGTCATCCTGCGTGGCAAGCACAGTGTTCCACTGAGAGTAAAGCGAAAAGGGGAGAAGCATGGAAAAAACGAAAAGCAGTACCAAAGTTTTTTTCATTGTGATTCCTCCTAATGCTGATTGTGAATGGGAATTGTTATTTGGAAGCAAGTAATGTGTAGTTACGAAATTCTTACTTTAATGTCAAGCTAATGTAGGGAAAAAATTAAGGGAGAAATCTTCTGTTTTCACTTGACAAACAGGGCATCAATCTCTATATTCAACAAAGTTTTCAGCCCTATATAGCTTACCATAAACAAAGGTTGAGTTGCCATGATCAAATGCTACTGTGCGTTGCTCCTTTTTGTTTTCTTTTTCTTCACTTTTGGGGCGCATGCCGGTACGACAGGGAAAATTGCCGGCAAAATTACCGATGCAAAAACCGGCGAGGCTCTTCCCGGTGTTAATATTGTTATTGTAGGCACACCTCTCGGAGCGCAAAGCGACCCCAGCGGACAGTACACTATTCTCAATATCCGGCCTGGCACCTATTCTGTCAAAGCAACTTTGATCGGTTATCAATCTCAAACTGTTGTCAATACCGGTGTTGCCGTTGATTATACAACAACGATAAATTTTAGTTTAACCGAATCCGCGGTTGAGATGCAATCTGTTATTGTTCAGGGCGAAAGAAACCCGCTCATCCGGCCCGATCAAACAAATCCTGTCGCCGCAATTTCTTCTGAAACATTTCAATCCTTGCCGGTTACGGAAATCAGCCAAGTTGTCGGCTTGCAGGCAGGAATTGTTGTTGATGATAATGGCGACCTGCATGTTCGGGGCGGGAGGAGCAACGAAATATCTTATACCTTGAACGGTTTGTCAATTAATGATCCGTTCAATAATCTTGGTTCTGTTGGAGTAGCGACCAACGCATTACAGGAAGTATCGGTTTCTACCGGAACATTCAGCGCTGAATATGGCAATGCGTTGAGCGGCGTCGTTAACTATGTTACGAAGGAAGGCGGCGCACATTATACGGGAAGCATACGAACATATTCCGGTGATTATGTGAGTAATCATTCAGATGTGTTTCCCGATATTCAAAAAGTAGACCCATTCAATCAATACAGGTTAGAAGGAACGCTGGGTGGACCGATTCCGCTTACTTCAAACAATAATTTGACATTTTATGCTTCAGGAGTTTATCAAAGAAATAATGGCTATTTGTATGGCAAGAGAATTTACAACACTACAGATTTTTATGTTTCGAGAGACCAATTGAATTGGTCTTCTTCTACCGACCATAACGGGGTCATGAATATTAACCCGACAACAGGCGACACTACGTACACAGACCCGCGCGCGGGAGCTCTCAACGATCCTTATTATTTTAATCCGTTGAACAAGTCACGATATGATTCGCTGGGATTGCCGTCGGGAAATGGTGCGATTGTCCCTTTGAATACAAGCGATTCCTATAATATTCAGGGAAATCTTTCATATCATATTTCGCCGACACTGAAATTGAAATACGAAGCAGTCGCAGATCATGGACACAGTTTTAGTACGCTTTATTATTCTTATCGTTACAACCCTGATGGCCGTCCCCAAAACTTCAGTAATTCAATGATTCACTCGCTTGATTTAACACACACAATCAGCAATGATTTATTTTACACTGTGAAACTTGCCTATAGTTCAGATAAAAATGAAACGTATGCATTTCCAAGCATTAACGATCCGCGGTATCTTCCGAGTTTTTACCAAACGACTTTCCCAAGCACAAGTTTCCTTTCCGGCGGAACGTACAATGAACGAACGATGCAATCAACGCAAACATACTCGGCGAAATTTGATATTGTTGCAGAGCTGTTTGACGAGCACGAAGTAAAGTTCGGCATTGAAGCGCGGGCACACAACGTGAAGTATGAGGATTATTCCCTCGAGTTTGTTGATGCCAACAATCCTTCCTATGTGTTGACACAATCTCATGGATTTTACGATGTGTATCTTGACAGCATCCGTTACGTTGCCCGAATTCCCAGCGTAGCAAATGGCTACACCTATTATTCGCGCAATCCAAAACAATTTTCGACGTACATTCAGGATAAAATTGAAATAGCCAAATCGCTTATTTTGAACGCAGGGCTTCGGTATGAATATTTTGATCCCGATGCCTACTACAATCCGAATCTTAGCACGGCTCTCTCTAATCAGGACACCACTTTTTTGACTCAAGGTTTAAAAAAAGCATCGGTAAAACAAAACCTTAGTCCTCGCATCAGCATTGCATATCCAATTACAGATCAAGGCGTGATACGTTTCTCATATGGACATTTTTATCAGACTGCCAATCTCGCTTCACTTTATTCCAATCCGGATTATCGTGCATCGTTCGGAACGACCCCGGCATTTGGTAACACAAATGTCAATCCACAAAAGAGCGTTCAATACGAAATCGGATTACAGCAAGGGCTTACGCCTGATTTTCGCATGGACGTTACAGGATTCTACAAAGACGTTCGCGATTATATATATACCGAAACTGTTCTTACTGCAAAGGGCGATTTGCAATATCAGGTATTAACCAATCTCTCATATGCAAATTCCCGTGGTATCACAATATCATTGTATCAGAGAAGAACACCGGGAAGCCTCTTTTCGGGCTCGCTGGATTATACATTCGCTGTTGCTGAGGGCAACCGCACAGAACCGCAAGCAGAATTATTTTACAGTGAGAAATCTGGAGAATCACCGGAAACATTTTTGGTTCCGCTGAGTTTCGACAGAACTCATACGCTAAATGCCGTTCTTACACTGAGCGAACCCAACAACTGGTCGGTAAGTACAATTTGCCGTCTCCAAAGCGGCAGCCCCTACACACCGAGCTTTCCGGCAAGTCTTTCGACACAGCAATCGCCGTTTATCCAAAACAGCGGAAGCAAACCGCTTCAGTGGTCGGTTGATTTGAAAGCCGAAAAAGATTTTCAACTGGGAAGCTTTACCTATGCAGTATTTCTGCAGGTAAATAACGTGTTTGATGTTAAAAACCAACTTGATGTTTGGACAAATAGCGGTCAGGCGCTCTATAGTGCAGATCAAGTGGTAAATCCGTACGAATTTACACAAACTCGAAGCAGAATCGTACGTGGCGATGCCGGAATGATTCCGTTAGATGCAATAGATAAATATTTTGTTAACCCGCTGAATGTAAGCAGACCGAGATTGGTGCAAGTCGGATTGTCTATGTATTTTTAACAGCAGCCTTTAGGGTTTAGCTTTTAGGTGTTAGCAAAAACCTAAAGCCTAAAACCCAACACTTAAAAACCCAAAGTCTTATGAAAAGAATTCTCATATTTTCTCTCTTCACAGTTTACATGTTTGTGTTTGCCGTCGCGCAGGATACAACAAAAATTGATTGGCTAAAAATGGATGCCAAAGGTTTAAGCCCTGCGCAGCTTGTTGAATGGAATAGAGCACAAGAACGATTTCATAAAACTTCAGGGTATTCTTCAGAAATTAGAAGCCTTATTATTCAAGGGAATAAGATCAAGACAATTGTTTACAATTACGGCTCGATAAGCCGTCCCGGTTTGACTCCGGATGTTGAGGATTTAGTATGGCACGGTTTAGGATATGGTTATGAATTTGGTCCACTTGTAGGTGCGAAAGTAAAAGATGCAAACACGCCTGGCTCAACCGATTCTACTGAGTATAAAATTGTCTCTGAAGGTTTTTGGTCGTCGGCTGACGGGGAATATGGGCCCGACGGTACAAAGTGGGGTTGGTTGCCGGAACCGGGGTACGCGGCTGAGGGGCAGCCGGATATTGCAAGCTGGGGTGCACGCGCTACTGTGAATAATGATTTAACACATCGCCCGTTAAGCTGGCCCGAATCATGGTACAATCCCACGTTGGGTAGATATGTATGGCCCGCATATCTTGGCTCCGATGCCACAACCCCTGATGAAGAAGTTTATTTTGTTGTAGATGATTATACGAAGAAGGAATTTGCGTATTATCCCTTCGCGCCTGCCGATTCGACGAAACGAGGCTTAGGCGTCCGATTAGAATGCCGGCTCTTTCAATTTCAAAATGCGCTTGCACAAGATATTATCTTCCTTGTTTATACAGTTGAAAACTCAAGCCCGCGTACTTTGCCTAATGTTTTTTTCGGAATGTTTGGTGATCCTCATATAGGCGGAGCAAACGATTATTCTGATGATGACGCGTCTTTTATTCCTGCTCGTGAAGGAACAGTATTTAACAACGGACAGGACCTCACGTATGTCAACGGTGTTTTAACTTCTCAACGCTCGCGGAATCTTGTCTATGCATGGGATGATAATGGTAAGGGTGATATTCCGGGAATAGTGCCGGGGTATTTCGGGTACAAATTTCTTGAAAGCCCGTCAAACAGCAACGACGGTATTGATAATGATGACGACGGAATAATTGATGAAGATCCGTTTAATGACAAGGGATATTATATTGATGGCGTCCAATATCCTCTGACGACAGGCATTGCGGACGTTGATAAGTATAAAGCAGTGTATGGTAATCCGAAGCCGCGTTGGTCTGGGGATGAGAACGGTAATTGGGATCCGGAAAAAGATGATGTCGGCATTGACGGTATTCCAGGTACGCACGACTATGGAGAAGGGAACGGGGTTCCCGATCAGCTTATTGATGCCAATGGTAATTGGTTAGGTTCCGAGCCGGATTTCGGATTTCGCGATGTCAATGAGTCGGATCAAATAGGTTTGCGTAGCTTTTGGGCATTACCATTTGGCGGAACTAATCGTCCGAAGAATGATTTACTGATGTACGACAAAATGTCATCGGATACGTCTGACGTATCTTTGTTATATCCTGCGCCAGCGAGTGATAATATTTTTCTATATGGTTCTGGACCTTTTACCTTGCATCCCGGTGACCGCCAGCGTTTTTCTATTGCGCTTATTTTAGGTCAAACCCTTAATGATCTTTTATTGCATTCCGAAGCATCTCAGCGCGTGCTAGAAGCGAATTACCGCTTTGCTCAGCCGCCTCCGAAACCCCGTGTTACTGCAGTTGCCGGTGACGGGCGCGTAACGCTGTATTGGGACAATTCTGCTGAGGTCGGTGTTGACCCGTTGACCAATCTCAACGACTTTGAGGGATATAAAATCTATCGCAGCGAAGATTACACATTTAAAGATGTGTTCACCATTACGGATGCAAATGGTACTCCCTTTATTGGCAAGCCGCTGTTTGATGTTGATGCAGGCAAGTATGCACAATGGCATCTGCCGTGGAGTGATTCGCTGAAGAATATTTTTGTAGATGGATTCCAGCCTGTAGAATACCCGGGCTATCATGTCAAATATTATATGGGTGACCCATCGGATAATTCCGGTCTTCGTCATCAATATGTTGATTCGACCGTGACGAACGGAAAGACGTATTATTATGCAGTCGTTTCATATGACTACGGTTCCTTCACTCCGAGTTTGCAGCTTCCGCCCACCGAATCTCAGGCGACGATTACCCGCAACCCTGTGACTCAGGAATTGAAATTTGATGTCAACACCGTTGCGGCAACTCCGGGTCCCGAGGCGGCTGGCTTGAAGAGCATTATCAACGATATTGAAAACGGTGCAACGATTCACCATAATGAAAAAGGAAAGGCGACCGGAAAATTAAGCATTGTTGTGCTTGACAAACAACAGTTGGGCAATAATGACTACACGCTTTTCTTTACAAAGGACAGCAGTGCTTTATCTTACTCAGTGTTTCGACAAACCCCATTTTCTGAGAACATCATCGGACGGGATACACTTGTTATTGCTTTGCAGCATCAAAATATTGTTCCATCAAGTTTAATGATAACAGACGCAAACGGAACTCCGATTCCTTCAAGCTATATCGTCGTTGATTCTGTCACTGGTCAAATACATGCAAATACATCCGGCAAATTGTTGACCAATGTGCCATATACTGTTACTTATCAGTACTATCCGATCGTTAACAGCACACTTAAGAATAGTGAGGATGGTAATCCGGTGTTTGACGGAATTCGACCTTTTGTTCAGGATGACCCGCTTGCAATTGATACCGTAGGCAGCGGCTTTACCACAACAGGGACAAATATTCAAGGCGCTGTCAAGGTTTCAACAATTGGAAAGCCGACGTTAGCACCCTTTGATGTTGAGGTTGTCTTTACTTCTCTGGATACTGACAGCGGCAAGTATGTAACTCCGGGTGATACACTTTCACCAACTGCGGGCCCAGTGAAAGTTGTTGCGCCGTTTCACATTTACAATGCAACTGATACTACCAAACTGACAACAATTATTGAAGATAAAAACAAAAACGGCTTATGGGATTTTGGTGAAAAAATTATTGTATTGACACCGCCTCCATATAAGACTTCTTCTACAAGTTCTATGATGGAGATAGATTTTTCTAAATCTTCGGATTCATTGCTTCAGCCCGCGATTCATGGCGGCGAAACATTCGTAGGGAAAATGAAGAAGCCGTTCACGGTTAACGATACGCTTATGTTCAGTACGCAAAAAGTTTCGTATGACCAGCAGCTTGCAAATCAGGAACTAGACAAGGTGATTGTTGTTCCCAATCCCTATGTTGAAGTCAGCACGTTTGAACAGCCGGGAACGACACCGACGTCGAGAGGGAACAGAATAATTCAATTCCGTAATTTGCCGACCGAATGTACAGTTAGAATTTACACGTTGACCGGCGAGCTTGTTCGAACACTTCATAAGAACGACACGACAGGCTATTTGGACTGGGATGTTTTGTCTTCGGAAAGCGCCCGCATCGGTTATGGCGTGTACATTTATCAGATAGAAACGCCAACCGGCGGCACGCGCATTGGAAGGCTCGCTATCATTAAATGACGATTATGAATGACAGACACGGATTCTTTGGAGTATTTCGAATGAGAAACAAGCATTATCTTCTTTCCATATGTGTGTTGTCTGTTTTGATTGTTGCAGCAGCCAGCGCACAATTTTCTCAAGGCACGACAAAAGTTGGAACTACTGTCGCACAGTTTTTGAAGATTGGCGCCGGTGCACGTTCACTTGGAATGGGGGGAAGCGCAGCGGCAGTCGAAGGAGATGTTTATTCAATTTACTGGAATCCCGGCGCGCTGGCGCGTGTCGGAGGCGACGGTGCTGCTTCGTTTACCCACGCAGCGTGGCTTGCTGATATCAATTTTGATTTTGCTGCGGCGGCGTTATCTGTAGGAGATTTTGGAGTATTAGGTATTTCCGTTACTTCATTAGGCGTACCGCAGGATATTGTTCGTACAGAAGATCATCCGAATGGAGACGGCAGGGTGTGGAATGCAAATGATTTTGCTCTCGGCGTCACTTATGCGCGCTCATTGACCGATCGCTTCTCAATCGGCGCAACGTTCAAATATATCCGTCAGGGAATTTGGAATGAAAGCGCTCAAGGGGTTGCGTTCGATATTGGTACGATTTATACGACTCAATTTAATGATCTGAAAATAGGTGCAAGCATTTCTAACTTCGGAACAAAATTGCGCCTTCAGGGACCGGACTTGACGTTTAATAATACTCCTGAAGGGCAATTAGGACAGGGCCCGCAAAATATTCCCGCTGAATATGCAACGGATTCGTACGATATCCCATTGATGTTTCGTTTAGGTTTGTCAATGGATGTGGTTAAGTCGGAATTGGTGCGAACGACGGTAGCAATAGATGCCACACATCCGAATGACAATTCGGAGTATATCAATTCCGGTGTTGAATTTGGCTTTCGGGAAATATTCTTTGCTCGCGTAGGATATAAGTCTCTTTTTCTGCCGAATTCAGAAGAAGGCCTGACATGGGGAGCAGGAGTAAATGCCGCCGTTTCTTCCTCAACAATGATCAAAGTTGATTATGCTTTTGCAGATTACGGGCGGTTGAAGAACGTGCAATACGTTTCATTGACAGTAGCGTACTGATTTCCCTAAAACATAGTTAGAAATAAAAAAGCCCCGTTGATTGCGGGGCTTTTTTATTATGGAATAGTAACTGGTTATTTCAACAGCAGCATTTTCTTTGATTGTTCGAAATTTCCAAATTTCATACGGTAGATGTATGTTCCCGAGGCGACCGCATGCCCGACATTGTTCTTTCCATCCCAAGTCACGCTGTGCTTTCCTTTAGCATATTCTTCGTTGTTGATCAGTGTCCGCACTTCTCTGCCAAGCATATCGTACACTGCGAGCGTAATTTTCTTGTTCAGAGGAAGTGTGAAGGAAATAGTTGTTGTTGGGTTGAAGGGATTAGGGAAATTCTGGTCAAGCTGGTAATCGTTCGGTGTAATAAAGGTAATGTTGTGTGCTTCAACACCCGTTGAGGTACTTTTCTCTAACATAACAAAAGAATACCTTGTCGGATTGTACACTGTTGCTGTGGAAGAATCAAATTTGCTTAAAGAACTGTTCCATGTCAATGTCGTGACCGCAATGCTGTCCCGCGTTCCAGCATAAAGCCATGGCTGATAGCCGGCAACGATATCTTCCTTTCCATCGCCGTCAACATCTGTACCCTGTGCAAATATTTTCGATGGAAAATAAGTGTCGTAAACAACACTTGTATCAGCGTGGCCTAACGAATCTTTAATTGTCATAGAGTATGCTGTGGAATCTCCATTGTACAGTACTGAGGTTTGCCAATTGTCAGGATTTTTTTTATCGCCGCCTTCAAATTCTGCCGAGAGAATAGCATGTCCTAGCTCCGCGGTAGTAAAATACAAATTCGGCTTACCATTTCCGTCAATATCTCCGTACCCATATCCCCATAATGAAGTTTTGGTGATCTTTGAGAAATCTATCTCAAAGGTATTTGTTGAATCTATTTGCGTAGGAGTGGAGGACGAGTCGTAACATATCCCTACTACCTTTCCAAGTTTTGTAGTATCAGAACTAACATTTGTCGGCAGATATACTTCATCGCGGCCATCCTTATCTATATCGTAAGCAAACCCGCCAAAGTAACTTACTCCGTCTGTGTTATACAGATACAAATTCTGTTTATGTGTTGACGTATCCGGCAGTACCCATTTTGTTCCATCGTAGCGCAGGACGCTGACATCGCCATAATTGTACGCGTGCAAAATTACCTCTTTTGGTCCCGTGCCGTCCAAATTAGCGGCCACCATGGCTGTGGCACTTCCACCACCTAATCCCCATGGACCTAAATCAGGTCTCGCACCGACATAATCCATTGTAAATGAGCTAAAGCCGGGGTCGTTAACATCCCAATTTCCCACTGCAGAAATGATCATATATTTTTGCTCTGCCGTTGTTGTGGAACGAAGGGAAACGATTAATTCTTGTCGTCCGTCGCCATAAAGGTCCGCAACAGACATTTTTTCTGTGTAGAAGTCAACACCGGCAGTTACCGTAAAGCCCGAACAGTTATTTTCATTAATAAGCTGGGAATAGGTTGTTCCAAAATTATAGCTGCCGGAAACGCCATCCCACTCGTAGATATAAATGCCATTGCGATTAGAATCAAAAATAATTTCTTTCAATCCGTCATTGTCTAAATCGGCGATAATAACGTTTCGTGGAGAAGAATTGTCAACTTGTACATCAACCTTCGGTGAGCTCCACACGAGTTCAAAAGAATCTACACCAACCGGTGCGAAAACGTGTACATGTCCGCCGTCAGTATAATCCGTGGCAATAATCTCTTGTTTTCCGTCATTATTTAAGTCTGCAGCGGCAACGCAGCGTATTGATTCTAATTGAATGTGCATATCTCTATCTAACAGGTTTGAAGAAGGCGACCTGTAAAACCTTGTTTTCTGAACAGCAGGCTGGGAAAAGCTTATCCCCGCGACAAAAAGTAATGTTAAAAAAGTGATACAAAAGCGCTTCATGCAAACCTCCTCAAATTAGTTAATGATGACATGGATGGCATTTTGATTACATTGGAAAAATAGAAAGTGAAGAGGGGAATGTCAAGTAGTCGTGCTGAAAATATTTTTTGCAGAGTATTCAAAAAAAATCCCCGACTCCAGTAAAATGGAATCGGGGATTTTACAATGGGGAACGGTAATGGATTATCTCATTAATTCATTGTATTCCATAATATGGGGCGCCTTGTTTTCTAACGACAATTTCAAGAAGTTCTCCATCCAGCGTTGTTGCATAAAGATTTTCTCCAATCCAGGCAAACGATCTGCATGGCGACTTCAATACTCCGCTTGTTACAAAGAGAGAATATGGTTTTTCAATAACTCCATTAGGGTGAACAACAATTAGATAATCTGAGGAATCAGTTCCTGCATACATATCACCATCAGCGGAAAATGTTATTGCATACATGTTTTTACCGCCGGTTGGATCATTGGAGATATCGAAATAAACTTCCGGAGTTCCTAGGCTGTCATTAACAATCGGCGCTCTGAAAACTTTACTTGGGTTGGTTGCCACATTAGCAACGAAATAAAGGTATCCGTTGTAGTATCTGACTGACTGGACATTGCCAACAAAGGGATAAGTTTTCGACGTAGCGTTGGGCATGATTTTATAGATGGACTGGTTGTTACCGCCTACCCAGAGGTTTTGGTTCGGATCAAAATCCATATATGTAAAATGAGTAGTAGATGAGGAAGAAGCTGCCCATGGTAATTGTTGTAAAGAACCACCGCCGGGTGCATACCTATAAATTGCTCGGAAATCTCTGGCACAATAAAGGTATCCCCCCGTGCCAAATACAATTGAATTCCAATGCTTCACTCCTGTTGTTGCAGTGCCGTATGTGGTTGTCCCGCTTGCGGTCACTTTGACTATGCCTCTGTCGATATCAGCTGTTGAAGTAATTTCCGAATAAAGAGCATTGTCAGGCGGTGGTCCAACACAAAGGCTTACCGCAAGATTGGTGTCAGTCACAGTCACAAGATTGCCATAAGGAGCGATCGCCGCAATTAACTTGTAGTTGAAGATTGGACTGTATAGCAATGCCCCATTAACAGTGACTCTCACTGCAATGCTATCGCCTTGTAGCGCAGGTGCTTTCACTTTAATCTTGTTTGCATCTCCGCTAAAAATTTGAGCAGGCGAACTATTGAAGTACACTATCTCATGGTTTGGATCGGCTACCGCAGAAAAATTCCTTCCGTAGATTGTGATAGTATCAATACCGGCAAGCGCGCTGGAAGGAGAGAGGCTGTCCACTGTAGGATTTGGCAGGTATTGCTGGTTGTATTGATAGAGGCTCGATGTCGGCTCAGACTGGCAACCATAAATGTACAACGATAGGCTGAAGAGGAAAATGAATACTGCCCATCGAATTAAAAATTTATAAATCCTTTTCATCTGCTTTCCTCGTATATGAAATTAATACATAAATAAGGATATGTTTCACTGTCACAGGTTTCAATCATCGGATAATAATACATTTTTGATATGCTGTGTCACCCTTACGATATACCAATTCACCAGTGTTAGGGTCTGTATAATCCTGTGTTACTGTAAAATGGACAATGTAGACACCACTCACAACGACTTGTCCGGAGGAGGTATTTGAGTTCCAGCTCTCATCTCCGCTTCCATTTTCATGGTTGATTGTTTTGATGAGGTTTCCGTTTTCCGTGTAAATCCTGATGGTGCAGTGCCCGGGAATATTAAAGAATTCAATCTTATCCGGTTCTCCAGGGAATTGTAATTCAGCGGATCTAATGTTGTATGGGTTGGGAACAATTCGAATAGCATCAGTCCATTTTTTGTATGGTGTGATAATTGACGCGGGAAGGTTGAGCCTGCTACCATTGACAGTGATTAAAGCTGCGTCCGGTGATTGAGCATTATCTATTTTTACTGCGTACCACACCTGGTTCGCCCTTGCAACTGTTGTTGAATCGAGTGTAAATGTGAACGATGTCCCTGTATCGGAGGCGGTGCTGAGCCGGAGCGGAAGTAGTGTTCCCTGTGGGGGAGCGATTGTTTTTTTATTTCCGTCATTGCCAGCAACCGTAATGCTGAAATCAGTGACTGCGACGGATTGCCCTGCAAAACGAGGATCAAGTTTAAACTGAACCGTGTTGGTGTCTCGTTTTATTACTGACACAGATATCGAATCTGTCGCGCTCTGAGGCAACGGTCCGGGAGGGCGTCGGAGATATGCACCTATATTGGTCTTTGTGTAAAACCTGCTGCTCCATAATTGTCCAGTAGGGTTCGGCCCGCCGGAAGTGTTATTGCTTCCATCACTAAAAGCTGAGATATAGTAATAATATGAGAACCCTCGCTGGGCTGTTACGTCGTCGTAACTTGTTGAGCCTGGAGGCAGTGTTGCTATTTCATCGAATGTAGTATCAGGCGTACCTACAGCACGGAAAATTTTATAGCCGCCAAAGCCAGAGGACCCATCAGAAAGGCTCTTGCCCCATGTGAGGCTGATCCGGTCACCGCCAGAAGTAACGCTGAATACCGGAGGAGGCTGCGGTGGCTCAGGAATGTTGTACCCATCATCATAGTTTCGTACCGCGCGACTAAACGTTTTCATAATTGAATCTGTGCCTGTCATGACCCATGCGTCTTTATATACATCCTTATCTGTGGTTGTCGATCCGTCAGGAAGTGTAAATGGGCCCTTGTCGCTTGAGTTGTAATAGGCTAACACCCATCGATGTCCGATTTGAATGCACGACTGTCGATCTAACCCATTGACACCGACAGCAATCACGATTTCAATGCTGTCGCCCGGATTTATATCCCATGGACCGTAAGATATCCAAATGCCGGTTCCGCCTTTATCGCCGTGAACCTTCCATGGGTCATCATATTTCGAAATATACGTCTCGTACATGCGCTCCGAAGGGCTACCGAGTCCTTTGTATGGGGTTCCGCTTAATAAAGCATAGCAGTCAGCTTGTTGCGGTGCTGTCGACGGTGTCATTGATCCGAGGCCAGGGTATGTATCTCCGGCATGCCAACCCAGGACAGCGGGCTGGTTTGCATCATCGGACCGGTCGGTAGCGCTCTTGTCCACATGAAGAGTGACTATGCCGCAAAATTGAGGCGAGCAGAGCCTTCCGTTGCCTAAGTGATCTGGCGATCCGATATTGTCGTATGTATTTTCATCCCTCTGACCAGTCCATTCGAAACCCGCACGAAGCCAATCAGGAATAGGACTTGATTCAGTGAGGCTTGAGAGTTCGCTCGCGTGTTGGGGATAATTCTCGCCGCGTCGCGAGGTCCAACTGTGCTTTCCATATTCCTGATCATAACCCATTTTGTCTGCGCCTTCGCGGCAAACGCTATAACGATTCATGAACCCAAAACGAAATCCTTTTACCTGTGCGTTTAAGACTTTAGTGTTCGTTCCATCTACATAACCAGTGTTCTTGAATGTATATTCCAAGATAAAGTAGTTATCGTGGTATTGCTGGCTGAAGGCAATTACCCGTCGTGTCATCGTGATACCCATTGTTGTGTTCACGATGTTTGTGACAACTCGGTCAGGGATTTGATTGGGATCAACATCGTCCACGTCGGCACTGTAGGGGGCGCTGACATCGACTCCATCTACATAGATAGTTGGGTTGAGAAATTTTGCGGTCTCTTTGTCTTCCATCGGGAAAACATTGCTTGCCGCATACGCTGAGTTAATAGGAACACAGTAGTTGGTCCAGCTTTGTCCTAATTTGTCAGTAAAATTCTGGCAGCCAATCCACGTTCGCTCAATCACAGCGTTATCCTGATAAGGATAATCTGAAGGCCACGTCAATCCTTCGTAATAAACATTATTCCAAGCTCGTTCAGATCCAATAGAAGTAAATTTGCTTTGGAGTGAACCGACTCGAATGTATCGCGTTTCTGTTCCTGCCAGTTGCGCGGACAGAGGGGATGCCATAGAAAATAAACAGGCCGCCGTAGCAATAGCAGCTAAGCATTTATTTACACGAAACATCATGATTCTCCTTTTTCATGCTAAAAAGATCCAATCAGAAATTGATTCTAATGCCAAAACTAATATGTCGTGGATTAAGGAATGCCATAGACTCGTCATTCGGCATATTGATGTATGATTTCGTTGATATTCGCTTATTGTTCGCAGCAGTGATTGCAGGATCGTTGCCCGGATTCGGTTGGAGTGGATCATACGCTACACCTGCCGGACGGTAATCGCCAACTCGATCATTTCCTTTTTGAACTCCATCTTCCCACGGGAAACGAAGAGAAGCGAGATAGTCCTGATAATCATACGAATCTACAAAGCCCGCAGTGTTGAGGTATTTGAAATTAAAAACGTTCGAGATATCCATGTAGAATTGCAAATCCATTCCGGAAACCGGAAGACCGCGGAAGATTTTCGTCAACCGCATATCAACGTTGTAATAATCAACCCACTGAACATTGTTCGCAATTCCCGGAGTGTTATTGGGATTATACGTACCGTATGCTCCTGACTGCCAATTACCGATAAGGCTGAGGCTCCAGTCGCCGAGTGGATTTACACCCGCTACCCTCGGTCCGAAAGTTTCCGGTGAAATGAACTCAACATTAGCTCTGGCGTACGGCTGCGGAACCGGTTTCGACTGCTGAGGATTTATCAAAAGATAATTCCGTTGTTTATTTATATCCTGATAATAAGTTTGTACACCAAAATATCCGGAGGAGACTACATCATACGTGTAATTGATAAACCCTCTAATCCATCCGCCGGTAACTTTCGACAACGTCGCCTCGAAACCCCGGATATCGGCGTAGTTATTACTTGTAGCTTCATAATAATTTGCGGAAAGATTGATACTTTGGTAAAGAATCCATCCGGGCTGGTTTGTAATATCTTTATAATATGCCGCGAGATGGAAAAGAAGCGTGTTGAACATATTCTGTTCGTAGCCAAGTTCGTACGCAATTGTTTTTTCATAAGCCATGTTGGGGTTTCCCATGTAGTCAACTTGGCCGTTTGATTCTCTTTGGAGTAAGAACCTGTACGATGACGATGGCTCAGAAACAAAATGCCCGTAATTAAAATACAGTTTCGAATTTTCTGTAATTGGGTGCGAAATACCGATTCGCGGGCTAATGTAGAATTGCGAAGCGGCTTTTTCCGTAGGAGCAAGCTGCCCAATCTGATTCCCTTGCCCTGCACCATAAACAGGACTATAAGGATTGAGGACATAGTAGTCCGTTCCGGGGTTTGAATAGTCAAGTCTGACTCCAAGATTCGCGATGAAACCTTGAAATTCAAGTTTATCTTGAGCATACGCACCAATCCGGTACGGGAAAATATGATAAACTAAACTTCTGGTCCACGTTGACATGGATGGGCTGTAAGTACCCGAATTAACATTCATGTCATTGTAATAGTACTGAAATCCTGTCTTAACCTGATTGACTTTATCAATCTGACTGGTCAAACTGAACAATAGGGAAGTGGTCGTGACAACGCTTTGGTCACGACCTAAATTCATCCATCCGCCCATGCTCATAACGCCGTCAACTGCTCCCGTGCTGTAGCCCCAGTAACCATTCGGTGATTCATCAACGAAGTATCCGGGAACCGGCTGGTATGTTTTTGAAGTGTCACGGGTAGTAGTTTGGAACGTGTTATATTGGTTGTGATTCTGCTGAATTGATAAGTCGTAGAATGTGGACGGGCTTAGTACGTGAGTGAGCGAAGCACCGAAGATGTAACGATACACCGAACTTGGGCTGTACCGGTCAGGCATGTATAACACATTCATGCCGTCAGTGCTGCTGAGAAGATCGGCGACTTCTGATTGGCTTCGCATCAGGTAGCCGGTTGGTGTGGTTGTCCATTCATAAGGAGAAACGGAGTTGTCTTCTCCGTAAAGTCCCATAACAGTTAGCTTCATATTCGGAGAAATATCCGAGTTGAGTTTCACTTCTGTATGATTATCGGTATAGGCATCGCGCGAGAGCGGAACCACAAACATGTCGCGCTCACCAAAGTACGTAAGATAAAAACGAAGATTGCCGAGCGGCTCACTGATAAATGGAACGGGGCCGCCGAATCCCGCGTCTAGCGTATAATCGGGCTTGTTAATATCTCCGGTGCGGCGCCGCTGCCACTCCCATAATCGCTGGAGTTCAGACGGAGTAAGAGGGTTTGGATCATTATTCTGAAGCATCTTTTGAGCAACAGCATTCCATCCTTCAAAAGTGGGATAGCTCTCACGTGTGTAAGTATCCCAAGCGCCATTATTTGTACCTGTCCAGCAAACAGCCGGGTCGGTGTATGGGCGGTTAAAATACGAATTCGGATCATATGGAGACAAACCGAAATGTTTCTGTTGTGGTGGGGCGTAATTAACATTCACGGTGGCGCTGTAGCGGCTCCGGTCTCCATCCTTGGTTATAACATTAACAATGCCGGACCGTACGTTGCCGTATTCAGCATTGAAGCCGCCGGTCTGTACTTGGATCTCTTTTGCAGAAGATAAACTGACTGCTGCATAAGGAATATCAGAGCGTTCGTCGTTGAGGCGGAAACCATCAACCACATAAATGGTTTGGTTTGCTCCGCCGCCGCGCACAAGAATTCCGCTGCTGCCTTGCTGAATTCCTGCCTGCAAAGTGAGGACCTCTGTCACAGTTTGCACCGGCATTGCCTCTACACTTGCTGTTTGAATATTTAACACACTGTTGGAGACATCTTTCGCAACTATCGGGCGTGAGGCAGTAACGACAATCTCCCCCGTAACGAGTGCGGTCGAGCGTAATTGTGTGTTCGCGTTCGCCGTCAAATCTATTTCTACCCGTAAACCCTCGACAACCACTTTTTCATAACCGATCATACTGAATTTGATGTTGTAGGTACCGGGCGGAACATTCAAAATTGCGTAAGAACCGTCTACGTTTGTAGCAGCTCCCATCGTCGTTCCATCAATGATAACGCTGACACCCGGAAGGGGCTGACCTGTTTCTGCGTCGGTTACTTTGCCTGCTATCTTCCCGGTCGTTCCGGCGAAGAGGGAGTTGAAGACTCCCAATACCATTGCTATCAGCAAGACACGCGCAAATTTCATTTTTCTACCTCCACAAATTTAAATCATCCAATGCACTTATTGCTATCAACTTTTCTTATATGACAAATCGTAATGAGAATCTTTGAATGTTATTGAAGATATCATGAGGCGTGTAAGAATAGTCAAAACTAAAACCGAACTTATGCACGCCAAGTCCAAGTGTCAATCCATAGTCATCCTGTTTCGTGACATACCCTGCACGCAGTATAAACGTGTTCATGAATGAATATTCGCCGCCGATATTGAGATATTCAGAAAATGAACGCGGGTGTGCCGCATCAATAGAAACGACAAATGAATTATTATCCCCCATGCTCGGAACGAAGTCCATAATGTTCATGGAGATTCCAAATTTGAAAGTGAGAGGGAGTTCGAAGCTCTCACGTTCGTAAGCGATTTCCCGTGAGAAATTGCTTACGGACATTCCAAATGCAAGGCTCTTGTATCCCGTCTTGTAAATTGTTCCGAAATCGAATGCGAAAACATTGAGAGAATAATCTTTTTCTTGGTAGGTTGTATCTGTGGTTAAAACAGAATCAACGATCATTTGACTATAAATTGGTACCACACTGTGACCGAGATTTTGATTTGCGTATTTCACCGTTCCACCGACGGAGAATTCTTCTGACAATTGTTTCCCGTATGCAAGGCCGACGGCCAGTGCGTACGGTTTTGGATAGCCTTGGATGTCCTGATAGCCTTGTTCATTGTTTGCAACCTTTGTAAAGTTAAAGCTGCCGTAATCTACATTGATGAAGTCCAGCCCGATCACGCCATACTTTCCCTCGAAAGGAGCAAAAGCTGCTGCAACGGAAAGATATTTGATATCGGCGATCCAATTCAACTGGTTGGCGCCGATATCTGCAAAAGAAGAAATTGTTGCAATACCGGCAGGGTTATAAAACATTGATTCCGACGATCCGTCAATCGTCGTAAAAGCTTCGCCCATTCCGGTTGCCCTTGCGTTCGTGGGAACATCGAGAAACTCAAATCCGGTTTGCGCTAATTTCACCTGTGCATGAACGGCTGGGCCGTACACAAGAATTATTGCCAGCAACATGAGCAAGGTTCGTTTTATGTACATGGGATTCTTTTGTGAGAAGAATCTCGTCGAATAATTTTTAAGGATTTCACACATGACTGTTCCTTTACTTATGCCGTAGAGACATTGCTAAATGAGGGTGGGTGTTAGGTAGGTCTTATCTTTACGTGAGAAGGATGGAACTATCAAGACCTGTAAGCACTACACGATCTTCTGTCTCATAATTATTTGCGGTAAAAAATGCCTGACTTATTTTTTCCTTTCGTCAGGTGAAAATTCTCTTCACTTACTATCCCCTGAATTCTAATCTAACACATTTATACTAAACATCCACTGCTGACAACTTTATTTAATTTCCCCCTTCCTAATCGGAAGGGGGAAATTAGTAAAAACATCTCCGAAAGTTTTAACGCTTCGGATTATCTAACATCAACATTACTTCAGCAGAATCATCTTGTTCGTCAGGCGTTGGTTACCTGATGCCAAGACATACAGATACGTGCCGGAAGCAAGCCGTGAAGCATCGAACGTTGCACTGTATGATCCGGGTGTAAGATTTTCGCTCACCAGTGTTGCGACTTCTTCACCGAGAATGTTGTACACCTTCAGTGTGGTAAAGCCGGATTTTGCCACTGAGAACTTGATCTGTGTTGACGGGTTGAACGGATTCGGATAGTTCTGCGACAACGAGTAGCTGTTCGCCACTACATCTGGCTGGCGTTGAACACCTACTGTCAATGAGAACTCCTGGCAGAAACCGTTCTCAGGACCGAATGCACACACATATGCCTTTGAACCATCAGGGCTGAATGCAATGCCTCTCGGACGCGGGTCGTTTGCAATACTATCAAGAGGAATACCAGTGTTTCCATTCCATAAAATACTGTCTTTCAAAACGGGATTGGAACGGTTAGTCATATCAAAGCCATACCATGCATAGCCGCTGTAATTGCCCGTGGGCATACCGCTAACGATGTTGCCCGAGCTAACCCACAGATATCCTGTATGCGGCTGCCATGCAGCGCTTTCCACTACAAGGTCTTTGAATACCGTATCTACCAACGTGTATGAACCGAGAGTTCCCAGGTCAGAATGATAATGCGGGACTCCGTGTCCAATGAGTCCTATGTACACATCGTTTCCATCTCCGGTAACCATAACGTTCCTTGAGAAGGCTCCATACATGCTCGTATCAACGTTTGCAGACACAGAGCTAAAATCTGACGCAAGAGCAACGGGACCTACGGCAGATGTCGGCACAACTGAGGTGATGAAGACCTCATCCGCATCATCGCACATTGGTGATGTCATTGAGCTTGCATAGCCCGGGATCGGGTCGTTCGCTGTTGCCATCATTACATCAGTCTGGTAATTGAACTTGTGCAACGAAAGGCTGCTTTTAACAACCACAATGTTTCCCGAGTGATCTGCACACATTCCGTACCCTGCTCCGGGGGCGAAAAGCGTATCAGGGCTGCCGTTGTACTGAACGACGGGTCCGACTTTTCTATTAAGAGTGCCGTTAGGATTATACACATTTATGTAAAATCCGTATGTTGTATCAGTGCCATTAACAAGAGTGTCCCTTACACCGGAAGAATAGGGAGCAAGCCACACATTGCCCGCTCCGTCCACAGCAACTGTGTTGTTAATTCCACCTGCCCAATGGGTGCTGGTATCCGGGAACACTTTCACGAATGTCCCTTGAGCGTACATTGCAGTAACGCTCAGGCACAACAAAGCTCCCAATACCGCGGAAATAGAAAGCCATTTTTTCATTACAACCTCCTTAAAAAAATTTGTTTGGAGAAAAAGGGTTGAAGACGTCAGACATCTCCAATATACAAAAAAAACTTCTCAGCGCAACAAGACGTCTGACATCTCGTTGAACGTCAATGCAACAATTGTAATCCGTACCACCTCCTTCTGTGCTTGGGTTTGTTGGAATACATATGGTAGCTTGAACTTGATGTTTTAGTGAAAATGAAGATAGTTTTTTGTATTACTTATGACACTCCTTAATGCAATCCATAATTTGTGGAGCCTTGTTTTTGTGGTGCAATTTTTAAGAGACCGCCGCCAGATGTGCTTGCGTAGAGTGTTGTTCCCACCCAGGCGAACGATTTACAGGCAGATGTCAACACACCACTGCTTACGTACAAGGGGTACGGTCGTTCAACACTTCCATTGGAACCGACAATGATCAGAAAATCTGCTGCATCTGTTCCAACATACATATCGCCCTCTGCGGAAAACGTAATTGCCAAAATGTTCGGGGGAGTGCCTGTGTAAGCAGTGGAAATATCGAAATAAGTTTCGATATTTCCAAGTGAATCGCCGACAATTGGCGCCCGAAATACTTTATTAGCTCCACTGACTGTTGCCGCAAAATAAAGGTAGCCGTTAAAGCAACGCATTGCACGAACATTACCGACAAAAGGAAACGATTTAGTGCTTTTATCGTTAATATTTACTCTATAAATAGCCTGGTTATTGCCGCCTACCCAAAGGTTATTATTCGCGTCGAAATCCAAATCGTTAAATGATGTTGCAGCAGGGGAAAAGGAACTAATCCAATGTGCCGTTGCACCTCCGGGATTTGTCGCTCCCGGAACAAGTTGATAAACTATTCTCTTTCCATTGAGAGCGTAAATATTGCCGTCGGGACCAAACTTTATAGATCCCCAATAAGAATTGATTGGTGAAGTTGTGGGCAGCACATAGGCAGTTCTGTTAATAGTTCCATCAGAAGTGATTTTGAAGATTCCTTCATCCTTCACTGAAAGATTCGCATTGAAAAGTGATGCGTAAAGAGAATCATCCGGTCCGATGCATAAACCGTATGCGCTTTCACCGCTTGCGAGCTTGCTGAATGGGCTTACTGCGGCGATTAGTTTGTATGTGATTGTCGGGCTAAAATTTTCAGCGCCGACCACATACACTCTCACTTGGATCGTATCGCCGGATATGGCTGGTGCTTTCACAACCAATTTCGTAGGACTTGCACTGATAATGGATGTGTTGTAAAGCAGCGTTGCATTAAAATAAATGCCGTCGTTTGCTTTATCGGCGGAAAAATTTTTTCCATAGATCGTTATTGTATCAATGCCCGCAAGTGCACTACCGGCAGGGGACAAGCTGTCTACAATGGGCTGAGGCGAGCCCTTATAATTCTGATCATAAAGGCTGGGCGCGTCTACCTTTGTACAGCCGCTGAGAAACAGAAGAACACCTGCGGCGAAAAATGCGAGGGCAAGGATTTTCTCAATAGTAGTTTGTCTCAACTTCATTTTGGAATCCTCTTTATATTTTTTTCGTAATCATATTCTTGCAAAAATGGATTATTGAAGCGGTCATTCAAAATAAACGTATCAGTTTAATCTTGTCGGAATGATCATGTCGTCATTCGTATTTAGTACGAGAAGTGGAACGCTAACCGCTGAACGTTTCCGAGAATTCCGAAAGGAGTATAGGCATAATCAAGACCGATCATAAGATTATCAAACTGTTTTTGTACGCCTACACCGCCGGTGATGCCGTATTCATCGTTATTGAACATGTAACCGCCGCGCAGCGAAAACATCTGCATGAATGTATATTCCAATCCGACATTCACCTGTTCAGGATAATCTCGCGGGTGTGTAGCATTAACAGCGACATTCAATGATTGTATTTTACTATCCATATCCCATAAATCGAGCACGTTCATTGAAATACCAAGATGGAAAATAAGTGGAAGGTCGAAGCTTTCTTCTTCGTATTTAATTTGACGTGAAAAGCTTCTAATATCCATACCGAATGCAAAACTCTTGAAACCTGTTCTGTAGATCATACCGAAATCAAAACAGGGGACGCCCTTTCTCTCTTTCGTATAGACGTACTTTCCGTTTGCGTCGTAGTTCGTAATGGTTGACCCGAGATCCTGGTACACGTAGCTGATATCTCCGCCGACAGCAAATTTATCGCTAAGTGCATTGGCATACCCTAGCCCCACAGAATAGGCAGTAGGGGAGAATGTTCCAACATCAAGAAATCCCTCACTATTGGTGGCGAGAACGGTCTGCTGTAAGTCTCCATAATTGACGGACCGAAAAGTGAGTCCAAAGACGCCATAATCACCGTTGAAAGGACTGACAGCAATACTTCCATACGTATGGTTAATGCCAGCAATCCAATTCACCATTCCGACTGAAACGTCAGCGGAATTACCCATTCTTGCCATTCCGGCTGCATTGAAAAACATCGAAGATGAATTGCCATCCATTGATGTTACCGCTTCTCCCATTGCTTCCGCCCGCGGATCGGTAGAGACATTGATGAAGCCCATACCTGTTTGAGCTAACTTTTGCTGCCCATACATAATTGCCGGCAGGGAGAGTGATACAATAATAACAGCATGAATAAGAAATCGAATTTTGCTCATTGTGGTTCCTCGTTTCAAGTTTCTACCTAATGACGACAAATTTTCTCGTTGCAACGAGCCCGGCAGGAATTGCGTCGTGTGTAACCGGGTCAGTACCGCCAGCCGTTGTTTCAAAAACAGCGATATATATTCCGCTCACAACAATCTGGTCAGACGACGTTGTAAGATTCCAGTACTCATCACCGCTGCCGTTCGTGTGCTGAATTGTTTTGATCAACTGCCCAAGTTCAGTAAATATCCTGATAGTACACTGCGATGGAATATTTAAAAAGCCGATTTGGTTCGGTTCACCAACATACCGGAGTGTGTTTTGGTTAGCCGCAATATTGTAAGGATTCGGTACTACGCGTATCTGATCCAAGTGCCATGCACCGTTCTGTTTTACCGGAGCAACACCGGGTCTGAGAAGCTTTGCGGGATCATAGGTCTGCGTATAATAGCGGCTGCTTTCAAGTGCACCACCCGGTGTATTGCCTGCACCATTGTTATCAGCGGCGTCTCCTGTGGAAGTAATATAATAGTAGTAATCGAATCCACGGACTGCAGTGGCGTCATCGTAACTTGTAACATTCGGAGCGCACTCATACAACAGCGTATATGAACTATCATACAATCCTTGTGCTCTGTAAATTTTAAAACCCTTCACTTTTGGGTCTTGCGGTGGAGTCCATGAGAGAGAGATTTTATCTCCGCCGGAAGTTACGCTGAAAAGCGAAGGTGGTAGGGGAGCCGATGGAATATTGTATCCCGAGTGATAATTTGCAAGTGCTCTGCGAAATGTCTGGAAGAGAGAATCTCTGCCAGTATAAACAGAATCATCTTTTTGTGCCGCAGTTATTTCTCCCCATTTGAATTCATGTCCGATTCTGATACATGCTTCGCGGCTCAATCCCGCTGCTGCTTCTGCCATGACAATGTGAAAACTTTGTCCCGGTGCAAGATTATATGGTCCGTAACCGTTAGCCACAGACAATCCACCTGTTGATCCCTGTGACGGGTCGCCGCCTAAGCCAACTCTATCCGCGAGACGTTGTCCCTGCCAATTTACTTGGCCGGCAAGCCATCCGACGCCGTGTCCTGCTGACATCAACGCGTATTCCGATTCCATCTTCGAACTGTTGAATTGACTGCTTTGCGAATTTAAAGGATCGTCCGAGCTTACATACGCTGTTGTTGTCGGCTCGCCCGTGTCATCTGTTGTATCGGTTGCAGATTTATCGGCATGAAGAGTTGCAATGCCGATAAACTGTGCAGAGCCCAATCTTCCCATTGTATCATCTGCCGCAGGTCCAGGTCCAGTTGACAAGGCTCTGCCCCATATAGGACCTCCGATGTTATCACTTGGAGGTGCACCAGTAACGCCGAGACCAGGCATTCCGGGAAACGTATAACTTCCATACGTTGGGCTATTGAAATTTCCCAGCCATGTGTATTGTGCCCTGATATCATCATCTGCATTGACCGGTGTATTTGTCCTCACAACCGAGCCAAAGAAAGTGGAAGCGGGATTCAGTTTATCGCCGCGGGTATCGTTGTTGGCACCGATGCCCCATCCTGCAGAGTTGGAGCCAATAACGTAGCGGGTTTCAGCGCAAACCGCATATCGATATTGAAAGAAAATTCGTATGCTGTCAAGCGTTTGAGTAGGAAGTTCTGCTGCCGGAGTTGCGTCTACATTTCCGGTGTTTGTAAATGTATAATCATAGATGATGTAATTATCGTGGTACTGTTGGGAGAAGCCGATCATTTTTCTGACCATCGTCAAACCGATTGCCGTGTTCACACTATCATAGATCATTCTGTCAGCATTTAAGTTCGGGTCAGTATTGTCAACATCCGGAGGATTATTATACGACGTATTGCCATCCACGATGACCTGAACAGGGGAAATTTTATCAGTTGTTGTGAATGCCACTGGAACAAATTCCGAAGCGTCGCCGTCGAATCGGGGACCGAAGTGCACGACCTTCACTGGCCACGTTGTGCCGGAGGCATCTTTCCAGTTTTTGATTCCAATCCACAGTCCCTTTGCCGCCTGCATATCCATATTAGGATAAATTGCTGGCCAGCGGCAGCCGTCCTGCTGCGTCAATGTCCTTTGTTCTTCATACTCGCATCCGGCATTTGAATACCAGCTTTGAAATGATCCTATGTCCATCCACTTTGTTGCATACTGAGCAAAGGCGGAGCTGCTTAGGAACAACAGCCCAACCACCGCCCTTGTTACGAAGTACCTTAGCGATTGTCTTTCAATTTTCAATTTCATTTTTTCCTCAGGATTCATTTTTAAAAAACAAGCACTTCTAACACTTACTGTTTTAGTTATGGTATGTCGTATGTAAATTTAATTCCAAAATAGACAGTTCTTGGATTGAGAAAAGCTATCTGAGAAAATTTCGGCATATAGATATATGGTTTACTTGCGGACTGATAATCTCCGGGTCTGTCGTTACCCGGCGTGTTGACGTACCCCAACTTTGTATGTGTCGAATCACCGGCGATCGAAGCAGGCAGATGGAGAGACATCATGTATTTATTGAAATCATTTCCGTCATAGAAACCATAGAAGGGTGAGAAATATTTAAGGTTAAATACATTGTAAATATCTGCCAAGAATTCCAAATTAAGACCGGCGAAATGAAAGGCACGGCTTATTCTGAGGTCGAAGTTGACATAGTCAGTCCACTCAACGTTGTCCTGAACTCCCGGGATTGAACCGCCACCTGCCCATGTAAACCACTGTCCCGCTACCCAACTACCAAGAAGATTGAAATGCCAATCTTCAAATGGTTTGATTCCCGCCCAGCTCGGGCCGATGCCTGTCGGCGTAAAGAAGTCTAGGTTCAATCTTGCGTATGGCTGTGGAAGTGGTTTTGTTTGGTAAAGGTCTGTGTAATTATTTAAATCATACTGCCGCTGATCAGCCGGACTTTGATACTGCACTGCATATCCGAATCTGCCTGAGCTTGTGACTTCGTAAGTATAGTTTATAAAACCATGAAACCAGTTTCCTTGATTCTTTGAAAGGGTTGCTTCAAAACCCCTAATGTCTTCGTAAAGATTGCTTGTGTACAACGAATAGTTAACTTTGCTGTCCGCACTTCGGTAAGTTGTGGTTGTTCTTTCGTCTGAAACATCCTTGTAATATCCGGCAAGGCGAAATAAATACTCGTCAAATAAACTCTGTTCGAAGCCTAATTCGTAAGCAATCGTTCGCGGAAGAGGAGCATTTGGGTCTGCAACCAAACTCACGTTATTAGTTCCTGTCAGCCTGCGGATAAGATACAGGTTATCCGGAGTAGGCATAGAATAGAAATGTCCATAGTTGAAATACAATTTTGAATTTACAGTTACCGGGAAGGAAACACCTAAACGAGGCTCAACCTCAATAATATTTTTGGTCGGCTGCTTTGAAACAGTATCAAGTCCGATAAGATCAGAGCCGGAGAAAATTGTAGAATATTGATTGTTAATATTATACCATTGGCCTCCCGCATGGGAATCGTCAACTCGTATGCCAAGGTTCGCTACCATTCCTTCGAATTCTATTTTATCCTGAGCGTATAGCGATGCACGGAATGGATACGTGTGCCAATGCGACCACGATGTTCCTGTGGGGAGATACGTTTCAACGGTCGCGTAGCTGACATCATTGTTTGTTGAAGTCATCTCAATGCCAAACTGAACCTGATTATGATCATCAACCTGACTTGTCAAATCAAACTTTCCATCGTAGGTTGTGATCTTGCTGCTGTCACGACCGGTGCTCATACCAATACTCATTCTCATACCGTCAATTGCACTGGAAGGAAATGTCCAGAATCCGACTGGTGCTTCATCAGCATAGTAATAATTTCCAAACTGATAAATTCTAGAAGTATCACGGAGTGCGGGCGGATTAGTGCTATAGTTGGATCCGCTCTGGCGTACGTTAATTTCATAAAATGTTTTGGAGCTGATTGCGTGAGAGAATTTCGCGCCGTACATGTTGAAGTCTACCGTGGTCGGGGCCCAGTAGTCATATGTAAACATTCGAGCGTCGGCATAGTTCGCTCCTCGGTATTGTCCAACATTAAACCCGAAGTCTTCGCTTGTTTGAAAAATTCCCGGCTGTCCGGCGTTACTGCTGCTTGTGCCGGTTTGCTTTCCTCGTAATCCTTCAACGATAAACTTCATTCCCGGACCAACATCCGATGTTAACTTCAATGTGCCGTTATAATTCCGGTAGGCATCAGTTGACAAGGGGATCATGTACATTGATTGCTGCTGTACGTACGAGGCCCAGAAGCGGAGGTTGCCCAGTTTCTTACTTACGAACGGAAAAGGTCCGCCGAAACTTGCATCAATGTTATAGTTCGGTTTCAGTATGCTGAAATCTTTTCGATGCTGCCACTCCCACAATCGTTGTGCGGCGGTTGGGCTTAAAAACTGCGACGAATCTCCTCTTGCTAAAGTTTTTTGTGACTCTGCAATCCATCCATCGAAGGTCGGATAGTTTGCTTGTGTTCCTGCATCCCACGCGCCATTGCTTGTCCCATAGTAAGATACTGCGGGATCCATGTAGGGTCTTACATAGTAAGTGTTTATTCCGTTCAGAGGTCCGCCAAAATTCTGTGCCTGTGGTGGAGCAATGCGTGTGAGAACGCTGATGGTATAATGATCTGTGCTTCCATCGTTGGTTGTGACATTGACCACACCTGACCTGATGTTGCCGTACTCTGCATTGAACCCGCCGGTCTGGACTTGAATATCGGAAACAGATGTTAAGCTAATATTTGTATAAGCGTAATTGTTACGCGCATCCCGAAGAGTGAAACCATCAATGTTAAAAGCTGTTTGATCACTTCCAGCTCCACGAATTACTAGACCGCTCGCATTACTTTGAACGCCAGCTTGCAATAAAATGGCGCCGGCGACACTAACAGTTGGGATTGATGCGACATCTTGCGGAGTGAGGTTGACCGTGCTTGCCGACACGTCTTTTTGGATTACAGGTTTCGTAGCGGTAATTACCACTTCCTTTGTGGTAACGGCTGCTTCGGATAACTTCATATCTATCGTTGTCGTTTGGTCAATCGAAACGCGGACGTTTTCAACCACCGTTGTAGTATATCCAATGATTGAAGCTTTTACCATGTATGTCCCCGGAGGTACGTTCAAAATTGCATAATAGCCGTTCACATCCGTCGAAGCGCCCATTGATGTTCCCTCAATAAGCACGTTGGCAGAAATTAATTTCTCTCCAGTTGTTGCGTCGGTGAGAGTACCTGCAATTTTTCCTGTCGTTCCCGCAAGGGCAAGGGAGGTTGAGAGGATACAGGTCAGCACCCAAATAGAAACAACTTTCATGATTACAGTCTCCTTTATTACTGAAGGTAGAAAGGGTCTCACGTATTACCTAGAACACCTAGAATGATACCGTTAGACTTTAACGGATTGAAAAAAAGTTGAAGAATTTATTCCGTAGTTCGAGATTAATTTGATAAAAGTTTTTTGTAATGTCAAGTACATTTTGTTTATGAAGATAAACTTAAAGCCTTACTCTAAAACATATAGAATTTGCGCATATTAACCATTGCAATGGAGAATTTCTTTGTTTACATTCCGCTAATTTGTTTCAATGAAATCCTTTTGGTATGTGTGTATAAAATAATAACGATGTTTTCATGAAAATAAAAAAAAATACTATCTCTCACAACAGGGTTGCAATTGTTATCGAAACTCTGGAGCAACTTCAGGGAACTCCTCAACAGAAACATCAACGTGCTGATCCTCTGGATATGCTCATCGGTACGTTGCTTTCACAAAATACAAATGATAAGAACAGTCATCAGGCATATGTCCGCTTAAGAAAGAAATTTCCGGATTGGAAGAGAGCAGCGGAAGCGCCGGTCAATCAAATTGCATCTGCTATCAAAGTCGGAGGAATGAAAAATCAAAAAAGCCGCCGCATCAAAAAACTTCTCCATGAGATTCATCGGCAGTTTAGCGGATACAAACTCAGAGGGATTGAGCGATGGGAAAATAAAAAGATCATTGAACGCTTAACTTCATTTGACGGCATCGGTTACAAAACGGCGGCGTGCGTTGCGCTCTTTTCTTTGCGCCGCGAAATTTTCCCCGTTGATACTCATATTCACCGAATTCTGAACCGCCTCGGCATAGTCCAGACAAAAACTCCTGATAAAACATTTGAAGCTATGGAAGAAAAAATTCCGGAAGGGAAATCATACTCCTTCCACACAAACCTTATTCGTTTCGGACGCACGGTGTGTTTAGCGCAGCGTCCACAGTGCGGTATTTGCCCATTGTTTGAGGAATGCGGATTTTCAGAAAAAGATAAGTTTGTTTTCAGAAAACAAACGCCTGCTAAAAGACGTGACCCAAATTTTATGTTGCTTGATGAAATCTAATCTCATTGATTCGCCTGAAGGAATTTTGTACCTTACTAAAAGTTCCAACGTTACTTCCACCTTTTTGAACTTTCTTGTGATCAACGCAGAACGAATTTTATTAATCAAACTTCGCGCAATTGGCGATGTGTTGCTTTCCACCCCGGTGATTTACAATTTACGCCAGGCATATCCCGGCGCTACAATCGATTTTTTAACTGAAGAATTTGCCGCCGACGTGGTTCGTGGAAATCCGTGGGTGAATGATGTTATCACTTTCAAAAAAAAACGGGACGGAAGCATCGGCCTTTTGCGTACAATTCGTTCACGCCGCTACGGTCTCGTGATTGACCTTTTCTGCAATCCCCGCTCTGCACTCGTGACAAGAATAAGCGGTGCACAAACGCGTGTTGGATTTCCGTTCCGTGGAAGAAAATACGCATACAATGTTTACGTTACTTCGCGCAGCGATTTTGTTCATAATGTGGAATTTAATCTTGATGCGTTACGGCGGCTGGATATTCCAATCGTATCATCCCAGCCGTATTTTCCGGTAGATGATGCTTCAAAAGTGTTTGCTGACTCGTGGATGAAGAATGAACATCTCAAAAACAAAACTATTATTGCGCTAAATCCGAGCGGCGGCTGGGAAACAAAGCGATGGGGACTCGACCACTTTGCACAATTCGGAGATTGGGTTGCAGAAAAATATGATGTGGAAATTCTTCTTGTGTGGGGACCGGGTGAAGAAGAGGACGCATCAGCGATTCAAACAATGATGAAACATCCGTCCCACAAAATCCCACGGACTTCGTTGAAGCAGCTTGGCGCGATATTACAGCAGTGCTCATTCGTCGTGAGCAATGATTCCGGTCCGATGCACATTGCTGCAGCGCTTGGCGTGCCGACACTTGGAATTTTCGGACCGACAACTCCGCGGCTTCAAGGTCCATACGGCGGGCAGCATGCGTGGGTAAGGAACGAAGGGCTTGATTGCCTTGAGTGTAATCTCACCAAATGTCCGATTGGAAATATTTGCATGACCAGGTTGGATGTTGACCGAGTTGTCTCCGCGTTTGATGCGCTGGTACAAAAAAATGCGAAACATCGTGAAGCCTCACTTCAAAAATAATCCTCGTATGAAAAGCACAAAGAAAAAGAAACGCAGCCCAAAAAAATCATTCACCATTCCTGATGGAACATCCCCCTGGGACTGCAAACGCTTCACTGGATATAAGCCGTGCTTTCCCGGAACCGAGTGTTACAAGGAATGTGCAGACAATATTCCAATTGGAAAACGAATTCTCATCATTAATCTTGATGCAATGGGTGCTGTGCTTCAGACAACGGCATTGCTTCCCGCATTGAAGCGAAAATTTCCACAAAGCCGCATCAGCTGGATCACGCTGAAAAATTCTTACCGCCTGCTCGATCATAATCCGTATCTCGATGCTGTCTATATGTGGGAGCCGGAAAGCTGGCTTGTTCTTCAAAAAATGGAATTTGATCTCGTTCTGAGCGCGGACAAAACGAAACATGCGTGTGCGTTCGCCGCAACACTCAATGCGAAGGAAACTCTCGGATTCGGCATGAACAAAAACGGCGTCATCGTTCCGTTGAATAAAGAAGCCGAATACAATTATCTGCTTGGTCTCGATGACCATCTGAAATTCCGCGTCAATCAAAAATACGGAACGCAGATTCTTCAAGAGACGATGAAGCTGAAATGGCAGCGCGACGAATACGTTCTTACACTTACAGAAGAAGAGAAAATATTCTGTGAAGAATATAAAAAAGAAGTTGGATTGACTGATGACAGCCTTATTGTCGGATTCAATACCGGCTGCTCGAATTTGTATCCGAATAAAAAGATGACGATTGAACAGCACGAAACTCTTATCAATCGTTTAGCGGAAGTAAAAGGTCTTAAACTTGTCCTTGTCGGCGGACCGGAAGATACGGAACGAAATGCAGAGATCGTCCGCCGTGTTGGCAAAAAGGTGATCAGCACGCCGACAACGGAAGGTGTGCGGCGCGGACTTTGTTACGAAAACATTTGCGATGTAATCATCACTGGCGATTCATTCGGTATGCACGCCGCTATCGGATTGAAGAAATATGTCATCGCGTGGTTCGGGCTAAGCTGCTGGAGTGAAATTGATTTGTACGACCGCGGAGTAAAATTGATTCCTGAAGGACTTGAATGCGCTCCGTGCTGGAAAAAAGTGTGTCCCTATAATCTTGAGTGCATTCAAATGATTGATCTGACGAGAATTGTTGAAGAAGTGGTGGAGTATAAAAAGGCTCGTTGAGTATGTGAAGAAAAATATCGCTTGTCATGCTGAGCGTCAGCGAAGCATCCAGCATGGATTCTTCACTTCGTTCAGAATGACAGACATGATGCCAGCCGTTTTTTACTCCGCTTTTACTACTGCTGTCCGCTTTCCAATCCCGCTTTCGTTAAACGCTTCGATTTGAAAATAATACGGAATATCTTTCGTCATTCCGGCAAAGAAATATTCATTCGCGCCGTACACCTGAATGCTGTTGTAAAGTTTATCGGGTGCTGCGCCAAAATAGATTGTATAGCCAATTGCATCGTCAGATTGTTTCCATTTGATCCACGCATTCCGCCGTTCGCTTTCTCCTCGCAGCACAATAAAATCTTTTACTTCATCCGGCACATTACTGTGGGCATTTCCGAAAACACGAAAGCCGCTCAGCGCAAACTTTCCCGTGGGAATATGAACGTTGACAATTTTCAAGTAACGGGTTTCGACAGGACGATTTAATTCCACATAATCGTGCGGGACATCAGTTCTGTTTTTGCTTTTGTCAACGAGAAGATTCCATTGACTGCCGTCTGAAGATTCAAAGATCATATACTGATGAAAAATATGAAGCTGCTTTCCCATTAGTTCTGCATTCTGATCGGCATAATTAATTTGAATTGCCCGAACGGTACACACTTCTCCGAGATCGCTTTCTAACCATTCGCCCGAATCCGCCGTTGCGGCGGACCAGTATGTTTTGATATTTTCATCGTCGGCATAATTTGGTTCATAGCCGCCGAATGTTGAGGAAACTGTAACGGGCTTGTTGTAATTCAACAGCATCCATCCGGTAAAATTTTTGTCAGTTTGTGACAGGTCGGCGCTCTCTTTTGGAACCGTCATTCCCGCATGCTTTTGGCGGGAATCTATTTTTTGATTGTTTTGAAATAATCGATTCCTCCCAACTTTGTCGGGACGGGAATGACTCCAAGTAGTTGTGTCGGGCAGATAATGCGGGTAATCACCGTACGATGTGTTGCAATACAAAACTCCGTCACTATCAAAACCTGCGCGCCACAAACCGATGCGGCGTTCAAAATTATTTTTAACAGAAATTCCGATCGTTGACACGTGCCACCAGTTATCATACTTGTCCTGAAACGTCGCACCGTGTCCGGCTCCGCGGAAAAATCCGCCGGGCTTGTACGAAAACGGATTGTGCTGTTGATACACAAACGGTCCCAACGGATGGTCGCCGACATACACACCATCCGCATAGCCGCTTTGTTCCGTTCCTGGCGCCGCATACTGCAAATAATATTTTCCATTGTGCTTCGTCATCCACGAGCCTTCAATGAAAGGAGAGAGGAATGTGTTGTCGTTATGTTCGCCGAATCGTTCCCATCCGTGAATATCGTCGTGAAGTCTGATCAATTCTTTTCGTTCTCCGATCGGTTGAAATGTTGTGCGGTCAATTTCCTGTCCGTAAATCGGATAGACGTTGCTTGATCCGTAATAGAGATACAGCCTTCCGTCATCATCAAGAAAGAAATCCGGGTCCCACGCGGCAACCCGAAAAGAATCAACTGCCATTTTCCAATCGTCGCGCGTCGGGTCAGTGCTCATCCAAATTGGAAAATCAGTTGTCGCTGTCGAGCCGAAAAGCAGAAGCGTATCGCCGACAACTGTAGCCGCCGGAGCGCACAGATCGTCATACACGTGATGGTACGGCAGAAGAAAGCTGCGCGGCACAAAATTCCACTTCGACATGTCGTCGCTCCACCAGTAACCGTACTGATTTGTTGAGAAGAGAAAATAATGATTCTTGAACAGAACGATAACCGGATCGGCGGTGGCTCTGTGTTTTCCCTGCTCAACGTAATCAGGAATGTTGACGTATGCATAATCTATGTTGAGAGGATTGCAGTAGGTTTTCGGCTGAGCGTAAAGGGAATTTGCGCAGAGTAGATTGAAGGCGAGAAGAAAAGTAGAGATTGAGAAACGGGATAGTGGTTTCATTTTTTTGTGGCAAACATTAAAAATAAATTCTGAAGTATAACGTCCATTGGGAAGAAGTCGTTGTTTTCGCTCGTCATATAAGTTGCAAAGCATCGAGTGATCGAGCGAAAGCAACGAAGCAGCCATGAGATATGCAAATGTGGAGCGTCTTCTACTCGCATGTTAGGCGACGCCCTATCTATCTCGATGTAGGATTCCGTAGTCATTAGCATAGCATCCTTCATCTCCACAGCTGTTAAACACCAAACGAACTCTATTTCTGGATCCTGACTCAACTCTGATGGATTGCAGACAATCCCCGCTCAGGTCTACGTATTGGATAACTGGAAAAGCGCGTCCGTGTTCATCTTCCTCTCTTAGTGGATTGACGCTTGCGGAGTCCAATATGGCACTTCCGACATCCAATATTGAGCAACTATCGAGACATCCCTCTTGTCTGAACTCCCAACGAATAGTGTCTCCAGAAAAATACGATATCGTGAATGTCTGGCTTAGTGAAGCTGTGGAGAGCGTGTATGTCACGGCCGAGTCGCGGAGGGGTGAATGTGAATCTGTCGGATCACTAGACTGAGCAAACCCGGCCACAGTCGACATTAACGCCATAAGTGTAATCAGAGCAGAAAATGTTTTCATAGGATGTCGCCTAACGTTTCGGGGGTTTGCGATGGCGGGGAGTTTTAGCACTACTATTCATACGAAGCACAAATTTATGATTAACCGCTAAACTGTCAACGAAGGACTGCACCCCCGCTTTCGCAAACCCCTTGTTGGCGGCTGCTCTAATTCTCGCCATGAAGGTATGTCGTCAAATTTTTACTTCGTCATCTCTCTCAGGTGGTTCAATTCCCAAATACTCTCGGTAAATTCGCTCACGATATTCTTTTCCTAAGTTGTTTATTTCGGAAATAAAAAGTTGGTATGTTCCTTTACCACCAATTAAATCCCAAAACTCTTCTCCGATTAAAACAGCTTTATCTTTTGTCATATTAAACCATCGAAAAGGAAATGACCATTTATAATCTTCTTTTTTACCATAAGGATTATAGGGCAAAACAAAATATGCAGCATCAATTTGAAGTGGTTGCATTGAAAGTAATTTCAAAATCTTCTCCTTGCTTACTTTCGTTTGGTCGCTATTGGGTAATGGTGCTTTAATTTCAAAGGAATATTTTTTATTGTTTTCCAAATCTTCTGCATAAACATCACATATAACTTGAACAGGAATTAATTCCCCATCGCCTTCAAGAATGTATTTTATTTCAGTATCCCAATCGGGTCTAACTCTATCTTTTTTCGCTTTTCCTTTTTCTGCATGTTCCAATTTGTTAAGTGTTTCTGTTATTCTTCTCAATCTTTCTTGAGGAACACTTCCGGTTATTGTTTTTTGCAATTCACATTTCCCTAATCCTTTGATAGCAGCTACTTGGGCTAATTTTTCCCACACTCCACCGAATGGAGTTACAAACCTTCTTTCAAAATGTGAACCCTTAAAAATTTCGTCAGGAACAAGTGCCGCATACAATGGTTTCTCAGCGCGGTGTTCGTCAGCACTAAAAGGGTCTTTATACAAAACATTATTCATAACTCTGTCCATCAGAGTTTGAATTACTTGTTTAATTGCTTCTGAAATTTCTTCGGATTTTTTTGCCATTACTTTTTCTTTAAGTGGAAAATGATTTCTGAATATGCGCCCTTGTTTTTCTCAGTGCGGTTTAATACAGGTCGTTTGAATTGATTTACGATTTTCATTCCTGCATTTTCCGCGATGACAGGATACATGTTGTATTTGTCATTTGCCACTAAGAAAATGTCAAAATCTGAAACGAGATATTTTTTGGCGTTGTTCAAAACATCGCTGATACCTTGAATGTAACTCTGCTTTGCTTCCTTGCCTTGTCCTTTGAAAAGCGGACCGATTTCAAATTCATCGTGTCGGACAAAGCCAAATAAATCATAGGCGTAGGCATGTTGTTCGTGATAGTCAATTAGTCCGACATAAGGTGGTGAAGAAAAAATCCCTTTGATTTTTTTCTTTTCAGCTAATTTTGCGAAAGCAGAATTTTTCTTTTTGAGTTCAGAGAAAATATCAATGGTTCTGCTGTCGCCAGTTAAGCAAACCTGAAAGGTTTGCGTTCTCAAAGTGTCAAAATGAGCAAGGCGTTTCACCGTGTCTTTAGAGTAAGTTTCCCACCATTTAAGAATTGAGAAAAGTGGTTTGCACATTTTACCGTGCTTTGCACAATAATAAGTTGCAGTAATTGGCTCTAAAAGCGTAGCAAGGTCGGCATGAGTAGTTGCTCTGCAACTACGAATTGTCCGACTAAGGATTACGCTGATAATTTTTTTCGTGTCAGCATTTTTTATTTTCTTGATTTCGTTGAACACGAATTCAATTTCTTCTCTGATGTGTTGCGAATACCATTTGTCTAAAAAAGTATTTGACTTGTCTTGCCGCAATTTGATGTTGTATTGCTTTACAAGTTTGTTGTAAATCGGCAGAAACTCTTTTTCCTTCTCTGCTCCGAATTTCGCTTCGTCAATTTCTCCTTGGCGTAAACGATACTTGTATTCAGGAACCGGAAAATATTCGTTGTTGAATTCGTAGAGTGCTTGCAAAAGTTTTTGCTCAAACTCCAATGTGTGGCTGTTTGTCAAAAAATCTTTGAGTGCTTTAGTGATGCGGTTGATTTCTGTTTGAACATCAACTAAATCATATTTCGTCACCTTGCAGTTTCCAATGAGTGCGTTGAAAGCAGAAACATCAATACCGATTGCGTTCATTCCAAGTTCGCATGATTGAACCATTGTCGTTCCGCTACCGGAAAATGGGTCAAGAATGATGTCGCCTTTTTTGAAATAGGTTTCTGTTTTGAATTTGTCGGTTTTGCTGTCAAGAAAATACTCTACGAGTTGCGGAATGAATTTGCCTTTGTATGGATGCAGTCGGTGAACATGCTTTGTAGTTTCGGCTTCCTTGTATTGTTCAAATGACAAAGCCCAGTTTAAGTCGCTACCGAGTTGGTCTTTCCAGGAAACTTCTCGTTGTCCGTTGTAAGATTTGTAGTAGTTAGTTAAATTCTGTTTTGAAATTTGTGTTGAACCGTTATCGCCAATCTTCTTAATCCGTCCGTATTGAATAAGGTAGGAGATATTGGCAGTCGTAACTGTCTTGCCGGTGTGCTTTGTCGCCCACTCGCTTGCTTCTTTTATTGTCAGTAATTCGTCTGTCGCTATCATTTTTTATTCTCTTGTCAAGTTACACAAAGGTAATTTTTTGGTCGGTCAAATCATTCCAAAGTTGTCAAATATTTTACACAAAGTCAGTGTCAAAACTTTGTCGGTTGAAAGTTGCACGGTCGCAAAAAGAGTTGCCGCCAACTTCTTGCTAACCGCATTATGGCGTTTAGCCGCCCAAATCTGGTATGCTAAACGCATTGCGTTTATTTCTTTTTCATCTGCACCAAAGTAAATAAATCACCCGCGAAGGTCAAGCAATGTGGGTTTGAGGTAGTGTCTCATTTTGGATGCCCGCCAAAAACCTGCGGGCATGTCGTTGATGGGAAGTTCGTCATTCCCGAACGTTTTTGTCGGGAATCTAATAAACCTGTCACCAAATAGTTCAAAATGAGACACTACCGAGTTTGAGTGTTTACTCTTTTTTAGTTGGGAGAGGAACAGCGCAAGGAAAAGAGAAAATAGAAAAATCGGTGGGAAAATATCGTTTCAACCCGAATAATTCAATTCTCTGGTCGGATAATTGCATTTCCGGCTCGGATAATTCAATTTCCAACACGGATAATCCGATTTCCGGGAAGACTTGTCAGGTTTCCAAGACAACTTGTCCAATTTCCCAGTCGGATAATCGCATTTCCAGCCCGGATAATCCTATTTCCCGGTCGGCCGGACCAATTTCCTAAATGGCTAATCCTATTTCCCGGTCGGTTAGATCAATTTCCAACACGGATAATTCTATTTCCCAAACGGATAATTGTTCCCCTGAATCGGAAAATCAGATTTCCGGGAAGTCTTGTCGAATAGGTTAAGCGGAAAACTCGGTCAAATTTAATTAACCCCTTTTTCTTTTAAATAGTCTTCAAACTTTGTATTGACGTACCGGTTGTCGGCAATGTAGGAAAGGATATTGGAAAATCTTCCGGCATCAACATAGCCGGGAAGGGAAGTGATCGGGTTGCCGTCTTCTTTAAGAAAGATAGTTGTCGGGTAACCGTTCACGCCGAATGCCTGAGCCAAGCCCGAAGCAGTGTACGATTGTCCTTTATAGTGCACCGATTCGTTGCTTTCGGCATTCAGCCGGATTGTGACAAAATTCTTTTTCAGATAATCGGCAACGGAAGCGTCGGAGTACACATCTGAATCCATCTTCTTGCACCACGTGCACCAATCGGTGTACACGTCAATCAGCACTTTTTTATTTTGATTGCTTGCCTGCTGCATGCCCGCGTCAAACGAATTCCACGTAACGTTTTTGCCTTCATGCGCGGAATTACGCATTGTCGTTACGCCGTAAAGAACAACTGCAACAGCAGCAATTGATAGCGTAATTGCTATATGTTTCATCTTAATCATTGGATGCTCCTTGAAATAATTGAGTTTCAAGTTTAAAGTTGCAAGTTCAAGATTTATGACTTCAAATCTACAGACTTTGAACTTTAGACTTTGAACTTTAGACTTTGAACTTACTATACTAACATTAGATGCAGGCTAAGCCGTTCCGGATTCAACAGGTTTGCTGAAAACGGATTCAAATTCATCAATCATCCGTTCGCGGGTGAATTTTTCTTCGACAATCTGCCTCCCGCGCAAGCCCATTGCTGCGGATTTTGTAGAATCAGAAAGGAGGGAATCAATCGCCTGTGCCAACGCATCGGCATTTTTGGGCGGCACAAGAATGCCCGATTTGTTATGTTCAACGATTTCAGGAATGCTGCTTGTCGCTGTTGCGACCGTTGGAAGCTTTGCCGCCATCGCTTCAACAAGCACGTAGCCGAATCCTTCCCACAATGAAGGAAGAACAAGCATGGAGCTTTGCAAAAGAATGTTTGGAACGTCGCTGCGGAATCCAGCCGTCACAATATTTTTTTGCAAATTATGTTGAACGATAAACTGCTGAATTACATTTTCCATTTTCCCTTTTCCGGCAATGAAAAGAATTGCTTCAGGAAATTCTGCGTGAACGGAAAGCCATGCTTCCAAAAGATAATGCAGTCCTTTTCGTTCATCCAATTGTCCGACAAACGTGACAAGCGGGGAAGATGGAGGAAGATGAAATTCATTTCTGATGTCGCTCGTTGTTCCGTTGTCGTAACGCGAAAGAGCGATTCCTTTGTAGATAATTTTTGTGCGTTTCGCATCTAGCCACGGCGCGCTGGCAAGAATAGTTTGCTGTGTCGCTTTTGAGTTGACGACAATTTTTGTTGCAAGCACATTGTATGCGAAACGGTAGCGGAGGGTGTTCTTCAACGGATAATCAATTTCACGGCTTGGAACTATTCCGCGAACGCCGGCAAGTTTCGCTGCAATTCCGCCGAAGCGCAAATCTTTGTCCATGTTCGTGCAAATGACATTGATTTTTTTTTCTTTCATAATACGCCGCGCATTCCAGATAACCAATGGATCGAAATCACCGCCGATGCGTATCGCGTGAACATCAAATCCTTGTGCTGAAGCATTCTGTGCAAGTTCTGTTTTCGGCCTGCAAATTAACGAAACAGAATGGCCGCGTTCTTTCAATCCCGACATAATGTCGAGCAGCCAGACTTCTCCGCCGCCCCACATTTGAATTGAACTGATGAAGAGAATATTCATTCGTGAAATAATTTTATCGCCGCTAAACCGGATGGCGTCATTCCTGCGAAAGCGGGAATCCAGTTGTGGGTGCCCGACTAAAGCGTTCGGGCATGACGGCTTTGTAGATCAATGCTTCTGTTTTTTAACATCTTCTAACACCGATTTATACACTTCAAGCGTTTTTTGTGCGACATGCTTCCAAAGATAATTTGCTTTGATATGTTTTTGGAGCCGGTCATCTTTAGGTTTTTTCAGTGCGGCGAGAATACCGTTTCGAATCGAGTCAACGGAATTTGGTTCGACATATTCTGCCATGTCATTGAAATATTCTTTTGTCCCGCCGTGCGGAGTAATAACAATTTTGGCGCCGGCAAGTCCGGCTTCAAGCGCGGCGATACCGGGAGTTTCGTATAACGATGGGAGAGCAAACACATCGCACGCGGCGTATGCTGAGGCAAGCAGTTTTGAATCATTTAGCAATCCATCAATCAGGAGAATATTTTTATTTTGTGCCGCTTCGCGCACGCACTGCTCACCTGCGCTGTTTTTAGAAATCTTTCCAACGATCACCGCCGGGCGGTCAATTGATTTCAACGCGCGGATAAGCCCAAGAACATTTTTCCGTGCCGGACCAATATGTCCGACACTCAAAATAAAATCTTTCACTCCGTATTTTTTAATAAAGAGGGACGGATTCCCTGACTGAAATCGCGATTCAACTCCGTTCGGCACAACGCTGATTTTTTTCTCATCAACGCCGAGTCCGTGAACAACAAGTTCCGCTTCTTCATGTGTATTTGGAAGAACTTTTTTTGACCAGCCACAGATGTTCCGCGTGATGTTATAATCGGAATAGATGCCGGGACGGAATTTATTCAAAAATGAATTTCCTGCTATCGCTGTGCGAATTGTTCGTGCAGCATGCTGCGTAAAAAAAATAGGGGACGTAACGAAAGGAATTCCGGCAAGATGAAGATTTCGTGCGAGGTGAAATGTTCCGATGTTTGCAGAAAATAAATGAACAAGATCATAGTCGGATTGAGAAAACGGTTTCCACGGATCAAACAGCCCGACGTTGACTCCAAGCTTTTCCAGTTCTTTTTTTGTCTGAAGAATCTGTACCAGCGGTCCGCCGTGATTCATGGAAACTGCTTCAAAACATGCCATGATGATATTCATTGTGTCCTCTTATACCATTCGTCTAACACATTAATAATTGGATGGCGGAAATCAAATCTTCGTGTCCGGTTGATGTCTGTCGGCGGAGTGTACTGCATCGTCCATCGCTGTTTATGCAATTTAGAAATTTGGATTATATTTTCAGCCGGTATAATCGCTTCTTGCTGGTCCGGGAAAAAGATTCGCCATCGCACATCGCTTTTGTTTGACGGGGTTGAAAAGGCGAGAGTATCTTTTTCATTATCGTAATTGATTGCCGAAGAGTGCGTGAGCCTTTTTTTCCACCATGTCGCATAGCCGGAATATGAAATGTTTCGGATCCCGTGTTCTTTAAGAAATTGAAACACAAATTCAATCACATCATTATAATGATGCGTCGGATGATGATAGAGATTGATGATTTCACGTTCGGCAATTTTTTTCTCCATCACTGCGCGAAAATATGATTTCATTTCTTCCCGTGAATACGATGCTCGGCGGAGACTGCCGGGGCAAATAGGGTGAATTGGAATTTGCAACACGCTAGACGGTGTTCCTTCAACAAGCGGAAAAAGCGGAAAGTCATCGTAGTCGTAGCTAAATTCCGACGAAAATGTTATTCCCATCTCGCTGAATGTTTTAGCAATTGCTTCATTCCAAGTGCCGTACGGTGCAGCCGCGCCCGATGCTGAGAGTCCTGCTCCGTGAAAAAGCATCTGCGCAATTGCAAAGTTACGAAGGTTTTTTTCGCGTGAGTGATACGTGCGATGGTCATAGCAATGAATGCCGGCCTCTTGGTTTCCAAAATTCTGAAAATCTGATAACCATGTTTGATGACTTTTCGTGTCGAGAAACCACATTGCTGCAACATCATACTGCTTGCACACATCATGAAGCGACATAACTTCTTCGCGGCTTCCTTTATCGGAATCCACACGGAATGTGAACATCGTTTGTGTATTCTCAGGGAAAAACCATTTGTGTGCGAACGGCAAATTTCTTTTGTGGTGAAGAAGCGCGAGCAAATCCATGAATAATTTTCGCAGCGTTCCTTTCGAAGTTCGTGCGACAACTTCTGAGGGAAGCCGTTCTTTTGTAAAATAGAAATTTTTCCTGCACGAACGACTGTTGCTTATTGTTTCACCGAAATCAATCGGAATGGATATGAAGAAACCTCTGGCAATCTTGCCCGATGAATACCATCCCGAAGTTTCCATTGAGACATCATCTGGAAAGTTTTTCTCTTTGGAACCGTTCGAGTACACATCTATCATATCGGTTGGAGTAAAATTCGGAAACTCTTGTGGGGCTATTGTTGTACTCGAGGTTTTAGTTGAATTAGAACCGATGATTGAAGAGCCTTTGCCGTTAATGGAAAGTACCGCTCCGCCGTTCACAAGATAGGAGCGAAGCGCCTTGCGCTCTGATGCCGTTGGTTCCTTGTTCACGATAATAACAGAATAGTTTTGCGGAAGAATCTCGCGTTCGTCTCCGAGAGCTTCCCATGCAACACCAACTTGCTGGAGAAGAAGATGCCAACCACTATTCGCATCAAGAATTCCGACAGTAAGTCTCACACTAATCGCTCCTTTAAAAAAATCAAATCGTTCTTTGTCACGCCTTTGAACAAGACGAGACATGAACAATAGATGATGATGCCGATTAGGATTGCAGCAATTGGATTGTAACGAAGGGAAAAAATGCTCACAGCCATTGCTGCAGACGAAAATAGCGTAGCGAGCACGAAAGAATAATTTTTTATCCCGACAATTTTTTTCACTTCATAAAACATTACTGCCATCATTATACCTTCTCCAGCGGCCATTGTTACCGCAGCTCCGAACGCACTCCACCATGCTGTTGCAGCGATTAACACAATAATAAGAACCGAGGAAATGCTTATTGTTATTGCCGAGTACCGTTTTTCTTTTCCTCCGGCGATGAGAACGTACGCAAAAATGCTGTTAAGTATAGTGAAGAGAAAGTAAAAAATCAGAATCTGAAGAAGAACTCCTGCCGTGCCGTATCCGCTTCCAAAAATGAGATGAATAATCGGCTCTGCAAGGATGACGCCGCCAATGCACAGTGGTACGGCTGCAAGAAATACATATCTCACCGCGCGATGTACGTGTGCCGGAACATTTTCCGGCGCGAGGCTGAAATTCCGCGCGATGAGCGGATAAAAAAGAAAGTAGATCGCACGGTCAATTGCGAGGAGGAAGAAAACAATTTTTGAAGCAGCACTGTAATTCCCGATTTCCGTTGTTGTAGAAAAAATTCCAAGCAGGAAGACCGGGAGATTGAGGACGATCTGCGCAAGAATTCCGGCTAACCCGACCGGAAGCGACTGTGAGAGAAGTGAATGCCATGAAATAGAACCGAAATCAGCACTATCAACTCTGCTTTTGCCGGTATCAAGAGCGGCGTTTTTTTTCTTCATCGCAATAAAAAGCGCCGCAGCGTTTACCACAGAACTAACAAAAAAAGAAATCGGCACAATGAAAAGTGATGGAGTTAACTTCGCAAGAGAAAAAACCGCTATCGTAAAAACAAAAGTTGCGAGAAAGCGATTCATTCCTATAATATCAATTCGTTCCTTTCCCTGGAAAAACCATTCAATTTGAAATGCAAACGGAAGAATTGACAATGCGTACAGTGCAACAATAAAGCGAAGTTCAGTTGAAACAATAAAAAGGAATGATGCGCTGATCACCACTGCACACAAGAGTATTGCCAAAATGAATCTCACCGTCGTGATTTTTCTGATAAGCGGGGCGTCGCCGCCAATTTGTTGAGAGACCAATCGTGTTCCAATAATGTGGACGCCCGGACTTGCAAACAAAATCATGAAGGCAAGGATCGCAATTCCGTAATTGATTGCACCGAAACCGTCCACGCCGAAGGTTCGTGCAATGTACGCTGTGACGACAAATCCCAGCAAACGATTAGCAAAATCATAACCGAACAGCGAAAGAATATTTTTGGAATGGGATTTCACGAGCTGAGCTTATTGATGAGTTCTGTTAATTTCTGTTCCCGTAATTGAATTGGAAAATATTCAATGATTCTCTTTCTGCAGTTTTCTCCCGTTGCGGATGGGGAATTTAAAGCAGAGCGGAGAGCAGAAACAATGTTCGAAAGGTCGGAGGTGTCAACAACAAAACCTGCATCTCCGATTGCCGTTGGAATTCCAAAAGCATTTGAGCCGACAGGAATACATTCACACATCATTGCTTCGCACAATGTATTCGGCATTCCTTCGTGGCGCGAAAGCTGAGTGAATACTTTTGCCCGTTGATAATAATCGAGCAATTCATTTTGAGCGACTTTAGGAATACATTGCACATTTGGCGGCACCGATAATTGATCTACAATGTGAGGCGAAATTCCAATAATGACAAATTTTGTATCGCTCATTTTTTTTGCCGCGGTTAAGAGAATATCAAAACCTTTTTTCATTATGCGAACCATATCGGGGCAAACACCAACGCTTAACACGAACCGTTCCTTCTCTCCGCGAGGAAGCCATTGCGAGGAATCGTAACCCGTGTGCACAACAGAAATATTTTCTCCGCCATAGTGACACAAACGCATCGCTTCTTTTTTCAGTGATTCATCGACAGGGAGGACGTAATCCGCATGAGTAATTCCATATCTCACCACTTTAGACTTCCACCAGCTAAGCCAGATTCCATAATTGTATTCTTTTTCGCTGGCAACATCGGCACCGCCAATAACCATAATGGATTTTTTTTTGAATATTCTCGCCAATAAAACTAAGAACGAAGAATAAACAGATGCAAACCAGGAAAATGTAATATCGGCTTTCAGAACTTTGGGGAAAAGTTTTAACGGCGCTGACAAACCGTGTGCGGTGCTCTGCTGAATGGAGAAATGACGCTGAAGAATTTTAATATCTTCTGCGATAAATGGCGTGACGAATGTTGACGTGAACAGTATGTGCGTTCGTCGTTTCACCTGAAATGAAAGTAATGAAGAAAAATTAGAAACGAAAGATCAGAGAGAACGTATGCGTCGTGCCGATATTGTCCTTAAACGGTACGTAGGCGTAATCAAACTGAATCGGCGCATAGTGCACACCGAAACCGGCGGAGAATCCTTTTTCGTCATATCCGAATTGATAGCCGGCGCGCAGAGCGAAGGTGTTGTCGTAACTTGCTTCGCCGCCAAAATGAATGCGCACGCCGTTATCCTTAAAAACTTTCACACCGTCGGCACCAACCACGGCTGAAATTTCATTTGTGAGATTATTGTGAAATGCACCTCCGAGCCGCAGCATGGTCGGAAGGGAAGTCGCTTCGTAGCGCAAGGCATTCATCGAGCCGACATTCGAAAGAGAAGCGCCAAAATCGAGAAAAGAATTCATTCTATAAAAAGCGCCGAGGTCGAATGCCGTGCCGCTTGCTTCATCAACATAGATCTTTTCGTACAGGAATTTTGCGCTTGCACCAATGCCGAATGTTGAGTCGACGCGGTAGCTTACGGTTCCATTGATTGCGGCATTTTGCTGGCTGAACGTTCCTTCGGCAGGTCCCGGCTTCTCACGAATTTCTATTCCGCTAACTCCCGTTGAATTTAATCCGATGCCAAAAACGACATCTCCGCTGTGAATAACTGAACCAAGATATTCACTGGTCGTTTGCACAATCCATTGTTTGTGCATGAGAAGAATTTCATCCGATGGCGAAAATGCAAGCGCACCCGGATTGTAAAACATTGAGGAAGCATCTCCGGCTATTGCTGTGTAAGCTTCACCCATAGCAATGGAACGCGCACCAACACCCAACTTCAGAAATTGCAAACCTGTTTCCGCATTTGTCTGTGCAAAAGCAAAACTTGATCCGGTAAAAAAAAGAATCAACAGTTTTTTCATCATCATAGTATTTTTAATCTAGTCAGCGCTCAGCCAGCTTTTTCCGCTACTAAGAAATAACCAAAAGGAAATTGCCTGCTGGATTTTTCGGATATCATTTTACCTAAAGAGGTTTTAACAAAAAATAAAGTTAACGCCTGCATGCTTGCTGCCAATAAAGTTCCAAATACCGGAATACGTTGTATATGTTTGGAAATAATGTCCGCGATAACTTCCGGTGCGCCGCCGATAGATTTCAGGTATAAGATTTTGAACCGTGTTAATTGTGCAAAGCGTTTTAAAGCATATTCAGTGTATCGGTAATAATCATTTGGAACTTCATGAAGCGAATAATAAAATGGCACGCTCAAAATTACTTTTCCACCGGTCACCAAAATCCTGGACATTTCTTTCCAGAGGTTTTCCGGTTCAGCGATATGCTCAAGAACGTCGGACAAAATAATTGTGTCGAAGCTATTATCGCTCACTGGAATTTTTGAGCTAAGGTCACATTCAAAGTCGAGATATTCATTTTTATGAAGCGTATCTTTCCAGTCAATGCATGTAATGCCGGCGACAAATTTCCGGTAGGTTCCGTACAACGGTACCTTTCCGCAGCCTAAATCAACGAGATTGCCTTTAGCATATCGGGGTATTATTGAGCTAAAAAGGCCGGCATTAATATCTGCAAATAATCTGGAGCCGACCTGTACCTCTCGTTTATTTCTTGATGCAATTAATTTTCCTCTATGATATACATATTTGCTTGGCACCCATGCATTTTCATTTCTCATAGAATTTTATTTTTCTAACCTAAAATCCGACTGAAAGGGTAAGCATGTGAAACGAAGTAACACCGTATGATTCTATAATGTACGCATAATCGAGCGTCGGATGCCATCCGTCGAATTCTTCACGCAAAGAAAAGCCGAATGCCGGAGCGGTTTTGTCGCCAAAGGAATTTTCGCCTTTCTGCGGAAGATTGACCTGATCCAATCCGGCGCGCAAAGAAAATTGTTCGATAAGATTGATCTCACCGCCCAAACGAATGATATTTGTGCCGGTGCTGTTGTTTTCAAATTCTGCAGAAATAATTCCGAGACTGTCGCCGAATGCATACGCGAGTCCGATTTTTCGAAGCGATGGAAAACTTTCTTTGAAATTGCTTCCTTCCTGACCGTAGAGCGGGGAAGAGTCCCATGTGTATTGCACTCCGACATCCTGCAATGCTATTCCGAACGTCAACGCACTCGTGAGATGTACTATTCCACCAAGATCAAAGCCGAATCCTTGGGCAGAAATGTTGTCGAATAAATGATAATAATAAATTTTTAGCGCCAACCCAAGAGCAACTTTTTTTGACATTTTATTCCCGAAGGAAAACGCGAATTGATTTTCAGAAGTTGAATACATATCGGTTTTAAATCCGTCGTTGTCCCTGCCGTCTATCTTTCCAACGCCCGAATTCAAAATTGAAGCGGCGAAGCCCGCTGTCGGCTTTAACGGAAGTGCAAACGAAAGAGAATTGAGCGAGCGGTCGAACGAAAGAATTCCAAACGATGCGGATGCCGTTCGCCCGCTTAGAAATGGCGTCACAGCCGGATTGTAATAATTTGTTACCGGTCCATCAACAACAGCGGTCATTGCATTACCCATCCCCATTCCGCGCGCACCGCTTCCCATGCGTGCAAACGCACCGGGCATGCCGGCGAGTTGAGCTTCAGCCGCAGAGAATGAAACGATGATCAAAAATGAAATGAATGTGTAACGCATTGTTAATTGTATATCAAAAAGTAAATTGCATAAAAAGCAAAGTGATTATCTTTATTCATTTAAATTTTTGCTGTTCTATTTCGTCATTTGATGACGAGTATCTTTCCCCACAGTGGTTTTTGATTACCGATAATGACCTGATAAAAATACGGACCGTTTGCAACTTGTCGGTGCGCGTCATTGGTGCCATCCCATATCTCATCATGTTCAATCGAACCGGAGCGCATCGCGTCTGATGCAACCGTGCGGACGAGATTCATTCCGAAATCGAAAATTCTAATTGTTACCGGCTGATCTTTCCCGCCGGTAGAGTAATGAAGGCGAACAATTTCATTATTTGGAGAAAATGGATTGGGGTAGGCGTACGTCTCATTTGGGTTAGTGACGGCTTGAAATGCGTGCAAAACATTCCACGCTGCCCCGAATTGATTTCCTGTGTCATATGTTACGCCAATTCCATCGGCTCCGCCAAAAAGCAATGTGTCATCCAGCGCGGCGGCGGAGTAAAATTCCGGTGCAGTAATTTGCTGTTTCGTTGCTGCATCGAAAATGCTGCCGGCGTGAAGCCATGCTGTGCCTTCATCTGAAGAGCGAAAAATTCCATCATCTGTAACGGTATAGATGATTGAATCGCGGGAAGTGAAATTGTGCGGGAACTCATCGAGTAAAGTTGTTTTCCACGTCGCTCCGTAATCTTCGGTGAAACTCACGCCGCGCCGCTCGAGCGGATCATTCGCATTGATCGTCGCCGCCCACAAAATATTTTTCCCCTCGTACTGTTGGTGATAAAGGGCAACAACAAAGTTTCCGGAGATCGGCTCAGTTTCGTTTTGATGTGTAAATTTTCTCCATGACCTGCCGCCATCCGTTGTCAGATTAATTCCGCCGGCAGTTCCTGCCCAGATTGTAGAATCGTTTTCTGCTACAACAGAAAAAAGACGATGGTTGAAATTTTGTTGCAACCCCAACGCACCGCTGGTTGGAGAAAGATCGAAGACAAGAGAGTCGTTGGGGGAAATTGAGCTGAGATCGTCTGGAGGAATGATGACGCGCTGCCATGTTTCACCGTGATCGGTTGATTTGCGTAACATTCCTGCAAAGGACGCAATCCACACAGCGCTGTCGGTAACCGCAATATCGTACGTAATGTTATTGATCGCTGTTGTGATTCCTAAAGCACGAATTGTGCTTTTTGAATTGTAAAAAAGCGTGTCAACATTATTGGTGTCGAGCGGCTGCGGAATAGTTTTCCACGTAGCGCCGCCGTCCGATGAATAACGCAGTCCGCTTCCTACCGGCAATGATTGTTGATCCTGCGTTATTGTGTGAGCAGTCGCCGCCCAGATTTCTTTTCCATGAACAGTAATTGCAGAAATATCTTCTTCACCAAATTCGGGGCTCCCATAAAAATTTTTCCAGGTCACTCCGCGATCGGTTGACAGGCTCAATCCTTTTCCCGTGCCAAGCCAAATTGAATCGCCCGAGGCAATAATATCAGTTACACTGTTGCTCAGCGGAGCAGAAAAAGATGTTGAGGTTGTTTTGCTCTGCAATGCGTACGAAGAGGGACGCAAAAGCTGGCTATTACCAGAAGTTGAAGCCAGACAAATGAAAATTACGAAAAGGGGAATTCGCCGGGGGATTTTCATTCAATGTAAATATTTTTTGAAATTATATTTGATACCACACCAGCGCGATCAGTTGCTTTGAACATAAAGATTCTGTATGTGTTGCGTTCAGTCGTGCTATTCAAAGGGATTTTCAAAGTATAAATTCCGTCTCCAGCAACTGCGTCCCCGCTTGAAATATTGAAGGGAGGCTGCAAAAAGGCACCGCCGTCATCGAATAAAGAAAATGTTCCAACAATACTGCTGTCGGGTTTCAAGGATGTCAGTGTCACTAACTTAATATCGGAGAGCCCATCAGAATCTGAAGCAACAACAGAAACCTTTACCGTCGTAGAGCCGCTTGTCGGAACAAAGACGGTATCCGGCATGACAAGATTAGAAATCTGCGGGGCGTGATTTGCAACATTCGCCAGTATAAAAGATCTGCTTAGAGAGTTGCTGGTTAAGCCGGATAAATTTTCAGCCTGAATTTGAATAACGTATGTTCCAACATTTTCAGTTGTGATGTGAATGGCAGCAAGGGACGTAAATTTTCCATCGCCCGCAATTAGGTCAGGTGCAATTCCATCGTCGGATAATTGTCCGGTTGCAAGAATTGTGTTTCCATCGGTAGATATAATAGAGAAGTGAACCGATCGAACATTACTCAAGCCGTTGGTGTCGACGGATGCGGAAAGATTAATCGCTGTATCTGTTGCACCGGTTGGATTGTTTGGTGAAGTAATAATCGCAAGCGAATCAGGTGAAATCGCAATGGAGGAAAGAAACGGCGGCGGAGTTGTTTCCGGAATGTTTTTTGTCGGAAAATTGCAGCCGAAAAATCCAAGAAGGAACGAAATGTATAAAAAGCGATTCATTGTGAAATCATAAAAAAACCGAGGACTGCCTCAGCCGCTCGGTTGAAATAATGCGCAGTCTTTATTGGCGCTTTACGCCGTGGCGCCTCAGGCGCTCACTTGAAAGAAAAAATAACAACAAATAAAACCGGGTATCAATCTATTCAATAAAAAGCTGCGCTCAGAATGTTTTCAAAATCTGCATTATGATACCAAAAACCGTTCCGAAAGTCAAATGGCGCTTTACGCGCTCAGTGAAATTGAAAACGGCGATGGAGAAAATGAGAGAAGAAACAAGAAAAAAGTTCCCCATCCAATCAATGTACGCAAATTATCTAACGGCTCCTCGTTCATTACATGTGGATGGTCGAGCTTGACAACGAAAAACAAGATGATTCCCCAAAAAAACCAGCCAGTCCAACCGAACGGAGCAGTGATTCCAATCAAAGGCAGAAAACCTATCACACCAATGATCAGGATTATTATGAAAGCGACGCGGGAGATTAATTTGTGTTTATCGCCGAACATCGTATAGGCAATATGTCCGCCATCAAGTTGTCCGACGGGGAGTAAATTCATGGCAGTGACAAATAAGCCAAACCATCCTGTGCACAAAAACGGATAGTGATACATTTCACTCATCGGCGGTACAAAATGCCGTTGTGGGTCGGTTAAGAGAAATCTCAGCAAATCATAAAGCGCAGTATGACCAAACGAAAGATCAACTCCGGCAGATGCTGCTTTTGCTGATGAAAAATAATCCGGATGGATGCTTAGAATGAATTCTTTTCCTGGGAGATTCAAAAAACCGTACACCAACACGATAAGAGTTGCAATGAAACCGGCAATTGGTCCGGCGGCTCCGATATCGAACATGGCTTTCTTTGAAGGAATCGGAGAGCGTGTTCGAATGACAGCGCCTAATGTTCCAAAGTTGAGAAAACCGGCGATTGCGGGGAACGGCATATAGAACGGCAGTGTGGCGTCAACTTTATGATAGCGGGCGGCAAAGTAATGACCAAATTCATGGCATGAGAGAATAAACAAAATGGAGACTGAATATGGCAGCCCGCGGGAAAAATTGCTCAGATCAAATGGATCAAGATTGAGCCATTGAACTCCAGCCACGGTGGTCGTGAAAAAAGTTATGACGAAAAGGAGAAAATGAAGAACTATCCTGCCTGGTTTCACTTGTTACAATGCAATTGTTGTTTCTAAAATATCACTCATTGCAAGATAAGAAAAATAGTTCAAGAAAAAAATAAAAGCTCCGGGTACGTTTGAGCGTACCCAGAGCAAATTAATACTGTACTTTATTTACAAAGTACGATTATGCTAACGTCGGAGGTGGAGGAAGCGGATTTGACGTTGTACCGCTTGCTAACGTCGGAGGTGGAGGAAGCGGATTTGACGTTGTACCGCTTGCTAACGTCGGAGGTGGAGGAAGCGGATTTGACGTTGTACCGCTTGCTAACGTCGGAGGCGGAGGAAGCGGATTTGACGTTGTACCGCTTGCTAATGTCGGAGGCGGAGGAAGCGGATTTGACGTTGTACCGCTTGCTAACGTCGGAGGCGGAGGAAGCGGATTTGAAGTTGTACCGCTTGCTAAGGTCGGAGGCGGAGGAAGCGGATTTGACGTTGTACCGCTTGCTAACGTTGCCGGCGACTGTGAAAGCGGCATAGTAATTTCACTGCTCTTCAACAAATTATATTTTGTATCTGCATGCGAAATTGCAAAGTTTGTTGCGAGCACCAAGAGCATGGTAATAATGATCGCACGAACTTTTTTGAAGCTGATCGTTGGATTCATGATGATAAACTCCTTATTTAAGAATGGTGCAAATTGTAATTACAAATTAACAAATGAATTAATTTTTAACTGGAAAGAAGCCGCGAAGCCTGTAACGTAATTACTCGCTTCGAATTTTGGGTATACGCAGTTTCTTCATAGTTTACCTCCATTAAATTTTAATATTATGTTGAGTCATGTTGCACAAAGATATGATATTCAATTGCCACGATCTTCTGGTCGTGGGTTAATAAGACCAAACCACCATAGGCTTTCGCCGAAAAAAAATTTGTGCTGAAACCCGGGGGTGGTGATGTTTCTTTTTCCACGACATAGATGCCGCGGCTATTGAAAAATTGTTGTTGCGTATCTTCAGATACTTATTGAATCACAAAAATAAAATTGATTGTTGACAAATATGCCACGAGGTTTTGTCTTCGGTATTTGATCTTGTTAAGTGAAATTTCTTGTTACCGCGGCTCATTCACCAGCGTATAGTTTGGGTGGATTTTTTGTGAGTTACATCACCTCATCGCTGGGTTCAGCAGATGAAGTGCACACTTTTAATTCGCGGAAATATAGAGAAATTGAGGGGTTTTGTCAACAAAATTCTAAAATGGTATGAGAAAAACGGCTTAAAAAAGCATATTTTTCATTCTTTAGTCGTCTAAAGTGTAGAAAAGGGCTTGACAAGGCAAAAAAATCTTCATATTATGTTTCGCGTATGAAATTAAAACAAAAAATACTGTTAAGTTGGGCTGTGGTGATAACTATTACGGGGATAGTAAGTACCATTCTAAATCTAAAAATTTCATTTAGTTTCTTTGCAACAAACATGATAGGTATTTTGATTTGTTTCTTTTTTGTTGCTCTTATTAAACACGAACCGAACAGAAAAAACAAATTTCTTTTCATTAATTTTGCAATTTTCTTTTCTCTCTATTTTTTTATGATTGTTTTTAATCTTATAGAGCCATACATCTCAAACGTTAATGTTTTTTCCGCGTTTATCGGAGCGCAATATGAAAAAGGCTTTTATTATTTTGCACTCGCATTTGCAGTAGTTTACGTTGTTATAGATTCTTTTTTCAGAGAGATAAGCGTCCGCTCCAAATATCTTATCGTTGCGTTCATAACGGGTTTCTTTTTTATTCTTTACTTTTACAATTTCCTCCTCAATCCGAAATTCGCTTATTCAACTGATGATGTAAAAGATTATGTTTCAATTCATAAGGTATATACGCAGTTGAGTGCCGGTTCGCATAACGAAATATCAGCCGAGGAAATTGCAAAAACTTTAACGCTGAAAGCATGGAAAGATAATCAGGTTGTCGGAGATTTATATCCGGGAAAAAACCTTGAACGCATCAAAGAACTCTATCCGTATTTGTCCGGAACAAATTACGGAGTATTGCTCTACAAACCGGTGTACGTTTATGTCATGCAAATGAGTGTTTTTGTAAGCTTCTTTATTATTCTTTTTTTCGGTTATCAGTATAAAAAAGATCCTCCACAAGGCGCTTACATAGATAAGATGATGTTTTTACTTCTTCTTTTCAGTTCATTAGAAATTCTCCATGCATGGTCGTATATTCACACGGTTGAGTGGGATAAGTACGCACAGATGTTGAACATGGGACAATATCTTACTATATTAGTCCTCGTCTTGTTGGCGGGGGTGTTAAATGCCCGCCTGCGGTTTGTAACATCTGCATCCGGAGAATTTTATGAAAGTCAACTCGTTTCTAGCGCTCAACATATTAGTCGTTGGCGTGATTGGGTTGATAATCTTGTTCTATTTAGTTTTTTTAACCCGAAAGCGGTTGAAGGAACGCTATTTTCACAACGAAGGAAAAAATAACATCATAAGAATGATTAAGAATATTTTTTCACCTTTACGAAGGGGAAAGAAATAAAATGAAACAGAACACTATGAAAAAAAATGAACAAGTGATGCAGCACCCGATCATAGGAAAAAGCAAATCGGTAGATGAACTACATAAGCTGATTGATAAATATTCCCGCCTTCGCACGGATTTATTGATTATCGGCGAAGGTGGCATTGGCAAAGGAGCAGTTGCGCGCAACATTCATCATCTCAGTCCAAGTACCAATGGCACTGAAGCACCGTTACTGTCAATCAATCTCTCTGTCGTTGACGATAAAGAAGTTGAACCGATGATTTTTGGTTTTGACCGCGGCGCAGAGCGGCAGCCATACACAACAAAACGCGGGATGTTTGAACTGGCAAACGGCGGCACTGTTCTTATCGAGGAATTGGAAGAAGCGTCGTTTCGCAATCAGATGAAAGTGTTGAACTTCATGAACACGCGAAAGACGCGGCGCATGGGCTCCACGAAGGACATTTCTGTTGATGTTCGCTTGATTATTACTTTGAAAGATGGCGTCAACGAGTTACAAGAACGAAGGAAATTGCTTCCGGAATTAGCGGAAAAACTTGCAGACGTTGATGTAATTTCTATCCCGCCTTTGCGCTCGAGACCCGAAGATGTTCCGTTGCTGGTGAAACACTTCATCAATGAAATCAGCCGCGAACTGAGCCTGAATGATATCGTGCTTGATATCAATGCGATTGATATTTTGGTGCGCCAGCCGTGGAAAGAGAATATCCGGGAATTGAAAGCAGTTGTTGACAAATCTGTTCTTTTCTCACAAGACGGACGTTTTGCGTTGCCGCCTGAATTAATTGATGAGAAGACCGAAGTTGTAAAGATGATCAACAATGTGCGAAGCGGCCAAGAATTTGTACTGAATCATTCTCTCGACAAAATTGAAAAGGGAATTATTGAACGGGCGCTTGATCGTTTTGGTCTAAATCAATCGAGAGCAGCAGTCTTTTTAGGAATGACCGAACAAACACTTCGCTACAAATTAAAACGGCTCGGCATTGCAAGCATACGCGAACACAATGTACCTGCGTAACATACTATAGCGGCAAATAAAAAACCCGTGATGTGAGAACATCGCGGGTTTTTTATTGTACAGCCGTAAGATTTCAAAAGTCGATCAGAAAGCCGAGCGCTGTGTAGTGTTCCTTTACATCGAAATATTCACCATGAATGCTGTAGCCTGAAAAATAGGAAAGATAGATATCAATTCCTCTTCCCCTGTAGTCCCCGATTTTTACACCAACTTGTGCTTCGTGCCGGATAGACGCGATATGTATTTTCATGAATGTTGCCTGATATGCAACGTACGGCGTCAACGGCAAAGATGAAGGGAAAGACATTTCACCGCCGGCATATTCCGATAATTTTGAAAGCCATCGCGGGTCAATATGAAAAACATATGTTCCACCGACATACATACGGAAGGGCAGTGCATATGAGTTCGGTTCGTAGCAAATTACCGGATCAATAAATTCTCTGCTGTACACTTGCGGGTATCTGTTATCTCGCCATCTGGCAGTTGTACCATCATAATGGCCATCAACAAAATGTGCGCTAATATGACTGATGCGTATGCGCGCGGAGAGAATTCCGCTGTCAAGTTTTTTTTTACCGCTCACGTTGATTCCAAAAAAATAATCGACTGCATTAACAGGGAAATGAAAATTCTGCTCACCACGCAATTGTGTGAAGGTAAAGAAGTCTGCACCGAGGGAGAGCACCTCGTCATGGTCATTGAAACGGTAAGAAAGCAAGTCAATCGAATTGCAGATATCTAATCGCAGCGAATTTTTATTTAACTCAGAAAAAAAACCGACGCGGGGTTCAAAAGTATTTGCAATAAGAGGTTTGAAAAGCAACCCGGAAGCGACAAAGGAAAATCCTGTTGCCGTTTCGTCAGGCGTTGCTAAACAAAAATGCGATTGAAGGAGTGTAAGTATCACAGACGATACAATGATGAACACCTTGTTCTTCATGATCCGACCTTTATAATTCATTCACCGTTCAAACCATGTTGGGTTTGTGTAGCAAAATCCGTTTTCTTTTATTCCTGCGCAGTTATGCGTGAATGCCTCAACCCGAAAATAATTCGGCGGGGTTTTCTGAAGGAAGTCAAATGCACGGGTGAATTCAAAATTGAAATCATTATCAAGCTGGATATTCCATAATAGCGTTTCGGATGAATCCCCGACGCGTCCGGCATAAACAATGCAGTTCCAAAATGTACCGAACTCGTTGGTTGAATTTCCTTTAACAGTCATTTCAATAGTTATCTTTTTTGAATCTTTCAACGAGATATTTATTTTGTCCTGCGGCTTAATTTCGAACGTAACCATCGGACCGTTGGTAATAACCGTCCTTCCAAATTGCAATGCGCTTACAACCTCAGTTTCTGAAACAATTCCAACCTGAACTGCGGTTCTCATTCTCCCGAAGAGTTGTTTGTCGGCTTCAATAATTTTAAAAAAAGGGATTTTGATTTGCTTGAAGCGATTAAAATTTCCATGGGCATCGTTTCCGGCGGCGATATAAATTCGTTTTCCTTCGAGCAAAAGTTTTTTCCATGCTGCTAAGCCTCGTTCAAACGCTGTTCCCGTTTCACCATTAAGAATTTGAATCCCGGTTAATTTTGTGTTGCGCATATCGTCGAGCGCCCATTCTCCTCTGCCGATCAAAAGACGTTGAAGCAATGGAGTTGCTTCTGCAGGATGAGCGGCGTATGCAATCGTCGCAGGTTCAATTTTATCGAGCACTTCACTGATCGTATGTTCGGCTTTAGTGCGAAACCATCGTTCGGCACTGTCGCCCGAGCCAGCAAAATATTTTTTTGTTGCGAAGAGCAATAAGTGAACATTTTGTCTTTTTTGATTCCACACGGAAACTTCTTCGCCGTGAATGACAGCAAAATTATTGTGTGCTTTGTTGAGTGTGGTAATTTCCTCCTGTTGTGATTTCCATTTTGGCAGCCCCGGATCGTTTTTGAGATAATCATCTACACGGTCATCCAGATCGTACGAGTGATCTGTAACGCAAAAGAATGAAAGCCCCATCGCTTTAGAAAGTTCAACCGAGCCTTCAATTGGAGAGCCAAATTCTACTTGATCGTTTGTATAAGAAGAGTGTGTGTGCGTGTCGCCTTGAATCCAGCCGGGAAACAATGGCAGATAATCCGAAGACCGAAAAATGCGATAACTCTTTTTCGATGAAGTCCTGTAGTTATCGTTTTTACATTTTCGAGCCTTATTGTTGAGCTTGTAGTTAAAGTAAACGTCAATGGATAAAAAACCGAATAATTTTTGTAACGCCCCTTCCAATGGCACATGAACAACTTTCCACCAAAGCGGCGTGTTGATCGATGTCTCGTTAGAAAATATGCGCTGAGAAAATATTGTTCCTGTTGCTTCATGAATGATCGTTATAGAAACCGACGTCAGCTCGACAGGATAATGATCCGCATCTTTAACTATCAGTAAAATTGGAAGGCTGGCGTTCGGTTCAAGGCGATGCGGAATATCTGCGAGGATTTCCGGCTCGCTCTTTTTCAGGAAGCTGAAAAAATATTTGAAGCGGTAATGCGTTTCAGCATACATCAATGTTGGAATAACAATTGGCATTATTCAACCTGTTGTAAACCCCTTTGGGGTAATTGTGCGAGGAAAGCCGCGACGATTTCTGATAATTGGGGAGACGAAGTTTCATTGCGTGTAAAACCGGTGTACTCGCACACAGAATTCATCGCAAATTTCAAATCAAGTTTCTTTTGGTCCATAGAAAAGCAAATCTTTCTGTCGTGAAAATATTTCGCAAGATATTCTTGCTCAGTTTGTCCGGGAGTTGGAACAAAAATCGCTTTTTTCCCAAGTGCGGCTAAATCCATCACGGTGCTGTAGCCGGGACGAGAAAGTATAATTTCGGAGGAGAGAATTTCGTTATTGAGTTCTTCTGCAGAAAGTATGGAAACTGACGATACCGTTCGTGAAAATGAGCGGTGTTCATTCGTTTCAGGAATTCCCCGAACAATTAACGCTCTAAAATTCAATTGCTGTAGCTGTTCGAAGATCAATTTTTCGAAAATTGTCCGCTGCGGCTCAGGCCCGGATAAAATTGCGAGGATGTCCCGCCGTTTTTTTGTGGGATTCCCTTTTTTTGTGAAGCGAGTGAGCGGTCCGATAAATTTGGAATTCGGCGCCAGACGAAATGAATGCGCGAGCTTGCCCGAAAGGTTTTCACTTCCGCTGTAGTCTGGTATCCAACATTCTGTGTATTGCATCATGATGCGGCGGTGAATGAAATAAACTACACGCTCGAATAGACGAATCCAAACGGGAAGCAGAATACGGACCTGATGAACAATGTAGACGGTCGGGATTGTTCTGGTAAACAACCCGAATCTGCTGTCAGAAATGACTGCAGAAATATTCTCTTCATGGACGAGCCGCCGAATTGTCCGATGTTCTATTATCGTAGCTCTGAGCAGCGCAGGGATTTGGCGTAACATGTGAAAAGGTGCGGCGCCTTTTTCGTTATATGTTGGAGCAAAACCCGGTAAGCGATAAAAAATCAGGGCGGGAAATTCTTTCTTCAATAAATCATACGGCCTGCCATCTGCTGCAATAATCACTTCAACCCCCTGCGCGATCAATGCGCGGATAATCGGAATGCAGCGCGTTGCATGACCGAGACCCCAATTGAGCGGAGCGACAATAATTCGCTTTTGGGGGAGCAGTTTTTTTTTATGCCCATTCTGCTTTTTAATATCGCCGCCCTTTCCAAATCACTTCGCCGCCGAAGAAGACTGCGAACGGAAGAACAATGACAGTCGCCAATAAATATAATTCGAAGATTAAAAAATATTTCAATTGCCTGCGTTGTTCAACTTTTATCAGCACGGTAAAAACGAGCAAAAAGTCGAGAATTAATTTCGTCAGCACGCTGCTAAGGAAGAGTGCGGCAGAAATTCCGGAGAACAAACCAGTGAGCAATAGAGCGTGCGTGAAAAAGCTTACCGCCATGATCAGCATTCCGCTCAAACGCATATCTTTTCCGCCGACACCCCAGCGGCGCTTTTGGCGATAAAGCTCTTTTGCTGTGTCGCATGGCGTGCTCAACACCAGCGTTTTTTTATCAAGCGGATATTTATAATTCCATTTGCCGCTCCTAGTGATTGCTTTGAATAAAGCGTAATCTTCCGTTACACTGAATTTGATTCCGCGATATCCGCCGACTTCGTCGTACGCTTTTCTTCTGAAGGAAAAATTATTGCCGATGCAGCTGAGCGGATGTCGTAATGCCATCGTTGATGCGGCGATAGCGAGAATGTATGACCAATCTACCGATTGCATTCCTCCAAACCACGAAGTGTAGTGCAATAACGTTATGCCTGCAACAACGCCGGTATGGTCATCAAAATATTCTACTGTCGCTCTCACCCAGGAAGGAGGCACGGCACAGTCGGCATCCGTCATCATAATAATTTCGCCGCTGGAATTGTCAATGCCTTGTGCAATCGCATTTGATTTTCCCCGCAGGTGATCTGCGGAAGGTTTTGCCGTCATCGCATGGATGAACGGAAATTGCTGAGCGTAACGATTCATGATGTGCGGCGTTGCATCGGTAGAGCAGTCATTAACGATGATAATTTCTAATTTCTCTTTTGGATAATCGAGAGCGGCAAGTGAGGTGAGTGTGCGTTCGATGTTTTGTTCTTCGTTTCTTGCAGCAACGACAATTGAGACGATAGGTTCATTTTGAGAATTTTTTTTATATTGTGCACGAGCCGCACCGTAAATAAATAAAATTCCCTGTATGGCATAAAAGCAAGAGACGACAAGAAATATGGAATCAAACACTGTCATGACAGCATACCAAAGCTGAAGCCGCGCTCACGAATACGCTCAATGCATTCGGTAAGAAGGGGAGAGATTTTGTCTTTTGTCAATTGATTATCGTGGAACACAAGAATTGATCCGGGCGATAAATTTTTCATTGTGTTTTCAATGATCTTCTGCTTCGTCCATGGGCGGAAATCGCCCGTGAGCACAGTCCACATCACAAGCTGATAATTCAATTCTCGCGCCGCACGGATTGTATTCCAGGAGAAAAATCCGAACGGTGGCCGGAACAAATGTGATAGCGTAGGGACAACGTCGCCGATTTCTTTTTCCGTGCGCTCAATCTCTTTTTTTGAATTCTCAAATGAAAGCGCAGAGATTCGGGTATGATTGAAGCCGTGAATTCCAATCGTGTGGTGGTGTCCGCTGATTTCCTTTACGAGCGAACGATTACGCTCCACATTCATTCCGCTGAGAAAAAAAGTTGCTTGAACCTGATACCGCGAGAGAACGTCTAAAACCGCCGGGGTCGCTTGGGAGTGAGGTCCATCGTCAAATGTCAAAAAAATATTGTGCGAAGGGATTTTCCACACGAGTGAGGGAAAAAGCAGTTGATGAAGGCGTCCGGTGTGAGAAATCATAGTGACGCAAAAATTCTTTTAGATTTCCATGTCGGTACGCTACAGCGTACTGACATTTTCAATTTGAACAGGGATTTTTGACGGCTGAGCTGCGTGCAACGGCACAGAGCGTGCAGATTTTGTTACGCCGAGAATTTCTGCAAAATATGGCTGGATCGCTCCGAATGCTTCCGACACGGAAGTGAACGACGACGTTGCGAAATATTGATACCACCCGCAATGCTTGTCGCAGCTTGTCATAACATTGCGGAGCTTCTGCGCATTCTGCGTACGGAGAAATGCCATCAACGGGGCTTCAGTTAAGTTGATTGTTTTGTACGGAAGCACACGGCAAGGATAAAACAACGAGCCGTCAGAATCAATGACCAATGACGATGACGAACAGCTTCCATGTTCAATGTTCTTAAAGAAATTATTCGGCGTGATGATCACATTCGGGTATTGTTTTTTCAGATCGAGCACCTTGTCGCGAAAGCTGAAAAATTCAGGGTAATTATTTTTTGTTCCTTCAAGGTGAACTGCGGGCATAATAACAATTTTCGCTCCCGCTTCTTTGCACCGGCGCACTTTGTAATCAAGACGGTCAATATCTTTATTCGTCACCACGGTTTGCACGCAAACACTTGTGCCGAAGGCGACATACTCTTCCAACTCGTCAAACATTTCAAGATTCACATGTCCTTCATCAATGGAGATATGAAGGAAGTCAATGTATTTACAGTACTCACGCATCGGATAATTTGTCGTCATCCCGCGTTCGCTTGTTGTTACCATCAGATAAAACGGCTGACGGCGAGTGTACTGAAGAATTTCCAAAAAATCCGGGCGGAGGAGAGGTTCGCCCCCTTCCATGCTCAAAAGGAAAATGCTCGACTTACCGAGGTTATCGAGAAGCTTGAAAACTTCTGTTGTCGGCAAGCCCGGCGATTGTTCCTGCCAGAGATTGCAAAAACGGCATTTGAAGTTACACGTTTGATTGATTTTGAACGAAGCGTAGAAAGGATACGTTATGCCTTGCTCCTGATGGCTATAGTTGTACCAGAGGTATTTCAGTGTTTGTGTGTACTTTGATGGAGGCAGCCAGCGCATAAATTATCTTTCTAAAATTGAATTGTAAAAAGATAGCATATTTGCGGCTGTGGTGCAAGAAATGGCTACATGAGTTTGCCCGTTTTTTAAAACAGAGAAACTCACAACAAATAAAGAATCAAAAATGTCGCTCCGATGGGGCTTGAGGATTTTTTTCTTTGGCGTTGTTACCAAAAGTCTGCGCCTACGGAGCTTTGATACTTTTTGAAATAAAGTTAAGTCCCGTTAGGGACGGCATTTTGGTAAAACAGGTGTATCATCAACAAGAAAGCTCCGTCAGGAGCGACATTTTAAGTATAAGTAAACTCGTGATGGTCATACATCTGGTTTTCACCTCTCCGGCGCAGGAATGAGGTAACTGCTTCCGCACTATGCAATCTTCCTTGTCAGAATAGCAGTGCTGCTTACCGCGGATAGGTGCAGTGCTTCGGTGCCATGAATTTGTGCTTCCGGAGAGAGCATGGTTCCTATGGAGCTATGGAAGTATGCTAATGAGAGAAGGGAAGATGCTTGCAAGTGAAAAGACCTATGCTTCGTTCCGATAGGATTGGTGTTGCCTCGGGAAGGAATAATGCTATCCGGAGAAGCAATTTTGCTTCCCCGGATAGCGTTTTTGCTTCAGTTTGAAGGATTTGTTACAGTGATATCGGTTTTGCTGGTTTTACGTGCAAACCGCTTTCCGAGTTCGTCCAGCAACTCGTCCAAACCTTCTGTACCGACGTTATTGTGCTTGGCAAAAGAATAAACTGCCAAAGCCGCAGAATAAGCATCGGCGGCAACTGCCGCGTAGGTGTTTTCTACAAGCTGCGATAATTGTGTCAGTGCCTGTTCAATGGGGATAAGAGCAGACCAGAGGTCAACATCGCGTTTCATTTCATCCAAACCGAACCCGCGGGGAAGAAAATCCTGATTCCGGGTTGCAAGCTCGTACAGCTTGGATGCCCACGGCTGCGCACCAGGATCAATCCTTGGCAGGCTCCGTTTTTCATCCTGTAAAAGGGAGATAAGGAAGGGCATTTTTTGCCGCACCTCATCGAGCGATGCGAGAACGGCATCGCTTTCTTCTTGTGTCAGCACAGCGCTGACACGATTGGGTAACGCCATAAGGTAATTCTCCAGTCCCAAAGGGATTCCTTTGGAAAAATTATGTGTGAGCAGGCTATGAACTAGTTACATGCCGCCCGCCTGCTTATCGGGCAGATGTTTTTCGTGAAACTTCCTTTCGTAATACAAACACGTCATTAAACGTAGCAGAGCTTCATTTGTTAGGTGTTCTCTACGAAAATTGGGAACGAAAGAAGAACCTTGTCCTATATACTGTTGAACCTTAAAAACAAACTCCAACACTCAAGCCGCCTGTCGGAATAAAGAAGCCGGTGTACGGAGAAAGTAATGGATTGAAGGCAATCCGAAAATGAAAACCACCGCCTAACGGCTGATAACGATATCCTATTGAACCGACCAATAAAATAGCCGTAGCGGAAGAAACGATGGGCGAACTAAGAACTTCAATGTCGCCATAGTCTTTTGCTCTGGTCATCATTACATCAATTCCGCCTCCGGCTTCGAATTTGCTGCTGCCGCTTCCGACCAAATAATAAGCAATGAGTGGAAACACAAAAAACCTGCTCTGCTCTTTGCCGCTGTTATAACTTGTTGTAAACGTTGATGCCCCAACGCGAACTGTAGAATTGCCTGAAATGAAACGCTCATAATTCACGGAGTAAAGTATTCCAGGACCGTAAATTTCTGCATAAATTGCATTTCGTGAATGCTGAAAAAACGAATTAGTGTTAGCTGTTGGTTGAATTTCTTGAGCGTTTGGGGCAAAAGGAGTGTAAATTACTCCAAGTCGCACCGAAAATTTTTCACCCAGAGTAGTCTCTCCCCAATGTTCCTGACGCGGATAGTCATAATTCCAAAAGTAAAGACCTATGGGGAATGAAATTGAATTTGAAATTTCAATCTGGGACCCTAACCCTATCAGATAATAAATGTGAACATACGAACGAACTCCTGTTTCTAGAATCATAGTGCCTGAATAATCATGTCCTATCGTATTATCTTGATGAGTGTAATACGCCCCTAATCCCAAAGAGAAAATCTTAAAGGCAGAAATCATACCGTAAAGGGCTATGTCATTGCGGGCGGCACTACTACTAGCGTACTCGTTGGGGAGAAGGACATCCAGTGGATCGAATTTATAATGCGTCCATTCTGCAAAGCCATAAAGCTGCAGAAAGTAAACTGGTTTTCCTATCCCTAAGCGTAGATTGTACTTCGGGAGAAAATCACCGGTATGGGAATTCCTCAAGAATGGATATTTACCACCGTCAATCCAAAAGAGGTATGAACTACAACTCGAGATTGAATCGGAATTTGTTACTGACTGAATTTCCTGAGCCCGTAGCGTAGCTAATGCAATCACTCGAGAATAAAAGAAAAAAAAAGTCTTTTCTGCATGACGTCCTCCAATTTCAAAACCATTGAGCACCACCTGTGTAGTCGCTATACTGGTAAGTGCAAGCACCTTCCTCCCAGTATATACTTGGACAACACCAAACATCTCGTAATTCCATATAGTATCTTTGAACCCACTCTGGACCTGACCAAAATCCTTGTTCAATAGCAGTTTGCACACCTGCATACGTGATACCATCCTCTTGGAATGGATATAGCAAAACTTGATTGATGCCAAGATTGTTAGCGTGGCCCCAAAGCAAGCTCATCTCATAAGCACTCTGGCGCGATTTAATAATAACCATCTTGAAAAGATTAGGAACCCTGCCCATAATGTAAGTCCATTGAGCCCGCGGATCAATTGTTCCAAAATGGTAATCAAAGTGCGTGTGGCAGCAAACAAACGGTCGAGATGTACAAGACAAAGCTAAGTCCACCATAGCACCGATATTCCCTCTAAGCCCAAGTTCATACCAGTCCCACCACCTGAATTCAGATTCTGAAATTGTTAAAGTGCCTCCCCGCAAAGCAATATAAGTGGAAGCATCTCTAACAAACTGTTGATAGCCATGTCTAATTGGCTCGTCAATATAAAACCTATTTACGTTTTTGTTGATGGCAGAATCAACGGCCGTTTGCCACCCGTCTGGACCGAGACCGATAAAAATATTTTCTAAAGAATATCCATACGAGTGCAGTTGAGGTATTAAATGAAAATCACCAACCAAAAACCATACTGCAGCCATCCTGAGTAAAGTAGTTCTGGTTCCGCGTCATGTTGCCGTCATCCATAACGCCGACGTATTTCCCTGGCGCTGGGCGATATTGATTTGTTGGCTCCCATCCACCATTTGTGTAAACACGATAACCACCGTCTCCACACTGCAATGGTCGCAAAGGACCAATACTTTGTGCCTGCAGACTTGAATCTGTTTTAGTTTTGGAAAGCGTAGCTTCAGAATTTCTTGAGGATGAGCTTGGAGCTGTTGGCTGAAGTATTTCCTTTTCACAACTAGCGAAAAAGAAAAAAATGAAAAACGGAATTAGATGAAGAGTTGTGCGTTGAAAAGTGTGTCTCATAATTTACCTCCACGAGTTAACGTTGATAAATTAATGTTGAGCACCTCCTCAAAAAACGCGCCTCGGCAAGAGACCCATGAACAATGTAACATTTTTTTTATTCGTGTCAAGAATTTTTTTATATTTGTTGCAAATGAATAGGAAAAAAGTAGCTATTCCAATCATTCATTGAATCTTCTATTGAAAATTTCTATATTGTCTTCGCATTATCAATGAACCTAATATGAAATCCCCGTTCGAGGGATTTTTTTTCAGCTAAAGGCAGCTTTATTTATGACATACAAAAAACGAACACATACCTGTGGAGCATTACGAAAAGAAGACATCGGCAAAACAGTTACATTAACCGGCTGGGTGGATCGCCGCCGCGATTTAGGCGGTGTTATTTTTATTGACTTGCGCGATCGTTATGGCAAAACGCAGGTGGTTTTTGGACCGCAGCACAATGAAGAAGTGTATCAACTTGCGAAAGAGTTACGAAGCGAGTTCGTCATTTCGGTAACCGGTAAAGTTGAACAGCGTCCGGAAGGCACGGTGAACCCCGGCATTGCAACCGGCGAAATTGATGTTCTCTCGTCTGAATTATCAATTCTCAACAAAGCCGATACGCCGCCATTTCCGATTGAAGAGCGCGTGGAAGCAAATGAAGACCTTCGCCTCAAATACCGCTATCTCGATCTTCGGCGCGAACCAATGCAGAGAAACCTGCTCACACGCCATCGTATGTATCAGATTGCACGGAAATATTTTGATGAGAACGGTTTTATCGAAATCGAAACGCCCGTGCTCATGAAAAGCACGCCGGAAGGCGCACGCGATTATCTTGTGCCGAGCCGCGTTCATCCGGGAAAATTCTATGCCTTGCCGCAGTCGCCGCAAACCTACAAGCAAATCCTTATGGTTTCCGGATTTGACCGTTATTTCCAGATTGTGAAATGTTTTCGCGATGAAGATTTGCGTGCTGACCGCCAGCCTGAGTTCACGCAAATTGATGTTGAAATGTCATTTGCCGATGAAATTGATGTTCAAACAACGACGGAAGGAATGATTGAAAAATTTTTCGCCGAGATTCTTGGCGTTAAAGTCAAACCGCCGTTTCAGCGTTTATCGTACAAAGACGCAATGGAAATGTACGGCAGCGACAAACCCGATCTCCGTTTCGGGCTGAAGTTTTCAAATTACAATGAGATTGTTGCAAATGCCGGCTTCAAAGTTTTTTCTGAAATTGTTGCAAAGGGAGGTACGGTTGCTGGCTTTACTGTTCCCGGAGGTGGAAGTTATACCCGCAACCAAATGGATAATCTCGTTGATTTCACAAAAAGTCTCGGCGCCGGCGGCTTGGTGTATATTAAAGTCACTGAAGCAGGAGCGGAATCTGCAATAGAAAAATTTGTCGGCAAAGATGTGCTTGCGAGAATTGCAGAAAAATCTCAAGCGAAAACCGGAGACCTCATTCTTATTGTTTCAGATTTGTGGCAAAAAGCGTACACGATTCTTGGAACACTCCGGCTTGAAATAGCGAAGCGCCTCAACTTGATTGATGAATCGAAATACAACTTGTTGTGGGTCGTGGATTTTCCGATGTTCGAATATTCTGAAGAAGAAAAGCGTTACGTCGCAATGCATCACCCGTTCACATCGCCGAAGCCGGAAGATTTGCCGCTGCTCGACACTGATCCTTCGAAAGCAAGAGCGCGTGCGTACGATTTGGTATTGAATGGCAACGAAATCGCGGGCGGCAGTATTCGTATTCATACGCCGGAATTACAAAGTAAAGTATTTCAATTGCTCGGCATCGGACCGGAGGAAGCAAAAGCAAAATTCGGATTTATGCTCGACGCATTTCGTTACGGCGCGCCGCCGCACGGTGGAATTGCATTCGGCTTCGACAGAATTGCGATGCTGTTGACAAACTCAAAATCTATCCGTGATGTGATTGCGTTTCCGAAAACCAGCAGCGGCATGTCGCTTATGGATGAATGTCCTTCCGATGTTGATAAAAAGCAGTTGGATGAACTTCATATACGGTTGAAATAAATTAATGAATTTACGCAACAGATTTTTTTTGCTAACGAAAAACCAGATGTAGAGTCATTCCGCGAAACGGGAATCTACTATTTTCAAGCCAGATTTTGCAAATGGATTTCCGATAGAAACATTCGGGAATGACGTTTCTTTAGTTTTGCGTAACTTTTGTAAAACAATCAGAAGTGAATGAAACACTCCATTCGTATAGCATCGGGACAAGGTTTTTGGGGAGACCTGCAAACTGCGCCGCTTGATCAGGTGCGTAAAGGTCCGATTGATTATATGATGATGGATTTTCTCGCTGAAGTGACGATGTCTATCCTTCAGAAGCAAAAGATGAAGGATTCGAAACTCGGCTATGCAAAAGATTTGATTCCGCTTTTTGAAGAAATCCTTCCCGATGTTGTGAACAAAAATATTACGGTCATTACAAACGGCGGGGGAGTAAATCCGTTGGCGTGCCGTGATGCAATTTTCTCCGTTGCGAAAAAACTTGGCATCAAGGGACTTAAGATTGGCGTCGTACTTGGCGATGATATTTTAAATGAGATTGATTCGTTCGCTGCCCGCGGAATTGCATTCGATAATATGGAATCCGATGCGAAGCTTGCTTCTATACGATCGAATCTCATCAGCGCGAATGTGTATTTCGGTGCCTTTCCGATTGTCGAAGCGCTTCAACAAGGGGCGCAGATTGTTATTACAGGGCGAACAACCGATACCGGCTTGACGCTTGCGCCGATGATTTATGAATTCGGCTGGCAGAAAAGTGATTGGGATAAATTGGCGGCTGGAACTGTTGCCGGACATATTCTTGAATGCGGCGGACAAGCAAGCGGAGGAAATTTCTCCGCGGAATGGAAATCGGTGCCAGACCTTGCTCACATAGGATTTCCAATTGCAGAAGCTCATCCTGACGGGCGAGTTGTGATCACGAAACATGAAAATACCGGAGGACTTGTTTCAGAGGCGACGGTAAAAGAGCAGCTTCTCTATGAAATCGGCAATCCCAAAAACTACATCACGCCGGATTGCATCGCTGATTTTACTAGCATTCGGTTAAAGGAGCTCGGCAGTAATCGCGTGGAAGTTTCCGGCGTGAAAGGACGAGCCGCAACAGAAACATACAAAGTGTCTATGGCGTATTTTGACGGCTACACATCGTTCAGCACGCTGACGTATGCGTGGCCCGATGCGCTGGAGAAAGCAAAAAAAGCTGATGAAATTCTCAGAACGCGTTTGAAGGATTTGAATTTGTCATTCGACGAAATTCGCACAGAATATCTCGGCTTCGATTCCTGTTTTGGCCCGTTGGCGAAATCTTCTGGAGAGATGAACGAAGTCGTGATGCGCATTGGTGTGCGAAGCCATGACAAAAATTCTGTAGAACGTTTCGGGAAAGAAATTGCTCCGCTTATTTTAACCGGGCCGCCTTCTGTTACAGGCTTTGCCGGCGGCAGACCGAAACCGAGCGAAGTAATTGCCTACTGGCCTTCGCTGATTCCGAAAACAGCGGTAACACCAAAAGTAGTTGTGGAAGAAATATAAGTGTAATGGTTTGCCATGAAAATTCAACTCATCGAAATAGCGCACGCGCGTTCCGGCGATAAAGGAGATACCGGAAATGTCGGCGTTATTGCCCGGCGTCCGGAGTATTATTCTTTACTTGTTAAATATTTAACCGTAGAAAAAGTGAAAGAACATTTCCGCGGCATTTGTAATGGGAATGTCGAGCTCTATGAGCTTCCGAATTTAGGTGCGTTGAATTTTCTTCTTCATAAATCGCTCGGCGGCGGCGGAACGATTTCACTGAAAAACGATGCGCAAGGGAAAACTCTCAGCAGTGTTATGTTGAGAATGGAATTAGAAATTGAAGAAAAACACTTGAACTCTGAACACTGAATAAAGAACAAGGAATAACGAAGTGTCTGACAAGTTTGATTTGGAGGATAGATTGATTGAATATACAGTTTTAGTTGCAGGAATTATTGAACTTTTACCGCACAACAGGATTGGACTTTATTTAAGTGATCAATTGACTCGTTCCGGAATGTCGCCAGCCTTAGAGTATGGGGAGGCACAAGGAGCGGAATCAAGGTCTGATTTTATTCATAAAATGAAAGTTGCTCTAAAAGAATTGCGTGAGTCGTTCATTTCTTTGAAAATAATAAGACGTCATAATTTGTTAAAGGAAGAAAACAAACTAAGTAAAGTCATTGATGAAACAAATCAATTGATTTCAATTTTTGTTAAAAGTATTGAAACAGCAAAGAAAAACAGAAACAAGTAGCACACTTATTTCGATATTCAACATTTAATATTCATTATTCGAAATTCAAAAATTATGTTTGACTTAGAAAAAATTCAAATTAAAGAATTATCCGATAGACTTGTACAACTCCGGAGGTTTCTTTGACGTTGATACAAAAGAGAAAGAGATAGCCGAATACCAAACGAAAACATCCTCGGCAAACTTCTGGAACGACAATGTCGCAGCGCAGAAGGTCCTCCAAGAAATTAACCAGCGCAAATTATGGGTAGATGAGTGGAACAAGATTAAAAAGCTTCTCGACGACGTCGAAGCACTTACTGAACTTGCCGAAGAATCCGGGGAGGCATCTTACGAAAATGAGATTATCTCAGAAATCAACAAAGTAAAACAGGCACTTGCTGACCTTGAATTCCGCAATATGCTCAGCGGCGTTGATGATCGCCGCAATGCTATCCTCACCATTCACTCCGGCGCAGGCGGTACGGAATCTCAGGATTGGGCGGAAATGCTGTTGCGCATGTACGTCCGCTTTTGTGAAAAGAAAGGATACAAAGTTTCTCTTGCCGATAGATTGGACGGAGACGGGGCGGGAATTAAAAGCGCCACGCTGGAAATTTTCGGCGACTTTGCATACGGCTATCTGAAAGCGGAAAACGGTGTTCATCGCCTTGTGCGAATTTCCCCGTTCGATGCAAATAAGCGCCGGCACACTTCATTCGCTTCTGTTTTTGTGTACCCGGAAGTTGAAGATGACGTCGAGATCGAAATCAATCCGGCGGATATTGTCTTTGAAACATATCGTTCCGGCGGGAAAGGCGGCCAGAACGTCAACAAAGTAGAAACTGCCGTACGCATCCGACATACTCCAAGCGGAGTTGTTGTTGCGTGTCAGGAGGAACGTTCACAGTTTCAAAATCGCGAGCGGGCAATGAAAATGTTGAAGTCGCGGCTTTATCAATTACGGCGTGAAGAAGAAGAAGCTCGTCTTGCAGCAATCGAAGGGACAAAGAAAAAAATCGAATGGGGAAGTCAAATCAGATCGTATGTTTTCCATCCATACAACATGGTAAAGGATCACCGCACGGACATTGAAACAAGCGATGTTCAGGGCGTTATGGATGGGGACATCGAAAAATTCATTACAGCTTTTTTGATGATGACCGGCGGGAAATAACATTTCATGTCGTATGTATCATTCATAGCGCGGCGGTATCTTCGTTTACAGAAAGAGCCGGGCAGCGGAACATGGCGTGAGCGGCGGCAAAAAGGATTTTTGTCGTTCCTGACTGTGATTGCCATAGCGGGAATTATGCTTGGTGTCGCGGCGCTTCTTATTACATTGACCATTCTTGGCGGTTTCGAAAAAGAAATTAAAAGCAAGGTTGCAGGGTTTACCACGCATGTTCAAGTGACCGGATTCCAAAATCAACCTTTGGAAGATTATGAACATGCCCGGCTAAAAATTCTTCACAACGTTTCCGGCATCGCCACAATCTCGCCGTTCGTTTCAAAAGAGGGAATGGTCAGCTTCAAGAAAAATGTTGAGGGAATTTTGGTCAAGGGAATTGACCCATCAACAAACAATACAACCGTAAGCAATTATATTGTACGAGGTGCTTTTGATCTGCAATTTCAGAAGGAAGGGTTTCCTCCCTGCGTTGTCGGGAAGCGTCTTCTTCAAAAGCTTCAGGCGCACATTGGTGACACAGTTGCTGTCTTCGGACTTGTGGGAAGCTACGAGGATATTCAGCCGCCCAAAATTATGTCGTTTATCATTCGCGGTGTGTACGAATCCGGAATGTCGGAATACGACGACGTGTATTTCATCGTCAATATTCACTCAGCACAGGAATTATTTAAGTTTGGCGATGTTGCTACCGGATTTGATGTCATGCTGAACGATGTTTCAGATGCGTCGCGTGTTGCCGATCAGATCCAGGACACAATGGGCTACCCATATTATGCGCGAACACTTTTCCAATTGTACAGAAATTTGTTCACATGGATTGAATTACAAAAGCAGCCGGTACCGATCATTCTTGGACTGATCATTATTGTTGCCACTGTAAACATCATCGGTACACTTTTGATGGTGGTGATGGAAAAGACAAGCCAGATCGGCATATTGAAATCCATGGGCGCGAAAAATTCTGACATCAAGAAAATCTTTTTATATGAAGGAATATTTTTCGGCGTTATTGGCACAGCATTAGGGAACGTATTTGCTTACAGTATTTGCTGGTTACAGTTGGAGTATCATTTTTTTGCATTGCCATCGGCTATATATTTTATGACAACCGTTCCGATCCTTTTTCGGTGGGAAAACTTTGCCCTTGTTTCCGGCATAGCGTTGCTGCTCTGTTTCCTCGCATCGTACATCCCGTCAATGCTTGCAGCGAAGCTTGATCCGATTCAGTCAATTCGATTTCACTAATGTCATATAAATTTTTCATAGCGAAACGATATTTGCTTTCAAAACGGCAGGCGGGTTTTATCACGGTAATTTCCGCAATATCGGTGGTTGGTGTAACAATTGGCGTTGCCGCATTGATTGTTGTACTGTCGGTTTTCAACGGATTCAACGGACTTGTCACTTCCATTCTTGTCGGATTTGATCCTCATGTTAGAATTCAACAAACTGAAAAATCAACGCCGGCTGATTTTAAAAAACTGCACCAGTTTCTTAAATCGCACAATGACGTTACGGGTGTTGGTGATTTTGTGAGCGGGAAAGCGATGCTTGTCTCGAAGAATCAGACAAAGGTTGCATTTGTTCGTGGATTGGAAGGAGACGCTGTCGATAAAGTAACCGGGTTGAAAGAAAAAATGGTGCTCGGTAAACTTGACTTCAGCGATCCGGCCGCGCGAGATGTAGTTTTGGGAATGACACTCGCCGATCGCCTTGGAGTAGTCTCCGACGACACGGTGTACATGATTAGCCCCGCCGGTTCACAGCAAGCGTTGCTCGGGTTCGGCGCTCCAATCATTCGTCCGTTTCGTGTTGCAGGGATTTATCAATCCGACAATAAAGAATATGATGCGCTTTACGCGTACATGTCGCTTCCTTCTGCCCAGCAGCTTTTCCAAGTAGGGACAGAAATTCATGGCGTTGAACTCCGGCTGAAAGACATCAACGAATCAGATTCTTTCAAAAAGCAGATTGAAGAAACATTCGGATCTAAGTTTACCGTTTCGACATGGTACGATTTACACAAAGATTTGTATTCTGTGATGAAGATCGAACGCTGGACCGCATATATTATTTTGTGCCTGATTATCGGTGTCGCCTCGTTTAATCTTCTCGGTTCGCTCACTATGTCCGTAATTGAGAAAACACGAGATATTGGAATTTTGAAAACAATGGGCGCATCAAACAGCGGCATCGTTTCAATCTTTCGGTTTGAAGGATTGCTTGTCGGAATTGTCGGTACGGTTGCCGGAACGATTCTCGGTTTGCTCGTCTGCTTTTTACAGATCCATTACCACCTGTTTCCTCTTGACCCGACGGTGTACATCATTTCAGCAATTCCAATTGAAATCCGTTTCACCGATTTTGTTGCTGTGGGAATAGCTGCTGTCGGATTGAGTTATCTTGCAACAATTCATCCGTCGCGCCGCGCCGTCCAGCTTCAACCTGCGGAAGCGATTCGCTGGGAGTAATGTCGAATGATTCTTTCCGCAAAAAACATTCATAAGCACTTTGAAGTTACAAATGGGCAGTTTCTTTCTGTGCTGCAGGGAATTTCCCTTGACGTTGCAGAAGAAGAGATCATTGCAATAGCGGGGCCATCCGGTGCAGGGAAAAGCACGCTGCTTCATATTCTCGGAATGCTTGATCGTCCGACCGAGGGCGAAATATTTTTCGACGGAACAAATGTTGTTTCGTTGAAAGATGACGACCTCGCATTGATTCGCAACCGTCATGTCGGCTTTATCTTTCAATTTCATCATTTACTTCCTGAGTTCACGGCAATTGAAAACGTGATGATGCCGGCACTCATTGCAGGTGCCGACCTTGCAAAGGCGACACCGAGAGCCGAAGAGCTTTTGGCCGATGTCGGATTGGGTGCGCGCATGCACCATAAACCGAATGAGCTTTCCGGCGGCGAACAGCAGCGCGTTGCTGTTGCCCGCGCACTGATGAATTCTCCTAAATTGATTCTTGCAGACGAACCTTCGGGAAATTTAGATACCGAAAACGCACGGACTCTTCACCAAATGATTTTCGAGTTGCGGAAAAAATATCAGCAAACGTTTGTCATTGTTACGCACAATACAGAATTTGCTGCTATGGCTGACCACATTATTACGCTTGTAGACGGCAAAATTAAAACGTAAAGAACGAAATTCTTAATTATTTGATTTCCCCCTGTAATATTTTTATCTTGAATTGACGCTTGACATTTGATCTCCTTCATACCGATTCGTCTGCGCGCGCCGGGATTATTCACACCGATCACGGCGATATTGAAACCCCAATTTTTATGCCGGTTGGCACGCAAGGCGCAGTGAAAGCGGTTGAGCAGCGTGAATTGGAAGAACTTGGCGCACAGATTATTCTCGGAAATACTTATCATCTTTATCTGCGCCCCGGCGTCGAACTTTTGAAAACGATGAGGGGGTTGCATCGTTTTATGTCGTGGACGAAGCCCCTTTTGACCGACAGCGGCGGATATCAGGTATTCAGTTTGTCGGATTTGCGGAAGATTTCGGATGAAGGCGTAACATTCAAATCACATCTTGATGGTTCGGCACATTTTTTTTCGCCGGAAGACGTCATTAACATTGAGCGCGCGATTGGTTCCGATATTATGATGGTGCTGGATGAGTGCACCCCGTACCCATGCGAACACGAGTACGCGAAGGTTTCAAATAAGTTAACGGTGCAGTGGGCGCAGCGATGTCAAAAAGAATTTCACTCCACAGACCCGTTATTCGAACACACACAGGCGTTGTTCGGAATAGTGCAGGGAAGTGTTTTCAAAGATATTCGAAAAGAAAGTGCAGAAGCGCTTACGTCTCAGGAATTCGATGGCTATGCGATCGGCGGATTAGCAGTGGGCGAGCCTGTTGAGATCATGTATGAACTGACGGAATTTTGTACAGAGTTGCTTCCGGTTAATAAACCGCGGTATTTGATGGGCGTCGGAACACCGGAGAATTTGCTCGAGTGCGTAGAGCGCGGGGTAGATATGTTCGATTGCGTTCTACCGACGCGCAACGGCCGAAATGGCATGGTATTCACACGCAACGGAAAAATGAATCTCCGCAACGCTCAATACCGAACAGAGGAGTTGCCGGTTGATGAAGTCTGCGAATGTTATTTATGCAAAAACTTTTCACGCGCTTATTTGAGACATCTGTTTCAAACAAAAGAGATTTTAGCCTTACAGCTCGCTTCACTGCACAATCTTACGTTTTACCTCTGGCTTCTGAAGGAGGCGCGAAAAAAAATACTCAAAAATGAATTTTCGCTTTGGAAAAAGGAAATGATAGCACAGTGCCAAAGCTCTAATAGTACAACATAAGCATACATACATTCATTCATCATATTTGGAGAAAAAAAATATGAAAATCATGTTTCTTGCAATGGCGCCTTCTCAAAATGGCCAGGGCGGCGGAGATATTTTCGGAACAGTAATAATGTTCGCCCTCATTATTTTTATTTTTTATTTCTTGATTTTGCGTCCGCAACAAAAGAAACAAAAAGAACGACAGAAGTTGTTAGATGCATTAAAGAAGGGAGACAAAGTCATCACTGCCGGTGGAATACATGGCACAGTTGTCGGCATGGAAGACAAAACTGTTCTTGTCCAGGTGACAGATACAGTAAAGCTGAAAATTGAAAAGGCTTCAGTTTCAGTTGTCAATAAAGTCGGAGAAGTCGAATCTCCGACGACATAATGTACGAGGCAGGTATGAGCATGTTCAGTTCTATTGAAGATGCAATTGAGGATTTGAAAAAAAGCCGCATCATTATTGTTGTTGATGACGAAGACAGAGAAAACGAAGGCGATTTTATTGTTGCGGCACAATTTGTCACGCCCGAGATAATTAATTTCTTTACAAAAATCGGACGAGGCATTGTCTGCGCACCGCTGACTTCACAGCGTGCGCAAGAGCTTGGGCTTGACCTGATGGTAGATGCAAACACAAGCCTTCACGAAACGCCGTTCACCGTTTCCATTGATTTTATTCATGGAACGACTACAGGTGTTTCTGCCGCCGACCGTGCAGCAACTGTGAGAGCGCTGATTGATCCCGCAACCAAGCCAAGCGATTTGGCACGGCCGGGTCATGTTTTTCCGTTAAAAGCTTCTGAAGGCGGTGTTCTGCGGCGTGCCGGTCACACAGAAGCTGTCGTTGATTTGTGTAAAATTGCAGGACTTTATCCTGCCGGTGTATTAGTGGAAATCATGAGCGAAGATGGCTCAATGGCACGTGTGCCCGAACTGGAAAAAATTGCAGCGGCACATAAGATGAAAATGATCACCGTGAAAGATCTCATCGAATATCGTATGCAGCGGGAAAAGCTCGTAAAAAAAGTTGTCAGCACAAGCTTACCGACGAAATACGGAACATTTGAAGTTCATCTTTATGCCTCTGCTACCGATCAAAAAGACCACATTGCACTTGTGAAAGGAACAATTTCTTCTGAACAGCCGACGCTCGTTCGCGTTCATTCGGAATGTTTGACAGGTGATGTCTTCGGCTCGTTACGATGCGACTGCAACGACCAGTTGATTGCTGCAATGCGGCGCATAGAAAAGGAAGGCAACGGCGTTGTGCTTTATATGCGCCAGGAAGGGCGAGGAATAGGCCTGACGAATAAATTAAAGGCGTATAACCTTCAAGATGAAGGGAAAGATACCGTTGAAGCGAACGAAGCGCTGGGCTTTCGTGCCGATTTGCGTGATTACGGCATCGGCGCACAGATTCTTCGTGATTTAGGAATCAAGAAAATGCGGCTCATGACAAACAATCCCAAGAAAATAGTCGGGCTGGATGCTTATGGATTGGAGATTGTTGAACGCATTCCAATCGAAATCGAAGCGAACAAGATTAACGAGCGGTATTTGAAAACGAAGCGCGATAAGCTTGGACACTTGATTCTTATTGATAAAAAACAATCTTCTAAATAAGGAAATAATAATTTGTTTCTAATGTGAAGACTTTTTGCTTGCATCTACTGTAAAAATCTTCTATTTTTCTTGTAGTTAACTTAGCCATTGTTCATTGAACGATGGCTTTTGTTTTTATCAATCATTAACAATCGTACCAACGTTATGAGCGAAACAAATAATAACGGAATTGTCTATCTCACGCGAGAGCGCCTTGTTGAACTCGAACACGAGCTTCATGAACTAAAGTTGAAAGGGAGGAGCGAAATTGCAGCGAAGATTGCCGAAGCACGTGCCCACGGCGATTTGAGTGAGAACGCCGAATATGATGCAGCGAAAGAAGCCCAGCAGCATTTGGAATTGAAAATCTCAAAATTAGAGATGACACTTTCGCGCGCACAAATTCTTGAAGGCAAAGATTTGCCTAATGATAAAGTGTATATTCTTTCAAATGTAAAATTAAAAGACCTCAAGACGAAAAAAATCCTGCAATACAAACTTGTTTCTCCTGAAGAAGCCGATTTTGAGCAGAATAAAATCTCCATCACTTCTCCGATCGGAAAAGGCTTGATGGGAAAAAAGGTCGGCGATACGATTACCATTCCTGTGCCTGTCGGCGTGCTCTCATACGAATTACTGGAAATTACACGATAGAATTCTTACCGATGTTATTCCTTCAGAGATGAAAGGGGTCGTCGTGGCGGTTAATCTAGAACTCAAAGCGAGAATTTCATCACGAAAACAGATAGAAAGAATTGCTCTCTCATTTGCCCGCCGAAAACTTGTACTAAAGCAGACAGATACTTATTTTCGCATCAAGAACGGACGCTTAAAGCTAAGAGTGATCAATAAAAAGTCCGCAGAATTAATTTTTTATCTCCGGAATGAAGATACGAAACGCCGCTGGAGTGCGTATGAGGTCTACCCGCTTCATTCGCCGAAGAAAATGAAGGAGATGTTAAGCAATGCGCTGGGAGTTCTTATTGAAGTGAAAAAGGAACGAACATTATGGATGTATAAAAATGCCAGAATTCACATAGATAAAGTTGCACTCTTAGGGGATTTCATAGAATTTGAAGTCATGGTTGTTAAAGGAAAAACGCAGGCAATTCATCTTTACAAAGAACTAGTTATCCGATTTGGCATTCGTGAAAACCAAATGATTGCAGAATCGTATTCTGATCTGCTGTTACGTGCGGCACGCCAAATGCATAAGCTGCATCGAAATTAATTTAATTAGAATTGCAAACGGTAAACCCTTTTTTTATATTTGTTCAGTCTTTACGATTTGAAATTGGGCCCTTAGCTCAGTTGGTCAGAGCAGTTGACTCATAATCAACGGGTCGCAGGTTCAAGTCCTGCAGGGCCCACAAATGCAATCAGATGGGCTGCTGATATATCGAGTTGCGGGAAATGCTTACGATTGATGCTGAGTTTTTTAGACCACTACCGTTCCCTTTCAAGGGGGGATCGTCAGCACGGTTCAAAATGGTAGGGAATCTTTGTTTTGTGGATAAGCGAGAGAGGAAGAAAATGAAGAGTTGGCTTTTGATTTTCTTTCTGTTAACATCCTTCGGGGTGAGCAATTCAGTTGCTCAGTTCAGGCTCTTAATTACAACTGATAGTGTGTATTATCTTGCTGATTCAAAATCTGTTTCATTCATTCCTGTTAAATCAAGTTTAGACTCAGTCGGAGTGACTAAGAAAGCAACTATATTCAATGTCGTTACTGTTCCCCTCGAAGAGATATATTGTGATTTGTACAATATTCCAGATTCAGCAGCCCCCTCGTTTATCTTGAAATTTAATCACATATTTTCGTGGTCATCAGTTCATGAGAGAGATTCGCTTTTTAGTGACTTCGTAACTGTCGAAAAGCTTGAGTTTAAGATGTTTTATGTTGATTCTTTATTCAGTAATCAAAATTCGTCCTTTGTCCTCAGCCATAGAAGGAATTTATTTATAGCTTACGTAATAGGAAAAAGTGTTTGTTTGCTCACAGGAGGTTATAAGCAAGATGTGTCTTATCCGCGAGACTTTACACCTCCTCTTTCGGGTACTGTAGGAGAATCGTTGTATAACTTTGCACGAACTTATAAGGAAAACAACAAATCGCATTAGTAATCTCAACGATACATAATCAACCAGTCGCAGGTTCAAGCCCTGCACAGTCCACAGAAGCAGCTGGATGGGTTGCTGAGATATCGTGTTGAAGGGAGTCAATTACATTTCCTTTGTACGAGAACACAAACAGATTTCTTTGAATAAGAGAAGGTTATAGAAGTTTTTAAAGCATTGTAGTAGGATTCTGAAACACAGAAACCAAAAGTTAAACGCGAAAAATCTTCCAAACCCGATATGGGTTTTGGCGAAGCAATGAAATATATTGTTTGCCTTAAGTCCATAAAGTAATAATGAGTATTTCTCACAACATAACCGATCCTAATTTCTGGGAATCACTGACAGATGTTGACCTTGAACTTGAAATGCACAAGTTGAAACCGAATACAGCGAGTTCAGCATATCATTTGGCATTAAAAGAAATGACGCGACGAACCAATGAAAAACAGAGTCAAGAACGTGCTATCCAAAAGAAAATAAAAATGATGACATTTGTGATCCTTATATTTACATTTCTTACCCTTCTCGTTACTATTGCCATTTTTCTCCACAGCATTTAGACTTATTGGAACACCGAAGCTTGGTACATAGCATCTAATTGAAGTGCTATGATAATCAAAAAAAGAATTTTAATTACATGGTCAATCAAGCATATAATCACCTTTTCTTTCGTGTACAGATAAGAAAATCGTTGCATGACTTTTGCACGAACTTATACGTTCTAAAAAACATTCACTTTCCCAAAAGAAATTTTCTCGTATGAAATTCTCATTTCGTCCCTATACTCTGGAGTTGAAACACGTATTCACCGTTGCTGAAATGTCGCGGTCGACAACGCCTGTAATGCTCACTGAGATTGAATATAATGGAATCACCGGTTACGGCGAAGCTTCGATGCCGCCGTATTTAGGAGAATCGCATAAAACTGCCGCGGAATTTCTTTCGAAGATTGATTTGAGTAAATACGAAAATCCGTTCGAGCTTGAAATTATTCTTGCTGATATTGATGCAATCGCGCCGGGCAATCTTGCCGCGAAAGCGTCAGTCGATATTGCATTGCATGATCTCGTCGGCAAACTGATGAACAAACCGTGGTATGACATCTGGGGATTCAGCAAAAATACTGCGCCATACATTTCGTTCACCATCGGCATTGATACCCCGGAAGTTGTGCGTCAGAAAGTGAAGGAAGGGGAAGAATACAAAATCATCAAAGTGAAATTAGGAAAAGATACCGACAAAGAAATGATTGAAACAATTCGGTCGGTTACAGATAAACCTCTTACCGCCGATGCGAATCAGGGCTGGAGTGATAGAAATTATGCCGTTGAAATGGCGCACTATCTTAAAGAAAAGGGGGCCATATATCTCGAGCAGCCGATGCCTAAGGAGGATATTGAAGGCAATGCGTACGTTACGGAGCATAGTCCAATTTCAACTATCGCCGATGAAGCTGTCCGGCGGCTTGCTGATGTTAAAAATGCTCACGGTGTCTATTCCGGCATTAACATTAAGCTAATGAAATCAACAGGTATGCGTGAAGCATATAAAATGCTGATTCTTGCCCGCGCGCTCGACATGAAAGTGATGATTGGCTGTATGACGGAAACATCGTGCGCCATTTCTGCCGCTTCGCAACTTTCTCCAATGGCAGATTGGGCTGATCTCGACGGCAATCTTCTCATTAAGAACGATATTTTTACGGGAACAAAAATCATTGATGGTCGTCTAACATTGACGAATAAGCCCGGTATAGGAATGGAGAAGTTATAAATTTCTTTAGCCGGTTACACAAAAAATTCCTGAGAAAAATTTAATTAACTGGGAATTTTTATTTTGTTCCCTCTGTTTTTAGGCGGCATGGAAACCCGTTATATCTTTTTGATTCTACACAATAAAGATTCTTTTTGCCGGAACTTGCAACAAGCGAGTTCGACGGCACCCATCGTCTCACTTTCTCCAGATTCTCAATTATGGCAATCACAGTCAGCAATTTGACCAAACTTTACGGCGAAGAAAAAGCCATTGACGATATTTCATTTGAAGTAAAATCCGGCGAAATTCTCGGATTTCTTGGTCCGAACGGAGCGGGGAAAACTACGACCATGAAAATTATCACCTGCTACATGCCGCCAAGTTCGGGATCAGTGACAGTGGATAATTTAAATATTTCAGATCACTCTCTCGCTGTGCGAAAGAAAATCGGCTATCTCCCTGAATTAAATCCGCTGTACCTTGATATGAATGTCGTGGAGTATTTAGATTATGCGGCTCACCTTCACGGTATGGAAAAGTCACGCATTAATCATCAATTGAAAGAAATGATTGAAGTGTGCGGTCTTCACGATGTCCGGCACAAAGATATCGGTGAGCTTTCAAAAGGATTCCGCCAGCGCGTCGGCTTAGCGCAAGCAATGATTCACGATCCCGATGTGTTGATACTCGACGAACCGACAAGCGGCCTTGACCCGAATCAAATTATTGAAATCCGCAATCTCATTCGCCATTTAGGCAGAGCAAAAACAGTAATTCTTTCAACGCACATTTTACCGGAAGTGCAAGCGACGTGCGACCGCGTCGTAATTATCAATGAAGGGAAAATAGTTGCAGACGGAACGCCGAATCAATTGCAGCAAGATTTTCAAGGTTCCGAACTTTTAACGATTGAATTGAAAGCATCTTCTTCTAACCCGATGGAAGACTTATTCCCAAAGATAAAGAGTCACCATGAGGTTCTTTCTGCGGAATATCAACCGATAGGAAACGAGATGCATCGTTTTACGGTGAAGTTGAACCAAGGAAACGATATTAGAGAAAAGATCTTCCGTCAAGCTGTTGCCGAAGGATGGGTCATATTGGAAATGCACCGAAGAGTAACAAGCCTTGAGGAAGTGTTCCATAAATTAACAATGACGCCCGCCGATGATGATGGGGAAAAATCGCCGTCAGTAAATTGAAAAATATTATTAATGACTATGATATTGATATGACATCTAATCTCAAAAATGTAAAACCGATTTTTCTAAAAGAGCTGCGCTCTTACTTCAATTCGGCAGTCGCATATGTTGTTATTGTTGTCTTTCTCGTTATTGTAGGGTGGTTTTTTACAAGCGATCTTTTTCTCATGAACATCGCTTCACTTCGAATGATGTTCGAGATTATTCCTGCGGTATTTCTTTTCGTTATCCCAGCAATCACGATGCGCTTGTTATCTGAAGAAAAAAAATCAGGCACAATTGAATTATTGACCACCAAACCGCTTACGGATGTTGAGATCATCGCGGGAAAATTTCTTGCCGCATGGGCGCTTGTCGGTATTGCATTGCTTCCAACGCTTTTGTATTACATCACCATTGCTTCGCTTGGGAACATTGATAATGGACCTGTCATCGGAGGGTATTTAGGTCTGCTTCTCATGGCTGGTGTGTACGTCGCAATCGGGCTTTTTGCATCAAGCCTCACAGAAAACCAAGTTGTTGCTTTTATTTTGGGCTTTGTTTTTGTTTTCGCCCTCTACATGCTGGACAAAATTCTTTTTTACCTTCCGGGGTGGTTAGCATCAATAGTTGAATTCTTAGGAATTGATTACCATCTCTCCAACATAGCGCGCGGCGTTATTGATACCCGTGATATCATCTATTTTTTGTCAGCGTTATTATTTTCGTTATACGTATCAGTGCTTTCATTACAACGTAGAAATTGGTGAACGAACCGGTCTTGACTATGAATCTCTCATCGAAGAAATCCCAGGCAATTATAAGAGCGCTTCTCATTCTTGCAATCCTCATTGTGGTCAATATCATTTCAATCCGTATCTTTACCCGGTTTGATCTTACCGCACACAATCTCTACACCTTAACGGATGCAAGTAAAAAGCTTGTCGGTTCGCTGGACGATCGTGTCAATATCAAAGCCTATTTTACGGAAGATCTTCCTGCGCCGTATAACAATAACCGGCGTGAAGTTCTCGACATGCTTAATGATTACAAAGCATATTCACACGGCAATCTTAATTATGAGTTCATTAGTCCTGCGGATACGAAAGGAGAAGAGGAGGCACAGCAGGAGGGAATTCCTCCGGTTCAGGTGCAAGTTGTTGATCACGATAAGCTGGAAGTAAAGCGCGCCTATCTCGGTTTAGTTATGGTGTATGAAGATCACAAGGAAGTTCTTCCCGTAATTCAGAATGTTAGCTCGCTAGAATATGATATCAGCAGTGCGCTGCACCGGCTGACGACCCGAGAAAAAAAGAAAGTGGGTTATACCACAGGGCACGGTGAGGCAGACCTTACTTCCATGAAGCAAGCGTATCAGGAACTTTCAAAACAGTACAATGTCGTACCGATAGATTTATCACGCACCACTTCAATAGACCCGACTATTTCTGCATTGTTAGTAATCGCCCCGACAAAAGCATTTAACGATTCTGCAAAATATCAGCTTGATCAATATATCATGCACGGCGGGAAAATTGCCTTTCTTTTGAATGCTGTTAACGCAACGTTACAACAGCAAATGGCACAGCCGCTCTTGCTCGGTTTAGACGACCTTCTTGCACAATACGGCGTTCGTGTAAATCAGGATTTAGTACGCGATGCCCAATGCGCAAATGTGAATTTGATGCAACAGCAAATGGGATTCACAATTCAAAGCCAGATTCCTTTTCCATATATGGTTGCGGCATCGAATTTCAGCTCTTCAAATATGATTGTAAAAGACTTGCATAATGTTATTTTCCCATTTATTAGTTCTGTTGATACAAGTGCAATCGCTTCTAAAGAATTGAAAGCTGAAGTAATTGTGCGTTCATCAAAACACAGCGGCAGACAAACAGGATTTTTTCCGATTGATCCTATGCATCGTTATACACTTGAAGAATTGTCGGAATCGAATATCCCTCTTGCGGTTGTCGTTGATGGTTCGTTCAAGAGTTTGTTTGCCGGAAAGAATTTCGCGGTCGATCAAACAGGAAGCACTCTTGATAAAAGCCCGAACACGCGCATTATCGTTGTTGGCGACGGTGATTTCATGAATGACAACGTTGCGCGTAACCCAGACAATCTTGCTTTGTTTGCCAACATGGTTGATTATTTAACCGACGACGCCGGTTTAATTACCATCCGCTCGAAAAATGTTGAGCTGCCGACTCTTGAAGAAGTTTCTGACGGAACTAAAAAAACAGTGAAGTACGGGAATCTACTTCTTCCGCCGGTTTTTGTTATTACCTACGGATTGTTTCGCTGGCGTTCACGTCGTGCCCGAAAACGAACTGCAATCTGAAAACGCCGTACCATCGTAATAATTTTGAATCGTTATGAATAAGAACCTTTACATTCTTGCTGCTGTGCTTGTTGTCTTACTAGTTGCGGCATTCATTGTTATGAACATGCCTGGCGAAGTGGATACAAATACCGAACACTCACAATTATTTCTTTCTGTTGATTCTTCCGCCGTTGACGGTATCGAAATCAAAAGCCCAACAAGCAAAATTAAATTGGAAAAAGAAGGCAGTACATGGTACGTCTCTTCTCCAATACATTATCGCGCCGACCAAAAATCTGTGGCGAATGCTCTGCATGAATGCAAGACGCTTTCGGTGCTTAACCTTATTTCCGATAAGCCTGAAAAGTTTTCAATTTTTCGCGTGGATTCTTCAGGAACTCTGGTCCGTCTGTTCCAAAATGGTTCAAAGGAGTCATCTTTTATAATCGGGAAAATGGGACCCGATTATACAAATTCTTATGTGCGCATGGCGGATGCAAATCAAGTGATGCTCGCACATGGAGTTTTAGAATTCACATTCAACCGCCAATTGAAAGAATGGCGCGACCGGGCAATCGTCAATATTCCGCGCGATGAAATCAAAAACATCATTTTTCACAATGGTAAAAATTCCTATCAATTAGCTTTCAAAGACAGCGTGTGGATGCTCGACAACAAGCGTGCAAAGGCTTCTGCTGTGAATAGCCTGATCGCTTCTCTTTCAAATTTCCAAGCTGATGATTTTGTTGATTCAACTTTAACACCCGCCCCTAAAATTTCTTCCACTCTTTCTTTTGCTGGAATGATGCTTCGTTTTGCAGAAGATGGAAAGGACAAATACTATGTCCAATCGTCAAGCTCGACGCAATGGTATATTGTTCAAGGCTGGCAGGCAAAAGAGCTTCTCAAATCCCCAAAGGACCTTCTTGAGTAAGTTCTAGCAATTTAGGGGAAAAATTATTCTAGACTCACGAATATCACAAACCCAATTTTAAGCTGTTCGCACCCTTGCATTGATTTCCTTAGTTTCGTATATTTTCCACGACATGCGGAAGTGGTGGAACTGGCAGACACACCATCTTGAGGGGGTGGCGCCCAAAAGGCGTGCGGGTTCAAGTCCCGCCTTCCGCACGAGTTTCAAAATAGTTTAAAAAATTTTGGTGTTGAAATGAAACGTTTCTACAGTATTGCAGGATTAGTAGTAGTTGCATTTCTCGCATTCGGCGGTGTCATTAAGTATGGATCATTGCAAGCACAAAGTGATAATAGCGGAAATATTGTTATTCAATGGCAATCAGAAGACGAATCTAACGTAGGAGCTTATTATGTCCAACGTAGCGCGTCTGCAAGTAGTGGCTATCAAGACGTAAGTTCAATATTCAAGCCAAGGGGGAATTACTTTACATATCAATTTACCGATTACGCAGTTTTTAAGACGACTGAAACGAATTCTTATTTTTACCGAATCAGAATAGAGGGGAAAGATAATAGTGAAAGCTATTCAGACCATGTGTTTGTTACGCACACCACTTCTGGTGTACGTCGAACATGGGGAAGCCTAAAAGCAATGTTTCGATAATAAAAAAGCAAATCCACAAAGCGTGGCATGGAGCCACGCTTTTTTTTTATCTTTTATGATTGACAAAAAAAGGAAATTCATTCTCGCTTCACGTTCGCCACGACGAGCACATTTGCTGCATCAAATCGGAATGAAGTTTTCTATTCAGGAAAGTAATGTGGATGAAATTATTGACACAACTAAAACTCCTGCAGAAAACGTTATGTCATTATCTCTTCAAAAGGCGCTAGCTGTCGCATCTCGTGCTGCTTCGGGAATTGTTATCGGGTCGGATACTATTGTTGTGCTTCAGAAACAAATTCTTGGCAAGCCAGAAACACGAAGAGAAGCTGCTATGATGCTTCACAAACTGAGCGGACGCACACATACAGTATTTACCGGATTTGCAATTGTTGACGCTCAATCGAAACGCTCTCTTATTGATTATGAAAAAACAAAAGTCACCTTTCGCGCTTTAAGCAATAAAGAGATTCAAGAATATGTCCGATCTGGCTCTCCGTTAGATAAAGCCGGAGCGTACGGAATTCAGGATGATTACGGTGCGGTGTTTGTACAACGCATTGATGGATGTTATTACACTGTTGTTGGATTTCCCTTGACAAAATTTTATATTGCATTGCAAAAATTTCTTCAGTCTTCATAACGGAATAAAAGGACGTGCATGGAAAAGAAAATTCGCGTACTTGTAGCAAAAGCGGGATTAGATGGACACGACCGCGGCGCTAAAGTTATTGCCGCCGCATTACGCGATGCCGGCATGGAAGTTATCTACACCGGGCTCAGGAAAACACCGGAGATGATTGTTGAAGCGGCATTGCAGGAAGATGTTGACGCCATCGGCATCAGTTCATTGAGCGGCGCGCATATGACCATTTTCCCGAAAGTGAAATCCTTAATGACAGAAAAAGGAATGGAGGATGTGCTGTTGTTTGGAGGCGGGATTATTCCTCAACAGGACATTCAGAAGCTTAAAGAATTAGGGGTCGGAGAATTGTTCACACCTGGCGCACCAACAATTGAAATTGTAAATTATCTCCGTCAATGGCATGGGCAACACCACACAGTTTAATTGTCAAGTGAAATAGACGGCTCGGGATTTTCCCACTCATGCTTTTCTCCTTCGTCTGCCTGCACTTTTCTGGAAATGATTGAGACTGACGAAGCATCAAACCCGAACAAATCTTCCGATGAGAACACGGCGTGAAAATTGCGCTCAGAGAAAAACGGCGTGAACTTAGCCGCAAATTCATCGAGGCGCTTCAAGTAATAGGCAACGTTTTCATCCGGGAAGTTTGGATCCCACTCTGAAACTTCTTTTGCATTTTCAAAACTTTTGATATTTGCATCATTTCCTGTGATGTAATACGAAATTCTATCACCTGCTTTATATTTTTCCGGTGAATGAAGTGCAAGTTCGTAACTCGCCGTTCGATTTCGCCGCTGGTTGGCAACGTCGCGTTCATACTCTTTCAGGGAATCTTTCAAGGTTTCGGTCCGCCCAAAATCGCGCACATCAATTGTATGTTCGTGAAGAGAACGTTCGATTTCAAGATAGAGCGCATGAAGCTCTTGTATCCTGCTATTCATAATGCAGTCAACTGCTTGCTGAATAAAGCTTCTGCCGAAACGTTCCATGCTTCGCGAAATTAGTGATGAGCCTCTGATTGTAATCTTGTCATCATAACCGAGGAGTGCATAATTTTTTTTCTTGTAACTCAAAATCTTTTTGTACCGCCCTGCAAACCCCAAATGAATTCCTTCTGGGAGATGAGAAGAAAGATTTTCGACGAACCGGCGCTCCTCTTCTTCACCTTTGACATTATCAGGAGGCTGAAAATATATTCCATCGGTATCAACTTCAATAACAACGCCGTTGAACAGCTCAATTTCCTGAATAAGCTGCTTTAAGAGTATTTGCCCGGTCGTGGTAACAATATCTGCTTTCGCATAATCATTAAACAATCCTTTACTGTATCCCAAATAGCCATAAAAAGAATTGATTAGGATTTTGAACGAAGATTGAATTGCATCAAGCTGCATTCGTTCGAACTCCTCAGTAGCAGATTGCATTTTGCGTTTTGTGTCGAGACGCAATTTTGTTAGATGCCGCAAAGATTTCTGGAATGTATTCAGATCGTCGCTTGCAGGAGAAAGTTTTTTCGACAGCATAATGGAAGGATACAGTGACTCAACATCAGCGTGAACTACCGGGCCAAGGACACCGGTATAATAAACAGCTGTGAACCCGCCTGTGGTCTGGACTCCCGTTTCTGGTTTAGGTATGGAATGACGTTTGCGTAAATACTCCCGAAGAAAAAGTGATTCAATCTTTGCCGCTGAGCCGGTGCGAGCTAACGTGCCGTAATTAAACGGAAGCATCTGTGTCAGAAAAAAAGTGCTCATGGAAAGTCTGTCGGCTAACGCACGCGTTTCCCGAACATCGTCGAGGGCATAACGTTTAAGGGTTTCCGGCTCATGATCCCAATACCACGAAATTTTTTCTCCAGGAATATACACACGGTCAGGCGCTGCAATGCCGAAATATTTCGCAGCATATTTCAATCCGTAGCTTTCGAGATTTCTCCGTGAGACGTCATACGATTGAAGGAGAAGCCATGTATCAATAATATGCCGGCCTGCAATTTCAAAATTCTGATATTCCACTTCACGTTCCGCGAAAGAAGAACGCATATTGAATACGCGCGGCGGCGAACCGTCGCGGCCGATTGCAAATTCAGTTTCGTGCAGTTGACAGCGCTGCAGCAAATACGGAAGGTCAAAATTAAAAATGTTGTGTCCTTCAATAACGTCCGGATCGTTTTCACGAATGATACGAATACATTCCTCAAGCAAAGTAGGTTCAGAAACATTTTTCCCGCCCAGGGTTTTTTCCCACCCGCGATTATCTGAAAGCGAGATAAGTATAATGCGGTCTTCAGACCTTCCCGCATTGCTGAATTTGTAGCTCCGAGAGTAGGTTTCAATATCCAATTGCAAACGGTGCAAGTCACTGAATTGCATTCCTTTGAAGAGAGTTTTTCCTGATTGAATTAAATACTGAGTGCTTGTGTCAGCCTTGAGATGAATTTGTTCAATCTCTGTGTACGATTCGATCTTTTTTTGTGATGTACGATTTACTTTTTCAACGATGAAACGAATAGCATCCCACATATCCGATAACCGTTTGAATGCACAGACGTACCGATAATAATTTTCTCCTTGAAGTTCTTTTACCCAAAAAGACTTAGAGAAATCTGCAATGAGATTTTGATCCGATAAATAGAAAAAGGGATAAAATGCCTCGTCCCGAAAAGTAACAGAATGTTCATCGCGGTTGTAGATGCGCACCGTTGAGTCGTCCACTATTTGGACGGAAACGATGCGTTCTTCGTTATCATGTCCGAAAAGAAGGGAATCCATAAAGGAAAATTATAGAAGCGAAGATTGAAAAGCAATTACGGCAGGTAAGCGAGGGGGAAATAATTAACAAATTGCATTAACATAGCAATTGCGGAAAGGGTGGGATTCCCGCTCCGCCGTGCGGAGCGAGGCGAGCGAACCCACGACACTACGCAATCTATTTCCAATCTCTCACAATTTTAGCAATCTTTCTTCGTCCGGTCGAGCTTTTGAACCATTTCTCTCGCTGTCGTGCTTCTTCTCTCTTTGTGGAAGCCTCAACGTACACTAATTTCCACGGACGGCCGGCTTTCGTTGAGAATGTCTTACCCGCATTATGCTGCTTCAGTCGCCGGTTAATGTTGTTGGTATAACCGGTGTATGTTCTGTCAAGAGATGCTGAGTAGAGAATATATACCACATAACGGGAACCCATTGCGGAAAGGGTGGGATTCGAACCCACGGTACGGTTTCCCGCACACACGCTTTCCAGGCGTGCCAGTTCAACCACTCCTGCACCTTTCCGGAAAAACAAGCGGAAAAATATAATCAAAAGTTATTGGAAAGACAATCTAAAAAAGCATGAAGGGAAGGAAATTGTTAAGGCAGCTAAAAATCCTCAAGATTCATCGTTGTCTTTTTATCTTTCAATTCGTCAAAGATTTCTTTTGAGACATAAGTAATGTGAATCTCCAAATGCTTATTGACACCGGTGAGAACCAATGCGAGATAGGTATGCGGGAATTCCCAAAAGGTATATTTCTTTGCGTAACCGAGAATGATGCTTTCAATTGTATTCAGATACGACGGATCAATTTTTGCAAACCCTACTTTTGTCGGCTCGCCATATTTATCTTTAAGAATTTCCTGATAGTGTTCGTATGCATCCAGATAGTCGAAACGATTTTGTGCTTTGACAAGCATGTTGAGCCGAACGGCATAAAGGCGGTCGCTGTCAAACTCATAAGCGCTATACGCTTTCACACCGGCAATTTCTGTCGGATACTCAAAGCCTTGTGTCAAAGGTTGAACGTCGTATTCATTCACATTGTCTCGGTCAAGAACATGGTCGCGAACATCCTGCAAAGTCATTCCCCAATGCATATCACGATAGCCGTTCGGATCTAATTTCTCCATAGCCTCAATTTTTGCCGACATTGGAACAAGAAGATCGGTTGTGTCTTGTGCGGTGCTGTCAACAGCTGCTTGCACAGGAATGATCAATCCCGACGTATCTTGAACAGTGCGCAGCGTATCTTCCTTTGGAAGAGAGACTTGTTTGAATGCCGCCGACGAATCGCTGGCAAATTTAGAAGAATCAACAGCTCTGCCACTATCGCTCGATGCGGTTGTTTGGCACATCACGGCTTGAGTGAAAGTGAAAAGAGGAATAAGGAGGTAAAAAAAGATCGCTCTCATAAATCGATTGGTATTCTGTTGAACTTGATGATAGCTGTTGGCGGAGAGGGTGGGATTCTGCGCCAGATGCGCATGAGCCTAGGCTCAGAACCCTCAATGCCTTATTTTATTTATCTGATTGAGAAACTTAGATGCGGAGAGGGTGGGATTCGAACCCACGGTACCCTAACGAGTACACTGGTTTTCGAGACCAGCCCTTTCAACCGCTCAGGCACCTCTCCGAAACTGTGGATACTGTGCATCTAACCAGCTTCTTCCAATACCACTTTTAAGAAAATTTTCTCTCTTTCGTGCTTCTGTTCTTGTTGTATATTTCTCTTGGTGAATTAAAATTCACGGAATACCGCTTGATGTAAAGCGATCCTTTCCGGAATTATGTTCACCGAGCCGCCGTGAAATATCTTCTGTTTGTCCAATATACCGCTTGTGTATTTTTTCACTCCATAATACATACACATCAA
>JAJYOK010000003.1 GCA_021796215.1 Bacteroidota bacterium
CTCCGAGATCTTTCGCTATATCACTAATTTTTCGGTTGCTTTCTTCTATCAACCGGAGTGCATCATGCTTAAATTGGGCATCAAATCTACGCCGTTGTTGTGATTCTGACATCTGAACACCTCCTGAAAGAATATACTCTCTTTTCTTGGTGTCCGAAAGTTCATGGCAAGATCACAATTACGGATGGTACGCTAAAGCGCACCATGACGAACTTACTTTTTTTAGTGTATTTTTCCCATGAGTAATGTGAGTTATTAAAAGAAAACCGCAAAGGCCGCAAAGTTATAACGTAATAGCTTACTCAAAAGGGCATTGAGGTATTGATTTTATTTGTCTAAGTATAGGAAAAATCTTGGTGACTTACAAAAACTGAAAGAAGCAAATAAACAGGAAGAGAGGAGTATGGAGTAAGAAGGCAGGATTGGGATTTATGGCTGATGACTTTTTATTTTAACTTTTTGATTTTTTCATTTTTATTTAATACGCTCCTTTTCCAAACAGCACCACAGGAATTGTCTCAAGCAAAATCTCCATGTCGAATAGCAGCGATTGATTCTCCACGTAATACAAATCCAAAAGCACCATCTCCTGAAAGCCAATATAGCTTCGTCCTGAAATTTGCCACAGCCCGGTCATTCCCGGCTTCACTTTCGCTCTTTCCTGAATTCTGCTCCAGAATTCCGGCGATCCCTTTACCTTCGCAAAATCAGAAGGAGGCAGAGGACGCGGACCGACAAGACTCATATCTCCCTTCAAAACATTGAACAACTGAGGCAGCTCATCGATGCTGTATTTCCGGATAAATTTCCCTACGCGCGTCAATCTCGGGTCATTCTTCATCTTAAACAATGCCCCGTCGGCTTCATTGAACTGGAAAAGGCTTTCCTTCCTTTCATCCGCATCTTTCACCATACTCCGGAATTTATAAAAATAAAATTCTCTTCCCCCTTTCGTTGAGGAGCGCAGGTGTTTGAAAATGACCGGAAAGCCCGACTCAACCAGAATGGCAGCCGATGCTGCAAGCAAAAGAGGCGAACAGAGCACGATCAACACGCACGCTGCAGCCATATCGAATCCTCGTTTTATTTTCCGCTGCAGAAATTCAATGCGGGTTCTCGGAGGAGAATACAACGTAATGCCGATAATATCCGGTATCCGTGCAGTCCGCAAAAGATTATCCGAAAGAGGTGAAAGTACATTCAGCTTCACCCGATGTTCTCTGCATACCTTGGTCAATCTGTCAAAGCCATTTACTGCCAGCGACTCTGATGAAACAAAAACCCTGTCAATGCCATCGTTCTCAAAAACAGTGGAAATTTCCGAAACCGTAAACGTTGGAATGCTGTGCATGCTGCCAAACGTAATTTTCTTTCCAAAAGAAGCTTTTCGCTGCTTGTCCGGTGCTTGTTCCGCCGTTTTTGGGTGAAGGTGCGGTAGATTTTCAACAACAACCACTCCCTTTACTGCATAGCCAAGTTCCGGGAAACCAAGAAACCTCTCCACTACCTCTTGCGTCCAGCCATTATCGCCGGCAACAAGAGCGTGATGAATTCCGAACCCTTTTCCTTGCAGCCACAAATTCACTTTGTTCAGCATCAGGCGAAGCGCAATAAAAAAAACCGGGAGAAGTACAACAAAGGCAACGGCAAATCGGCGCGGAAATACCCCTAAATGCAAAACATCATACAAAGCAAACACAATAAGCATTGCCCACACGTACGCCTTTCCGGCAAAGAGGAATTGACGGCGCACATTACTTCGGAAAATTGCCCGGTACGATCCGAACATGAACGAGAGAAGAACAAAAACTACCCCAAAATAAAGTGTAAGCCTGATGAAAACCGGGACATTTATTTTTGCCGCTCCCGGGAAATAATCTCTAAAATAGAGTCCTCCCAGAAAAGCAAAAAAAATCGCAAGGATATCAGAGAAAAGCGTAAGAAGAATAAAAAAACTGCGCCAATTACGTCGTAGCATAACAAAAAGTCTCAGGCAGTTTTACTATACGGTATGAATATTGAAGAATTTTTTCGTCGTTACTTCTTCTGCATTATGGATGTGCAGCATAACAGAAAAGTCTTAGCCGAAACTTATGGAGTATTTTGCTTATTGTCAAGAGAATTCGGTAGTGGTGCATTTTGAAATTTGTGCTGCATTAAATTCTATGGTGTAGGGACGGTCGCAAGACCGTTCCTCTTTGAAAATGTACCATTACCGGGAATCTGCTGCAGACAGTGGTTCACTTTCAATCCCAATGTCATTCCCGAGTGTCCCGCTGTACCGAATGCCATAAAGCGGCATTTTTATCGAGAATCTATTTCCTATTCCCTGCTCCCTATTCACTTCTCCACACCTCTCAACTTCCTGACTTCCAACCTTCTCATCTTTTCCGACCTCTGACTTCTGCCTTCCTCATTTCCTCAACTTCTCAGCTTCTCATCTTCTTAACCTCTCATCTTCTTGACTTCTCATCTTCTTAACTTCTGATTTCTTCCTACCCCTTACTGACTACCGATCCCTGTTCACTGTTTACTGTTAACTGTTAACTGCTCACTGTTTACCACCTTCTCATCTTCTTAACTTCTGATTTCTTCCTACTCCTTACTGACTTCTTTTCCGGAAGAATCTTGCTATAAGCCTTTCTTCTTCCATGAAAGATAAATCTCTTCAAAAGTTACATCTAAATTCTTTGTAATGTCCCACTGAGGATAGTGTTCTTTCATTTTTGATAAATCAGAAATATAGCAAATATGATCTCCTTCTCTATTTTTATCAAGGTATTCATAGATCATTTTTTTACCGGAAATACGACTAATCTTATCAAAGGCTTCTAATATTGAAATAGAATTTTTCCTTCCTCCTCCAATATTATATACTTCTGCAATTCTCGGCTTTTCCAAAAATTCATTCATAAATGAGACAACATCATATGAATGAATATTATCTCGTACTTGTTTTCCTTTATATCCAAAAATATTGTACTTCTTTTCTTGAATATTACATTTAATTAAATAGCTCAAAAATCCGTGTAACTCAACACCACTATGGTTCGGTCCAGTCAAACAACCCCCTCGCAAACAACAAGTAGGCATCCCGAAATATCTGCCATATTCTTGCACCATAATATCCCCCGCCACTTTTGACGCACCGAAAAGTGAATGCTTCGATTGATCAATCCTGAAATCTTCTTTTATGCCATTATAATATTCTTTGTCAGCGTAATCCCACCGTGTATCTTTTTCAATCAGATCCAATTCGTTCGGGGCATCGCCATAAACTTTATTAGTGGACATGTGAATAAATGGGGTTTCCGTATTCACTTGCCTATTCGCCTCTAATAAATTTAAAGTGCCAACGGCATTAACCTCAAAATCATCAAATGGTCTCGATGCCGCTAAATCGTGACTTGGTTGTGCAGCAGTATGAATAATTGCATCCGGCTTTATCTCCTTAACAATGTTAAGCACACTCGAGCGGTTCCGTATATCAATCTCAACATGCTTAAAATTAGGATAAGTCTCCAACAATCTTTTTTGATTCCACCGTGTATCCCCCAGAGGGCCAAAAAAATCTGCTCTCATATTATTATCAATTCCAATGATTTGATATCCTTTTTCAGCAAAAAAAGAAACTACTTCACTTCCAATTAAGCCCCCTGAACCGGTTACTATTATTTTTCCCATTTATTAATATGGCCTTCGCAAAAAGAATTTATGTTTAACAAACAAGTAAACGAAATAACTGTTAGTAAAAAGGTATCGTTTCCACAACCTTTGAGGCTCTTGAATTAATCTAAAAAACCATTCCAGGCCCCTGTCCTGCATCCACTTTGGTGCTTGAGGAATGGTCCCAGCGTGAAAATCAAATGCTGCTCCAACGGCTAACATTGCCCCCTTCACTTTCCCTAAATGTTCTGCAACCCATATTTCTTGACGGGGACATCCTCTGCCAACAAGCACAATGTGTGCTCCTGAATTATTGATTTTTACTATGTCAGCCAGATCTTCTTCGTATGTGGCATCTCGAAATCTGTCTTCATGAATGCCGCAAATGGTGATATCGGAGTAAGTATTGGAGATAAATTGTCGGAATTTTTGCAATGTATTTTTTGTACTGCCATACAAATAGACATTCAATTTCTTTTCATTAGCTTCATGTAAAATACTCAATGTCAATGCGGGACCATATACTCGATCTTTAAGATTTGTGTTATAGAAACTGTTTATTGCCCATCGTATAGGTTGTCCATCCGGAACAACAAGGGGAATTTTATTTACGAGCTCTTTTAATGAATTCTTTTGATACGCGGCAATTAAACCATGGACGGCTAAAGCTGAAACACCATATGATTTCCTTTGCAATGCAAAATCAATTATTTCTTTAGTAGCTTCAACATAATTTGTAGGCGTGTAATAAATTCCATAAAGATTAACTTTCTCGTTAATCATAATCTAAAAAATCCTTCTATTGAATTATTATCATTATAACTATACATATCAAAAATTAATCTATTTCCACGAACATCGGCCGCATTTAAAAACGATTTACGAGATTTTTGAAGTTCATACCCTAGTCGCATATAGATAACATACTTTGTAGATGTAATATCTTCTCCAAACACTCTGACCTGCCCCATTTGATGTGCCAAAGCTTAGTTTAGTATTCCCGCTTCAGGCATTGGCAAGCCGAACCTGATAAAATGAGTCTGATATTTCTTTAAATCTTTTATCCTTTTGAGCGGTTATTGTTCCATGGGCGCCAGTACCTGAAATACAGAAATATTCGGCTCTCTTTCACTGAATTCCGTCGTAATCTTATCGGCGCTGTTAAAATCCTGACTAAATAATTTTATTTCTAGTATATTTATCATGTTTTAATTGCTTGCGAGCGTTTTTATTTAACGTTTCATGTGCGCTGTCAAAGAAGAAATGCTTTAACCATTTTTCTTGCCACCCTTTAACTATTTTAACAAAAATTTATTTCCTAGCAATCATAACAATATTCGGAAGACAAGTTAGATAAGCTCGGTACCAAATATCGGACCCCATAGAATTTTTAAAATAATTATCGACACTTCGAAAATATAATAACTTACCTAGCCAATAAATTGGAATTCTAAATACTCCGAATTGATCACCAACGTAATAGCCAGCGAATTCGATTTTTAAATCTTCATTAATAAAGAGTTGATATAATCTCTTTATTGTAAAAGGTAAATTGTGCGAATAATCGCTATTATAAAAGTCTTTTCCCCATTTCAAATAATCTGGCGTTGCAATTACTATTTTCCCATCATTATTTAACTTACTCTTTATCTGTGAAATAAGTTGTGTAGCTTCGGTTATTGTATTAAGATGTTCTATTACGTGAAGAATAAAGCAGATATCATAATTTCCTAAATTTTCTGGTAAAGGAGGCACCATTTTTTGAATAATATTGTATCCTTCCTCTGACAGCGAATTAAAAACTTTACTGCTGCCTTCAATGCCGGTATAATCAAACTCATTTTGTTTTGCTAATGAAGCTATATATCCATCTCCAGGGCCTATTTCAAGAATTTTAACTGGATTATGTTTTGTTGTTAGAGCCATCTTGAATAATTTTTTAGCAAAGTTTTTTTTTACCTTTACGCCAAAAACATTACGACTTCTACTTATATAATGATCATAAAAAGACATTAAGCACCTCCGAATAAAGCTTGTAATATACCATCCTTAAAATTCTTTACCATTTTTTCAACAGTGTATCTTTCGGCAGAACTTTTACAGCATTTTTTTAGCTCCTCTAATTTCCCTTTATCTTTAAGTAACGAAATTACAGCACGGCTATATTTTTCAGATGAATCTTCTGTAATTATCCCATTTAGTCCATCTTCTAAATATTCAATTTCAGGACTATGATAAGGATAGTTAGTTGTAATAATCGGCAACTGCATTGCAAAAGCATCCAAGATAGCTAAACCAACAAGTCCGGGCATTAAAAAAACATCCGCAATCTTAAAATATGGCACTTTATCGGTGTTAAATTTCGGCCCGACATAATGAATCCATTTATATTTAAATGCTGCTTCTTTAATTTTATAATCTTCAGGGCCAGCACCAATAAAAATCATTTCAAAGTTGACAATTTCATTTTTTATTTTGTAGCAAGTATCTAACAAAAAGTCCAAACGTTTTTCTTTATACATGCCGCCGCAATATAAGCCTATAGAACAATTAGTAATATTTAATATATTCTTTAATTCTGATATTTTTTCATCCGATATTTCACCATACACTTTTTGAAGAAATTTTGTATCAATAGCATTTTGCACTATCGTAATTTTTTTTCCTGAAAAACCAATGGACTGAATTGTACGACTTACACTCTTTGTATAAGCAAACCACCAATCACATTGCCGGGAATATAATCTCTTGAATTTATTGCCCGTGCTGTTTGAGTTGCTCTGTAAGTTAAGACCATGCCCCCAGAATGCAAGTTTCTTTTTAGTGAACTTTCTAATGATCATTAAAAAGTAGTTAATTAATAATTTATTAGCTTGTTCTACAATAATTAGATCTGCATTTCTTATTTGTCTAAAAGCGGGCTGTCCAATTAATTCTAATTTACCAAATTTTATGAATTTATTAGGCATATAAATTCCCCAACCTAAATCAACTTCATCATTTTTTTTTGATACTTCACCCATTAGTTTCCCGTAAACAAGCGTCAATTCTATATTTTCTTTAAATAGCGTCTCTCTAAGTAAATTAAAAAAATCAACGCGCCATTGGGGTAAAAATTTATAGAGAATGAGAACGTTTTTCACAAATAATTTATTTACTATTAATATTTTTAAACTACCGTTCTATAAAAAAATAAGGATAGCTATAAGAATTACAACTCGGTAAACTTAATTCTTTTTTTGAAACTGACGTATAAATGATTTTACTATAACTCTCAAATAATCAAATACAAGAAAGGTAATAAAACAATATTTAGGAGCAGTAAGTTTAGCAAAACGCATTCGATATTTTAGGTTGTTAGGTGATTTTATTGAAAAGAAACTTTTAATTAATTCAGCCCACGAAATTCTTCTATTGAAATTATTTAGACCTGTTTCCTTAACATAGCTGTAAACTATTGCCTTTTTACATACATATAATTTATAACCATTTTTTTTTGCTCTTACTGCAAATTCATAATCGGCACCATAGTGGGGCAGGTATTTATCATTAAAAAATCCAAGTTCTCTAAACGCCTTAACCGGAATTAATGTACCTCTGCCGGAAAGTGCATCGACAGATTGTAGTTCATTAAATGCGCCAAAATTACCATTTTTGTTAATATTATTTGCCATATAGTCATACTTTGCCGTTTTCCAATTTATTTTAACGCCGGCATCTAAAATTCTTGAATGATTATCAGCCTCAACAGATACTGACCCTATTAAACTCCTTTCTTCTTTTTCAATAACGTTCAATAAATTATGCAAATAATCTTGTCGCACATAGAGATCATTATTTAGGGTCAGGACGTAGTCCGCATTATTCTCCAACGCATATTTAACACCAAGATTTGTAGCCGCCGTCCACCATAAATTGCCAGTACCTTTAATAAGGTGGACTTCGGGAAATTCATTTTCCACCATTTTATTAGTACCATCGGTAGAACCATCATCAACAACAACAGTGTTAAAATTTTTATTTGTTTGTTTTTGTAATGATTCCAGACAGGAGCGGGTAAATGCTATTCTATTGTGCACGGGTATAACAATTGAAATATGCATAGTCCTTTGTTTAACTAGCAACCGCACGATTTTCGATTGATAATAATCCCAGCACAATTTGATGGAAAAATATTAAAGCAACAAATGGTAAAACAAAATAATAAGAAATGCCATTGACTGTTATTGAAACAGCTATAATGTTGACAAATAACAGAAAAATAAAGGGATTAAAACGATTCTTAAACCTCATGGCATAATTAAATATTTTTTTCCAGAGATACATCAGGAGTGACAGTCCTATAATTCCGTATTGAAAAAATGACATCAGGATACTGCTTTCAAAATTTCCAGGAAATCCCATAATTTTTTCATAATACTTTGGAGAATCTTTTAACCCAATTCCAAAAATATAATCTCCGATATGTAAGTCTACTAGATGTTTCCAAAACTCTGAATAGTTGTTTACTCTATATTGGAGAGTGTCCGGTTGCAACGCCTGGTAATTTTCCCATAAAGAGATAATATCGGCAAGTGTATACAATATAATGATTATTAAAATGGAAAAAAATAAAAGAATATACTTGCGAACAAATGAGAAATAATATGCTACATAAAATAAATCAGTTACAATTATTCCTGCTAGCCCAAACCTGGATGTGTTAAATATTACTGCAATAAAAATAGTAATTAAACCAAATAAAAATTTTTTCTCTTTTGTTTCATGATAAACTATCAAGCAAATTAAATTGTAAAAGGGTAATTGTGAACCCCAATAATTGTGTTGTCCTAACAGACCAGACAGTGGAAAGTGAAAGGAAGAAGTCAACCCACCTGTGAAATTTCCCAACATATTTAATACAATACGATTTTCCCAACCGCTGTATAATTGGACTCCATTAGGATCTTCCCAAATAACGCCGATATAATGCCCGATCGAGGATTCGTAAATTGACAGCACAAATTGTATAAAGAATGCAATGATGATAAATCTAAAAACCTTTTCTATTATTCTTTTAATTTCATCGCTTGGATGACGATATAAGAAATGAAAAATAAATAAACTGAGAGCGTATGGAAAACAAGCAGCCAGAAATGTGCGCGCCGATAAACTGGTAACAATGAACTGTTCTGTCGTTAAAATTATATTTGCGATAAAATAAAATGAAAAAAAACGTGCGTGACCGTCCAGATGGTTCTTTTTACCACTTTTCACCACAAAGCCCAGTGAGAGAAGTATTAAAAAAATATAGTATACTGTTATTTGATTGTCTCTTCCGACCTCCGCCATTTGTGAAAAAATGGGAAAATAGAGAACCAATAAAACCATTATCACCGTGTAGGCCATACATTACATCAATTCAGAAATAATAGACATAATCCTATGAGAAAAATTATCGAGATTCCATTCCTTGTCCTTTTTATAACCTTCATTAACCAGTTTCTGCCGCAAATTCCCATCATCAAATAATTTCTCAATTTTATTGGCAATATCCTCAGGATCATAAGGATCAATCAGAAGAACGGCATTACCCACTTGTTCAGGAATACCGTAAATATTTGATGTAATCACGGGGCATCCAAGGGCAAATGCTTCTAATTGTGGAATATTGGTCGGTCCCAGAAAGGTCGGCATTACTAATGCCAATGCTTTTTTATACAACGCGACCAGCTCATGATTACTTACATACTTAAGATTAATTACCTGGTTCGTAAGATTAAGATTTTTTATTAGTTCGCTAACTTCTTCTCCGGCGTTTTTGGGCGAACCAACAAACACTGCATGTATTTCTCTTCCTCTTTGCTTAAGTATTGATAAAGCCCGTAATAAACCTATGTGATTCTTATGCTTCCAAAATTGAGCCGGATAAAAAATGAATGTGTCGGGCAAGTTATATTGCAAAAGAACGTTCGTGTTAATATTTTTCTCGTACACGTACGGAGGTGCTACATATGGAAGCACATAAATTTTCTTTTCGTCAATTGCATAATTTTCAATAACATGATCCCTGCCGACTTCCGAATCGACAAGAATCGCACGTGCATAGTGGCAAACACGGGTATAATGCAGTTCCCTTTTGCCGGCTGTTCCCTCTGCAGACACCTCCGGAAATTCCGGATGATAAATATGCATTAGATCGAAGATCGGAATTATTCCCGGCAATGTTGACTCATACACGAACGAATCATTGTTCGGATACAGAACAATGTCGGGTTTGATCCTTCTTAGAATTCGTAACAAATCAAAGATGAAGCCGCCAACATTACGCCATAATTTCAAGCCAAGAAAAGGGATTATAAGAAAACCTTTTCGAACAACTCGTTCCAAAAAGCTTCGGCGAAATTTCAATACCGTACAGCGTTCTTTCGGAATAAATTCACACCAATGGTCATCTTCATAAACGACTGAAATTTTATATTTTTGTGCATCAAATAAACAAATTGCGTCCAAGATTGAGAGAGAATATTGAAACTTCCCTCCTCCTGAAGGATCTGCCGTTAACACGATGGCAATATGTTTAACAGTGGGTTCACTCATCAGAAATAAAACCTTACGCTTTCAATGAACGAATCGTCTTACAAATGAATTCTATTTGTTCTTCTTTTAATCCCGAACCGGACGGAAGATATAAACCATTCTCTGCCAGCCAGTCAGTGACGGGATATTCACCTCTGCAATCACATCCAAATTTTTGTAGTCCGCCTTGTCTATGCATTCCGGAAAAAAATAATCTGCTGTCAATCCCTTTCTCACGGAGCTTTTTCATCAACTCGTCCCTGCTCATTCCAAATTTGTTTTTTTCGACGACAATACCGTTCATCCAATAGACATTCTTTGCCCATGTTTTTTCGGGCTGAAATGTTATACCGGAAATGTCGCCAAGAACCTCCTTATAAATGGCATTGTGTTTCCTTCGGATATCAACATATTCCTCAATCCTTTCCACCTGTGCAAATCCTACTGCGGCGTGCAGGTTCGACATTCGATAATTGAATCCAATGTCGTCGTGCGTATACGTTCGTTGTCCGGTGAGAGGGAAGCAAAGATTTTTGAAATATCTGCATTTTTCGGCAAGCGCATCATCGTTGGTAACAACCATTCCCCCTTCTCCGGTCGTTGCAATTTTGTTAGAGAAAAAACTGAACGCTGCAATATCACCAATGGATCCGCATTTCTGTCCTTTATATGTCGCGCCATGGACTTCTGCCGCATCTTCGATGACTTTTAAATGATATTTTTTTGCAATATTCAAAATAGGTGTCATGTCGCAGGGATGACCGTAAATATGAACAGGCATGATTGCTTTTGTTCTCTTCGTAATCTTTTCTTCGATCTTTGAGGAATCAATATTCCATGTCTCTTTTTCAGCATCGACAAAAACAGGCGTGGCTCCGGTGTAGCATACCGCAAACGCGCTGGCGATCATTGTAAAATTTGGGATAATCACTTCATCACCTTCATTGATGCCAAGCGTAACCAAAGATAGATGAAGCGCAACCGTTCCATTGCATACCGCTATGCCATGTTTTACGCCACAATATTTGGCAAAACTCTCCTCAAATAATGAGATGTATTTCCCTGCAGAAGAAATCCATCCTGTTTCAATTGCTTCAAGCAAATATTTTTTTTCATTCCCATCAAGAAATGGTTCACAGACCGGTATGAATCCTTCAGCCATTGATTCCTCCAAAACGTTTTTTATCTTCTTCCCCGGCATACGGTCCTTGTTTCACTTCAATCATTTCTGTCTCTTCGATCATTGTAAATCCATGCCCGCCCGATGCTAGTAAAACAACATCGCCTGTCTTCACTTCCCGACTTTCAAGGTATTTTTGATCCCTCGAATAAAAATCGATTTTGACTCTTCCCCTTCGTATAAATAATGTCTCCAATGTAAAAAACACCTCACGCTGGACTTTATTGTGCGTATGTGCAGGGATTGAATATCCCGTAGGGCGTTTCATATAAGCAAGCTGTTGCGAGAATTCGTTCGGTGTAAAGAATTCGATTCCATCTTTTGAAAATTCGGACGGAATGATAATCGCTATGATTTCTTCGCCGTGCATTATTTTTTTCGTCATATTTTTATCCTTGTTGTAAATAATTTCAAAGAGTGATCAAAAGCAAAACCAGCATTATGAAAGACCAACAATTACCTTCATTTCATTCCACATTTTCCCGAAATCATTTCTTGCGAAGGTTTTGAAAAACACAATAAACAAGATAACCGCTAAAACCGTAATGATGAGAAATGGCAAAATTGTTATTGTAAATCCAGCAAACTTAAACAGAGCTAGGATAAGTAGTGTTGCTGCTGCCATTGATACGCTACTATAAAGTGAGGGAAGTAAAAGTTTGATATATTCCATTTTTTTAAATGCAAACATTTTTGATGTCAGCACTAATTGAATTCCTGCATACAACCAGTCATTAAACGCCCGAACCAGACAAAAAGCAATCAATCCATTTATTGCACCAAATGGGTAACAGACAGCAGCAAAAAGGAGATTGATCATGACCGCTTTCGGATAGACATCAGGGCGATTTAGAATTTTAAACATATCCCGTTGTGCCCAAATAAGCCGTGCAACTCCTTCGCCGATTACACCGATGGACAGCACGAGGGGAAGCCCCTGCCATTTATTGGAAAAAAGCAAAGGGACCGCATCAAATGAAAGTACCGCGACAGCAATTGTCACCGGAATATTTACCAGCATAACTCTTTTGCTCACTTCAAAAAATCCATTTCGCACTTTTTCAATTTCGGCCTGCATCTTGCTCAACATAGGAAAAACAATCCCTCCGATAGGCCCGTTGATTGTATTATAGAGAACAAATATAATTTGGCGTCCAATGGTATAAATTCCAAGTACCGATAAATTTCCAAAGTAACCGAGGAAAATACTATCAAGGTTAGAATAAAGATATTCTTGCACTTTTTCCGTAATGATCCATTTTCCAAATTTCAACATCTGTTTCATCGCCTCTATTGAAAAAACGAATCGTGGAATCCATTTCCCTACCATCCAATATGCTATGTTTACAAACAAACTTTTTGAAACTTCCCCAACAACAAGCGACCATACGCCATATCCCAAATAAGCAAGAGGCAACGTAATACATAGTGAAACAAAAAGCGGCAGTATTCTTATTTTAAATAATCTTTTAAATTTCATCTCCTTTTGAAGCAATGCCCATTGGATAGTACCAGCCCCATTAAAAACGACTGCTAGACCAAGGACTGGAAGAACCTTTCCGATCAAAGGTTCATGATAAATACTTGCGACAATTGGAGCAACTATCCACATCAACCCTAAAACGAATATACTTAAAACCATATTCGACCAGAACGCCGTGCTAAGATATGTCTGATCTATTTCTTTCTCTTTGATGATGAAATCGCTAAACCCGAGTCCCTGTATTAGGTTAATAACACCAATGAATACACTGCAAATGCTGATAATTCCAAAATCGGACGGTACGAGAATCTTTGCAAGTAAAACGGTAATAATAGGAGTAATAAGTCGTGGCAGGATAAAACCAAATGCAACCCACTTTACCGATTTTAAAGAATGCCGTTTTATTTGATCGTTCGTTTCCATCAATTACAAACTTTGATTCCTCTTTATTGCTACTGCAAGTTCTTGTGCTAATAACTTTGAACCTAATTTATTGTAATGAATACCATCATCCAATAGTACATCGTTTGTTTCAGATACTTTATACATATCAATCACTTGTGCATTGTGTCGCTGCGCAGCCTTTCCAATTGCGTCGTTGTAGTTGTTAATGTGCTGAATAAATCCGTACGACCGGCGGTCATTTTCCGGCGACGTGCGGGCAATATTGACAACAATAGGCGTACTGCCAAATTCTTTCACCGCACTCAATAAATAATCGTATCCATAAGAAAATTTCGACAACGGCACATATTGCCTTGGAAAGTGCTTCGTAAAGAAAATTCTTCTTTTAGAAAGTTGTCCAATAACAAATTCTTTCAAAAATAAAGGTTTAATATTTCCGATAACATATTTGCCGAATCTTCTGCTGAATAAACGAGGCGCACAATCCACAATACCCAGCTGTATCACGACATATTTGGGATAGAAAAATATCATATCGTCATAAACATATTGGTCAAAGATTTGTTCTTGAATGGTGTTGGTTCTCTTCCCGCGGTTTATTATTTCAAAACGGTTTCCCAATTCTTGCTGTAGCAGGTAGGGATAGGTTTCTTCATACAGTAACGATTCGTCCGGTCTTGGCATTGAGAGTGAGTCAGAGAGAATAACGATGATTTCTTTCTTTGAACTGAAATCAGAATATTTTTGTATGGTTTCTTTCGTTAGCATGCAAAAACAAAATCGATTTATTGATATCTTTCCGATAATTCTTTTTCCAACTCTTCTAACGTCGTCGGATAAAGTATTTTTGAAGGTGCGTATTGTTCAATGTAGCTAATCCTCAAATGGCGAAGATTTTCATCTTCATAAGGAAGTAGTTTTAGCAAAGAAATAGCCTTTACCCCCATGTTGGCTAAGTTCGGCAAAGCAATTGACCAGCATCCAATTACGCATTGGCAAGTAGAGAAATCGATAAATTCCACAGGAATGAAACTTTCTATTTCATGAAAACCATAACGGAGTGTGACCAAAGAAAGCCCAAGTCTCGGATGTCCTTTTACCAAGGTATTAAATTTTTTAAGCAGGTTAAAAAGTTTATCAACAACCGCTTGATTGGAATCAAACAATCCTTCAAAGTTGGTTTCAGCGTCGAGCATCAAAATAAATGATTCGTTATTTGCAAAATGGGTTGAGAATTTCTTTCGCACTGCAATGAGTTCTTTTTGCGCGGCTTGAATATTTTGATTTGTATTTGAGTTTAAGTAAGAAATCGACAGACCAGAAATCTTTTGATTGATATAAAAGAAAGTCTCAAAACGGACGCCATATAAAACTGAATATATAACATCTATAATTCTTCTCTTGACCAACTTGAAACCTTCTTCAATCGGAATACTCAGAAATATCTCGTTCTTATCTTTAAGAAAATTTATACATGAACAGCCTAAAAGGTCGTAAAAGGACGAAAAAAAGAAAATTTTTGAACCCACAATCCCCTTTAATAATTTCGATCTAATCTGTTTTAAGTTCTTCCATTCGTAAATCCATTGCAATAATTGTTTTGGCTGCTTAAGTTTACTCTCAATAAAAAGAACATCTGTATTATTAATTGATAAAATCTTCAAAAATTTGTGGCACTGATGTGAATTTACAATTATAATAAGATGCTGCGCATTCTTATCTCTTTCAATGAATGCTAAAATATGAGAGACATCATTGTACGCCGAACACAAATATATATAATCGTAATGTTGCATAGTAAAACAAAAAAATCATCGACAAAAAGGTTACAGATAGATTTAAAACATTCTTAATTCTTTTGGAAAGGGTTTATCGTTTCATAGAATGAAAAACTTCTTACGTGGTCATAAATAGTTAGAAACCTAGACTGATCATCATTCAGAAACGATTTGACTTCACGGTATAATCCAGGTTTAAATTTAATATCAAGCTCATCATCAATTGGAATGGGTTTAACTTCAAGGTCCCCAACGTTTTGGACTTGTAGTTTTTCCAATGGACGTAAAATTAAACGGTGTTTTTTCGTAAGGATTTCCACACCCCACCTGCCTGGTGCTTCCCAGTTTGCTTGATAGGAAAATAACGCGCCACTTTCTGAAACACCTGCACCAGTAAATACCGAAGCATGAGGATGCCACGACGTCCCGCCACTCGTAAAAGATGCAATTTTTTTTGGCTTTCCTCCTAAGAAAAAAGCCAAATCTAAAACATGGGTTGAGTTTACATAAAACCAATTTTCCTTTACACCCTGCGCTTTTTGTAACCCCTCAATGATATGCGACCATTCCGTGAATTCAAAGTGGAATGATGTTACCCCCCCATCTTCGTGAATAATATCTTCCGCTTTAAACACAGAACTATAAAATCTTCGATTGTAGGCAACAAAAACTTCCGCATTCTTCCGTTTTGCTATCTGCGCAACGCTTTCAATCTCTTTCGTCGTCAAACCTCCCGGTTTTTCAACTAAAACCTTCTTCACACCTGTTTCAAGAATTTGAATGGCAACCGATGCTAATTGTTCTACGCTCACCGCTACAATCGCATGCTCAGGAATAGAAATGCTATTGCGAAGGTATTCTGCCATTCCTCCTGTTTTGGGGACTATACCCGATCTACTTTCAAATTTTTTTGCGGATTCCGTCCCTCTTCCAATAACTTCAAAAGGTACATCAAGAGATTGAAGAACCTTACAATATTCGATTCCCATAAGTCCTGTTCCGACCAGCCAGATATTTTTTTTTACGTAATTGGACATGATGTAATTATCTCTTCCGGTTTTAAAATTTGTAAATGCTTTATAAAAGTTCGAAGCAAAGGGAGATGAAGCTTTTGAGATTCTTCGTAAGGAGTAAGATCACATGTCCGGGTATCGATAATGCGCTCTACGGCGTGATGGGTTAATTGGCTTTGGAAGAGAACGGTAAATTGTTCCTCTTTCCATTTCTCCTCTTGATTCCCTTTTCCGATCAAAACTTTCCCTTCAGATTCTTTAATAATAAACTCTGTTTTTTCCCAGCGCAAATAAGTAACTAAATTTATCCCCGATCCGTTGTAACAGGCTATAGAGAATCGTTCATGGTTACTAAATTCTCCTGATAACCGTCCGGTAAACTCAATATATCCGTTGCGCTTGCTTTGCGTGATTATCTTATCCAAATCCGGGAAACCAATATGATAATTAGTTGAATTGCTGAAATATGAAAATAAATCAATCATGTGTATGGCATTGCTTCCCAACGCCCACGACGTGCCCGTCACACTAAGTTCAATTGGTTTTTCACCCTGCAATTCTTTTTTTATGTTTTGATAGACAGGCCACATTCTGCGCGGACAATTGACCCATGCAGAAACATTTTTCTTTGACAGTAAAGCGGAAACAGCGGAAAAATCTTCTTCCCGTTGGAACAAAAATTTTTCCAAAATCAATGCGCGAACATTTTTTGCGGCAAGAAGTTCTTCAATAATTTTTCTTCGCACATTCGAATTCGATGCGACGATTGCAACATCAATAGTGTTCGAAATATCGTTCAAACTCGAGCAATAATGGACTTCCCGAACTTTTGTTTCTTTCGATACTTCCAAGAATCTTTTTTTTGCTGTTTCAAGGGATGATGGATTTGGATCGACCACATCCACTGCAGCTTCTCGATCAATCAGTGAAAGAGCTTGGAGATGGCGGCTTCCAAGTTGCCCAGCGCCAATTATTGCAATCTTAACCATTTTTCGATCTTTCTTTCAATAAATAATCGCAAATCATAAAGTCGGACTCATCGTCTATATCGTGTGACGATATCTTGTCCATTATATACCCTATCGTTTGTTCAGAAAAGAATGATCGCGTTGCCATCAGCCACTCTGTCTTTGCAATATATCCAGCACCATTCAAAGCATAAATCGTAGGCAAATCTTGTCTCCTTGGAGCAATTTTCAATTCAGGGAATAGTGATTTTAAACTGAAATCCGCGTTACATTTGAACATCCAATAAGGACTTTCATTCGACTCAACAATGGTGACACAAGCTGGCATTTCTAAGTTGAGACATTTCTTAATGCATCCATCAATATCTACAACTTTCCTTAAAGGAGAGGTGGGCTGGAGCATGCACACATAATCATATTTATCTGGTAACGCCTTGATCGCATGCAGTATCGGTTCTATCCCAGGAGTATCATCCTGAGCTAATTCTTTTGGTCTAACAAAAGGAACTTCACAGCCCCACTCTTTCGCAATGTGAATTATCTCTTCATCTTCAGACGATAATATTAAGCGATCTATATATTTTGATTTTTTTGCCTCTTCAATCGTCCAAGCAATAAGAGGCTTGCCAGCTAAAGGTTTTATGTTTTTCCGTGGAATCCCTTTACTTCCACCACGAGCGGGTATAATAGCAAGTATTTTTTTGCCCTTATACATTATTATGATTCCAAAACAAGGGTTCGTGTCTTAAAAACGGTTTCTAACGCTTTTGTAATTGTATTCAAAGCTTGATCGCTTAAACCAACCGACGATGGTAGGCTCATCCCATTTTGTGATACATAATCTGAAATTGGATAATTTCCCAAGCCAAATTTTTTGTACGGTGGCATTTCATGCAAAGGATAAAATACTTGACGTGTTTCGACACCATTCAACAATAGTTTTTTCATCAATTCGTCTCTACCGATTACAACTGATGGATCAATAACAAGAGTGTACAACCAATAAGTATTAAATGCCCATTCTGCTTGTGGAGGTAATGTAATTCCTTGGATTTTTGAGAGAGATTTGTTATACGTTTGAGCAATGTGTTTTTTTGCAGCAACAAAAACATCTACACGTTCCATTTGAGCAACACCAATTGCACCTTGCATATTAGTCATACGATAATTAAATCCCACTTCGTCATGCCAGTAACGTTTTGTTGGAGACATGCCATGATCACGAAGTTTTTTGGCTCTATTATAGGTTTCTTTATCTCTAAACACTACCATGCCTCCTTCACCAGTGGTAATTGTTTTGTTTCCAAAAAAACTAAAGGCCGCAACTTCTCCAAATGCTCCAACTCTTTTGCCTTTATACATACTGCCTAAAGCTTCTGCACAGTCTTCTACAATACATAAATTATGCTTTTGTGCAATCAAAATAATTTCGTCCATATGGCATGGATGGCCATATAAATGAACAGGCATGATCGCTTTTGTTCTCGGAGTAACTTTTTTTTCAATTTCTGCCGGGTCGATTGTCCATGTATCAGGATGAATATCAACAATGACTGGTGTGGCTCCTGTGTATAAGACTGCATTAATTGAGGCGGCAAAAGTTAGGTCAGGAACGATTACTTCATCACCTGGTCCAATATTGAGTGCAACTAGTGCAAGATGCAGAGCAACTGTCCCATTACTAACGGCAAGAGCGTTCGAACAACCACAATATTCACCAAAAATGGATTCAAATTTTCTCACAAACGTCCCTTGCGATGAAATCCAATTCGTTTTGATACATTCTGTCACATATTCAATTTCATTGCCAGACAGAGATGGTTCCATAATTGGAATCTGATGTAAACGATGTAAACATGCATAATCTACTAAAATATTATTCTCATCAACCAAGGGAATATAACGAACGCGTTCATTTAATAGTTTTGCAAGTTCTTCACTTGGAGTCGTTACCGGACGAAAAACAAAAATTTTTTGCATTCCGAGCATAACTGGTTCAGTTAGAACAACACCACGTAGCAATAAACGGCGAATGTCTCCGTCTGATAATACTCCAACTAAATGAGAGTGTTCATCAATTACAAAAACAATGCCTTGCGCGTTTTTATCAATAATTAATAGGGCTTCTTTTAATGTCGCGTGTTGTGACACGATTAATAACTTTATAGAAGGTACGTTGTTCATAAAGTCCGAACTAATGTTATAATTTGTTTTAACTGCTCAATTGAAAGTTTATAAGATTCGATAACTTTTTTGTGGTGTGGATAGCGACGAATTTCAGGAATAAACCATACCCCTTCATCAAATATTTGGTTTGAATCAAATGTACCGTCATTATCATTCAAGTGAAATGCCGTAATATGGTTCTCAATTTGATGTAAGAAATTTGCTTTATCAAATTGTAAAGCATTGGAGGTTACTTTTAAATGTCCAACATCGATCAGAATACCAAAATTATTTGAATTAACTGATTCATAAATTTCTAGTAATTCTTCTGCCGTTGCGCCCAATAACAGAAGGTTTTTTCCATCGATTAAATTTATTGGTGCAACAACATTGTTTTCTATAGCAACTCGTACTTTTTTAGATGTTCCAAATTCAGTAAGAGTTTGGAGGCTGTCAATAAAAATTTTTTTAGCCTCAACTATAGAATAGCGTGGGGCATTGGAAAGCTTTCTTCCAAGCCTGGACGATTCAACTTCAAATGCAAATCCGGAATGCACCGAATAAAATGATGCCCCAACTTCTTCACATAATGTGATAGCCCGTTTACAATGATCTATGCTTAACTGCAAAATATCTGGATTCTTCGCAGCCAGATTCAAAACAAACGGTTCTTTGGGGGGTGGGAAATAATTATGGATTAATAAATTACACTTCTTCTTTGCAAATTCAACTTCTTCAGTAAGGCCTTTCGACCAAGGTAACCCCGAACTCAATTCTAAATTGTGAAAATTTATTTTGTCACAGGTTTCAATTATTTCGCCAAGAGATGACGTTGTAAACGATCCTGTAGAGAGGTATATATTATTATCGTTTGTCGGTATCAAAATATATAATGATAAATTATGTGTTTGTTCTTTGGATCAATACCACTTTGGAGAAAACCAAACTTTTCGTAGGTTTCTTTTGCAGCAAGATTCTCAGGATGTACTTTAAGCATCAATTTGGGAACGGAATAAAGTTTGCACCATGTAAAAACAAATTGTAAACTGAGTTTTAAAAGACCGTTCCCTTTCTCAGTTTCGGCAACGCAAACACCATAAGAAGGAATTTCATATCCAGCATCAAAACCTCGCAACATAAAGAATGCTACAAGACGCTGGTCTTTCCAAACTCCCCAATATTTATCTTCTCGAGCTTGTCCCAGAATTTTAATAATCTCATCTTTTTCAAAAGAAAATGGATAAAAATATTGTTGATACTCTTTTGAATTTGATTTGAGCATTGCAGAAAGGGCAGCGCTATCCGTGCTATTCAATATGCTAATTGAAAGATCTCTCATCGATGAATATCATCCCAATCTATCATTTCATCCGGATGAATATTACGCCTAGCTTTACGACCTAGTATTTGATGAATTAAAGATGGATTGATACCAGATGAAGGTCGCTTAAAAGTTAACATCTCATTCGTAATAACTTCCCCAGCGTTAATTGTTGTACTGGCAACAATGCTGCGTCTCATTCCAATAGAATTTTCGATTTCAACCTTGCTAGGCAGTTTAATGCCTGTTCCTAACACTTTTTCTGTTTCTCTTATGAATTTGACAAGTTCTGCAAATTCTGCCGGATTAGCGGATGTCGAATGATCAGGACCGGGAAGAGTCTTATCAAGCGTAAAATGCTTTTCAATCACATTCGCACCGAGAGCAATTGCCGCAATACAAGCAGTATTACTTTGAGTGTGATCAGAATATCCTGTTATTGAATGAAAAGCTTGCCCCATGGTTTTCATAGCCAATAAATTTGCATCTTCCAAACGCGACGGATAATTTGTTGTGCATTGTAAAAGAATAAGACTATCATTTCCCGTTTTTAGAATGGTGTTTACAGCAGTATCAACCTCTGCCAATGTTGCCATCCCTGTCGATAATAAAATTGGTTTTTTCTTTTTCGCAACATATTCCAAGAATGAAAGTTCTATAACTTGTCCTGAGGCAATTTTATATGCCAAGACATCCAATGATTCTAAGAAATCAACATCTGAATAATTATACGGAGTCGACAAAAATATGATATTAAGTTTTTTACATAGTTTTATAATTTCTAGATAGGCTTCAAAAGGTAATTCTAATTTTTTTAACATTTGAATTTGCGACTCAGACTGTGGAGTTGTTCTTAACTGGTAAGCAGCCTTCGGTGCGTCTTGCAGTGCAATTTGATCTGCTTTAAATGTTTGGAATTTAACACAATCAGCACCTGCTCTTTTGGCACTTTCAATTGCTTTCATGGCTAGCTCTAAATCGCCATTATGATTGACACCAATTTCAGCGATAACAAATACAGGCTTACTGATCCCAATGGAATAATTTTGTATTTTTATTTCTTGTTTTATCATAAAAATATGATTCCGATTAGATAATTTGTCAACACACTAATGGGGAAATTCTATAATCATTCCTTCCTTAGAAAATTCTACGTCACCAAACGCGGCAATTCATGTTAAGTCAACGGACCCTAAACGAATTCAAGGCTTCGGAAGCTCAATTTCAACACCTGCTTTTTTTCCTCCTTTTCTGCTACAATTTCTAGGCAATAGCCTTACAGAGCTAAAAAAGGGTACCTATTGAACAACTTTTTGGGAATTTACTTCATTCAATATTCAAGCGAGGTGAAGTGGAACTTTACGCCATCATGTACAGCGTGACATCCATTACACCTGCTCCGCCTCGCTCTGTTTATTACTCCCTGCTGTGTACTCCTTTGAGCCGTAGGCTCATCCGCCGTCTTTTTGGCGGGACTCTATCTCCTTACTCCACTCTCCCTGCTTCATTTTTTACTGCTTCTGCGCATCAGGCTGCGTCCGTGGCGGAACACCATCGCCGCCGGCGTTCTCTCCTCGCGCTCAAAAACTGCACGCCCTGAATTCGCTTTCCCACAGCAGTGTAAGCACCGAACGATAACGTTTCATGGAAACGTTCTGCTCATATAGATATACAACATCACGCCTGCATGACGCATCCTCAGCAAACCACGCGTACGCCGGTACAAGGTCGACGCATGTCTGCATTTCTTTATACTCCCCTCGCCCTTTGGGAGAGGGGTATGAGCATGCCCGCCGGAACGATTGTGTAGGCTGGGTAAGGGCAAAAAAATCATACGCCGCCGATTCCTTTCGCACCCGGTACCCTTTTGGGATCCATCGGAACGGAAAACATCTGCTGATGCAGGTCCACACGGTCTTTCCTTCTGTGCTGAGGATGACGGCAACAGGGTATGTCCCTATCCCTGCATACCGGATTGCCGCCGCCGTTCGTTATCGAAATTCACTTACTACCGCTGCTTCCCAGCAATTGCTTTCTCCACTGATCAATATGCAACCCAATCTTTTCTACCGGAATCTGCGTGAAGCCCATCTTCAACGCTTGTGAATCATCATGCAAACGAAAATCTTCTCTAGTAAAAGAAATAAATCCTGGGTCGCCATCGACAAAATCGTCTTTTACAACGACGAGTGAATCATAACTTTTCTGTATGTCAAGCCATTGCCCGCCAACAGAAATATTATAAGCGACAATATTTCCTTTCGGCGCGCCTGGGTCATCCTCTAATATCTGTGCGAGCTTTGGATAATGTTCGCTGTATGGCGGTTTATTGAAATGAATTGCCTCTAATTTCTCATACATTTTTGCACCTTCCCCCTTTGCAAACATTTGCCATGTCAAACCCCGCGCATCAATGTGAATGGACGGATTACAGTAAACAAAAATATTATTTTCAATATCATTATCCCTACCTCCGCCAAGCCATATTCCGCGATCTACTTCATAAAAAATATTTCCATAAACGGCTGTGCCGCTTGCAAGATCGTCAAGATAAACTCCCATTGCCCCAATGCTATACGGCCCATGAATTGAATGAAAGTAATTGTAACGAACAATATTTCCCCGCATTGTCCAGTCCCTGCCCATGTAGAAAGCCCCGGCATCTCCAACTTCCTCGCAAACATCATGAATGTTGTTGTACTCAATCACATGGTCATTTCCTGAAAGCAAAATGGCGTTGTGCGGTGCATTGTAAATAGCGTTGTGGGCAATCCGGTTTCCAACTCCATTGATACCGACACCGGCATGGTACGTCCTGTCCCACCGGTTGTAATTATGAATATCGTTGTTCTCTGCAAAATTATTCCCGGGAGTCAATGTCATCCGGTTCCCGCCGCTCAATATAATCCCGCCGCCGCCCGTGTTATAAATATCGCAGCTCTGCACGCCGTTATCTGTTCCGCCGTTCACATTCACGGCTAAGGTCCCGCTGTTGCGCAGCGTGCATCCCGCAATGCGGTTATGTGTTCCTCCATCTATTTGAATTTCAACCCCGCGAGTATATTCAATAATAATATTCTGGAAAAGAACATCATGCACGTTTTGAAAATGAATCAATGGGGCCGCCGCCAATGACACAAACGTTTTTGCATTTTCTATCGGTGCTGGATGCCAGAAATATAATATTCCTTTAACGCGGTCTAAATACCATTCCCCCGGTTCATCCAGCTCTTCCAACACATTCAGCACATAAAAACGCTTCCCTTTCGTATATCCATACACTCCGTGCGGCGGATAGGTCGCGATTTCTCCTGTTACTGTATCAATAGATTTTACTTTTTCGTACGAATCAGCCCAATCCCATGTCCAATATCCGTGCACCCACAGATCATCCGCATTGATCCACCGCTTCACTTTTGCATTGTTGAAAATAAACTTTCCGCCGTTCTGTCCGTTCGGAACGCTGTCAATTAAAACCCATCCCTCATTAGGCCATCGCGCCAGTTGCATCGGATTTTCGTCAAAGAACAATTCCAATCCCGATGACTGAATCCCTATTCCAAATCCTCTGCGCGACATCGTTCCAAAATCACTGATTCCCTGCGCACGTAAGTCAGTTTCCATAACGCTGTCCCGCGCCTCCGGCACGAGCCGCTTCAATATTGCTGCATCGGTCACAGGATGAAATCCGCCGATCTCTTTGCCGCCGATGATATGAACGCTTTCTCCCGGATAACTGCTGTACACAACAGGGTGAGTTGAATCTCCGGAATCTTCCGGACCAAGCACGAATGAGCCTGTTCGCTCATAGTATCCGCCGCGCAGATAGACGATAAAGCCTCCCGAAGGAGGTCTGGATTTTTTCATTACACGGATGGTATCCCGTGCCCGTTCCAGCGTCGCAAAAGGCTTTTCCTTTGTTCCAGAATCCAAATCATTCCCGTCCATTGAGATGTAAAATGTTGTCTGGGCAAAAATGTTTCCAACAGCGGTCAACAAAACGAGAAGGCACCAAAATTGTTTTTTCACTTGCATGGTTAAATCCAAAAGATATAACCGTTTTGAAACGATTTATATCCAAAGCGATTTAATAAGTCATGTTTTCTCTCGTTACTACGCTCCGCGTTGTAACGTAATTTTCAGACGCTCTGCGTCTTAACTTCTCACCCTCTGCTTTTTAGTCGCTGTTTCGGCGCATCGGGCGGAGCTGGAGAAGGAGTGATTTACTGAAAAATTTCTTTAAAAAATTTCCCTTTATCTAACCCTGCCTGCCACTCACGATGACGCTTAACAGATTCTGTTCTTTTCTTTTCTGCGACAGCAAGAAACCGGCTTGTTTCTAACGGACCCAGTTTTTCCGTCAACAGTCTGATTGCCTTCCTAAATAATTCTTCTTCGTTGATATATTCGTTTGTGCTCATCGTAAATCCTCCTTAATACAAAATTCGATCGGGCTTAGTATTTCTATTGCACATTGTGTCCTTGTGCTTCGTTTACGAAGCTTGTCGTCACATGTAATAAAATACTCCGCCGCTTGTTCTGCAAAAGCAACATGAGCGGCATCAGCAATACCAAACGCGGACGAAGCAAGCTCTTCGACACGCCTTTTTCCTTGTTCAAAATTGTATGATGGTTCTTTACCATAACTATGTAACAGTTGAATAATGTGCATCTTCTCCCGAATGTCTTCAATGCTTTCAATTTCTTTAAAATGAACCGGCGATATTACCATTTCATATTCCTTGTTTTGAATGCCGTTGAGGATCAAATAATAAGCATCCGTCTCCAGTCGAATTCTCATGACACCTTGATTATCGAATGGACGGCAAAGAGTACAAACATCAAGATACACTTTTTTCATTAAGCGCTCGTTTCATTCACTTGTCCTTTTAACCGCAATCATCGAATTTTCTCGTTACAACGCTCCGCGTCTTAACTTCTCACCCTCTGCTTTTTAGTCGCAGCTTCTGCGCATCAGGCTGCGTCCGTGGCGGAACACCATCGCCGCCGGCGTTCTCTCCTCGCGCTCAAAAACTGCACGCCCTGAATTCGCTTTCCCACAGCAGTGTAAGCACCGAACGATAACGTTTCATGGAAACGTTCTGCTCATATAGATATACAACATCACGCCTGCATGACGCATCCTCAGCAAACCACGTGTACGCCGGTACAAGGTCGACGCATGTCTGCATTTCTTTATACTCCCCTCGCCCTTTGGGAGAGGGGTATGAGCATGCCCGCCGGAACGATTGTGTAGGCTGGGTGAGGGCAAAAAAATCATACGCCGCCGATTCCTTTCGCACCCGGTACCCTTTTGGGATCCATCGGAACGGAAAACATCTGTTGATGCAGGTCCACACGGTCTTTCCTTCTGTGCTGAGGATGACGGCAGCAGGGTATGTCCCTATCCCTGCATACCGGATTGCCGCCGCCGTTAACGATACCCGGAAGTGCCGGGCAATCTCTTTAAGCAAATCAAAATTTATTGCTCTCCCGCGTATAAAGGCTCCGTACCACGGTGCATGCATCAGCAGCTCGGTCGCAAATATGTTTGCACGATCCTCCCGTGTTTTATTGACCGTGAACGAAAATAGATCTTCCGCCGTGCATCGGTCTGTGCGGACCGCCGTACAATCTTTCTCATGAAAGAAATGCCCTAACTCATGCCCGATGCTGAATCGCTTTTGCCCCTCTTCCTTTATTTTTGAATCAATGGTGATCAAACCGTAATCGGCTGTGAATGTTATTCTGCTCATGCATCCCGTCAGATCGGCTTCCTCGATAATTAAGTGTTCTGCGTTTGCGATCTCTTCAAGATTCAGATCACTGGGCGAAGACAAATGATAATAGTCTATTAATGCTTTCGCTTTTTCTTCGGGCAATTCCATGCAGGAAAAAATGTAATTGCAGAGCGCCTGAGTCGAAGGGTTCTCATCTCTAAAAGAGACAGTCGCCCTGAGCGAGCCGCCGAAGGGTTCTCGTCTCCAAAAGAGACAGTCGCCCTGAGCGATCAGGAACATCGGGGGCTTGCTCACAATGACCTTGCTTGTGAAATATAACATTACTAAAATCTGCACGGATTTGTATCCGCGCCTGCAATATTTTTCCTCTGGAGGAACGGTCGCAGGACCGTTCTTTTTTCAAAAATGCACCGCTGCTGAAGATTGCGGCTGCTTCGTGAAGGCCTTTCAGCAGCGTTTTGCCAAGAAAGCTATTTCGTTTTGTCTCTTAACAGCTCTAACAATTTCAGTTTTTTTATATCATCCTCAATGCCGTCTCGGTCGGGTGTACGCGGTTCTTCTCCGCCGGATCCTGTGTCTAATTTTCTGAACGCAAGCGCGAGACCCTTGGTGTGTGTTCCAACCTCCGGGATATGCGATGCCAGGTTTTCAAGCAGTGTGGTATAATTCTTCTTGAATTCTTTCCCTCGCGCGAGTTTTGCATCCGCCTGTGCCTTGTGCAGCAGCGTCAGAGCTTTTTGTTCTGACACCGTACTGTCTACGCCCGCTTCGTGCAATTCCTTAAGAATCATATCCTCATCGGCATCCTCGAAGAGTGATTCTAAATAGAATTCAACAAAATTTCTCAGGACGTCCTGTGTCATGACTGAAATCCTCGTCGTTGGTAAACGTTCTGTACTGCTTCTGCCTGTCCGCCGCCCATACACCGTGCTATGGCAGGCAGATGTGCAATGGAAAAGTATTAATGTAAGTCATGTTACGCAAAAAGATTCTTTTTGAAAATCAAAACCAGAGTAGCGCCATTCCCGTCCCGACAAAGTCGGGAGGAATCCAAGTATGGATGGTACGCTAAAGCGTACCATGACGAACGTACTTTTCTTGGTGGATTTTTCCCATGCGTAACGTGAATGATATAAGAATAACCGGAAAAAACTATACTGCTGAGCGGTTGCGTTTTTTATTTGATAAGGTGAAAAGCGTATTTTTGATTCTTTTAAGCGCACATTCAACATCCCGCACTTCGATCCCCAAAGTCTTCGCAATCTCGATGTTTGATGTGCACCCCTCAATTCTTTGTTCGAAGACAAACGATGCATAGACATCATCCTTCAATTCATCCATGCACCTCGAGATCAACTCTTCAAAATTCTCTCGAAAATGGTTTTCCGCTAAATCCTGCCTGCTGAATTCTTTCAGAATCTCACGGAGAGTTTCTTTGCCGAACTCCCCTGCTTCATCAAACAATGCGCTTTCCTCCCACCGTTCCTTCTTGTTTCTCTCGTTCCGTATAGAGCTTAATAGTGCCAGTCTGATGAATTTTTGAAAATCTGGTATCGTATTTTTATACCATTTCCTTCGCATGGTAATAATGCTTTCCAGAACATTCTGCACCGCATCTTCTGCAGTGAAACCTTTGAACGAGTCCTCGCCAAAATACAAGTGTATCTTGCTCAACGCAAAATAAAGAAGCCGCTTGTGAAAGTTCGGTACGGTGTCATATGAATATTGTAACGCTGCAATGATCTCATCCTTTGAAGCATATTCAGCATTCTCGTCTGCTGCACCATCAATAGCACGATAGTCCGTTTGTTCTTGAAGTTGTTGTTCGCTCAAATCGTTCCTCCGCCAGGGTTTCCGGATAAAAGAACTTTTCTCTCCCTTGCAGGCGCCGGCGTAACTGCAAGCCTTCTGAGAAATTCATGCTACGCTGAATGATGGTTAAGCACAAAACCAGAGTGTTGTCATGCCTGCGTTCCCTGGAATCCATGTTTTTGAATTATTTTTCAAGGCCGTTTCCCGCTGTCACGGGAATAACACAGCCAGCCGCACTCGTCATGCCCGAACGCTTTAGTCGGGCATCCATTGTATTCTCATTCCCAAATTCCGAACGAGTTGAAATGTGAATGCCTGCGAACGGTGGGATCCATGTTTTTGAATTATTTTTCAAGGTCGTTTTCCGCTCTCGCGGGAATGACACAGCCAGCCGCATTCGTCATGCCCGAACGCTTTAGTCGGGCATCCATTGTATTCTCGTTCCCAAATTCCGAACGAGTTGAAATGTGAATGCCTGCGTTCCCTGGAATCCATGTTTTTGAATTATTTTTCAAGGCCGTTTCCCGCTCTCGCGGGAATGACACAGCCGGCCGCATTCGTCATGCCCGAATGCTTTAGTCGGGCATCCATTGTATTCTCATTCCCAAATTCCGAACGAGTTGAAATGTGAATGCCTGCGTTCCCTGGAATGACTTCGCTTATTTTTGGTTTTGCGTAACATGAGTGAGAATTTGAAAATTTCATCCTTTAGTAACAGGTACTTGCTTTAGCGGGATTTTACCATCGTGTCAGAAAAAATTCTTTTCGGAAAAAATCTTTTCTCTCGAGTACTGATAATAAAGGGCTTCTTTCACCTTTGAGGACAGGCATTCCTGCCTGTCAAATTTGAAAACCATGTGAGAGTAGGACAGGCATTCCTGCCTGTCAAATTTCAAAAACCATGTGAGCCTGTCAAAAATAAACCGTCAGGGATGAAAAATGAAAAAAACATATGAACAACAATTAAACTTATCTTGCTTTTATGTTGTACTCCGATTCCGCATAAATCTGCCGCCATGTAATTCCTGCATATCTGCTGCGAAAAGATCGGTAAGAAAATATAATGATCACCGGAACAGCGGCACTCCCGATCGGAGAGTTTTCCGTAAAACCATTAAAATACGCGCGCCTGATTTTTTCCCCTCACTGCGAAAAACAAGACCGTTCTTCGGTCAATCATTTTTTTGTAACGGCTCGGCGTTCTCTCGTTGATCGTCATTCCCGCACGTTTTTGGCGGGAATCTATTTCCCGCTGTCGTAAAATTATGGATTCCCGCCGGAGCATTACACCGCTGAATGCGGGGCAGCAATGACGTTGAGCAGTTACCTTTGGTCAATCATGCTGTTACTTTTTAAACATTTCTATGGAGATACAATTATGGCTTCACTCAATAAAGAAATACTTGGTAAAGTAAAAGGCTCGCTGGGAGATGTCACCTTCCGCCAGCGCAATGGAAAAACATTTGTCTCTGCACGGCCCTCTTCTTTTATGCCGGGCACCGATGAAAATTCTAAAGCTCGGCGGGAGAAATTTGCCCTCGTGATAAAACTTGCCCGGGCGATCAACTCCGTTCGCTCTCTGAAGGAAATTTGGTCTGAAAATGCCCCGCAGGATGCATCGGTATTTAATTATATTACTCAGACCAACTATCCGATGATGAATGCTGACGGATTGACCGGTCTCGTCAAATTGGTTCCTTCCCTCGGATTCAATGTCGGCAATCCCGTTGTTGCATTAGGTCCGGCAGAGGTAAAGGTCAATCTCGATGCGCTTGGCAACACAGCCGGCATTGACGCGGCAGGTGAACCCGTGCTAAAGCTCGTCTCGGTTGTCTACCTCTCTGATCCTTCGGATACTTCGTTTGACAAGAGTCAGTTCCTGACACTTGCATCCGACCCAAAAGCAACCGACCTTGCAGCGCCGTTGGAATTCACTATTGCGTTAAGCGATGTTGAACGCCAGATGCTTGCATTGTATCAACTCCGCAAGGGATATTTTGCGGTGATAACGCTTGATCCTGCAGATCAAGTCGTTCATTACTCAAATACCTTTGTCGGTTAATTCGTACGGGGCTGCTGATAAAGTGGCCCCCCGTTTTTTACTCTCGTACTCTCGTTACAACTATTCTCGTTACAATGCTCCGCGTTGTAATGTAATATCTGCGCTTAGGCATTCAACCGTAGTCATTTCAGTTGTGTTTTCCCAAAACCTAACACCTCTCTCCTTTGAGCCAAAGGCTCATCCGCCGTCTTTTTGGCGGAACCCCTCATCTTACCCATTCTTAATTCATAATTCTTAATTGTTAATTCCTAATTCATAATTGTTAATTCATAATTCATAATTCCTAATTCCTAATTCTTAATTCATAATTCTTCATTGCTGTTTATTTCCCTCTCAGCAGCCTGTAATACTCTTTAATTTTCTCGTCGAAGAGCAAATACCCCGCAGAGATCAAAACCGAAAAAAACATAAGTATAATAAGTGTCACCGCTCTTTTGGGTCCCGTCTTGATAACAGGATTGGCGGCGGCTTCCTCGATATTGATGACCGGCGTATCCTTCACTTCCTGAATCTTTGCAAGTTCTGCCTGCTGTGCAAGCTGAAGATATACAGCATTAAGAATGCCGACATTCCTTTGCAGTCTGCTTTGTTCAAGCTGCAGCGCAGGAGACTGGCTGATATTGTTATTTCTTTCGTTGAACGAGGTAAGAGTGTTCTCTGCTCTCGTTAAAGAGTCTTTCACCTCTGTCATTCTTTTTTCAATATAAATTCTTTGATCCTTTGCGCTCGTCCTCATCTGTGTTTGTATATACGCGTCGAGCGACTTTGCCGTTTTATTGACGACGTCCGCAGAAAGCTGCCCTTCAGGCATACGCACGGTCACAGTGAGAATCTGCGTCATTTTATCAATGTCAGTTTTTACAGCACCCTTCGTAAGTTTAGCCATTTCTTTCAAAAACATTTTTCGTTTCTGAAGGTCGGGCGGCAGTGACTCATCAGGATCTATTTTATCATATTGTATCAGGTTCACAGAATCAGGGAATGCTTCTGTTTTATATTTTGCATAGATCACCGGAGCGAGCACAGATTCGGAGGTGACAAGCTGCTGGTAAATTTGTGTGGGTGAGGCATTGCCGACACTGACACCTGCAAGTGATGCAAGTCCGCTCAATTGGCTCAGCATTGAAGCGTTGGTGCCGTAATCGGGAAGAATTGTCACCGTGCTGTCGTAATAGGGCTTTGTTAAAAACAAGAGATATAAAACTGTAACAACAGCGACTGCTCCGTTAATATACAGAAATTTTTTCCGCACTCCCCACAGCTTTGTAAGATAGGGACGGAGCTTTGCTATCATCTGCCGGAACGATTCGTCCGCAGAAAGCTCTTGTTCTTCAACCTGATTTTTTTGCTCATCCATTGAGTATGCCTGTCTTGAGTAAGAATACTATTGTGCAGCTTTCTGCACTAATGTGTTTTCTCTTCCGTAAAACAAATCGTCCGCTAAAATGGCAATTTCGTTTTTCACTTCTTCATACCGGGGCTTTTGCACCCATCGAACGATATCGAATTTTTCCACAGGAAACGACCGAAGAATATTAAAAATAATTTCCGGCTCGACGCCGGCTTCTTTCGTTTTCGATTCTTCAATGATGCTTTTCCACTCGAAATGTTTCGTTTTAGAAAGCGTCCAAATGTCGGCAACATCTTTTGGTTCAAAACGAAACAGTGCGCTGATCTTGTTCGACAAAATATTCCGCCAACTGTCTATGCTGCCCAAGCGCCCGTTATTTTCAAATTCACCATAGTGTCTTGCCACATCGTTCACAAAATCAATCTTCAGGGTACACTCTGTCCCCGCTGAAGAGGAAACAAATATTTGGGAAAAATCCTGCAGTCTTCGAACAGTCGTGCGATCAACAACAAACGTACTTTCTCGCTCCGCCTCGAACAGCGCCCTCAAAATACGTTCGACCCATGATCCGTATTCGTGATTGGCATTGACAAAGAGATCGAGATCGTCTGAATACCGATGATTACAATAATGTCTGCTGAGCGCGGTACCACCTGTCAGAAAAAAGGGTGTGTTTAATTTTCTGATAATATTCATCACCCCATCCTGTAAAGGGTACAGCTTCTCCAGATAGTATTGATCGTATGAATTCATACCGTTCACGTAATTCCGGCTGCCGCAATGTTGCAATAATTTGTTTTGTCAATAATGTTCTCACGGTGTCAATTCCCGCAATGTCAAGAATTGCGTGCCATCCGAGCCGTTCAAGCATCCGCACAAATATTTTTTCCCGGCTCAAAACAGGATGGGGGTGTTTCCCGCTCATAACGGCGTAGAGCGTTTCACCGGAAATATCTGCATCCCAGAATATTTTCTTCAGTGTCTGTTTTTTCTCGTCCGTTGTCATAAGAACGTCTACAGCTTGCTTGCCAGCACAATGATCGTCACCGATGAAACAACGATTGCCATCAAATCTTTCACGAAATCGAACGTTGTTTGTCCCTGCGGTGTGGGCGGTTCTGGCGGCTTCGGTTTAACTTTTGTCACGTAGATCGTGCTGCCATCCGGGATAGTAGGATTGCTGCTGAACAGCCACGTCAGTCCGGTTTTTTCAATATATCCTTCGGGATACGAGATCAAGACGAAGTCGGCGCTGTCGGTGACGCCGCCGGCAAAGTCAAGGTAAAAGCTTTTCGTTTTCCCGTCAATGTATGAATACATCCCCGGATTATTTACTTCGCCTAGCACATTCACTGTATTCGGGTCTTTGGGAATTGTGATCTCGTCGCCGGGAAACAAAACGGCATCGTATCGATCGCCAGGATTATCAATCGCTTCCGCAATGTTCAGCCGTAGCCGTACGCTGTCGCGCACCAGAGAACCGCCTCGTGCATAGCCGTTTTTTGTCAATCCCCCCGCCCGCCTGATGATGTCGGTTAAGCGTTCTCTCGCTGTTGAGAGTGCATAGGTTCCCGGAAATTTCACTTCGCCTTTTACCGTTACTAATTTTTGCAATACGTAATCAGGATTTGGGCGAATAAAGACCTGATCTTTATCAATCAGCCTGAACGATCCTGCTTTTGAAGAGAGAATAGAGAGTGAAGTTCTCGTCGTATCAAAGAGATCGGGAAGGTCTGAGAAGAGAATATGCACAAGCGAATCCTGCTGTTGCGTATTCCGCGTTATCCGTGCAATCTCCGCCTGCTGTGTCCACGCATCTTGTGTGTAGCCGCCGGCTTGAAGCAAAAGATCGGTCAGCGTCATCCCCTGAACAAGATTGTACGTACCGGGATTCTTTACATTGCCGAATATCTGCACCGTTTTATCAATGAACTCAATCTCGTTCAATCCGTACAGCCGTACTTGATCTCCCTGGATAATTGGAATATCTGGAACACTTCCATCGAGTATCTGTGAAATGTTAAATTGAATTTTCCGCCGTGTCACTAAATCTTTGTTCAAACGAAAGATGTCAGCTCGGCCAAGAAATGTATTGGCGCGAAAAACTGAATCTTCCATACCGCCGAAGGAGAGAAGAATATTCTTCACCGTCATGCTGTCCGCAAAAGGATATGTACCCGGATATTTTGCATGCCCCGTTACTGTTACATTCTTTTGCGGGTTCACTTCATAAATATTGTAGACGTAAAGACTGTCCATTTTTTGCAATGCAATATTGTTTTCAGCGTCCCCTCCCATCGCCTTGCCAAGATCAATAGCTATTTTCTCAAGATGTTGATCCGGATATGTCCGAATCAGGTCGGCGCGGGTAAGAAAAGCGGTTGGCCAGAGTCCGTCTGCCGCAGCGATAAGATCTTTCACGGTCGTGACTTTATCGAACTGGTATCTGCCCGGATGTTTTACATCTCCCTCTATGTCAACATAGTTGTCTTCTCTGTTGATGAAGGGAAAGATCGTGACGGCATCACCGTCTTCAAGTGTATAATCTTTTTTCCCTTCAACAATGTCCTTGAAGTTAATATCGAAGATTTTCCTGTCGTATTCCCCTTTCACTCGCTCTGAAAACGGAATTATTCTGCTGACCTGGGCAAGGTCTCTGTACATAGTAGAACGAATTCCGCCGGAAAACTCAAGCAGCTTTTTCAAATTCTCTCCCGGAAGCAATTCAAAAATGTAGGGGCGAAGTACTTCCCCCCCGATCTCAACACTTCTGCCTTTTAACGGCACGTAAATAATATCGTTATCGTTAATCCGGAGGTCATCTGTCTTTGGGGAGCCAAGGAGATAGTTGTACAAATCAACATGAGCAATCACTTTGCCGTTACGGATCACACGAACATCGCGGAATGAACCGCTCGGCTTAGGACCGCCGACAACAAAAAGCGAATTGAAAACATTGGCAAAATTACTCACAAAGTATCCGCCCGGATTGGAAACCTCGCCCATAATAAAGACTCGCACAGGCCGCAGTTTTGAAAGAGAAAGATCCATAAAAATCGTCGGCGGCTGACTGACCAAACCGGCATACGAACGCGACAACGCTATCAGGATTTTTTGTTTTGCATCGTGGATTGTATATCCCGAAACCAAAAGGGGACCGACAGATGAGAGGGTGATCCTCCCATCCTGATCAACCGTCACTTGCTGTGTTGACTGCACCTGTCCCCATAATGAGATCATCAACACATCGCCGGCTCCCAGGATATATTGTTTATCATCAATAGAAGGAGAAGGTGAAAATGCGCTCGGTGATGAACGGAAAAGTCTTTCACCGAATATTCGGCTTTCCTGTGGCGCCAATGGAGGTAAATTCGGTGCAGGGTTTTGCGCCGCAGCATTGACATTTGCCGGCGGGGCCAAAGCCGTTGTATCGCTCCCGGGAGTTTGCACAATGACCGTAGTTGTAGGGGAAACTGCAGGTTGAGACGCTGCAGGTAGCGGAGCAACAGGCGCTCCTTGCAGGTACGATTGCAGGTCAATGCCATATGCTTTCGCTTTGGCTTCCGCTTCCTCTCTTGTCATGCCTAATTCTCTGATCTTCGCATCAATCTCAGCGGGCGACATTGTCTGCAGCTGGCTTTTTGCCTGCTCCACCTGCGCGGGTGATAATTGCTGTGGCATCACAGTCGAAGCCGACATCACAACCGCCGCCATCATAACGGCGATTGATACCAAACAATTTCTGCGTCCTTTGTTCATCGTTGCTCTCTCTTTGTCTTTAGTGATATTCTTTATCTTCCTTGTTCCTGCCTGCCGACGGTCTCTGCTTCTCATCTTGTTTAATGTTATACCGCCGCTTACAGCTTCGCCATCTCACTCCCATCGCGCACGCAGTGGAAACCCTGCATGCAGATGGAGCGGGAATATAGAATGTACGAAGGCTTAAATTTTTTGTTGTACAGTGTGAAAAAAAATCACACGTTCTGAACTTACTTCTGAACAGCGCTTCTATCAATGAGCCGTACTTCGCTGGCGTGCACTTTCACTCTCAGCAGCTTGTTCAGGCCTTCGATCATGACAATAAAATTTTTACCGCCAACCAAGTCAGCCACTTTGCCTCGCAAGCCCGTTAAGGGTCCGGCGATCATCTCTGCATCATAACCGGAATAATCTGTCTCTGCAACTTCAACATCATCCGGGTAATATGTAACAAGCTTCCGGACATTTTCGATCTGGTTATCCGGAACAACACTCGGCTTGCCGCGCACGCTGACAAATCGTACGAATCCCGCTGTTGCATAAATGTCGTCAAATTTCTGTGGAGCGGTCCTCACAAAAACGTAGCACGAAAACAACGGCACTTCGATGCGCTTCTTCCTGTCGCTCCATTGCCGGATTTCTTTTCGCAGCGGGAGATATGCTTCGATGTCTCGTTCAACAAGGTGTGCATAAGCCCGTTTTTCATGCCGGGCTTTTACATAGATGACGTACCACGATTTTGCAGAAACTATCGTCCGAGAAGGATCAACAACCTGCTGAGTTACAACCATGATCTATAGCAAAAACTTTTCACCACTATGACCAATCCACCTTGCGTACATCCGTTTTTCGAAAAAGCGACGTTGCCACTTTATTTATCGCGTTTAATTTTTCACTTCAATCGAAAGTACACCGCGCCGCTGGATTTTTCAAAAAAATCTCCTGTGAGAAACGGCTCTCGTCTCATTAAATCTTTTCCCGCTTCTTTTCGTGCTAAGAAGTTCCGGCAATTATTTAATTGAAAATATAAGGAAACTCTCCTTAAAAAACACGTGCGGCGTCACATTTTCTTTTATTTTTTGCACGTGTGTGTGTTTTAGGTTAATAAAATGCCCCTCAAACGCTGAATATTGATTACCATGTTAAACTCTACACGGATATCTCTGAGCGGGATTTTTCTTTGGTTCGCAAATCTTAATCCATCGGGAATTATTCAAGAGAAATGAAGTGCCGCCCGCTGTGCTATCGTTTCACCAATCGAGAGAGATGAAGTTGCCGCCGGAGATGGCGCGTTACAGACATGAACGACGTGTTTGTCTTCGAGAAAAAAGAAATCATCCAGCAGTTCACCGCTTCGACTGCACGCCTGCGCCCGAACGCCGGCGCCGCCGGCTTCAAGATCACTTTCTTTGATCGAAGGAACCAGTTTCTGTAATGAGTGAACAAATTGTTTCTTACTGTACGAACGAATCATTTCTTCAACGCCGACTTTCCAGTACCGCCGCGCAACTTTCTGAAAGCCGTGCCAGCTTACTGTTTCCCACATGTCGCGCAGACTAATATCTCTTTTGCGATATCCCTCACGTTTGTATGCAAGCACTGCATTCGGTCCCGCCTCGACTCCTCCGTCAATTTGTTTTGTAAAGTGTACACCAAGAAACGGAAATGCAGGATCGGGAACGGGATAAATCAATCCGCGAACAAGTTTTTCGCTGTGCGGTTTCAATTTGTAATACTCTCCGCGAAATGGAATAATGCGCACATCAAGATTTGGGAAAGAATTCCTCGCTACCCTATCGGAATGAAGCCCGGCACAGTTGACGGCAACGGATGCAGTAAGAACCTCACCGTTCGTGACAGCTTCTACACAATCCGGCATAGTGCGCAATGCGGCTACACGTACATTGTACCAAATCTCAACACCGCGCTTCAACAAAAGCTCGGTAAATTTTTCGGCAACGCGCTTGTAATCCACAATGCCGGTTTGCGGAACGAAAATTCCTGCAACTCCTTCGGCAAACGGTTCAATCTCTTTGATTTCTCCTGAAGAAAGCAGGCGAATGCCGCTTAGACCGTTTTGCTGTCCGCGTTGAAAAAGAGCATGAAGGCGCGGAAGTTCATCGTGCGATGAGGCAAGAATAATTTTCCCGCAAATATCGAACGGAACATCATAACTGCGGCAGAAATGAAGAAGCTGGTTATATCCTTCGATGCAATTTTTTGCTTTGAGGCTTCCCGGCTTGTAATAAATTCCGGAATGGATAACGCCGCTGTTGTTTCCCGTTTGATGTTGTGCTGCGCGGTCTTCTTTTTCAAGAACAATAATCTTCTTTTTCGGATGAGCGAGATTCAATTTCAGCGCGCACGCAAGCCCGACGATTCCCGCTCCGACAATCACTGCATCGCACTTCATTTCAACACCAGCATTTTTTTCACGCTAACATACGATGTGCGTGCAGGATCGTCTCCCGAAAACATTACACGGTAAAAATATACACCGCTTGAAACTGTTATCCCTTCATCCGTCTGCATGTTCCAGGCCGCTTTATACACACCTCCTGGTTGTTCAGCATTCACTAATGTCCGCACTTCTCTGCCAAGAATATCATAGATTTTCACTGTCACTTTTCCTCGCATCGGAATTCCGTACTGAATTGTCGTCGAAGAGTTGAACGGATTCGGATAATTCTGAAACAGATTCAATGTCACCGGTGGCAGGACGACGTCCTTCGATGGAGTAAATGCCCACACATCTTCATTCGTCGGATGATGACGAAAATTAAACCGAAGATATCCCTGAGCCCACCATCCTCCGCGTGCCGGTATTCCATAAATAACCATTGGTAATGTTGTTGATCTGAGATCACCTTCGAATGCAGCATCAGGTACAACGCTGTAATTTTCGTCAAAGATAAAGAACCACTCCATCGGTCCGGTAGTATCGGCATTATTGTTTCCAATGTAATAGGGCGGCCAATACTTGCCGTCAACTAAGCCATGCAGGACATTGTTTTCGAGAAAGCCAACAGCCAGGCGTCTTCGCTGCGAGCCAACAATTTCATACGCTGCGAGCGGCATCGTTAACTTATAGTCCTGATAAGCAAACCCTTGCCCATGATTTACTATAAACTGTGCAAACGAAGGCTGCGCCGGCGGATCAGATGCATTCCGAAGATAACGGTAGGCGTAAGAAACATTTGAGTCCGTTATATTCAGCACGTTACCTGAAGTATCAGTGGACGCGAAATCAATTTCTATGTCATTCAGCATTCTTGGTGTGACAGTCGAGCGGGAATACCAATGATCAAACGCGATCCCGATCGTACGACTATATGCATCTAAAAAAAGAGTGTCCGAATCTGATCTCATCCAATTATTTGTATTTCCAAACCAATTCAAAAAACCGGACAGTGTATCTATTGAGCCAAACAGCACTCTGAACCCATCAATCTCCGGACTTGTGTGTCCAAGCACATCCGGCAATGGATGATTCACCAAAATCATTCGGGAGGTTGATGAATCCATGACAGAATATCCCGGATCGCCGTTCGCATTGATCGAATCAACCCACAAAATAAAATACGTGTGGCCGGTTGTTTTCGGAGCTGCAACAACAGTCACATCAAAATTTCCGTCAGTGTTTCCACTTACATGTCTGGTCGTTCCGCTCACTGGCGGATAGAGCAAGGGCTGAACAGGGAACATCAGCGTATCGAACCAAATATTATTGTGTGCATCTTTAATTTCGAGAATTTCGGTGTGTGATAACTCGTTAAAATCAGGAGAAAGACTGAAAGAGAAATAAGTTGACGGATTTGTTGGATCGTAAGTTAACCCGGACTGAGATGCCGGAGTGAGGCTGCTGATTTCAATAACCTTTTGTGTTTCCTTCCACGCCAGCACATGGCCCACCTGAGTGATCGAGAGATCGGATAACGACACGGCGGAACTGTTCATCACGGAAAAAATGTAGCGGACATCTTCCCCGGGGTTTGCAATTCCATCCTGGTTCAGATTATCCGAAACGATATGCAGCAACGGAATCTTCAACGGTTGTGCTGTTGTAATATTATCTACAACATGACTCCACGTTGCTGTATCGCCATTCATGTAGTGAACGAAAATATCTGTATACAATCCTTCCGGCTGTTGTGGAACCATCAATGATCCGGAAAAAATATGATCGCCAGCCAGCTTGTCTCCATGCGAACCATCATCATATAACGATGAAGTCGCAATCGTTGTCCCGTCATATTTTTTGAACGTTACAGCAATACTGCTTGCACTAATATTCACAGCATTTACAGAAGTATGAAGCAGAGCATTTCCGTCTAAAGCCTCAACGCTCGTTGTGATTCCGGGGGGAAGATCGTGGAAGAATCCGTCAAAAATTTTCTGAACAATCCGGCTATATGATTTCAACAGCATAACGCTTGAAAGTCTGTCGTTCCCTTGCGCCGCAAGCGCTGCCACGATAACTTCCTGCGTATCGCCCGGCGCCATTGTAAACGGACCTGAACATGGAGATAGGCGCCGGTCAGCAGGATAAACACCCGTTCCGTCATTCCACCCTGTGCCGACAACAGGGTCGCCGCTGAATACGTAAGGAGTGGCCAAACCTGTGGCGGGATTGATCCACTGTTCTCCTGTACTGCCATGCAGCCCCCGCATATAATTGTACCACCATTGTGCTCCGTATTGAGAACTAATATAGAAGGGTGGATCGCCGTCAACAATTCCGGACTTAAAAACGTAACTAAACGCCGTCATCGGCAAATTTTTGTAACCGTGAATTCGAGTTCCGCCGAACCTTGCGCTGTCTGTTGAAACAGATGGCACAATTGGTCCTTGAAGAAGATCGAAACCGACTGCCGGCGGCGGAAGATTTAAGTTAGCATAATTTGCATCGCTAGCCACGCCATTGTAACAATATCCAAGATCGAGCACTGTATCACACCCGGCAAAATCATCACCAGCGAAACCAAGATCGGGATCAGCCCATTGCGCGACATACATTGAATCGAGCTGCACACCGCTTTTGTTAATTAGCTTGTACTGAATGAAGATCGTGTTTCCCAACGCACCCGAAGTGTTGTATGCCCAAATTGTGCGCTGTACTTCCAAGCCAATTGGAGTTGAGCCGTACAGATTGACTGTCAAAGTTGGATTCAGATCGTTCATCACCATCCATTCAGTCTGGTCAGCTCCCGGAAAACCGGGAACATCAACAGCGGGTTCATACACGCCGTCATGGTTCACATCGGTAAACGGAGCGCCTTCGTCTGCGGGCCATTCATTCCAATCATCCCAGTACTGCTGGCGGAGTTGATCTGCAGTGATACTTTGAAATCGCCCAGTGTATGACACTTCATCGGTGTTAAGTTGATGTTCTTCCAAAGTAACTGAATCTGCATTGGCAGTCGGTTTGATGTCAGGACGAACGCGGTAAATTCTGTATTCTGTTTTAGCCGGATCATCGGCAGCGGGCAAGCTCGTCGCAGTTCCGTTCGTGAGTATTCTTCCCGCCTGCAATCCGTGGTTATACGTCGAACCGCCGCATTTCAATGTGTCGTTCTGAAATGCTGTCCACACCAAGCCGTCTTCAAAAACTGTCGTTCCATCATTCGAGCCTTTGGGAAATTCAAAGCCTTCATTGCTCGTCGAAAATTTGTTGAATGAGCCGTCTCCATTATTTCCGTAATAATTGAAGATGTTGTTGATGAGCATCGGCGCATAGTAATTGCTCGTTTGCGTTTTGTGAAGCGGCTGCGCGTTTTTGTTGTCATTTTCCTTCGCGCGCACGTACCCGAAGCTTGATATAAAGATGAGGAGAGAAAAAAATGCCTGAAGAGATATTTTTCCGTATAAATGTTTCATAGTAACCCCGCAGAGTGTGAATATGAAACGAAGAAATTACTGATAACCGTTAACTGATCTCTGAATAGATCATGCTTTAAACACTTTCCCGCTTTTTACAATATTCCGAGTATCAACAATAGGAACGTTGAACTGCGAGAAGTCCAGCGGCTTGTATTCATCGTGTGCAGTCGCAACAAGAATAACATCATAGTTATTTGTGATCGGCACGGATTTTCGTCCTGCATATTTCGGAAACTCGCGCGTCATTTTAATCTCCGGCACGTACGGATCGTTGTAGCTAACCTGCGCACCTTTTTCTTCTAATTTCTCCATCAAATGATACGACGGCGATTCGCGGTCGTCGTCAACATTCGCTTTGTAGGCGAGACCGAGCATCAGCACTTTCGCGCCTTTCAACGGCTTACCCGCTTCATTGAGCGCATCCATCACACGCGCGACAACATAATCCGGCATTGCCGTGTTGATCTCACCGGCGAGCTCAATGAATTTTGTCGTCATTCCAAACTCGCGCGCTTTCCATGTCAGATAAAACGGGTCAATCGGAATGCAGTGTCCGCCTAATCCGGGACCGGGATAGAACGGCATAAAACCGAATGGCTTCGTCTTTGCCGCATCAATCACTTCCCAAATATCAATCCCCATTTTCATGAACGTCATTTTGAGCTCATTCACCAGCGCGATATTCACGGCACGAAAAATATTTTCCACAAGCTTTGTGGATTCTGCCGCGCGTGCGGAAGAAACAGGAACCGTCCGCACAACAATTTGCTGGTACACTTTGTTGGCAACTTCCAAGCCGTCTGCCGAAGGAGAGCCGACAACTTTCGGAATGGTTTCCGTCGTGTAATTCGGGTTGTTCGGGTCTTCACGTTCCGGCGAGAAGGCAACGTAAAAATCTTTCTCAACTTTCAATCCGCTTTTCTCGAGGATCGGCACCATCACCTCTTCCGTCGTTCCGGGATACGTTGTAGATTCAAGAACGATCAATTGTCCTTTGCGGATGTGCGGCGCAATTGCTTCACAAGTCGAAACAATGAAAAACATATCCGGCTCACGGTTTTTATTCAGCGGTGTCGGCACACAAATAAGAATAGCGTCGCATTTCGGAATATCGGAAAAATTAGTTGTGAAGGCTGCGCGTCCTGATTTCACCGCCTTTTGCACACGTTCCGATGCAATATGTTTGATGTACGATTTTCCCGCCTTGAGCGAATCTACTTTTGCCGCATCAATATCGAACCCGACGGCATTAAATCCTTTTTCAACGAAGCAATGAAGCAACGGAAGCCCGACATAGCCGAGCCCGACCACGCCGACGACAAATGATTTGTTGTCCAGTTTTTTAAGAAGTTGTTCTTTCATAGAAGGAAAAAGTAAAGTGAGAAATAAAATAGGTTATTTACCCTGCATTGTTTGCTCTTTTAATGATTCTTCGTACCACGTAATGACCGAATGAATACCTTCGCGCAGTGGAATTTTCGCCTTCCAGCCAAGGCGGTTCAGCTTTCCAACATCAAGCAGTTTACGCAACGTGCCGTCCGGTTTTGATGTATCGAATTCTATTGTTCCGCGAAATCTTGTTTCCTCGCCAATCATCAACGCCAATTCTTTAATCGTTATATCTGCACCCGAACCAATATTCACAATCTCGCCGTCATTGTATGTATTCATCAAAAAAAGGCAGGCAGCTGCCATATCATCAACATGTAAGAATTCCCGCCGGGGATTTCCTGTTCCCCAGATTGTTACAGAACGTTTGCCGCTATCCCGTGCCTCAACAAATTTTCTGATGAGCGCTGGAAGAACATGAGAATTTTGCAAATCAAAGTTATCGTTTGGTCCGTAAAGATTTGTCGGCATTACAGAAATAAAGTGCGTTCCGTACTGTCGGTTATATGCCTGGCACATTTTGATGCCGGCTATTTTCGCAACGGCATAAGGCTCGTTCGTTGGTTCCAACTTGCCGTCCAACAAATATTCTTCTTTCATCGGCTGTGGTGCAATCTTCGGATAGATGCATGAGCTTCCTAAAAAACACAGCTTCTTCACGCCGGACAAATACGATGCATGAATCACATTATTCTGAATTTGCAGGTTATCATAAATAAAATCTGCCGGATAGGTATTGTTGGCATAAATTCCGCCAACCTTCGCCGCCGCAAGGAACACATGTTCCGGTTTTTCCTGCTCGAAAAATTGATGCACTGCATGCTGGTCTTCAAGATCCATTTCCGCATGTGTTCTTACCACAAGGTTTGTAAACCCTTGCTCTTTTAATGTCCGCATGATCGCCGAGCCGACAAGTCCGAGGTGGCCGGCTACATAAATTTTTGAATCCTTCTCCATCAATCAATACCCTCGCTTTTTCACCTTTTCAAAATCAGCCGTCGCCATTATTCTCACCAGATCATCAAATTTTGTTTTGGGTGTCCATCCGAGTTTTTCTTTCGCTTTTGCAGCGTCGCCGATCAGAAGATCAACTTCTGTAGGGCGGTAATACTTTGGATCAATATCCACAACAACCTTTCCCGATTTCTTCAGAACGCCTCGTTCCTTCGCACCACTGCCTTCCCATTGCAATTCCATATCCAGACATTTGAACGCAAGGTCAGCAAATTCTCGTACCGTGTGTGTCTCTCCGGTAGCAAGAACAAAATCTTCCGGCGTTTCGCATTGCAGCATGCGCCACATTCCTTCGACATATTCCGGTGCGTAGCCCCAATCTCGTTTCGCATTCAGATTTCCGAGTAAGAGTTTTTCATCAATGCCGTATTTCATGCGAGCGGCGGCACGTGTGATTTTTCGTGTCACAAACGTTTCGCCGCGCCGCGGGGATTCATGGTTAAACAAAATTCCGTTGCACGCAAAAAGATTGTATGCTTCGCGATAGTTCACGATAATCCAAAATCCGTACAACTTCGACACTCCGTACGGACTGCGTGGATAGAATGGTGTTTTTTCGTTCTGGGGGATAGCCTGCACCTTACCATACAGTTCACTTGTTGACGCCTGATAGAATCGCGTCTTTAACCCCGTTTCACGAATGGCATCAAGAAAACGCAGTGTGCCTACGGCGTCAACCTCTGCTGTGTACTCCGGAATTTCAAACGAAACTTTCACGTGGCTTTGTGCTGCAAGATTATAGATCTCATCCGGCTGAAGTCTTTCAAGCAAACGATTCAGATTGCTCGTATCAGTCAAATCTCCGTAATGCAGAAAAAGCTTTTTACCACTGATTTCTGGGTTGTTATAGAGATGATCAATTCTCCCAGTGTTAAAGGAGCTGCTTCGCCTAATGATGCCGTGAACTTCATACCCTTTTTCAAGAAGAAGTTCTGCTAGATAGGAACCATCTTGTCCGGTGACGCCGGTAATGAGTGCTTTTTTTGCCATTTGTCAATGAAAGGAGTTTTTGAAGGATAAACAAATCGTGAATTGTTTTTTGCTTAGGAATATAAGAATTTTTTTGAATGATTTCCTTAACCCCCACGGGAAAAAATCTTACCGCTTATTCTTTTTTCTCCATCCAATAAGCAAGAAGATCTGCCAGCGTTTGACGAAATGGAATTGTGGACTGCCATCCTGTTTCTTCCCGAAGCAGATCGGCTTTTCCGGCAAGAAGCTGAATATCGTATCCACGCAGGCGCTTTGGCTCAACGTCAAGTGAAAATTTTATTCCCGAAATTTCTTCATACAAATGAATGATCTCTTCAATAGAAAAAATATTCCCGGAGCAAACATTAAAAATAAAATGTTTCTCATCATGAGTCTGCGAAATCATCCAGTAGCCGCGGACAACATCGCGCACATCGGTGAAGTCTCTTCGCGCTTTGATATTACCGACATGTAAAACTGGTTCTTTCTTTTGTTTGATATTCACCGCAATCTGCCGCGCAAGTGACGAGCACACAAAAGAAGGTTTCTGGCGCGGCCCGGTATGATTGAACGGGCGCGCAATGATGATATCCAATCCTTCAAATGATCTGTACGTTTGGGCGATGTAATCAATGCTCGTCTTGCTTGCCGCGTACGGATTGACTGGCCGAGGCACGGTCGCTTCGGTGTGAAGCGGTAATCCATCTGCGTCGCCGTAAATCTCACCGGATGTTGTAATCAGAATTCTTGGTGTGATATCGCACGCTTTTACAGCTTCAAAAATATTGATAGCGCCGATAACATTGATTGAGAATGTTTCCGCTGTTCGTTCAAACGAGCTGGGAACGAATGCTTGCCCTGCTAGATGGAAAATTACATCCGGTTTTACTTCCTTTAGGACGGTAAAGACAGATTGGAAATCAACGATGTCACATTTATGAAGCTGGATGCGGTCAGCGAACGATCTGATGTTTTCCGTTTTCTCTGCGTCACGTAAAATTCCATGAAGCGCACATTGAGGATGCTGTTGTAAGAGAAACTCAGCGAGATGGCTGCCGGCAAAACCGCCGACACCGGTAATGAGAATGGTCGTCATAACGAGTATGAATTTCTATTCAGCCGGTAAATATAAAAAAGTCCCGCCCGCAAAAGCGGAACGGGACTTAAAATAAAAATCAGGCATCGACCTACTCTGCCATACCGTCACCAGTATAGTACCATCGGCTCCGCGGGGCTTAACTACTCTGTTCGGAATGGGAAGAGGTGTAACACCCGCGACAAAGACACCTGAATGTAACATTACAATCAGGTCAACCAAAGGCCGATCTGCCTTTGGCTGAAAAGATACCTAACATCAGCATAGAATTTGAGCGCTTCCCGCCATAGAGCGGCGGGTTTTCAACTTTCCGATAAGATTATTGATGCACCAACGTTGTGTTCAATAAAAAATATTGGCAAGTCGCACGACTTATTAGTACTGCTCGACTCGTCCGTTACCGGACTTATATCTGCAGCCTATCAACCAAGTCATCTCCTTGGAGTCTTTAGTGGTGCATTGCTGCACCAGGGAAACCTAATCTTGGAGCGGGTTTCGCACTTAGATGCTTTCAGTGCTTATCCCATCCGGACGTGGCTACTCTGCAATGCCACTGGCGTGACAACAGATACACCGTCGGTCCGTTCATTCCGGTCCTCTCGTACTAAGAACGACACTCCTCAAGTTTCCTGCGCCCGCATAGGATAGGGACCGAACTGTCTCACGACGTTCTGAACCCAGTTCACGTACCGCTTTAATTGGCGAACAGCCAAACCCTTGGGACCTTCTCCAGCCCCAGGATGCGATGAACCGACATCGAGGTGCCAAACCTTGCCGTCGATATGAACTCTTGGGCAAGATCAGCCTGTTATCCCTAGCGTACCTTTTATCCTTTGAGCGATGGCGCTTCCACGCGCAACCATCGGATCACTAAATCCTACTTTCGTACCTGCTCGACTTGTAGGTCTCGCAGTCAAGCTCCCTTGTGCTTTTACACTCGACGCATGATTACCAACCATGCTGAGGGAACCTTTGAGAGCCTCCGTTACATTTTAGGAGGCGACCGCCCCAGTCAAACTACCCGCCTACCACTGTTCCTATCCCGGATTACGGAACGAGGTTAGAATTCCAACAAAGCAAGGGTGGTATTTCACTGTTGGCTCCACCGAAGCTAGCGCTCCGGCTTCACAGCCTCCCACCTATGCTACACATGCTTTGTCCGAACCCAATAGTAGGGTGCAGTAAAGGTGCATAGGGTCTTTCCGTCCATATGCGGGTAACCGGCGTCTTCACCGGTACCACAAGTTCACCGAGCCCGTGGTTGAGACAGTGACCAAATCGTTACACCATTCGTGCAGGTCGGAACTTACCCGACAAGGAATTTCGCTACCTTAGGACCGTTATAGTTACGGCCGCCGTTTACTGGGGCTTCGGTCGGGGGCTTCGTTCCGCTTGCGCGGAATTGACTCCCTTCCTTAACCTTCCAGCACCGGGCAGGTGTCAGTCCCTATACTTCGACTTAAAGTCTTAGCAGAGACATGTGTTTTTGTTAAACAGTCGCTTGGCCCGTTTCACTGCGACCCAATTCTGCTTGGTATTGTACACCCTCACATACTATGGGCACCGCTTATCCCGAAGTTACGCGGTCAGTTTGCCGAGTTCCTTAACCACGGCTCACTCGAGCACCTTAGAATATTCATCCCATCTACCTGTGTCGGTTTGCGGTACGATCTGTCTGCAGTCTCTTATACGAAGTTTTTCTCGGCAGCCTGATTAGGTCCAGTTGTGGCCCTTACGGGCACCCTGTTCCCGCCTCGGGATTAACGAACGTGCGGATTTGCCTACACATTCTCCCTACACGGTTAAACCACCTAAGCCAGCAGGTGGCTGGACTTCACTTCTGCGTCACTCCTTATAATCAAACAACTACAAGCAGGTACAGGAATATTAAACCTGTTTTCCATCGGTTACGCCTTTCGGCCTCACCTTAGGATTCGACTAACCCTGAGACGATTAACGTTGCTCAGGAAACCTTAGATTTTCGGTGGAGAAGTTTTCCACTTCTCTTATCGTTACTTATGCCTACATCTGCGTTTCCATCCGCTCCAGCATGGCTTACACCACACCTTCAATGCAAATGGAATGCTCCCCTACCACGTCCATCACGAATGATGGAGTCCGCAGCTTCGGTACGAAATTTAGTCCCGATAATTGTCGGCGCTAAGTCGCTTGACTAGTGAGCTATTACGCACTCTTTAAATGGTTGCTGCTTCTAAGCAAACATCCTAGTTGTCTGAGCAACTCAACATCCTTTCTCTGTTAATTTCGATTTTGGGACCTTAGCTGGCGGTCTGGGTTGTTTCCCTTTTGGCAACGGAACTTATCTCTCGCCGCCTGACTCCCATGAAACGTATCAACGCTATTCGGAGTTTGTCTGGGTTTGGTATCGTTGTGACGACCCTAGCCCAATCAGTGCTCTACCTTCGTGATACTATAACATGAGGCTAGCCCTAGAGCTATTTCGGGGAGTACGAGCTATCTCCGAGTTTGATTGGTCTTTCGCTCCTACCCTCAGTTCATCCGAGCGGTTTTCAACCCACAACAGTGCGGACCTCCATGGCGTTTTACCGCCACTTCATCCTGACCAAGGGTAGATCACACGGGTTCGCGTCTGCCGCACGTTACTGATTCGCCCGATTAGGACTTGCTTTCGCTACGGCTTCTCAGCTGAGCTGATTAGCCTTGCAACGCACGAGCAACTCGTAGGCTCATTAAGCAAAAGGCACGCCGTCACTCTTCCGTCAATGCAAGCATCAACGGAATTGCTCCGACCGTTTGTAAGTATGCGGTTTCAGGTACTATTTCACTCTCCTGTTAGGAGTTCTTTTCACCTTTCCCTCACGGTACTTGTTCACTATCGGTCACGAGAGAGTATTTAGTCTTACCAGATGGTTCTGGCAGATTCGTACAGAATTTCACTTACTCCGTACTACTTGGGATCCCTTCAGGAGTCATTTTGTTTTCGCCTACAGGACTATCACCTTCTGTGGTTCAACTTTCCAGAAAATTCAGCTAACAAAATGATTTCTTACTCCTTGACTGTCATGCAATCCAGTCGAAAGGTCCCGCAACACCAACGGCACAACGGTTGCATCCTTGAATGTGCCGTACGGTTTAGACTGTTTCCTTTTCGCTCGCCGCTACTAGGGAAATCGAATTTCTTTCTCTTCCTTGGGTTACTGAGATGTTTCACTTCTCCCAGTTTGCTCATCCACGCCTATGAATTCAGCGCGGTGTTTCCCGACATTACTCGGGAAGGGTTGCCCCATTCGGACACCTCCGGGTCACAGGCTGTTACCGCCTCTCCGAAGCTTTTCGCAGGTAGCCACGTCCTTCATCGCCTTCTCGTGCCAAGGCATCCTCCGCATACTCTTAGTAACTTAACCAAAAAATCTTTTATTGAACACACACGTAGAATCGGTGCATCAATAAACTTGTTGGAAAGTAAATCTATGCTTCAATGCTTTGGTATCTTGAGATTTGCATTGGAATGCTTTTGTTCATGACACAAATGTGCCACAACGACTTACACTCGCTTGCAAATTTCTTCCTGATTGTCAAAGAACATCTACAACAAAAATGTTGGTGGAGCTAACCGGGATCGAACCGGTAACCTCCTGGTTGCAAACCAGGCGCTCTCCCAATTGAGCTATAGCCCCATAGCCTTGTTGGTGTCGCCGTTGATGCGTGGGCCTAAGTGGAGTTGAACCACTGACCTCACGCTTATCAGGCGTGCGCTCTAACCAACTGAGCTATAGGCCCATGGTCAGTTTCAGATGTTAAAAAATAATGTGTGCACAGTCAGAAACCAACACCGTCAAGGAAAATTATTCTAAGTTGATTGTTTCTTGATCGCTCAAGAATACTCCTTAGAAAGGAGGTGATCCAGCCGCACCTTCCGATACGGCTACCTTGTTACGACTTAGCCCCAGTCACTGATTTTACCTTAGACGCCTGCTTCCTTGCGGTTAGCGCAGCGGCTTCGGGTACCCTCAGCTTCCATGGCTTGACGGGCGGTGTGTACAAGGCCCGGGAACGTATTCACCGTAGCGTTCTGATCTACGATTACTAGCAATTCCAGCTTCATGAGGGCGAGTTGCAGCCCTCAATCCGAACTGAGGACGCTTTTTTGGGATTGGCTCCACCTTGCGGTATTGCTGCCCTTTGTAGCGCCCATTGTAGCACGTGTGTGGCCCTGGGTGTAAGGGCCATGAGGACTTGACGTCATCCCCACCTTCCTCACTACTTGCGTAGGCAGTCCATTTAGAGTGCCCAGCATTACCTGATGGCAACTAAATGTAGGGGTTGCGCTCGTTGCAGGACTTAACCTAACACCTCACGGCACGAGCTGACGACAGCCATGCAGCACCTGTACAAGACCCCTTGCGGGTAACCGACTTTCATCGGCTAAAATCTTGCCTTTCAAACCCAGGTAAGGTTCTTCGCGTTGCATCGAATTAAACCACATGCTCCACTGCTTGTGCGGGCCCCCGTCAATTCCTTTGAGTTTCAACCTTGCGATCGTACTTCCCAGGTGGAATACTTAATGCGTTAGCTTTGGCACCGAGCCTTACGACCCGACACCAAGTATTCATCGTTTAAGGTGTGGACTACCAGGGTATCTAATCCTGTTTGCTCCCCACACTTTCGAGCATGAGCGTCAGTAGTGGACCAGGCGACCGCCTTCGCAACTGGTGTTCTTCATGATATCTACGCATTTCACCGCTACACCATGAATTCCATCGCCCTCTTCCACACTCAAGATCTTCAGTATCGGAGGCAGTTTTACAGTTGAGCTGTAAGATTTCACCACCGACTTGAAAATCCGCCTGCGCTCCCTTTACACCCAGTGATTCCGGACAACGCTCGGATCCTACGTATTACCGCGGCTGCTGGCACGTAGTTGGCCGATCCTTACTTTAGAGGTACCGTCAATGGCGCTGAAGCACCACATTCTTCCCTCTCTACAGAAGTTTACGACCCAAAGGGCCTTCATCCTTCACGCGGCGTCGCTGCGTCAGACTTTCGTCCATTGCGCAATATTCCTCACTGCTGCCTCCCGTAGGAGTCTGGACCGTGTCTCAGTTCCAGTGTGGCTGATCATCCTCTCAGATCAGCTACCCATCGTAGGCTTGGTGAGCCGTTACCTCACCAACTACCTAATGGGATGCAGGCCCATCCATTGGCCCCCAATTGCTCGGGGTTTAACAACATCTCCATGCGGAGCCGCTGCATCATCCGGTATTAGCACCGCTTTCGCGGGGTTATCCCAGACCAAAGGGCAGGTTACCTACAGATTACTCACCCGTGCGCCGGTTTACTATGGATATTGCTACCCAATTCTCCCAGACTTGCATGTGTTAGGCACGCCGCCAGCGTTCGTCCTGAGCCAGGATCAAACTCTCCGTTGTAATTCAGAAAAACTGAGTTATCAACTTCGAATTTGATTTACTTGGCATTATCAAATTAACCAAGGTTAAAACCTTGAAGCATTGATTATTGAAGCTGTGCACACAATTTCAAAGAACTCATCTCTTAATAGAAACATCCGTTTCTTAACGGGCTTTTAATATACGAACTTAACGCCTTGATGTCAAGAGATTTGTCTGTTAATTTCAATCTATTTTCCTTGTTCATTAAGAATTCCCGCCTTAATAGAAACACATGTGCCGATAAGGTTATAAGCGCTCTCTACCTCTCTTTTGTTTCTTGTTTTTTCACTATGGATGAATTATTTTAGTAGGCGTTATTGCTTCTCACCGACTGAGGCATCCCATGAAATATTTTCTATTGTTGTTTCCTTTCCTCCTCTACTCTCAAACCTACAAAATTCACGGCGTTGTTACAGATGATTCAACTCATCAAGTTCTTCCGTATGCAACTATTCGCGTTGAGCAATCGGATATTGTTACTTCATCAAATAAAGAAGGGAGATTTGTTTTAGAACTTTCCCCCGGTTCCTATTCATTGCTTGTGACGTACGTCGGCTACAACAGCAAACAAATTACCGCACGCGCTCCGGACGAACAAGAAGTAGCCATTGCATTACAACCGGCAGCAATTCAAATGCCCGAAGTGACAATCAACAGCGATGATGAAGATCCGGCAATGGAAATTATGCGAGAAGCAATCAAACGCAGAGAGAAAAATTATGCGGGACTGAAAAATTATGACGTTACTGCGTATAAAAAAGATATTCTCTACTCCGGCGGGCGCATAGCGATGATTGATGAGAAGTTCGTAAAGCAGATTTATGAAAAAGGAAAAATGAATAAAGAATTCATTCTTTCCACACACAAGACGGAGAATATTAAGAATCGGCCGATGCCCATCAGCATGAATATCGGGCTTTCACTTTTTTTTGTGAATGGCGAACTAAATTTTAAGGTGGGAAGAAGCAAAAGCAATCTCATCTTTCCTTTGGCTGACAACGCTTTTGATTATTATGATTTCAAATTGTTGAATTCGAAAGTTGCAGGGAACGAAGTTTCTCACACCATCCAAATTATCCCACGTTCTTCTGTAGTCCCGCTGATGAAGGGAACGATCATTATTGATGATGCAACGTACGCTCTCATCGGCGCTGATGTTGAATCGAATGAAGGATGGAGCATTCCACTTGTGAAGAATTTCTTCATTAAGATCCAGCAGGCGTATGCGAAATACAACGGATTCTGGATTCCGCAGTATTCTGAATTCGACATCGGTGGAGAATTAAGCGCCTTGGGCGGATTGATCAGTATGGAGCCGATGGAAGTTTCCGAGACTTTTTCTGCAAGCACATGCAAAGTGAACGGCACAATTCCTGATTCGATCAAAAATGCCCGGCGTTCAACTTATGGCGGTTACACAACAGACACAACGAAGCCAGCTTCAAAACTGCAGCGATACTGGAAGACAAAAGCCGCGCCCAATCCTGCCAATCTCACTTACAAGCCGAAAACTGCACCGCCGGAAATCAGTTCTGCTGCAATGGACTCGCTGCGACCGCTGCCGCTCACTTCGAATGAGAAAATTGCTTTTGCGAAATTAGACAGCACACAAACGCTTGATAAAGTTCTTCAGCCGAAGGTTGCATTAGGCGCGGCTGGATTTTCTTCTTCGTCGTCGGATACTACGAAAAGCTTTTTTGGCTCTGCGGCAAGCGCGCTCTGGAATTACGGAATACTGCACAACAATCGCGTGGAAGGAATTTCTCCCGGCGTGTTTTTTGATATCGATAAAATGGAATCCGATTTCTTTTACAACGGCGAAGCATCGTATGCAACAGGTGCAAAACAATTTGAATGGAAAATCGGCGGCGGCTACAATCTCGGCGATGATCACTTGGATAGAATTGACATCAACGTGTGGAACAAAATCCGTCCGTGGCAAACTTCGCCTTTAATTTCAAAAACAATCAACTCTATCGGCTTTACTCTCACAGGAGCAGATTATTTCAATTATCTCAAAACGACCGGTTTCAACGTAGGTGTTGACAAATATTTTACCGATGTTCTCTTTTTAAAAATTTATGCAACCGCAGAGCGGCAGCGCTCTCTTCCCGGGAATTCGTTTATTGCGCTGAAGAAAAACCGGCGTATCAACCCTGCAATCACAGAAGGGAATGACAATAGGATACAGTTTCAATTCGGCTACATGCCGTACGGAATGTGGCCATTTCCTTTGCAGAGTACGAATCTGATCTTCATTTCTGGAAAAATTTCCCATCAAGCACTTGGCAGTGATTTCAATTATCAACAACTTTCATTTTATGGAAATCTCCGGCTCAGCTCGTTTTATTCAACAATGTTCAGCGCGCCTTATTTCTTTTTTGCGGCAGAAGGTGGAATTATTTCCGGAAATTTCGGCATTCAGCATCTCTACACGCCGTCTTCAGCATATTCTTTTTATTCACCGGCAGGAATGTTAAAAGGAATTCAGCCGTACGATTTGATGGGACAAAAATATTTTGCATTCCAAGCCGAGCATAATTGGCAGTGGCTTCCCCTTGGGTTCTTCGGCAAAAAGTGGAGCGAGGGAAGCGGTATTCAAATTATTACTGGTGCAAGCGCTGCCAATCTCTGGAACAGCTCGTCGTATCTTCCAATTCAAAACAAATGGAAACCGTACTGGGAAGCGTACATCGGAGTTGCAAATATTCTCAGCCTTTTCCGGATAGACGCTGTGCACACGTCGGAAAAGACCAATACACTTCGGTTAAGTTTTTCTTCAGCAGTGTTGAATTGAGGTTAGAGTTTCGGGATTCGCAGCTCGCGATTTTTAAAACTCGAAACTCTAACCTCGTATCTCCTCTCAGTACAAAAACATCGGCTTACCTAAAACTTTGCTGACTTTGGGCTTATAATTTTCTACGTCGTAGAGTTCGTCTACATCTACACGCTTTGTGCCTTGCGTCAGTGTGTTGATAGGAACGACCTGATATTTTCCTTCGCGCAGTGCTACCATCAAACCGTACTGTTTTTTCAAAACCAAATCTGTCGCCAGATTTGCATAACTGATAGCAACCATCCTATCCAATGCATCAGGCTCGCCGCTGCGCATCAAATACGCTACTTGCTGATAAATGATATGCGCCCCGGTAATCTTCTGGATAGCTTCTCCGGTAATTTGCCCTATCCCTCCTAATTTTTTATGACCATACGCATCTTGCTGACCGTACTCAACAATTTTACCGCCGATCATTTGAGCACCTTCAGAAATCGTCATGATGGCGTAATTGCTCGGATTATTTTTTTTGTCATCCATCAAAAATTTAGCAAGTTTCTCGGGGTCGAAATGCTCTTCCGAAATAATTGCACGGTCAACGCCGGCAAGGTACGCGGAGATGAGAGATGTTTCTCCGGAATTTCTTCCGAACAATTCTACCACCGCGATACGTTCATGCGACCCCGCCGAAGTACGAAGGTTCGTAATGAACTCAACGCTGCGTGTCACTGCCGTAGAAAATCCGATGCAATAATCGGTACCGTACACATCGTTATCCATCGTTTTGGGAACCGCAATGACGGGAAATCCCTCTTCATGCAATCGCACAGCATAGCTTTGAGTGTCATCGCCGCCGATTGTAATCATCACGTCAATTTTAAGATGTGCCAGCACGCGCAGAATGTGCGGCGTAAAATCTGCGGGCGCGTCGCCGTCTTTTGGCGGATGCTTCGGGTCCTGCAAAAATTTTGGAATCTCGCTCCAGCGAACTTTCCCTGGATTGGTGCGTGAAGTGTGAATGAATGTTCCGCCCGAACGATCAATGGTGCGTGTGCTTTGTTTTGTCAGAAGCATTGCCCAATCTTGCTGCGTCACCGGATCGTCAACATTATAATTCAGCAAGCCTCCCCACCCTCTTCGAAAACCGACTACCTCTGCGCCGGCATCTGCAGCGCGGTACACAACTGCTTTAATACATGGATTGAGACCGGGAACGTCGCCGCCTCCCGTCAATATTCCGATTCGCATAGTTACTCCTGTTCATTAATCTATAAAAGAGAATTGATATCCCACGTTTTCATTGTTTCGAACATTGTATAATCCGTGAGATCGTAGTGAAGTGGTGTAATAGAAACTTTGTTATTGAGAATCGCCCGCTGATCAATATCATCATCAACATCAAGCTCGAGTAAATCGCCCTTCAGCCAAAAATATTCCCGGTTACTCGGATCGTGACGCCGTTCAAATTCATCGTTCCATACAGACTTACCCTGTTTTGTGATCACCGCTCCGCGAATTTCAGACGCAGGCACAGCGGGAACATTGACATTCAACAGTGTTCCCTTCGGCATTCCCCGGTCAGCAATCATAAGTGCAAGCCGCTGAGCGAACAAGGCGGCAAAGGAAAAATCAGCTTCGGCAAATGTTGTTAAGGAAATTGCGAACGACGGAATTCCGAGAATTGTACCTTCGGTTGCCGCAGACACAGTTCCGGAATACAACACGCTGATCGCCGTGTTTGAACCATGATTAATTCCCGACACGATCAGATGCGGCGGCTCTTTCATGATCGAACGAACAGCAAGCTTTACGGCATCGGCTGGCGTTCCATCAACAGCGTAACCGAAAAAAACTCCGTCGCGCTCAACTTTCCGAACGCGCAAAGGTGTGTTGACGGTTATCGCATGACCGACAGCGCTCTGTTGTTTGTCGGGCGCAACAATGGTAACATCGGCAATCGTCCTCAATGCATCAGCCAAAGCTTTAATGCCCTGAGCGTCAATTCCGTCATCGTTAGAAATGAGAATGGAAAGTTTTTTCATTTACATTATGAAAAGTCAACAGCAGATGTAAAAATATAAAGAAACTTCATCGGTGTATCAAGCATTCGTGTTTCTTCATGCCCTTCGTGGAATAAAATCCTTCGGGCGTTTTTTTGCCATACCAAAGAAATACCGTATGGCGGCAACCGTGCGTTGTGCGGCTTTCCCATCTCCATAAGGATTCACAACGGAAGCCATCGCTTTGTACTTTTTCGGATGGTCTATCAACGATGCGGCTTCTTTAAATATAATCTCTGAATTCATCCCGACAAGTTTCACCGCTCCCGCTTTGACTGCTTCGGGTCGCTCCGTCACTTTACGCATCACAAGCACCGGCTTACCGAGAGAAGGCGCCTCTTCCTGCACACCGCCTGAGTCGGTCAGTAGAAGATGACTGTAATTCATCACATTCACGAATGATTTATATTCCAACGGCTCAATAAGAAATACATTACTCAATCCCTGCAATATCGGGAAGACAATTCCGCGAACAACGGGATTGAGGTGAACAGGGAACACAAAATTTAATTTAGGATAGTGCACGGAAAGTTTTTTAATAGCAGAACAAATATCCGTCATCGGCTCGCCCCAGTTTTCCCGCCGGTGGGTTGTAATCAGAACAATATTTTTCCCGTCTCGTTTTTTTTCTTCAACAACGCGCTGCAACAAAATATCGTTGAAACTATAATCCGGATCAACCGCAGCGAGCAATGCATCAATCACCGTGTTACCTGTGATAAAAATTGATGCGGGAACAATATGCTCTTTAAGAAGCGCTTTTTTTGCACTCGCCGTTGGTGCAAAATGAAGATCGGTAACGGCACTTGTTAAGCGTCGGTTAATTTCTTCCGGAAACGGATTGAACTTATCGTTCGTGCGCAATCCAGCCTCAAGATGACCGACAGGTATTTTATGATAAAAAGCCGCAAGACTTCCGACAAATGTTGTTGTTGTATCCCCCTGCACCAACACTAAATCCGGTTTTGCTTCAGACAACGCCTCGTCTAATTTTGACATAATATTGCTGGTGATTTGCGCGAGCGATTGCTGCGGCAACATGATGTTGAGGTCAAGGTCGGGCGTAATATTGAAAACCGAAAGAACCTGATCTAACATTTGTCTGTGCTGCGCTGTGGCAATGTTGAACGTGCGGAACTCCTCAGGATATTTCTGAAGTTCAACAATAACAGGCGCCATTTTGATTGTATCGGGGCGCGTTCCAAAAATTGTTGCTATAGTTTTCATTGGCTGCGAACCATTATGCTCATTTTCTCATTGCAACTGAATTTACTGTGAGCAAAGAATACCGAGTTTGTTTGTGGAAATCAAGAGCAAAAATTTCCATTCAGTATACATTTTTCAGCGCGCCGTCGTTGCACACTGAAATTCTTGACTTACCCTGCCGATTTCATTATATTAATAGACATTCATCGCGGGGTGGAGCAATTGGTAGCTCGTCGGGCTCATAACCCGAAGGTTACAGGTTCAAGTCCTGTCCCCGCTACAAAAAAAGCCTCTGAAATTAGTCAGAGGCTTTTTCATTTTTGTGCGATAGTGAACAACAATTTTATTTCTCTTTGTTTTCTTTCCGAATCAAATCGTACACTTTGCTTGAAAGCTCTTTCATTTTCGGCCGAGCCAAATCTTCTTCAACGGGCAGAAAACATGCAATGACGTACCGTACAGTTCCGTCGTCAACAATTCCAACATCATTCGTCCAATAAGAATACCATCCGGTTTTATGATAGAACATGACATTGGCAGGAAGTCCGGTTGATAATTTCGTCGTGTCGAGTTGTCTTCCAAGCAACGCTTTCATCTGCATACTGACCCACGGATTCACCAATTGATTGGTATAAATACGGTACATAAAATCTGCGGCGTGGAGCGCACACGTTTCTGTCCCGCGGATTGCTGCATAGCCGGAATCTTCGTACGCGCGGCCTAAAAATTTTCGTGTCACTTCGCTTCCGTTCCAACCATACTTGTGAATAAGAGCATTGATATTTTCTCTCCGTGCCAGATCAATCAAACAATTTGCCGCTGAATTGTCACTGCGGGTGATCATCAAATCGAGCAAATAATTGACCGTGACGGTATCGCCGTTCTTCAAAAGCGGGCGCGGATCCCACGCAAGCTCAGGCGATTTATCAACATCGTTCGGCGATTTGACAATGAACGGGCTTGTCAAAAAATATTTTCCTTGCGAAACCTGATCAAGCACTTCTGCCGCCACATACATTTTATAAACCGACGCCGGGTAAATAAAATTATCGAAATGAACGCCGCCTAAGCGGGGCGTGCCGCCGGTAAAGTCAACGACGGCAAACGAAATCTGTTCTATTCCGTCTTCGCCAACATCGAAATCTTTATCCAAGCCGAGATCTGCAACAATATTCTGAAGCTTGGCTGACAACGTGCTGTCAACGTTAAAGTATGCGGGAATAGTGACGTTTTGTGAGTAGGAAAGAAACGGCACGGCAAGGCACAACAACAAAATTCTTTTCATTTTTTATTCTCTTAGCTATTAAGAGATGGATTCCGCCTTAGAGGTGGAATCCATCTTCTGTTTCTTGTTGTATTTTTCGAAGACGCATTAAATTTTCTTCAACGCTTGTTCGAAATCGGCGATCAAATCTCCGATGCCTTCAACACCGACAGAAATACGAATCATACCGGGCGTAACGCCGTGATTGTCCAATTCTTTCTTTGACATGTGAACGTGTGAAGAATAAACGGGAATGCTGACAAGCGTTTCAACACCGCCGAGCGACATTGCATTCACGGCAATGGCAAGCGAATCGCACACTTTTACCGCCGCTTTTACACCGCCTCTCACTTCAATCGTCACCATTCCGCCGAATCCTGACATTTGTTTGCGCGCCAGTTCATATTGCGGATGCGATTTGAGTCCGGGATAAATCGCCCGAAGAACTTTCGGATGTTTTTCTAATCGCGCTGCCAGCGCGAACGCGTTTTCGTTCTGACGCTCAACACGCAACTCAAAAGTTTTGAGACTGCGGAAAAGTAAATATGCCATGAACGGATCAGCACAGCCGCCGTAATACTTCGCAGAGGTTTTCACTTCCGAAATAATTTTTTCCGACGCAACAACAACACCGGCAAGAATATCGCTGTGCCCGCCAAGATATTTTGTCGCGCTCTCAACAATGATGTCCACACCGAAACCGAACGGCTTTTGATTGAAACACGTTGCAAATGTATTGTCAATCATTGTGTAAATGTGCGTACGGAATTTCTTTTCCGCTTTCTTCACTTCATTCACCACCTGAGCGATGTCAACAAGCGCAAGTGTGGGATTGGTTGGCGTTTCGAAATAAACAAGCCGGGTTTTAGGAGTGATAAGCCCAGCCAAATCAGAAAGCTTCGCCGGATTCATATACCTTACCCCAATATCGCTCTTCGGCAAAACGTCGCGGAAAAACCGGTACGTGCCTCCGTAAAGCGCGGGCGTGCTGATCAATTCTTCACCCGCATGAACGAACGAAAGAATTGCTGTTGAAATTGCCGCCATTCCTGAAGCAAAAAGCGCCGCCGCTTCCCCGTCTTCCATCAGCGCAATTTTCTCTTCTACATCATGCACCGTCGGATTATGGTAGCGCGTATACACATACACCGACGGATCGCCGTTCGCGTAACGAATCGCATCGTCGGAATTTTTAAAACGGTACGTCGAAGTCTGGTAGATGGGAAGCGAAACGGGTCCCTGATACGGGTGAAGTTTTCTTCCGTGAATTGCTTTTGTGGAAAGAGAGAGTTTCTTCGGATCAATCGCCATTCGGTTTTCTCAGCTTAATTGAAAGTATTTTTCAAATTTTTCTTCTACATCGTTGCGGTAATATTCGCCGCGCTCTTTGTTCAGCACATATCCTTCACGGAATTTCCCCTGTGCAATTGCCGCAAGCGCCTCAGCGAGAACGTCAACTTCTTCTGTGGTATTATAAATTCCAAAGCTCGCGCGGACAAATCCCGGAAGCGTTGAACGGTCACGGCGAAGAATGTGCTCTTCCATTTCCTTCGCTTCTTTTTCGTCAACATGGAGCAAACATTTCACGTACGGATGCGCGCAGAAACATCCGTTGCGCGTTCCGATTCCCCATTCATAACTGAGAATTGAGGCGACGAGTGCGTGCGGGAGGTCATTCACGTTGAATGTCAGCACGCCGAGCCGTTGAGCTGCAGTATTGGGATTTTTATCGCCATATAACACAACGCCGGAAATTTTTTCAAGCTTCTCCAGCGCATATTTCGTCAGCATTGCTTCGTGTTCGATAATCGCGTCCCAGCCGATGGATTGCACCACACGAATCGCTTGCGCCAGCGCAACCGCGCCGACAATATCCGGCGTGCCCGCTTCTTCTTTGTCGGGAAGGTCAGTCCAATACGCATCTTCCAGATTCACAATATCAACAGTTCCGCCGCCGACATATTCGGGATCGCCCTGTTCGAATATTTTTCTTCGTCCCACAAGCACACCGACACCGAACGGTGCGTACATCTTGTGAGCTGATAAGGCAAGATAATCAATGTCGCCTTTGGCGCCGTGTTTCATCTGCTCGGCATCGTCTTTCGCCTTCATATCAATCGGACGGTGCGGCGCAAGCTGAGCCGCGTCAACGAGAATTTGAGCGCCAACGTGATGCGCCCAGCGCGCGTATGTGTGAACCGGGTTGATGATGCCGGTAACATTCGAAGCGCCGCTGACGGCAACAAGCTTTACTTTCGAGCCATACTGTGCGAGCTTCTTTTGAAAATCTTCCTCGTCAATTCTTCCATCCGGAGTAACATCAATGTGAACGACGTGCGCAACTTTACGCCACGGCAATTCGTTGGAATGATGTTCCATCACCGAAGTCAACACGATATCGCCGCGCTTGAACGGAAACCGGTGGGCAAGTTTGTTGATTGCCTCTGTCGTATTCTTACAGAAAAGAACAACGCTGTCGGAAAGATCAGCGTGAACAAAATCCGCAATAATATCCCGCGCTTCTTCAAAGACCCATGATGATAGTTTGGATTTGAATCCTGTGCCGCGATGAACGTTGCTGTACCACCGGAGAAAATCATTGACTTTATCGGTGATAAGCGAAATCGTCGGCGTGCTGGCGGCGTTATCAAGATTAATGTACGGACGGTGTGAACCGTCAAGCAGCGGCACCGGCTCATCAATGCCGACGACATACTTGCGGATATCGTGAATAGACAGGCTGCCGTTCATTTTCTCCGCAGGCGGTGCGTTCTTCACACTAAATATTGTCATGAAGTTCTTCCTTTCAACATTAAATTGCTTATCAAGAAGGTACAAGATTACGCAAGGAAGTTCAAGCAATTGTAAGCCGAATTCCCAATCCGGCTGGCGAGATGGAATCTCGCCCTACATTCTTGATTCTCTTTCACAAAGTGGGTACAATGAATTCATATTTTATGACTTCTTGCTTTGTCATCGTACTTGTGCGGCTAAGCCTTGTCAAGGTTCGGAACTTTGACAAGGCGGGCTTTCGATTTAATATAGTATGTGTACTTCTATTAACTGCTGTTTCGTACAGCAGTGCGCAGATTCACAGCGAAGCAAGCAAATGGTTCGATGTCACATACTACCAGCTTAGACTGAACGTAGAGACTTCTCCCCAATCGCTCGAAGGAGATGTGACAGTAACCGGAATCTGTACCGCCGACAGCGCTTCTCAACTCACGCTCGACCTGATGAACACCATGCACATTGATTCGGTGATCATGAACGGTGCGCAAACGCCGTTTATTCAATATGCAAGCTCATTTTCTATTACACTTGACCGGACGTACCGGCGCGGAGAAAAAATTTCTGCAGAAATTTATTATAGAGGAAGTCCGGTTGCAACGGGTTTCGGCAGTTTTGTCTTCAGCTCACACAACGGCGTTCCGTGGGTTTGGACTCTTTCCGAACCATACGGCGCACACGATTGGTGGCCCTGCAAAGACGATCCCGGCGACAAAGCAGATTCCGCCGACATCATTGTGACGTGCGATTCAAATCTTGTCGCCGGTTCGGAAGGAATTCTCGTGTCCGAAACAACTGCCAGTGCGAAAAAAACATATCATTGGCAAGAGCGATACCCAATCGCTTCGTATCTCATCTCGCTTGCCATTACCAATTACGCCCGCTTTTCAAATTGGTTCCGTTACTCAGCGAACGATTCAATGGAGATTCAGAATTTCGTTCTGCCGGAACATGAAGTGAATGCAAGAGCAGAACTTCCTTCAATGGTTGACATGCTTTCTATCTATTCTGAATTGTACGGGCTGTATCCGTTCATCAAAGAAAAATACGGCGTGGCGGAATTCGGAAGCGGCGGAATGGAACACCAAACGCTGACATCTATCGGAACAACGACCGACGGCACGTTCGATGAAGAAACGCTTGCTCACGAGATGGCGCATCAGTGGTTCGGTGATATGATCACCTGCCGCACGTGGTCAGACCTGTGGTTGAACGAAGGATTCGCTGTGTACTCGGTGGCACTATTTCGTGAAAAAAAATACGGAATGGACGCATACTGGAATTTCATCCGCGCACAACTGACGGCGGCGCTCACCGCGTCGGGGCGCATCGGAGTTCCGGATACATCGAGCGCACGGACTCTTTTTAACAATCCGCTGATCTATGAAAAGGGGGCGCTGGTGCTTCACATGCTTCGTCATGTTTTGGGAGACAGTGTTTTCTTCCGCGCAATATATGAATACGCGCAGAATTCTTCGCTGAGGTACGCAACGGCATCAACACACGATTTTGAATCAGCGTGCGAAAAGGTTTCCGGGAAAAACCTCAGTTATTTTTTTGATGAATGGATTTACGGAGAGAATTATCCGCGCTACTTATATTCCTGGTCGCAGCACAACGGCATTGTGGAAATAACACTGAAGCAATTTGGAGGAACAAATCCCGTTTTCTTCACCATGCCCGTTGATATTCGTTTTAGCGGAGAAAACTGGGATACAACAGTAACCGTGTTCAATGATTCGTTACAACAAACATTTACTGTGGGCGTGCCGCGAACAATAACATCGGCGGCAATTGATCCGGACGGATGGATGATGAAGGGAGTTCTTGCGAGCAGCGATATTCCTCCAGCAGTTTTTTCGTTGAGCCAGAATTTCCCGAACCCGTTCAACCCAAAAACAACTATCAATTATCAATTACCAATGGCTGCATTTGTAACGTTGAAAGTGTTTGATGCGCTTGGAAGAGAGATTGCAACACTCGTGAATGAAAAGCAGCGTGCCGGAACGTACAGCGCAGAATGGGATGCATCCCGCGCGGCTTCCGGCATTTATTTTTACCGGCTTCAGGCGGGAACGTTCAGTGCAACAAAGAAAATGGCGCTGATACGATAAACTCGGTTTGACGGAACTTATACTATCACACGCTTGGTGAAGGATTGGTTACTAATCGGTAGCCGACGCGCGATTCGGTAAGGATGTGTTTCGGCTGGGCGGGATTCTCTTCAAGCTTTTTCCGCAACTGACCAATGTAGATGCGAAGATACTGGGTTTCTTCAGAATAATTTTTACCCCACACCTGCTCAAGAATATAGTGATGAGTCAGCACTTTATCAGCGTTGCGGACAAGAAGAGCAAGGAGCGAATATTCCAGCGAGGTCAGCTTGACATCGTCGCCGGATTTCGTCACGGTTCGCGCGGCAAGATTCACCACAACATCGCCGAATGTAACAACGGAATCTTTTGGCGCCGTTTCGTGATGGCGGAGCGCTGAGCGGATCCGCGCCAGCAGTTCGAACGGGCGGAACGGTTTGATGCAGTAATCGTCTGCGCCTGCATCGAGCAGCGAGGCGATTTCCTGCTCGGTATCGCGGACAGAAAGCACAATGATCGGTCCGTCGTACCATTCACGAAGCCGCCGCACGACTTCGCTTCCGTCAACATCGGGAAGCCCGAGATCGGTAATGATCAAATTCGGCCTGCGCATTGCTGCTTCCCGCATTCCTTCTTCTCCCGTCGCCGCCGAAATCACCCCGTATTCATTCGACGAAAGTGTCACGTCAAGCAAACGCCTGATCTGCTGTTCGTCATCAATGACAAGGATAGTCGGCTGAAAGCTCATGCTTCGGATTCGAAAAGTTTCATCTGTTTAATTTCCGACGGAATACGAATTGTAAATTGCGCACCGCCGCTCAAACGGTTTGATGCAGTGATCGTTCCTTTGTGTGCTTCAACATAACTCTTCGCAATGGAAAGTCCAAGCCCTGTCCCGCCGCTCGGCGTTCCGGGCACGCGGTAAAATTTTTCGAACACGCGCTCCAGCGCCTCGGAGGGAAACCCCGGCCCGTTATCCGAAACGGTAATAATGCACACGCCGTTCTGCTCTTCCGCTTCGAGCGAAATGGTTGAACCTTTCGGTGTATATGCGGCGGCATTGTACAGCAAATTCACCAGCACTTGTTCCATCAATCCGAAATCAAGACGGACGAGCGGCATAGTATCCATCACATTGATATGAACATGATGTTCTTTGGTTTCGCGCGCAACATTACGAAGAACGGAAGCGAAGAGATCATGAATATCCGTCCAATCAAGCTTCACCTTAAACATGCCCGATTCGACACGCGTCATATCGAGAAGATTTTCCACAAGGCGGTTGAGGCGCTCTGCTGCTGTTTTGATTTCAGCAAGGAGTGAATCAACGATCGAAACGTTCACGCGCACCTTTTCGCTTTGAAGGTTTTCGGCATTCCCCATGATGGTAGCGATCGGCGTGCGAAGCTCGTGCGAAATTGAACTGAGCAGTGTTTGGTACAGGCGCTCCGATTCTTCCACCACGGAAGTCCGGCGCGTCAGCTCGTTCAGAAATTCACGGTCCATCGCCGTCGAGATCAGTGCAATGCAATTGTCAAGTAAATTTTCCTGCTCGAAGCCGAGCGGCGCCGTATCGCTTCTTCTAATACCGAACACGGCAAGCGTATAGCGCGAGCCTTTGATCGGATAATACGTCGCCTGCGCATTCGGCAGTGTATCGGTGTGCCTGCCGGCTTTCTTTTCGTTCCAATATGACCAGACCGCCACGCCTAACTCTTTCTCATCAACAATGAACGTGCTGCTTGGATGCGGCGTCGGGGAAATGTCGCCGTCGGGTTCGCCGAGAAGGACAACGATCTCTGCACGGAAAATCGAGCGCAGACTTGCAACGGCAACACGAAGCACATCATCCTGCCCGCGTGCAGACGAAAGTTCTTTTGTCAGTTTATAAAGCGCGGTCGTTCGTTCTTCGCGCTGGCGCACTGCCCGTTCCTGAGAACGAATGCGCGAAGTGAGAATACTCGTGACGGAGGCGAAGACGAAGTATGCAACAAACATCAGAACATCGGCAGCTTTCCCGATGGCAAATGTAAATTGCGGCGGGATAAAAAGAAAATCCCACGCCAGCGCACTCACAGTTGCCGCCAGCAGAACGGGCCCGATTCCCATGAACAGCGGCAGAATGGAAATCAGCATCAACAGAAGAAGTGCCACTGTTTGATAGCCGAGAAATTCTACAAACGGGTAGCAAATTCCCAGCACAAGAACAATGGCTCCGAATGCTGCAATGTATTGCCGCGGCTCTGAAGTAAAATGCGGCAGCGAGATGTGCCGGCGCCGGCGCGGCGTCTCGTGATGCGAGCTTGACACATAGACATCAATATCGGTGCTGCGCTCAAGCAAACGATCAATGATGTTGTGCGAAGGGAAAATATTCGAGCGAAAACTTCTGCCAACAATAATTTGCCGCGCGTTCTGTTCGTGCGCGACACGCACCAATGCCGCCGCCACATCTCTATCAGCAGTTGTGATCACTTCGGCGCCAAGCTCTTTTGCAAGATTGATGTGCTTCATCAATACGTCTTGAATACCGGCGTTTGAAGCGCCCGGAGTTTCGACATGCACGGCGACCCACGATGATTTGGATGCGTACGCAAGCTGGCGTGTCAGGCGAATAAGGCGCTCGCAGTCGGGATCGGCGGTGATGCCGACGAGAAGACGCTGGCGTGTTTTTGAAATTCCGGGAATCGCTTTAAGTGTACTGTACGCCTGAAGCTGCTGATCAACACGTTCCGCCGTCAGTCGCAGCGCCATTTCGCGCAGCGCTGAAATATTTCCTTTCCGGAAAAAATTCTTCACCGCCGATTGTGCACGGTCCGGCGCATAAACTTTTCCTTCCGCAAAACGCTGAAGCAGCACTTCTTCGGAAATATCAATCAGCTCGACTTCATCAGCCATTTCAAAAATGGAATCGGGCACAGTTTCGTGAACAGGAATTCCCGTAATTTGCGCTACCGTATCGGCGCGACTTTCCAAATGCTGAACGTTGAGCGTCGTGTACACATCAATTCCGTTATCCAACAATTCGATGACGTCCTGATACCGTTTCGGATGGCGGCTTCCCGGCGCATTGGTGTGCGCAAGTTCATCAACAAGCGCGATGCGCGGCTTTCGTGCAAGCACCGCATCAAGGTCCATTTCTTCCAGCGTTGTCGAGCGGTACGTCATTGTTTTTCGGGGAAGGATCTCCAGTCCTTCAACGAGCGCCATTGTTTCTTTGCGCCGATGCGTCTCGACGTACGCGACAACAATATCAACACGCTGCTCCAGCACTTGCCGCGCCGCTTTAAGCATCTCATACGTTTTGCCGACGCCCGCGCACATGCCGAAGAAAATTTTCAGCTTGCCGCGCTTTGACTGCTCTTCTTCTTTTTTCAACGCGTCGAGCAGTACATCAGGGTCGGGGCGATGTTCTTCTACCGGTTCCATAATGGCAATATACTATTTCGGCAAGATGGACTCCACCTCAGAGTTCCGAAGGAATCCCTTCGGGAGTGGAGTCTATCTTCATATTAATCTAAGCGCAACAAGAATCATATCAATAATTTTAATGCCGATGAACGGAGCAATGACGCCGCCAACGCCGTAAATCAACAAATGCCTTCGGAGCAATTCTACCGCACTGACGGCACGATACTTCACGCCTTTCAGTGCAAGCGGAATCAATGCAACAATAATGAGCGCATTGAAGATGACGGCAGAAAGAATTGCACTCTCCGGCGTAGCGAGCTTCATAATATTCAGCGCGTTCAAAACGGGATATGTTGTTGCGAACGCCGCGGGAATGATGGCAAAATATTTTGCCACATCATTCGCGATGCTGAATGTGGTAAGCGTACCGCGTGTCATGAGAAGCTGCTTGCCAATCTCCACAATCTCCATCAGCTTTGTCGGATTGCTGTCGAGGTCAATCATGTTCGCCGCTTCACGCGCGGATTGCGTTCCGGTATTCATCGCAACGGCAACATCTGCCTGAGCAAGCGCTGGCGCGTCGTTCGTTCCGTCGCCGGTCATCGCAACGAGGCGTCCGCCTTTCTGGTATTCACGAATCAATTTCAATTTGTCTTCCGGCTTCGCCTCGGCAAGAAAATCGTCAACGCCCGCTTCCGCGGCGATTGCCGTTGCGGTCAGCGGATTATCGCCGGTGATCATCACGGTTTTGATCCCCATCTTTCGCAGATGAACGAACCGTTCCTTAATTCCTCCTTTGACAATATCTTTCAAATGAATAACGCCGAGCACTTCCTTATTTTCCACAACAACAAGCGGCGTCGCTCCGACGCGGCTGATGTCCTGCACCGTCTGTTGCATCGCCGATGGAAATTTTCCTCCCTGTTGTTCGATGTATGTTTTCATTGCATCGGCGGCGCCTTTACGGATAATTCTTTTGTCGTTGCTGCTATCGGGTTGAATGTCAACTCCGCTCATGCGTGTTTGTGCGCTGAACGGAATAAAATGCGCTGCGATCTCATGAACTTCTCTGCCGCGCAGACCATATTTTTCTTTTGCAAGAACCACGATTGATCTGCCTTCCGGTGTTTCATCGGCAAGGGAAGCAAGCTGCGCCGCATCGGCAAGCCTTTCTTTTGCAATACCCGGAGCCGGTGTGAATTCAGTCGCCATTCGATTTCCGAGCGTAATCGTTCCGGTTTTGTCGAGCAAAAGGACATCCACATCTCCTGCGGCTTCGATTGCGCGCCCGGAAGTTGCAATCACGTTGTGGCGAATCATCCTGTCCATTCCGGCTATGCCGATAGCAGAAAGAAGTCCGCCGATTGTCGTTGGAATCAAGCAAACAAGGAGTGCGACAAGAACAGTCACCGTTACCGGCGTTCCGTGTCCGGCTGTTGAGACACTATATAATGAAAAAGGAAGCAGAGTCACGCAGACAACAAGAAAAATTATTGTGAATGCTGCAAGAAGAATATTCAACGCAATTTCGTTTGGAGTCTTTTGGCGTTTCGCTCCTTCAATTAAATGAATCATCCGATCGAGGAAACCACCGCCGGGCTCCGCCGATGCCCGCACGACAAGCCAATCGGAGAGAACGCGCGTGCCGCCGGTGACAGCGCTTCGGTCTCCGCCTGATTCGCGGATGACTGGCGCACTTTCTCCTGTGATCGCGCTTTCATCTACCGAAGCGACGCCTTCAACAACTTCTCCGTCAATAGCAATGACGTCCCCTGCTTCAACGAGAAACACGTCTCCTTTTCGCAGCATCGCCGACGCGACGACTTCGTACGAAGAACCGAAAGATGGTTCGTGTAATCGTTTTGCCTTGATCTCCTGACGCGCTTTCTTCAGCGCATCTGCCTGTGCTTTCCCGCGCCCTTCCGCCCACGCTTCGGAAAAATTTGCAAAGAGAACTGTGAACCAGAGCCAGAGGGAAACAGTACCGATAAACCAGGCAGGCGCTTCGCCTGTTCCGCTTAGCGCTTGAATCCATAATGCTGTTGTAAGAATGCTACCCGCTTCGACTACAAACATAACAGGATTACGAACCATCGAGCGCGGGCTCAGTTTAGTAAGGGAATCAATCAAGGCACGGCTGAACATTTTGCCGTTGAAGCCCAAAGCTTTTTTATTCTGGTGTGAAATTTGTGCTTTCATTTTTTCTTTCAATGCATCATCAAATGTTCTACAATCGGACCCAGTGCCAGCGCAGGCAAAAAATTAAGTGCGCCGACGATCACGACAACAGCAATGAGCCAGAAAATAAACAGCGGAGTGTGTGTGGGCAGCGTTCCTTCGCTTGGAGGAACAAATTTCTTTTGGGCAAGAGAACCGGCAAGCGCCAGCGTCGGAACGGCAAGCCAGTACCGCCCGATGATCATTGCAATGCCGCCGGTGATATTGTAGAAAGGCGTGTTCGCTCCGATTCCTGCAAACGCGCTGCCGTTGTTGTTCCCCTGCGATGAAAACAAATAGAGCACTTCGCTGAAACCGTGTACACCGGGATTAAAAATTGTTGAACGACCCGCATCGGTCATAACTGCGATTGCCGTAAGCACCAGAACCGTGATCGGCATGATGAGAATGAGAAGCGATGCCATCTTCATTTCGTACGTTTCGATTTTGTGTCCAAGATATTCCGGCGTGCGTCCGACAAGCAATCCGGCAACGAAGACAGCAACAACCACAAACACAAGCATTCCGTACAGGCCGGAGCCAACGCCGCCAAAAATCACTTCACCAAGATGCATCATGACGAGTGCCACAAGCCCGCCGAGCGGAGTGTACGAATCGTGCATTGAATTCACAGAGCCGTTTGACGCCGCCGTTGTAGCAGTCTCCCAAAGCACGGAATTCGGAATTCCGAAACGAACTTCCTTTCCCTCCATGTTGCCGCCGGGTTGAAAACTGGAAGCCGTTTGATCAATACCCATTTTAGTGAACGCCGGATTTCCGGCTTGTTCAGACCATGCGGAGATGGCGAGTAAAGCGACAAAGATAATCATCATTACGGCAAGAATCGTCCATCCCTGACGTGTATCTTTCACCATATAACCATACGTGTAGCAGAGCGCCGCTGCAATTAAAAGAATCGAAAGCATTTCGAGAAAATCAGAAAGCGGCGTCGGATTCTCGAACGGATGCGCCGAGTTGACATTGAAAAAGCCGCCGCCATTTGTACCCAATTGTTTTATTGCAACCTGAGAAGCGGCTGGACCCACAGCAATTCTCTGCTCTGTTATCTTCGCATCGGTTGTGTCGCCTTGGGCGCCATGTTCCATCTGTTCAAGAAGCGGCACCGAAATATAGGGAGACAACGTTTGCACCACACCTTGTGACACTAACACTAATGCTAGCACGAAAGAGAGCGGGAGTAAAATGTACAGCGTGCTTCGCGTGAGATCAACCCAGAAGTTTCCAAGTGTTTCCATTGAGTGGCGTGCAAAACCGCGGATGATAAGCGCAAGAAGAGCAAGTCCTGTTGCAGCAGAAACAAAATTCTGAACCGTCAATCCAGTCATTTGCGTGAAGTAGCTCATTGTTGTCTCGCCGCCGTATCCCTGCCAGTTTGTATTTGAAGCAAAGCTGACTGCAGTGTTGAATGCCGAATCGGAAGAGACCGCAGACATGCGCTGCGGATTGAACGGCAGAAATTGCTGGAGCCGCTGCAATGCATAGACAACAAGAAGTCCTGCAAAGTTAAAGAGAAGCATAGCGAGCGCGTTCTCTTTCCAATTGTACTCTTCGTTCGGATTGATTCGGGCAAGGCGGTAAATGAAACGTTCAACGGGACCAAGCACGGGATCAAGAAATGTTTTCTCTCTTTGAAAGACATGTGCCATGAATGTGCCAAGCGGTTTAACTAAGAGAATGAGCACCGCAAAGTAAAATACAATTTGAAAAATCCCGTTCGCCGTCATTCGAACATCTCCGGTTTTAATAAAGCAACAAACAAGTAAACCAAAAGAGCCAGCGAGATTATTCCTGAAATAACATAGAGCCAGTTCATCATTTTCCTCCAGACTTAAATTGTCCAAGAACTTCGCAGAGTTTCATCAAACCGACGGTGAGAAGAAAAAGGACTGCAACGATTCCGAGATAAATAAGATCGGTCATAATTATTTCTCCGGGGATGTTGGAAACGGCGATGAAAGCGCCAAAGGTTTTAGTTCATCAAGAGCGAGATTTAATTTCAACACATTCACACCCGGTTCTCCGAGAAAACTCAATTGCCTTCCGTCGGTGCATTGATCTATCAGCGTCCGCACCTGTTCTTCCTTCAAACCTCGAAGACGAGCAACACGCGGAAGCTGGTATAACGCCGCCGCAATGCTGATGTGCGGATCAAGCCCGCTTGCCGATGCTGTTACAAGATCAACGGGAATTGATTTGGCATTTTGCGGGTCAGCCTTTTTTAATGCCTGAATCCGTTGCTTCACAGCATCAAATAGTGCAGGATTAAGAGGACCATAATTCGATCCGGATGACGCAGCGGCATTATATGCGTACGGAGCAGTTGCTGAAAGCCTCCCCCAAAAATATTCCGGATTGCTGAACGACTGGCCAATCAACGATGATCCGACAACCTTGCCGTTTTGTTTGATGAGACTTCCGTTCGCCTTGCCGGGAAAAATGAGTTGCGCAATTCCCGTTACCGCAAGCGGGTATATCATTCCGGTAATGACCGTGAACAATATGAGACTCACGATTGCAATGCGAAGATGTTTAAGAACCATAGCTCTTCCTTTTCAGACTTTTTCCGTTTAAAGAAATCAACGATAAAAGTTGCTTCAACTTTCAGGAAATGGCAATTAAGAAAAGGATAATAATGAGGCAGGAAGTATAAAAAGAAAATAAAAATACGGGAAATTCAAAAAGAAAATTATGAAGCTATCGGGTTTTTACACAAACGCCGGGAATTACTCAGACGCTGCCGGAGAGTGCGTTTCTTTCTTTTTCCATCCGGTGATCATCGAAACAAAATTATCCCACCCGGCGATGACGACCATAAGAATATGTCCGCCGAAAAAAAGAACGAGCGCCGACATAAAAAGGAAATGAAAAATCCGTGCCGCATCATATCCGCCGAAGATCGCCGCTATCCAATGAAACTGCACGGGCAAATACAACGCGATTCCGCTCAGAATTCCTCCAACGGCAAGCAGCGGAACGCTGGTGTATGCTAATTTTTGAAGAGGGTTATATTTTTCCTGAGGCGGGTGTTTTTTTCGTATGCGAAGATAAAACAATATCATCGGGAGAACGCCGGGAAGGTCGGAGCGGCGAAACAACGTTGTCAATCTTCCGTGACGGCTCACAATGTTATATGCACCATAGAATATACCATTGAGAACGAAAAGCCACATTCCGAAAAAATGCCATTGCCGCGCTCCCGCAAGCCAGCCGCCAAGCGTAAGTTCTGCCGGAAATTCAAACCCGAAAAGCGGCGAGGCATTGTAAATCCGCAAACCGCTGGTTATCATAATTGTGAGCGCAATGAAATTGATCCAATGCGTTGTTCGAATGATGAGCGGATGCTGATATTCTTTGGCGGGCTTCATGTCATTGAATATTTTTATCCGGCTGACACAACGGACACGGATGATCGTGGTCCAGCTTCGCTTCTTCTTTTGTCATCTCAACAACCTTTGCCATTTTTATTTTGCGGCATTCTGCTGTGTGATACGTTTTCGTTTTTTCGATCACCACCACTTTCCCATTCGCCGTTTGAGAGCAGCCTGCCGCCAACAAAAAGCTCGCCGCTATTAATCCTATTACAACGTTTCGTGCTTTCATCTCATAAACCTGCAAACCAATCGTAGCCCTGGTCTTCCCAGTAACCGCCGGGCTTTTCATTTGTTACAATAATTGTGTTCACCCACTTTGCACTTTTGTAGCCTAACTTTACCGGCATAGTGATACGCAAAGGTGCGCCGTGTTCAAGTGTCAGCGGTTTGCCGTACGCTTCATAACATAACAGCGTTTGGGGGTGCAATGCGCTCGGCATATCGTAGCCGGTGTAATATCCATCGCCGCATTGAACAGCAATATACTTTGCAGACAAGTCTGCGCCGACAGATTCAAGAAACGCGCGCAGGGGTGTACCGCCCCATTTCACATTCATACTCCAGCCTTCTACGCAGCAGTGTTTCGTGTTCATCATTTTTTTCGGAAGAGCGGCGATATGTTTTATGGAATAGCTGCCCTGCCTTTTCACCAAGCCCTTCACTTCGAGATGCCACTTTCTGATGTCAATATCTGGATCATCATCGCCATAGCTATTCACGCGAAATTGATCTTCGGGCGTTAACTGCGAATCTGCCACTTCCGGAGAAAGCCGCGCGGAACTAAAGATTTGCGTCTGAACCCAATCGTTAAAACGCTGCACGGTATGAAGAAAACTTTCGGTTTTGCCTCCCGCTTCAATGTCACATCCTGCCAGGAAAATAAGCGGCGAGAGCCGCAGAAGCCTGCGTCTTGATGAAGAAAAATTATGATCGCTGAGAGTTGAGTTTGGCTTTTTCGTCATGCTCATCATCATTTCTGGAATTCAGCCAAAGGCTGATGAGGCTCTCGCTCAGATGATGGATTTCGACCACATTATTGTGCAAAGTATAGTCATTCACTATGGAAATGTCAACAACATATTCTGCTTCCACTGAAAAATTTAGCAAGAATCTGATTACTTCCACTTGCTTTTCTTCCAATCTTTCCCTAAACTCATTAACAGCAAATGCGGCACTTCTGAGATTTTCTTCTAAGTAGTTTTCCCTGCAATTGTGTTGTTTCCCCAGGCATTTGCACACGTGTGATTCTTTAGTAACTAATTTCGCACCCATTAACAGAAATATCTTTATGCCCTTATCATCATCTCCTTCGGCGCCTGCGGCGCCATGTTCCGCTTCTCAAATTCAGCAATTGATTTCACAAGGATGTACCTCCGTTGATTGGAAAAACGTTTTCGTCCATCCTTCTCCGCCGGAGGCGGGTCAGCCTATGGCTGATTCTGATCTTTCCCGCTTCCGCAATGTCAATTTCGCCGGCACTGTATCTGTCGGCGCCAACAGTGGAACAATTACCGTTGACGGAGTTGAGCTTCCATGCGGAATTTATAATGCAACGATCGCGAACTGCGTTATTGGCGACAACGTGCGGATTGCAAATATCGGTTCGACAATTTCAAATTATCATATCGGCAGCGATGTGCTTATCGAAGATACTGCATCGCTCGCGGCAGATACAGATTCGTCCTACGGAAATGGCGTCGAGCTCGACGTTGTCAATGAGGCAGGCGGACGCGGAACAATTTTGTTCAATGACCTTTCTTCGCAGACGGCATATCTTCAGGCGCTTCTGCGGCACGATGAACAGCTCACTAAAAATCTTTCTTCGCTCATAAAAGCGAAAATTGCAAAAACAAAGACGGCACACGGAATCATTGAAAGCCATGTCCGCATTACGCATTCCGGTTCGATTCACAATGTGAATGTCATGCAGTTCGCTTCAATTCACGGCGCGCTTTTTCTTGAAAATGGTACCGTATTAAGCTGTAAAGAACATCCAACGGAAATCGGCGAAGGTGTTCATGCAAAATCATTCGTGCTTGCCGAAGGAGCGCGTGTGGACGGCGGTGCAATGCTCGACAAAGTATACGTCGGGCAAGGGACGAAAATCGGCAAACAATATTCAGCCGAAAATTCCCTCTTCTTTGCAAACTGCGAAGGCTTCCACGGCGAAGCGGTGTCATTGTTCGCCGGACCGTACACCGTTACGCACCACAAATCAACGCTGCTCATCGCCGGACTTTTCTCTTTTTATAATGCGGGAAGCGGATCGAACCAAAGCAACCACATGTACAAACTCGGTCCCGTGCATCAAGGGATTTTTGAGCGCGGCTGCAAAACCGGTTCGTTCTCGTACGTGCTGCTCGAAAGCCGCATCGGTGCGTTCAGCGTGGTCATCGGAAAACATTTCACCAATATGAATACACCGAATCTTCCTTTTTCGTATATTCATGAAGAAGGCGGCGAATCGAAGATCATTCCGGGTATGAATCTTTTTTCCGTCGGCACTGTGCGCGACGGAGAAAAATGGCCCAAACGCGATAATCGCAAAGCTGCCAACAAACGCGACCTGATCATCTTCGATGTTTTTTCTCCCTACACCGTTGAAAAAATGCGCCGCGGCAGAAACGAGCTTTTGGCGCTGAGCGAAAGCGTTCCCAAAGAAAAATCTTTTGTGAACTACGGCGGACTTCAACTGAACCGGCTGCTGCTTCGCAAAGGCGCAAAGTATTACACGATGGCAATCCACCGGTATTTGAATGACAAAGTGTGTTCACGTTTAAGCGATGCATTGGGACATTCAAAAAGCTGGAAAGATGCAGCGGCACAACTTCGTTCAAAAAAAATTCTGAGGCAACCGAAAAACTGGACCGATCTCTCCGGATTATTGTCGGCAAACGAACGCGTTGCTTCGCTGCTGGACTGCATCCGCAAAGGCGACATTGTTTCATACGATCAGATTACGCAAGAACTCGAACGCATCCATTCTTCGTACCGCGATGACGAATGGGAATACGTGTGCGAAGCGTTCGCTGAAGAATACAAAGCCGAGCCTTCGGCAATGACAAAAACACAGGCGCTGAGTGCAATTGAAGAATGGAAAAACGCAGCAGTGTCGCTTCACTCGATGATTCTTGAAGATTCGAAGCGCGAGTTTGGTGATTTTGCGAAGATCGGTTTCGGTTTAGATCAATTACAAGAAGATGCTCAGCGTGATTTCGATGCGGTGCGAGGCACGATTGAGACGAACAGCGTCGTTCAAAAACTGACAAGCGAAGGAAAAGCAATCGAGCAGCGTTTTTCTGAGTTCAAAAAACTTGTCGAGGGAAGCGTTGAATAACAGAAAATGGACTTCACCCCAACGGTGGAGTCCATCTCAGAACGACAAATTAAATTTTTCTTCACACACAATTAGTCTGATACAACAACAAACACACAACACAAGGAGAAGTTATGACGCGGGATGAAGTTTCACAACGAGTAAAAAAGGTAACGGCGCGAGAACTGAATCTCAATGCAGCAAACATAAAAGACAGCGACCAGTTTTCTGTTGAATTGGGCGCTGACTCCCTGAAGTCCATCGAATTGGTTGCAGCATTTGAAGAAGAGTTCAACGTGTCTGTCAATGAAGAAGAGGCGCTGCAGGTGCAATCCATCGGTGCCGCCATTGATTTTTTTGCTAAACTTCTTAACAAGTAAAGGTACCCACTATGAAAACATACGAATTACAAGACATTCCCCAGCCCAATTTGCTGGAAGAGATGTTTCCCTATTCACTTCCGCCGCTCATTCAATTTGAAGGAAAAATCAAAGAAGAAATTGACGGCAAAATAGTCGAGTTCGATCCGAACGAAGTAAAGACGCGCGACATTCACATTACCGACACAACATTCCGCGACGGCCAGCAGGCGCGGCCGCCGTACACAAAAGAACAAATGGTAAAATTGTTCGAAATGCTGTCGCGTCTCGGCGGACCGAACGGAGTGATCCGCCAATCAGAATTCTTTTTGTACACAAAGAACGACCGTGAAACAATTGATGCCTGCCGCGCATTGAATGTAAAATTCCCGGAAATCACCGGATGGATCCGCGCGAACAAAGGCGATTTTCGTCTCGTAAAAGAAATGGGATTGAAAGAAACCGGAATGCTCACGTCGTCATCCGATTATCACATTTTCCACAAGCAGAATCAGACGCGCAAGCAAGCGATGGACCAATATGTCGAAGTCGTTGAAGCGGCATTCGAAGCCGGCGTCCGTCCGCGATGCCATTTAGAGGATGTCACCCGCGCCGATCTGCCCGGATTTGTTTTTCCATTCGTGCAGAAGCTTGAACGCCTGAGCGAACAGGTTCCCGAGCACATGAAAGTGAAAATCCGTTTGTGCGATACGATGGGCTTCGGTTTGTCGTATCCGAATGCAAAAGAACCGCGCTCAATTCCCAAAATGATCTGGCGCCTGCGGAACGAATGCGGAATTCCGTCGGAGCGGTTGGAATGGCACGGTCACAATGATTTTCACAAAGTGCATATTAATGGTGCAAGCGCATGGATTTATGGTTTGAACGCGTTGAATGGAACGCTGTTCGGTTTTGGTGAGCGCTGCGGAAATCCGCCGCTCGAAGGCGCGATCATTGAATACGTTGCACTGAAAGGCTCGCTGAATGGTGTCAGTTTGCCAGTTATTACAGAATTGGCGGAGTACTATCAAAAAGTTATCGGCACACAGCTTGCACCAAATTATCCGTTCGTCGGCAAAGATTTCAACACGACACGTGCAGGAATTCATGCAGGCGGATTACGGCGCTTTGAACAAATTTATAACATCTTCGACACAACGGCACTGTTAAATCGCCCGCCGCACGTAGCGATCACCGACAAATCCGGCACCGACGGCATTGCGCTGTGGGTGAACGATTTTCTCGGATTGAAAGGCGACGATCGCCTGACCGTGATGAAAGTGGCAAAGATTCAACGATGGGTAATGGATCAGTACGAAAAAGGAGGACGCATGTCTTCTATCACTGATCAGGAACTCGAAGAGCAGGTAAAAATCAATCTGCCCGAGTATTATTCAAAATACCGCAAGAACTAATCACCAAGGGGCGCTTCGGTGCCCCATTTTTTTTCTCAAAGGAGAATTTTTATGCGCGTCATCATTCAACAAAATTACGACCTTGTCAGCAAATGGGTGGCGTCGTACGTTGCGCGCCACATCCGCGATTTCAATCCGACACCGCAAAAGCCATATGTGCTCGGACTCCCTACCGGTTCCTCGCCGATCGGAACATACAAAGAACTTGCGGCATTGCACAAGGCAGGAAAAGTTTCATTCAAAAATGTCGTGACATTCAACATGGACGAATATGTCGGACTGCCGGAAGAACATCCGGAGAGTTATCATTCATTCATGCGGAATAATTTCTTCAAGCATGTAGACATTAAAAAAGAAAATGTCAACATCTTGAACGGCAATGCCAAGGATTTAGAAAAAGAATGCGCCGATTACGAAAAAAGAATTACGAAGATCGGAGGGATTCATTTGTTCCTCGGCGGCATTGGGCCGGACGGGCACATCGCATTTAATGAACCGGGCTCATCGTTAGCATCGCGCACACGCATCAAGACGCTGACGTACGACACGATCATTGCCAATTCACGTTTCTTCGACAACGACATCAACAAAGTGCCGAAAACGGCTCTCACAGTCGGCGTTGCCACAGTACTTGATGCAAAAGAAGTGCTGATCATTATCACCGGCCACAACAAGGCGCGTGCGCTCGCGAACGTTGTGGAAAGCGGCGTCAATCACATGTGGACAGTGAGCGCGTTACAGCTTCATCCGAAAGGTATCATCGTGTGTGATGAACAGGCGACTGATGAATTGCGTGTCGGCACTGTGCGCTACTTCAAGGATATTGAATCGCACAATCTCGATCCAAAATCGCTGTTGAAGTAATAGTCGTTCGTACTTTGGATACAGAGCCGGTGGAATTATTCCGCCGGCTCTTCCTTTTTTAGTTTCAATTTTCAATCTTAGCGGCATGACACATTTCGATCTCGGCATTGCATGGAATTGGGAATACGACCGTGATTTTGTTTTCGCCGTTGAACACGAGTGTGCGGCATTGGGCATTTCTGCCTACCGCGTCGAGCCGCACAATATTGATGAAACGCTGAAGCAGCTTCGAAGCGGAACACTTGCCTTTCGATGTTTCCTTGACCGCGCATCTGATGCTGATGAATCGTTCGAACCGCTTGCACGCTTTGTTGTAGAATCCGAGATTCCTGTTATCAATGATTTTGATAATATTGAACGAGCGAAAGACAAAGCAACGATGCATCTCGAATTCATTGCGAACGGACTCAACGCACCATATACACTCATCATTTCTCCTTTCAATAAGAAAAAAGAAGTCGAGCTGAGTCTTTCCCAGCTTGCACGGCTAGGCAGACCGTTCATCATTAAGCCTGCCAACACAACCGGCGGAGGCATCGGCGTTGTGCTTGGCGCAGAAACATTAAAACAAGTCATTGCAGAACGCCAGCACCACAAAAACGACAAATATCTTTTACAGGAAACAGTCAAGCCGGTAAACTTAAATGGACGCGATGCGTGGTTTCGTGTGTTGTTCGCGTTCGGTGAAGTGTTCCCCTGCTGGTGGAGTGTCGCTACACACGAATACACTTCTGTGTCACCGGAAGAAGAGACAAATTTTCACCTTCGCGAACTTCACTCAGTCATGCAAAAAATCCATTCCATTTGCCGCCTCGATTTTTTTTCTTCAGAAATTGCGCTGAATGCCGAAAGGAAATTCATCGTTGTGGATTATGTCAATGAAATCTGCGATATGCGCTTAAAATCGAAACACCCCGATGGTGTTCCTGACAGTATCGTCCATGCAATTGCGCATTTGATTGCCCGTGATGCAGCTCAAAGGATTTCGCGCTCCCATGCTTGACTTTCAGAAAGTGCTTTAATACATTAGACGACAATGAGTTGTCTCTCAACGCTTTGCCAGTATACCTTCTTATAAACATCGGAGGATTCTATGCTTCCCTCATCAAGAAGTAAGGCGCTTGGTTTTATGCGCATGTTAGCAGTTGTTGCTTTGGTTCCGTTTGCTCTGTATCTCTCCGGATGCGGCGGGTCCGAAGAAGCAACAACAGAAACCGCAGCTGTTGATACCACAAGTACTATCGGAATGGCCGATACAAATGCAATGGTAGCAAACGATACGACGGCCGTTGCCCCAGCGCCAACACCCGAAGAAATACTGCAACAGGAAAACGATTCACTCAAAACCGGCAACACCCAGTTGCAACAGCAGCTCGACTCTTCGGAACAAACGAATAAAGATCTCATGGCAAAGATCTCCGATCTTGAAGCGGCTCAGATTGCTGCACAGGAACAAGCTGCAAAAGCTGCGGAACAGCAAGCTCCGCCAAAAATGACGACAGCAAACGCGGCACCTGCGGGGAAATCCTCGCCGGAAGAAATTGAAGCGTACCGCGCCGCACTGCAAATGGCGAAAGAAAGAAATTTCAAAGATGCCATCAATCAGTTCCAAAATCTTCTCGACGGCGGAGTAAAATCGGATTATGCAGACAATTGCCATTACTGGATCGGCTTGTGCTATTACAGCATGAAGGATTTCAAAACAGCGATTGAGCATTTCAAAGAAGTGCTGAAATTTAGATTTTCAGAAAAGAAAGATGACGCCCAATTTATGCTCGCACAGAGCTACGAGCGGATGGGAAACAAAATGCAGGCGCAGGCAGAATATCAGAAGCTTGTTCAACTCTATCCGACAAGTGAATATGTAAAAGTTGCGCAAGCTAAAACGCGGTAAGTTTTTTTAGAATGAAAAACCGGACCCCGTCTCGCTCAAAACGAAACGGGGTCTTTTTTTTATTATTGGAACTTCAGCAATCCCGCTACATCATGCACATCGTAATGTTCCTCAATCCGTCGTAAGAATTGAATAAGTACTTCTGCGGTTGCAAACGCATCTCCCGCTGCCCGATGACGATGAGAATTTTTGATGCCAAGCCGGCGAGCAACGGGACCGAGCGATTTGCTCGACAATTCCGGCAGCATCCGGCGCGCTAATTTGCAAGTGCAGAGGATAAGATTCTCAACCGGTGCGATATTCCCCTGCAACAACGTATGGTTCACAAATCCCAGATCGAACTGTGCATTGTGCGCAGTGAATATGCCGCAGCCCAAAAATTCTGCAACCCTCGGTGCAACCATTTTCGCCGTAGGCGCATCTGCTACCATTGCATCGTCAATGCCGGTGAGCAGCGTGATAGAATCAGAAATCGGCTGAAGCGGATTGACAAGTGTCGTGAATTCATCATGAATCAATCCGTTGCGAACTTTCAACATTGCAATTTCCGTGATCCCGCCTTCACGCGGCGACAGTCCTGTCGTTTCAACATCCACAACAACGAAAGTGGTTTCGGCAATTAATTGCGAAGACGGCGGGGCAGAATTCATACCGCAGCTAATACTTCCTTTTCTTGATGCAAAAACTGTTCGCACATAAGCACATCTTCTTCACTGCCGATGAACAACGGTACTTTCTGATGCAGCTTGACCGGCGCAACGTCAAGAATGCGGCGCGTGCCGTTGGTTGCTCTGCCGCCAGCCTGCTCAACAATGAACGCCAGCGGATTTGCTTCGTACATCAAGCGAAGCTTTCCATCCGGATGTTTCGAGTCGTCCGGATATAAAAAGATTCCGCCGTACAATAATGTGCGGTGAAAATCCGCAACAAGCGAGCCGATGTACCGCCCGGAGTACGGACGATCCGTAGCTTTGTCTTCTTCCTGCAGATGCTTGATATATTTTTTCACGCCGGTTCCCCAGTACGCATAGTTGCCTTCGTTCACGCTGTAAATTTTTCCGCGCTTGGGAATTCGGATGTTTTCATGCGACAGCAAAAATTCACCGATGCTTGGGTCAAGCGTGAAACCGTGGACGCCATCTCCCGTTGTGTAGACCAGCATGGTACTTGGACCGTACACAACATAACCGGCGGCAATCTGTTTGTAGCCGGGCTGAGTGCAATCCGCAACTGTACCTTTGCCGGAAGACGAGACACGCCGATATATTGAAAAAATGGTGCCGATTGTGACATTCGCATCAATGTTCGAAGAGCCGTCAAGCGGGTCGTAGAGCAAAACGTATTTTCCCTTCGGATAATTATCCGGAATGTGAAGCACGTCTTCGTTTTCTTCGGACGCCATAACGCACAAGTGCCCGCCGTGGTCCATGGCTCTATAAATTGTTTCGTCGGAGAAAACATCGAGTTTTTTCACTGCGTCGCCGTGAATATTTTCTTTCCCCGCCGAGCCGAGAATATTCACCAAACCCGCTTTGCTCACTTCGCGCCAGATTACTTTGATTGCAAGCGTGAGATCGCGCAGCACCGCCGAGAAATTCCCCGTTGCCCCCGGATGGCGCCGCTCCCCTTCTATAATATGGCGCTCAATGGTTATTACTTTGTTGGACATAGCCTCCTCCTTCATTTTGGATGATAAATAATTCTCTTACTGAAAAAGTAGGAAAAAGAGAAGGAAGTTACAAGCACGGACATTTGAAGTTCGCTCATTGACGCATCAGTTGTTCAGCGGCTAACTGCACATCTTCTACCTGAATCTCTCCCATGCACTTGAAATGCCCCTTCGGACACGATGCCCTGCCGATGTGAGAGCACGGGCGGCAATCTAAAGCATTATTTTCTACCACTACAGATTTTGTACCGTACGGAAAGAATCCGAACTCTTTGACGGTCGAACCAAAAATTGCAGCCACCGGACGCTGCTTCGCAGCGGCAAGATGCATCAAGCCTGTATCGTTTGTGACCACAACATCGCAAAACTCCAATGCGGCGGTAGTTTCAAGAAGTGAAAATTCTCCGGAAAAATCTGCGGCAGCATTTTCTCCTGCCACATTATTGATTGAAGAGGCAACAAACGCGCAATCTTGTTTGTCATCCTTCCCGCCAAAGATAAGAATCTTCGCGCTAAACTTCTGCGCCAATTGAATTCCGAGCTCCGCGAATTTTTCCTTCTGCCATCTTTTTGTAAAATGTTTCGCGCCCGGGCAAAGACCGATAACCTTGTTGAACTTGCTCAACCTCATTGCCGCAAGTTTACCTGAAATGCCGAACTGAATTTCATCGGGAATAAAAATCTCCAGTCCATTTTCATCGCCGCTGATTTTAAACGGTTTCAATGTTTCAAGATAGCGGTCGGCAACCTGCACAACATTGTTATAAACATTTCGCTTGAGATACACCAACTGCCATCGCGCACAAATTCGTTTATTGATAACAACGGTTTCCCTCGGAACACTAACAAGGCGAAGAAATTTCGTTCTGAGATTGTTATGAAGATCAACAGCAAGATCATATCGCTCTGCACGAAGCGCCGCTGCCAGTTCGCGCAATCCGGCAAACCCTTTCGACGCATCGAACTCGTGCACAACGGAGAGATGATGATTGGAGCGGACAAGCTCGGCAAATTCTTTTTTTACAACAAAATCAATGCGTGCTTTCGGCCCGACTGCAGAGCGCAGTGCACGCAGCATCGGCGATGCAAGAACGATGTCGCCGATGGAACTTAATCGGAAGACGACTGTTTTATTAGGTAGTACTTTCATTGGACTTCAATGAAAATACATTTTTCATTTTGTACTTGCAACGAAACTGCAAGATGATTATTCTAAAAAAGATTGTGCATGCTCCAGAATCACGCACACATGCACTCCAATCTTTTCAACCCTGATTGTCATTATGAAGGAGCAGGCATATTTATGAATCGCCCGTTAACACTTGGCGAACTCAAAAAAAGCGGCTACAAAGTTCTTGCGGTAAAAGAAGAACTGCGCAACAACCTTATCTGCAAAATTCAGAAAAACGAGGCGCTGTTTCCCGGCATTATCGGTTACGAAAAAACGGTGATCCCGTCACTAATCAACGCGATTCTTGCGAAACACGACATTATCCTTCTCGGATTGCGCGGGCAAGCAAAGTCGCGGCTCGTGCGGCAGCTTCCTTCGCTGCTGGACGAATATGTTCCTATTATCAAAGGAAGCGAGATCAACGACAATCCGTTTGCACCGGTGAGCAAATTCGGCGTGGACACGGTGAAAGAGCACGGCGATGCAACAGAGATCGAATGGATTCACCGCGACCGCCGCTTCAGCGAGAAGCTTGCAACACCGGATGTAACAATTGCAGACCTCATCGGCGACATTGACCCGATCAAAGCGGCAACACAGCGGCTGCATTTTTCCCACGAAGGCGCAATTCATTTCGGATTGATTCCGCGAAGCAACCGCGGTATTTTTGCCATCAATGAACTGCCCGATCTTCAGCCGAGAATTCAAGTCGGCTTGTTCAATATTCTTGAAGAGAAAGATATTCAGATTCGCGGATTCAACATCCGCATTCCTCTCGATGTTATGATCATTTTCACCGCGAACCCGGAGGACTACACCAACCGCGGCAATATCATCACACCGCTGAAAGACCGCATTGACTCACAAATTCTCACACATTATCCGCGCACGCTCGAAGATGCAATTGCAATTACGGAACAGGAAGCGTGGATCCGCCGCAACAGATTCGATGTGCGCGTGCCGCAGTACTTCAAGGAAATTATTGAGCTAATTGCTTTCGAAGCGCGCAAGAGTGAATTTGTTGACCAGAAATCGGGCGTGAGCGCTCGTCTCACTATTGCCGCGATGGAAAATCTCGTCAGCAATGCTGAGCGGCGCGCGATTACTCTGAAAGAAAATTATGTTGTGCCCCGTATATGCGATCTGCCGCATGTTCTTCCCGGTATGACCGGAAAAGTCGAACTTGTGTTTGAAGGCGAACAAGAAGGCGCGGCGAAAGTCAGCAAGGCGCTTATTGGAAAAGCGGTGCGCAGCGTTTTCAAAGAATATTTTCCCGACCCGCTGCAACGACGCGCGCGTCAGCAGCAACAACAGCAACAAGCAGATCCCGAGTACGGGAAAATCGTCGGATGGTTTGAGGCGGGCAACTCGCTGGAAGTTGCCGATGAAATGCCGATCGCCGCATACTTCGGTGAATTAGACCGCGTGAAAGGATTGCGCGAGCTTACGAAACGCCATTTGAAGATTGAGGAAAACAATAAATATGAGCTTGCCTCCGCAATGGAGTTTGTGCTCGATGGCTTGCATCAGAATTCTAAAATTGCAAAAGATGAAGTTGATCACATCACGACATACAAAGACATGGTTGGAAGCATTTTCACCGGCCGCGGCTCCGATCCGGGTGAAGATTTGGATGATGATTTCACTTCTGCCGCGCGGCAATAATTTCTAGCAAATACCTTTTACAGGGACAGCAATGAGATTTCAGTATTCAAAATGGACACCTGAATCGCAGACCGACGAACAGCGGCTCCAAAACCTGATGCAGCTGTTCAGCCATCTTCTTGTGAAAACAAGCGGTGATGTGCAGGAAGCGATGGAATGGCTGCGCGAACTTGCGCAGCAGTACGGCATTTTCGATGAGTCGCTTTCAATGGATAATCTCATTGATAAACTGCGGGAAATGGGCGTGCTTGAAGAAGTGAATGGCACGCTGAACTTAACGACACGCGGAGTTCAAAAAATCCGCAAAGATGCCTTGAAAGAAATTTTCTCTTCGCTTAAAAAAGGAACACTCGGCTCGCATGAAACGCCGGCAACGGGAAGCGGCGTTGAGCGCTTGAGCGAAACAAAAAAATGGACGTTCGGCGATATGCCAACGAACATTGACCTGACTTCGACAATGACCAATGCGTTCAAGCGGGACGGCATAGAAAATTTCCAGCTCAGTGAAGACGACCTTGAAGTATATGAAACGGAAAACCTCTCTTCCTGCGCTACGGTGCTGATGGTAGATATCAGCCACAGCATGATTTTGTACGGCGAAGACCGCATTACGCCCGCAAAAGAAGTCGGGCTTGCGCTGAGTGAGCTGATCATGACAAAGTATCCGAAAGATTATCTCGCGCTGGTTGTTTTCGGCGACGATGCCAAGCTTGTGAGCATCAATGAGCTGCCGTTCCTCGAAGTTGGTCCGTTTCACACCAACACACGCGCCGGCTTGCAGCTTGCCCGCAATTTGCTCCGGCGCTGCGGCAACGTCAACAAGCAGATTTTTATGATCACGGACGGCAAGCCGTCGGCTATTTTCGAGGATAACGGGCGGCTCTATAAAAATTCGTTCGGACTTGATCCGCGCATTGTCAACAAGACACTTGATGAAGCTGTCGCGTGCCGGCGCGAAAAAATCACCATCAGCACATTTATGGTAGCGCGCGATCCGTACCTCATTAACTTTATCGAAGAGCTGACAAAATCAAACCACGGACGTGCTTATTATTCCTCCCTGAACGATCTCGGACAATTCATTTTTGTTGATTACATCCGGAATCGCCGCAAACGCTTTTCTGCAGGATGAAAAAAAGTTTCCCTTGTCATTATTCAGACTTACTCATGAACCCACGCGCTGTTCACCTTTCGTACTATCTTTACGTTCGGAGGCTGTATGAAAAATATTCGAGAAGCATTGTTCCTGCTTGTCGCCGGAACATTCCTTGTGCAGACCGCACACGCTCTTCCGCGGTTCGCCATACGAACCGGGGCAAAATGCCAGTCGTGCCATGTCAATCCGACGGGCAAAGGAATGCGCAATGCTTTCGGCTTCAACTACGGAAATGAAGAATTGCCGATTCCGACATTTAAAGAAGCGACCGGACTTGATGATTTTTCTCCGAGTTTAACTCAGTATTTCAGCATCGGTGCAGATTACCGCACGTTGTTCTTCTATAACCAAGCCGATAAAACCAGCAGCTTTTTCCAGATGCAGGGCAATTTGTATTTCAATCTCCGGCTGAATAAAAAAGTTTCCGTGTATGTGGACAAAGAACTGTACGGAAGTTTTGAGGCGTTCGGACTGGCAAAAATTTTGCCGCTCGATGGTTATGTGAAGCTCGGACAATTTATGCCGGCGTACGGCACAAAAGTAGACGACCACAATCTTTTCATTCGGGGCGGACCGTACGATCCAAGGGTTTTCGGCGGAGAGTTTCCTCCCGGCTATCCGCTCGGATTGAATTTTGGAGCGGGCATGGAAGATGACGGCATTGAACTCGGTTTTGCGCCGAGCATTTTCACTTTTCAATTCGGATTGTTCAACGGCTTTCCGGGCGGCGGACTTACTGCAACGAATGCGACAAAATATAAAACAATCTCAATCCGCGGTGATGCAACGATCACGAGCGATCTCATTAACATTAACGTGGGAGGATCGTACTACAACAATCCAAATCCACCTATAGGAAGAGCCCATACGAGTTACGGAGCATTTGGCGCAGTGTCGCTCTTCAAAAATCTGACGCTGAATAGTGAAGTTGATTTCGTAAAAACGCCGTTCGGCGCAAGTGATTCGATCGGCATTATGTATTACAACGAAGTGAATTATCTTCTTGTAACGGGCATTGATCTTAAAGTAGGCTACGAGTTTTACGACCCCAACAAAGATATCCAGAATGGAAGTTTCTCCGTCATCACGCTCGGCGCAGAACTATTTCCGTTGAGCGGTGTTGAAGTGCTGCCGCTGTACCAAATCAACACAGAGACGCCGAAAGATTTCAACAATAATAATTTTCTGCTTTTATTCCACTTTTACTTATGAGTGAAATCCGATGACAAAAACATTTTTACGAAGCGTTCTCACACTTCTGCTTGTTGCCGGATTAAACTCTTGCAGCGATATGGGCACCGACCCGAAGCCGCCAGTTCAAACGCCAAACGCTCCGGCGGTGACGCAGGTATTTCCCGATTCCGGGTTTGTCGGGGATACGGTATTCATTCACGGAACGAATTTCGGAACGGCGCAAGGAAGCAGCACGGTACAATTCGGTTCCGTTGCCGCCGCAGAAATTCTTGCGTGGCAAGACACGGCGATCACGGTAAAAATTCCTGACGGAGCAGCCAGCGGAGCGATCTCTATAACGGTCACTGTTGGCGGCAGCGAAAGCAATTCTGCGGCATTCACAGTTCGTTCAGTTGTGCCTGTTGCAACAATTTCATTTGCTGCCGATGTTGAGCCGCTTTTTGTTTCCTACGGATGTACAAGCTGTCATGGCGGAACAAATAATCTATTTGTGGATTCGTACGCGCATCTCATGGCGGGAACGAGCCTTCACGGACCGGTCGTTACTCCGGGCAATGGTGAAGGAAGTGTTATCATTCAAAAATTAAGAGGAACTGCATCGTTCGGTGTACGAATGCCGCAAGGCGGGCCGTATCTCCCCGATTCATTAATCAGCAAAATCTCAACGTGGATTACTCAAGGTGCGCACAACAACTAATTCACTTCACACTTAGAAAGGAACAATGCGATGAAGTTTGCTGTCTCAATAATGTTTGTTCTTGCCGTTGCTTTCGCAGGCTTTACTCTGCAGCAAAGTGGAACGAAATTGAAAATGCCAAAGATGGCGCTAACAGCGACAGCGCCACAGTCGGCAGAGAAAACAAAAAGCAGCGATAAGAATGATTCAGGCGAGGCAACTATTTCGTTTTCAAAAGACGTCTTCCCAATCATTAAGAAACATTGTCTTCCCTGTCATGCATCCGACAGCGACAATAAAAGCGAACTTGTTCTTGAATCATACAACGACATCATGACAGGCGGAAAACACGGAACGCCGGTTATTCCGGGAAAAGGAAGCGAGAGTTTGATCGTTCAAAAGGTTGGACCTAATCCTCCGTTCGGCAGGCAAATGCCGGTGATGTCACGGATAAAATTGACCGACGGGCAAATTGATACACTCAGTATGTGGATTGATCAGGGCGCAAAGAAAAATTGAAGAGAGTGAGATTCTGCAAATTTAAAAAGGCTCTGAAATTTTCCAGAGCCTTTTTTGTTGCAACAGTCTCTGATTCAGGTTTTTTATTTCAACATGAGCATCTTCTTTACCGCTGTAAATCCATCGCTGCTGTTGAGGCGGTAGAAATACATTCCCGATGCAAGATGCGATGCATTAAATTTTACAGCATAAGAGCCGGCAGATTTTATTCCATCAACCAAAGATGCAACTTCCTGTCCAACTAAGTTGTACACTTTCAGCGTTATGCGTGCAGATTTCGGAAGTTGAAAATTTATCGTTGTGCTGGGATTGAACGGATTCGGATAATTCTGATCAAGCGAATACAAAGCCGGCACACCTGCGGAAATATTCTTCTTCACGCTCGTAATAACCTGCTCATAGCCCAAATGCATTGTCCCGCTGATTTCTCCTGCGGGCGCAAAGTTCGAATGAACATTCAGGTAGATCCGGTTTTCAATGAACAACGTGGTAATGCTGTCGGGATTATTCCAATAACCGGATGCAGTGCTGTCGGTAAACGACGCCGGCATCAGAACACTGCCTTCCGGTGACAGATGAAAATGAGCAGCCGTGTACGTACCATTCAATCCTGCAATCGTCGCGCGGTAACGAAGTGAATCGCCAAAAGTCGCCCACGCCGTGCCGGTTGCTGTGGAGCTTGTCCCTGCCTGCGAACCGTCCATTGTTGTTGTCAAAACTCCATCGTGTGAAATTAATGTCCCGCTAATTTCTCCGACAGGATATGTGTTAGAATGAATGTTGACGTACAATCTGCCGAGCACCAAATCTACCAAATCCTGATCGGCAAGACCGGTCCAATCTTCATCGGCGGTGTTTCCGATAAAAGTAATTGGGTGAACAATGCCGCTTGCTCTGTGAATATGCGCGGCAGTGAATGCACTCGAAAGCCCGGCATACGTGACGCTGTAATGAACATCAAGCGTGCCCAAATTCAAAGCAGCCCATGCCGTGCCGGTCGCAGTTGATGCCGTTCCGGCTTGCGAGTTATCAAGAGCGGCACGAAAACCCAATTGGCCGACCGGGATAAGCGTTCCGCTAATTTCACCCTCCGGATAAACATTCGTGTGAATGTTGGCGTAAATGTTTCCACGAATAAACATTGCCCAAATACTATCCGGCATACCTGTAATACTTCCGCTTGCCGAACTGTCGGTAAACGCTATACCTTCAACAACATTTGTGGTCAACGACGAATGAAAATGTGCGCCTGTGAACGAGCCTTGTAAGCCGGCATAGGTAAAGTCGTACGTAATCTTGTTGAACGAGCTGTCCTGAGAATCGGAATCAAAAACAACCCATCCTGTTCCGAGACCTGTGGAATTTGTTCCTGCGCTGCCGCCGTTCATCGCAATAACAAATCCGCCTTGATGTGGACTACAGCGCCCTTGAATTTCGCCTGCCGGAAACGCAGACGTATGAATATTCACATAAATACCATGACCACTGAAGAATTGTCCTAGAAGGCTGTCGGGAATATTCGACCACACACCCGAAGCCGTGTTGCTGGTGCCGAATGAAATCGACTCAACGACTGCTCCACTTTCCGAGTGGAAGTGAGCGGCTGTAAAATTCCCTTGCAAGTTTTGATAGGTGATGAGATATGTTAGAGTTTTCAAATCCGGCGAGAGAACTCCCCACATTGTTCCTCTTCCGCTCGAAGCCGTTCCTGCCGTTGCTCCATCAAGTGAAGCTGTTATTAGTATTTGCGCTTCACTAGACCGCGGCAGTCCTGCGAGAAAAAGGAAACAAATAAATAGAATATGGCGGCAATGCAGAAACCTTTTCATAAACTCCTCCTTGTGTTTAACGGCTAATTGAAAAATGTTCAATTAAAGGTTAAAACAAAAAGAAGTGAACGAAAGATTCCGCAATTTCATTTTTAGCCATCCGATTGCTTTAGGCAATCGGATGGCTAAAAGTTATTTCTAAAAGAGCCGATAAGTCAAACCAAATGTAACTCTTATTCCTCCATTTGTTAGTCGGTTTGAAGACGATTGATATTCCACCACAGTAAGCTGATCATAGTACGAAATGTTTAATGAAGCTGTGATGTGATTTTCTATGAAATAACTCAAATTGTTCGCCAACCTAAAATAATGATTGAACTGGAAATCCGGAGAAACGCTTTGTCCTTCGAAGTATTGATTCTGTCGTTGATAAAGCACACCAAAATCATTCCTGATCTTTTCACCAATTTGATAATACAAATGACTCTCAAGATATTGATCAACCCTGTTTTGTTTACCGTAAACGGGGAAGTGAAGACTCGCCGTACTGTACCAATGCAGTGACAACGAAAATGGATGGCCATACTGTGCGCTCACAACAATATTGTTTTCCTGTGACTTTGAAAAATATAGCGGCGAAACACCGTAAGAATCGCCCGATGATGTCTCCTGTTGATTCGTGCCGAATTCAATTCCGCCTTGAACTGTCCAGCCTACATAGCGGGGATAAATTGTTTCATAGAAGAAAACCTCTTCAACGCGTGATACTTCATAAGCAGACGCTCTTGCTTCTTTAAGCACGCCCATGGCTTCGAGTTTCTTGAATAAATCATCTAAAAAATACTTGTTCGGTCTGTCATAATTCACCACATATTCATACCTTCTTGCATAGGTGTTCACGATCTCGAGTATTTCCTCCTTGCTAAGTTCTCTCGTCAGATATCCGTCTTCCTGCAATCTTTCTAAAATGCGGACAACAGCAAACACCGAGCTTGCTTCACGTGTTTTACCGTAACCGGCACCGATTCCAACAATGCCGTTGGCTACTCTGTTCTTGTAGAATTGGGATTCTTGGAGTACACCGCTCGTATCTGCCTCTCTTTTGGAAAGTTCATAAACTCCGTGGAGCGCTCCAGAAACATATAAATAAGTTCTATCAGGAACTACGTACGAAGCATATTGTCCTGAAAAGTTAAGACTGCTTTGTTCATAGCCGTTTTTGGATTTCTGTGATGCCTGTGAAGTATAGTATGGATAATTATAGTTTGAGGCAGACTGACTAAGCGACCCGCTAATGCTTGTATTTATGTTATAACTTTCATTTTCACTTGAATAACCGAGAAGATGATTAAATCCAAGTGCGAGGCTTCCGTTGTTCGAAGAATTCTGATTACCGTAAGACTCGCCGGATCGTAAGCTGTTTAAATCTCCTTGTATGTTGCCGAGAAGTCGCCTGTACCGTGATTCAGGAATCCGAAAATCTTCCATAGAAATGTTTTGCGCCGCAAGCGGGAATGAAGAAGACAGCACAAGAATTAACAACGAACGTAAGCGTGCCATAATGTTCTCCTTTCAAAAAAAATAATAGCCAAGGAAATTCCTTGGAGAAGTTAAGAGATGAGAAAAAAAAGAAAAAATTTGAAGTGTAGAAATTTTTCCATTCCGTGAGGTCTTTTCCCGCAAGAATAGAAAACAGAATATATCGCTTTGCGAGAGATCTTTTACAAGCCATCCGATTGCTTTGGGCAATCGGATGGCTGTAAAGATATCGCTACTGTTCAATCCACGAAGTACGCCCTTCGGAAAAATTCGGGCGCACAATTACCGAGGGATACTGAATCACAGACGCATTCACCCACGTTGAATCGTTGAAGCCGGGCATCATCCATCCGTCCGGCGCAAATTCAGAGACTTTCCACGATGAAAACCCCGTTGGGGTCGAATCACTCATTATCTTTTTGATAGAACTATCAGGAAGTGTCAGCTCACAATAAACATTCACTCCGGCTGAACCAGTCGGCGAATAATTGTGCGCTTCAACGGCGAACACATTTGTCGAATCGTTCAAAAATTTAGTGACATCAAATATCTTCACGCGCTGCGATTCAACGCCGAGTGATAACGACCGCCGTGCCGAAACTTCTCCGACAAAATTCCCATTCAAATACAATTTGTCGTACGTGTCGCCGATAAGCTGCACCTTTGCATTTTTCACTCCGTTCGGAACCGTAAATGTCTTTCGGAAAAACGCCATCGGCACTTGCGTGGTGTCTTCTCCGGTCAATCCGCCAAAGCGGGCATGTCTTTGATACATCGGGTGCGCATTGGGATGATAAATCCATTGGCTTTCAATTACCGGGTCAACCCAAAATTCGCCGCGCTTCACTTCTGCAATTTTATCGCGCCAGTACGACGCCTGCCGCTCGTACCGCGCCATCAGCAACTCGAGATTCGGCTCTTTGTTCGTCTTCAGCCATAATTGGCGATAGTCGCTCTTCAACGACTCCAATTCTTTCACAACCCCATCGCACAACGAGATGATCGCCGCCGCAACAGAATCTTTCCGCCAAGAAGAAGGTGGATTTCCAATATTCGCGCTGCTGTCCACAGACTTACTTAATTGTTGAACTTCTTCCTCTGTAGAAATTTTCTTGGCAAACCAAAGATTAATGCGTGCAACAAAATCGAGCAGTGGAAGCTGGTCTGCGTTGCGCGTAACAACTTTCTTCGAACTCTCAATCAGCGAACGGACAAACGGCATTGACGATTGAATGCTTTGGATGCGAAGCACGAACGGCAGATAGCCGTCCCTCATAGATTGTTGGCGCAGAGGCAGCATCGGGTGGCGCCAAAGCTCGTTCCACGAATATTGATTTGCCGGATCAGAAAGAATAGAATAAATTGTTTGTAGTTTTTCATAATCGCTTGTACCAAAAAAATCTCTGAAGAACGCCGCATTGAACTCCGCTGCATTTGCACGAAGCGGCTGCCACGCACATTCCGCCGTCCACGCGTAGCCGTAATAGTTCAGCTCGCGCAATTCTTCGCCGCCGTTGTCATTCCACGTTGATGTCAGCAAGCCAAGGGATCCGTTTTCATATCCATCGCGGTTGAAATTCTGAATGTTGACAAACGAATTGATAAAATTCGGAAACGGTCCGGTGAAATTCCAGACTGCCGGCGACGCGATGAATGGAAATCCTGCAGCGTGGAAAACTGCCGGACTCGGATAATTGAACGACGCGCCGTAATGCCAGTCTACGATAATCACGTCCTTCGGAATTTTATCGAGGATACCCGGATTATTGAGTATGACATCGCCGTACATCATCGGCTTCTTGCCGAAGCTCCGGATAATTTCAAACAGCTTTTTGTAATGCTCGGCATGAACAGTTGCAAGATCAGATTTTGCAACCCGCTCTTTGTTCGCGCCCAAACCAACATCCCACGATTCGTCTGCCGCCATGTTGAAATACGGCGAGCTGAACGCGTCCGCAAGTTCTCCGATCATTGTTTTCAACATTGTGTACACGCGCGGGTCGGAGACGTTCAGCGTGTGCGCGCCGGGAAATTCAGCGAGGTCGGCATATTCCGGCATGGACAGAATGTTTTCCCAGTGGCCGAGCGTTTCAAAAATCGGAATGAGATCAACGTAGTATTTCTTCGCGTAGACGTCTAGCTCCTTAACTTCCTGCGGCGTCAACGCGCCGCGTGTTCTGCCAATGGAAGGATAATGTTGAAACGCGAACATGTCTTCGATGTACGGCGAGTACGTGTTCAATTTGTAGCGCGCAATACAGCGGATAATTTTTTTGAAATTCTCCAGCGTTGAGACCTGCCCGCGGCTGATGTCATCCGAAATTCCGCGCACCGTTTCGAGCGGATAGTCTTCTATCTGAATTCCCGGCACAATCGTGCTTCGTTTCTCTTTTCGAAGAAGCTGCACCAGCGTCATCACACCGTAGAATTTCCCTTTGTTCGATTCCGCAATAATCACAACGCCATCCTGATCCGCATCGAGAAAATACCCTTCATCTTTCATCTTCGGAGTCAGTGTGCCTTTTCTTTCCTTCAAAAATTTCTTCCCGAATTCGGACGACGGTGAGCCGATGAAAATATAATTCGATGTCAGCTTCCGCACCGAACTTTCGCCGACGACTTTCAGCGTACGCTCGCTCATTGTTGCAAGCTCGTCATTGATCTGCTGTGCAGTAAAACGCTCTTCTTTCGAATCGCTGCCGAGAACAATTTTTGTTGTCGAAGTGGTTTTGAAATAACTTTTCTTCGCCGTCATCTGCTGCGGCGTCGGAATAATATTCGGCATAACTTGTTCGGACTCCTGAGCAAAAAGAAAACTAAAACTGCTTGTAATGAAAAGAAAGAGAAGGACGGATGATTTCATATTCTAAGAACTCCTTCGGAGATGGTTTCACATTTTATGAGAGAATACGATTTGATGATACAGAAGGAAACAGGGTTCACTTTTCGTATCCCTTCGTGTGCTTTGTGGAAAGCTTTTCTACAGCTTCTTGTGCGCCCAGAGGGAGTCGAACCCCCAACCCTCAGATTCGAAGTCTGATGCTCTATCCAGTTGAGCTATGGGCGCGCGTAGCGCACAGAGCGAAATCCCGTTTTACGGAATTGAGCTGTGGGCGCGGGGAAATTTTCTTGCAAAATATACAAAACATTGTTTGGCGTCGCAAGTGTTGCCCCTGTTCTAACTTATCTTTACTAAAAAAGGACGGAGCGGTAACTCCGTCCTTCAAAAAATAAATTTTTCACTTCCCCTTCGCGCTGATAATCTCACTCAGCACATCCGGTTTCGATGAATCTCTTTCCAAATACGGGTACCGCTCACCGCCGTGATAATCCACCGCATAGGTTTTGTAGAACTCTCCGTTTGCCGCAAGCACTTCAATCGGCGCTGTCGTAGTGGTACTTTTCTTCAGCGCTTCACGGAAATGGCCTTTGGAATATTGCCGCCCGTTCACAGCAACAATTCTCATAGTAGGACTGAGCCCGGCTTTTGCCGCCGCTGTTCCGGGAATCACATCCTGAATCGTTCCGTCATTCTTCATCATCACTCCGATTGAAAAACGAAAGTCGCTTGTGCCATGAACTTCTTCGATCGCTTTCTGAATATCGCTCGGAGTCTCTTTGTACACTAACTTCCATCCGCCTTTTTCTATGCCGCCCATCGGCGCATGCGGGCTGAGCGATTCCAGCCGCGATGTGAAAAATGCTTTCCAATCATACGGCGCAATACTGTTGAGCGCCGCAACAACATCATCAAATGTGTACGGCTTCAGTTCCGGACTGGTGCTTTCGCCGCCATGAAATTTTTTACAGAAATCGTCGAGCGATTTTTTTCCTTTTGTCAGCGAGCGGATTGTCACGTCGGCTTCCAGCCAGATCAGATCGCCTTCATTGTAAAAATCTGTGTTGCGCCTCCACGAATCCCAATCGCTGCGCGCGTTATAGAGAAGTGACGCTTCGTCGGCGGCATCCTGCAGCGGACGCCATGTTCGCCCGGGACGGTTATCGAGCCACGCCGCATAATACGCAAGGTCTTCGCGGTATTCTTCCGGAGTCCACAAACCGGAACGCGCCGTAAGAACTTTCCCGAGGTATTGCGTCAGCCCTTCATAGACCCAGAGGAGATCATCTGTCATCGGCTTCGAAAAATCGCCGGTGGCAAGTCCGGCAGGACGCCGGTATTTCCCGTTCCACGAATGAACAAACTCGTGCGGCAGCAGCGCCGCTTCCGCCATTTGAAAATCGCTGTTGAGAAGCGTTTGCTCTCCCAAACGGTCATCGCTCGATTGATGATGCTCCAATCCAAAATGTGCAACGTTGTCGCTCAGTGTGTACAGGAAATCGTAATGATTGTAATGATGCGCACCGAAAAGCGCATTCGCTTCCACAACAAGATTTTTGTAATTCTTGATCAGCTCGGGACTCATATCAATCGCAGCATCGTCGTCGCCTGCGATATTAAGAAAATGAGGAACACCGGACGCAGGAGTTAAATCAATGCGGCGGAGGTGAACGCCGGAAAGTACCGGAGAATCAACGAGCATGTTCAGCGGCACCGGCGCAAAATGAATAACGTCTCCGGATCGTTCTTTTGTTGTGAGCGCCGTGGCAAATTTCCATTCTTCCGGCAAGGTAAGACTTGGCGTTACCATAATCTTGTGGGGATTTGGATTGCTGGGATACAAGATTACCTGATTCCAGCTCAGCACAAGAATGTCCGCGGTTGAAGAAGCACCTGAAGAATATTGGCCATTCGGGCCAAGAATAAAATCGAATGCAACATCAAGTGTGCTGACACCGGAAGGAACGGTACAATGAATTGCATACATGTCCACAAGATCGCGCCGCCACGGAATGGTTTTACCGCTTGCGGAAATTTTCAATCCCGCTACATCAATCACCGGCCCGGTTGGACCGTGCTCGCCGGGAATCCATTCCGCATACACTAACGTCAGCGCGCCGGGATGAACTGCGATTGTTTCCTGCGCATGCAGAATATTCCGCGGCGCTTCCCGTGCATCAACGGAAAGTGCAATTGCTCCTTCCTCAGCAGAAAGAAATTGTGGAGCGAGAAAAAAAAGCGTAAGAAAAATTACCGCAGCGCGGGCGAAAAAAGTATTCACAGATTTCATTCTTCCTCCTTCAGTTTATAGGAATTGTTTGTTGACGAGAGATTCTATCAATGAAGAAACCAAATTTTAGCCGGCAAGTTCCGCATGGAGAGTGTTTTCGATAGTAATAACACCGTACAATCCTTTTCCCGCCTGGCCGCAATTGATGATAAGCGACTTTCCAATTGTGTCCGTTCCGCGCGCTTCGTGGATATGTCCGCACACAACCACCTCCGGTTGTTTTTCTTCGATGAATTTTCTCACGGACACGCTTCCGACATGTTTTCCTGCAAACACTTTATCAACTTTTGTATTGAACGGAGGAGCGTGCGGAACAAAAATTTTCCATCGCGCGGATTTTGCCTCGTTCCATCCCGCTTCCGCCCTTCGGAAAATTTCTTCCTCCGAAATTTCGTACGGCGTATGCAAAAACGAATGCGGCGCGCCGGAGACTCCGAAGAAACCAGCATCGCCGATATTTTTCCCGCACGCATTGATCGAACCGCCGAGCATTGAGAAGGTTTGTTCAAGAGCAATCGGATCCATATTGCCGGCTACTGTCAAAACCGGTTTACCGGATTTTTGAAATCGTGCCACGGCATCATGCGCTTCCGCCGGCGTTCCATGTGTTGTGATATCGCCGCCGAGGAGAATCACATCGAATCCGTTTCCGGTAAACTCACGGGAAAGAATTTCTTCGACAGTTGAATACGAACCGTGAATATCGGTGAAGGCAAGTATTCTCATAAAATCTTTTGCGCCTTGGCGTCCTAGTGGCAAACCAATTACAAAATATTACATTTGAAATGAACTCGCAATTGAGCCTTAGGCTTATCAGCCTCTGGCTGAGTTGCATCATGCCGAATCTTCTCGTATCATAACAGCCGTGAACCTGCACATTATCCATATAGATTCGCTCGATATTCCGGAACTGGTTCCGTACTGCACACTCAAGCGGCCGCTGGAACATCAGCAGCAAGGGATCTTTATTGCTGAAGGAGAAAAAGTTGTGCGGCGATTTCTCGAAAGTCCGCTCACAGCGATCTCCATTCTGCTCACAGAAGAATGGCTCACTGAATACCGTCCACTGCTGGAATCGCGAAAAGCTGGAAATGGCGCCGAAGGCGGCGAGATGATAAAAGTTTTCGTTGCGGAAAAGAAAATTCTCGAATCCATTGTTGGAATAAATTTGCACCAAGGAATTATGGCACTCGGTAAAATTCCGGTTGGAGCAATTCTTGAAGAAGTTCTGACACACTCACCGAAGCCGTACTGTTTCGTGGCGCTCGATGGAATTACGAACTCTGAAAACATGGGAGTAATTGTCCGCAATTGCGCAGCGTTCGGCGTGAACGCAATTATTGCCGGCGAAACTTCGTGCGACCCGTATCTTCGCCGCGCCGTCCGCAATTCTATGGGAAATGTTTTTTCGATCCCGATTATCTATGCCAATAATCTTGCCGAATCGCTGAACAAGCTTCATCGGGAATTAGCGATGCGCACAATTGCTGCTGATCCGCAGCGCGCCGATACACCGATTGTGAGATTTGATTTCTCCATAGATTGCTGCCTTGTTTTCGGCAGTGAGGGGAGCGGTATTTCCGGGCAGGTGCGCAAGGCATGCACCGACGCAGTGATGATTCCAATGGCAAACAGCGTTGATTCACTCAACGTGGCAAGCGCAACGGCAGTAGTGTTGTACGAAGTGATGAACCAAAGAAAAAAATAATCGGTTTTTACAACATCATGAAGATGCATAATTTTGAAAATCTTCTTATATTAATTCGGTCACTTTAGATTATCCCCATGATGGACATTTCAGTAAAAAATAAAATTGTTCTCGTCGGCGACCGCGTGTTGATCGCTCCCGATAAAGGACAGGAAAAAACACAGCACGGTTTGTATCTTCCGCCCGGTGTAAAGGAAAAAGAAAAAGTCCAGAGCGGCTACATTGTGAAAGCCGGACCCGGCTATCCGGTGGTAAATCCGAATTTTGTAGATCAGGAACCATGGTCCACAACGCCGAAAGAACCGGTGAAGTACATTCCTCTGCAGGCGGAAGAAGGCGACTATGCAATTTTTCTCCGCGACGCCGCCATCGAAATAGAATTCGAAGGACAACAATACCTCATCATTCAGCAATCGTCGCTTTTAATGCTCATCCGGAAAAATATGTTCACGGAATTCGGATTGTGAGCATGGCGGACGACCTTTTCCTGTTCAGCGAAGAGCATCTCCATCAGCAATTGAATACGGCGCCGTTCACACAAGGATTTTACACCGTGCGGTTTTATACCGAAGACGGTAAACTTGCGCGCCGCAAAACCGATACCATATCCGACTTTTATCTGTACCCTTCCGGTGGAACACTACGCGACAGTACGTTCAATATCGTTTTTTACGATTCGCAGTTTGATACGTACCGCGGATTCAAACCGCCTCACCTGGAACGAAATAAAAAAAACAAAACATAACGCTCACGCAGTACCGAGCAGAAGTACAGTCGATCACTCATAGAGGAAAGTACCGTGCAGCCAGAAGAGATTCTTGAAAGTATCAGCGGCGGATTTTTCGCACTCGATGCCGATTACCGTTTCACATACTGGAACCGCGCCGCAGAAGAAGGAACCGGCTACAAACGCGATGAGGTTATCGGTAAACACGTCTTTGAAATTTTTCCCAACGCCAAGGATGCCGAATTAGGCAGGCGTTATCTCGAAGCGATGGAGACAAAAGCGTTTCAATCGTTCGAAACATCATACAACGATAAAAAATTTGAAGCATGGTACAACATCCGCATTTATCCGAATGAGAACGGGCTGTCGGTTTTCTTTCAGGATATTACCGAACAAAAGCAGCAGGAACAGCAGCGCGAAACGCTTCTCGAAATTTCACACATCATTAATACCAGCAATCAAGTAGACGAGCTGTGCGCGCAGGTTGTCCACACCATCGCCGCACGGTACGACCTTCCCTTCCATCAGGTGTTAATGTATTCATACCGCCCGCAGGATGAAAAGCTCATCCTCATTGCGCCGGAGCTTCCGTCGCTTGAATTGGAAAGGGCGCTTGTCTCCATTCCGGTCAACGAACTTCAAACGTCGGCGCTTGTTGATGCCGCCATCACCGGCAGTGTAGTTGCCACAACAGATATTTCACGAAGCGTGTATTACCACACCGCGCCGCACATGCTTATTACTGCGGAGTCGAAAATCGTCGGCGCATTTCCTTTGAAAGTGGAAAGCGAGCTCGTCGGCGTCATAGAAATTCTCTTCGAAAAAGATAAGCCGTTTGTTGACCGGCAAATTCCATTCATGTCACTTCTTGCCAATGAGATTGCCGTCGGCCTTAGCCGCCGCGGACTGATTGACGAGCTTCGCGTGAAGAATGTTGACCTGGAAATTCAGCGCTCGCAGACAATGGAAGCGCACGAAACGCTGAAACGATTTTTAGCATTCTTCAGCCACGAGCTACGTTCTCCGCTCAGTTCCATTATAGGATTTACGGAATTGATTCTCGGTGAATTCGGCAAGCCCCAAGGGAGTGAATTGGATGAAGCAACGCTCCGCAACTATGTCGAGAACATTAATACAAGCGGAACGCATTTGCTTCAGCTTATTAACGACATTCTCGATCTTTCAAAGATGGAAGCCGGAAAACTGGAATTGTTTTACCGGAACATCCCGCTCCGAAACTTTCTCGATGCACTGCGCAGTTCGCTTCAGCCGCAGCTCGAAGCAAAACATCTCACGCTCGAACTCAATCTTGCTGACGATCTCGACGACATTGTCGCCGACGATGTCCGCTTGAAACAGATTCTCCTTAATCTTATTACCAATGCCACTAAATTCAGCTACGCCGAAGGGAAAATCATTCTCGCCGTACGCCGCGTGGAAAATAATATTGAATTCTCCGTTCAGGATTTCGGCACCGGAATTCGTCCGGAGGAACAAGAAAAACTTTTTCAGCCGTTCCACCAAGCCACCGGCATCACAAAAAGAGAAGGAACCGGACTTGGACTTTCTGTCACCAAAAAACTTGTCGAACTTCACGGCGGAACAATCTTTACCGTCAGTGAATGGCAAAAAGGAAGTACGTTCTTCATTCGTCTGCCGATGATGGTGCATTCCGGTGAAGGTACGGCGGACATCATGCAATCGGTTGCTTCTATTATTCCTTTATCAACGCAAGGACAAAAAGTACTCATCGTTGAAGACAAACCGCACGCGCGGACGATTCTTCAGAGTTATTTATCAGAAGCCGGTTACATCATCGAAACTGCGGCGAACGGCGTTGAAGCGTTGGAGAAAGCGAAAACGTGGAAGCCGGATATTATTACGCTCGATATTCTTCTGCCGGTAAAAGACGGCTGGCAGGTTCTGCGGGAATTAAAACAGCATCCGCTCTGCAAAGATATTCCGGTTATTATCGTTTCCATGGTAGATGAGCGCAACGTCGGTTTCGGCCTCGGCGCAGTTGATTATTTTGTGAAGCCGGTGCAAAAAGAAGAATTGCTTGCGTCGCTGAAAAAGTTTTCTTTCTCGCCGGCAAGAAAAAATTCGTCCCCGCGTATTCTGGTGATTGACGATGATCGTTCTGTTACCGATTTGATGCAGGTCATTCTTGAGGCGGAAGGCTGCACGGTGCTGAAAGCATTCAACGGGCGCGAAGGATTGGAAATCGCGCAAGCAAAGCATCCCGACCTCATTATTCTCGATCTTGTAATGCCGGAAATTTCGGGATTCAGCGTCGCGTATCAGTTAAAACACAATCCCGCGACAAATGATATTCCCATTATGATTATGACCTCAATGGAAATTGACGAGCAAACACGCGAGCAATTGGAGGGATTTGTTGTCAGCTTAATGAAGAAATCCGGATTTACGAAGAAAGATTTATTGCACGAAATTGCCGCGATTGAAGGGAAACACTGAGCTTCAGCTAAGTATGATGCGCTACGCTCAAAAGTTTCTAGACAAAACAAAAAAGCCTTTGAAAAATATTTCAAAAGCTTTTCTGTTTTGTCGGGGTGATAGGATTCGAACCTACGACATCTTGCTCCCAAAGCAAGCGCTCTAGCCGGGCTGAGCTACACCCCGAAAATGATTTTCAATAGCCACTATCTCAAAAGCTTTTCTCGAATCCTCCTGAACCTATGACATTGGCGCCATCGGCGCCACACTCTAGCCGGGCTGAGCTACACCCCGATGCGGATTCTGACTTAATATACTCAAGAATCTCATTCTTCGCAATACGATTTCCGCAACATTGCATCTCTACTCAAAACAAATATATTTAAGAGATACAGTTTCTCGTACGGCGGATGAAAATTGTTTCATTCATCGCGCCGTATGAAATATCACACTTATACTGCACAAATACACATGCACGAACTTCCAAAAACATACGCACCTCAAGAGGTTGAAGATAAGTGGTACCAATATTGGGAATCCAACGGACTTTTCCATGCTACAGCAAACAGGAAAAAGAAACCGTACACCATTGTCATTCCCCCGCCAAACATTACCGGCATTTTAACAATGGGACACGTCCTCAACAATTCTCTGCAGGATGCATTCATTCGTTGGCGGCGTATGCAGGGTTATGAAGCGTGCTGGATTCCCGGCACCGATCACGCAGGCATTGCAACACAACACGTCGTAGAAAAATCTCTTCTTAAAGAAGGAATTAAACGACGCGAATTGGGACGCGAGGAATTTGTCAAGCGTGTGTGGCAATGGAAAGAAATTTACGGCGGCACGATCATTAAGCAGCTGCGAAAGCTCGGCACGTCGTGCGACTGGCAGCGCGAGCGCTTCACAATGGATGAAGGATTATCGAATGCGGTGAATGAAGTCTTTGTTCGGCTCTACGAAAAGGGACTTATCTACAAAGGCAAATACATCGTCAATTGGTGTCCGAGAGATCACACGGCACTGAGCGACGACGAAGTCAATTACACGGAAAGTAAGGGGCATCTCTGGTATATCAAATATCCGCTGGAAGACGGAAGTGGCTTTGTCACTGTTGCAACGACGCGCCCGGAAACCATGTTAGGCGATACTGCTGTAGCAGTAAATCCGAAAGACCAACGGTACAAACATCTTGTCGGAAAAAAAATTACGCTGCCGCTGACCAACCGCGTCATTCCCATTATTGACGATGAGTTTGTGGATGCAAGTTTCGGCACCGGCGCAGTGAAAGTAACTCCGGCGCACGACCCGAATGATTTCCAAATTGGCAATCGCCACAACATAGAAAAGCTCATCGTGATGGATACGTCAGGGATGATGAACGACAACGTCCCGCACAAATACAAGGCGCTGGATAGGTACGAATGCCGCCGCGAAGTGCTTCGTGATCTCGAAAAATTAGCATTGCTCGAAAAAACTGAGGACCATGTTCATTCTGTCGGACATTGTTACCGATGCGATACGGTGATTGAACCGTATCTTTCCGATCAATGGTTCGTGAAAATGAAACCGCTCGCCGAACCGGCACTCCGTGTTGTGGAAGAAGGAAAAATAAAATTCTATCCCGACCGCTGGGTGAAGGTGTATGAACACTGGATGACGAACATCCGGGACTGGTGTATCTCGCGGCAGCTGTGGTGGGGACACAGAATTCCTGCATGGTACTGTATCGGCGACGACCATTGCAATATTGAATGCAAACAGCCAATCGTCTCGCGCACAAAACCGGAAGCATGCCCGTATTGCCGCAGCAAAAATCTTCGTCAGGATGACGATGTGCTCGACACGTGGTTTTCATCGTGGCTGTGGCCTCTTTCTGTTCTGAACTGGCCCGAAGAAAATGAAGAACTCAAATTTTTCTACCCGACCGAAACGCTTGTTACTGCACCCGACATTATTTTCTTCTGGGTCGCGCGCATGGTAATGGCAGGATTGGAATTCCGAAATGAAATTCCGTTCCGGCACGTCTATTTCACCAGCATCATCCGCGATGTGGAGGGACGCAAGATGAGCAAGTCACTCGGCAATTCTCCCGATCCGCTCGATGTCATCAACACATACGGCGCTGATGCATTGCGCTTCACTGTCCTTTATCTCGCACCTATCGGGCAGGACGTCATGTATTCGAATGAAAAGTGCGAGATGGGAAGAAACTTCGCCAACAAAATTTGGAATGCCGGCAGATTTCTGTTGATGAATTACGATTCCATTGTCGCCGCATCTGAGCCAAGTGAAACGCAAAACCATGCCGCCTCTTCCAGCTTTGAAATCGTTTCGCTTCTTTCTTCCAGCGATCTTTCCGACCGATGGATAATTTCGCGGTTCAACGAGACGGTGAAAGAAGCAACAAGCATGATGGAAAGCTTCCGCATTAACGACGCTGTGAAGCTGCTGTACGATTTCATGTGGCACGACTTCTGCGATTGGTATGTCGAGTTCGCAAAGAATCGGATCAACGAAACGAGCGACGCACATTTAAAGAAAGCAATTATCAATCGCGCAATCCGTATTTATGAAGAGACGCTGAAATTGCTTCATCCGTTCATGCCGTTCGTGACGGAAGAAATCTGGCAGCACCTTGGCGAGCGCAAGGCCGGAGAAAGCATCATGACCGCGCCATGGCCTACCCACGATGAATCGCTGATTGATTCCATTGCCGACAAAGAAATGGAATTCCTGCAGAACGTTATCAGCAGCGTGCGGACAATACGCAACGAGATGAACGTCCCGACGGCAAAAGAAGTTGATGTCGTTATCAATTGCAACGACGGAGGAAAAATTACCGTGCTCGAAACAAATCTGCCAATCTTCAAACGACTGGCAAAGCTCGGGTCGGTGCAGATCGGCACGAATTTTAAGAAGCCTGAATTTTCAGCGAGTGCTGTGGTTCAAGGACAGGAAGTATTTGTTCCGCTGAAGGGATTAATTGACATCGAAGTAGAACGCGGACGGCTGGAAAAAGAAATTGCGCGCCTTGAAGGGCAATTAAAAAGCGTCGCCGCAAAACTGAACAATACGAACTTTTCCGATAAAGCCCCTGCAGAAATTATCCAAAAAGAAAAAGACAAGCGCACAAATTTCCAGGAAACACTGCAAAAACTCCGCGCAAATTTAGAACAGCTCAGAGTGTGATGTCCTTCGTTTGTAACTTTGAAGATTTGTGGTATATTAAGGCATTAAAAAATGGATAAGTGAATTGGCAGTGAATGAATTGATGTTTCTAAATTCCAACAATCCAATAGTATGAACCGTCAGGAACTAATTTCAAAAATAATTGACGATGTATTAAAAGAGACGCAAACGACGCACACATGCTGCAAAAACGGCGTGTGCACTGACGGATTGTGCGTGGTACACAATAAAGAAGGCGTCAAGAACATCGTTCAACAAGGTGCGGCGCGCATTACCGCAAGCGTCGGCGTTGACGATGCGGGCGGCGTTGAAGCGGATCTCGCGCGCATGATTGATCACACATTGCTCAAACCGGAAGCGACAACAGCGCAAATTGAAAAACTGTGCGAGGAAGCGAAAAAATTTCATTTCGCAAGCGTGTGCATTAATCCGTCGAATGTCTCGCTCTGCGCACGGCTGCTTGCCGGTACCGATGTAAAGGTCTGCACCGTTATCGGCTTTCCGCTCGGTTCGACATCAACCGAAGCAAAAGTTTTTGAAGCAGTGCAGGCGATCCGCGACGGCGCAAGAGAAGTTGATATGGTAATCAATGTCGGCAGGTTAAAATCCGGCGATTATGATTTTGTTGAGAAAGATATTTTCTCTGTCGCAACCGCTGCGAAACGCCATCACGTCCTCTGCAAAGTAATTATTGAAACAGGTTTGCTCACCGACGATGAAAAAATTAAAGCGTGCATTCTCGCGCAGCGCGCCGGTGCAGATTTTGTGAAAACTTCAACAGGGTTTTCAAAAGGCGGTGCCACCGTCGGCGATATTGCGTTGATGCGGTTCGTTGTCGGCAATGCCATGGGCGTGAAAGCGTCGGGCGGCGTGCGAACCCGTGAAGATGCATTGAAACTTGTCGCAAGCGGTGCAGACCGAATCGGAGCAAGCGCAAGCGTTGCTATTGCAAGCGGAGCGACTTCTTCCGGCGGAGGATACTGACCTGCCAACCAGCGGCCGGTAAAACCTAAAAAACGAAAAATCAGAAATGATAAACGAGAAGAATTTTCGATTCTTATTTTTCAATTATGCGGGCTTAATCTTTTGCTTTGTATTCGGAATATTTCTGGCTGGCTGTTCATCGTCCGAGCCGCCCCAGAAATCTGCGCCTGAGCAGCAACCTGCAGCCGATGCGCCGCCGGCACCCAAACCGCTTCCACGCGAACAAACAGCCGCCGCAAAACCGAAATCTTCAAAAAGCCCTCAGGGTTTTATTGCACGGGAAGATACAATCGAAGCACAGCTTGTTAAGAAAAGCAAGCAGCAGGGACAATTGCACAATCAATTCAAACTTATAGAGAAGAAAAAATATTACAGCGTTCAGGTGGGCGCCTTTCGCATTATGACGAACGCAGAACGCTGCCAGCGGCTCGTGAAAAAACGCTTTCATAAGCCGGTGTATCAGTTTTACGATCGGCCAATCAAAATGTATCGCGTCGCCGTCGGGAATTTTTCAACGAAGAGAACCGCTTTTACTTTTCTTCATCAAGTGAAAAAAGATTTTCCCCGCGATTACAGCGATGCGTGGGTCGCGGAGCTGAGACGATGACGTTGCGCAGGATTGTGTTGATTCTTCTTCTTTCTGCCCTTCCTACATTCATTCTATGTCAAACAAGCAAAGGAGCGGCCGATTCGCTTCAGTATCCGAAAACAGAAAAACTGAATATCTTCGAAAAATCTTTTCGTCCATCAGAATATGATACTGATCTCCATCTGAAAACAAAAAACAGCAGCGACACAACCCGGCTTAGTACTGTCCCGCCCGACACATTTGCAGTTGCACCGCCGGACACGGTTCAGGGGTACCGCATTCAAGTGCTGGCAACGAACGATTTTGATGAAGCAGCATCGGTGCGAAATTCGCTCAACAGCGAACTGCCCAATCTTTGGGTGTACATGGTGTACGACGCACCAACATATAAAATCCGCGTAGGAGATTATGTGAATCGCTCAGATGCATATTTTCCGCTCGATTCGCTTGTTGCAATGGGATACAAAGAAGCATGGATTGTTCCTGACCGCGTTATTAAAAATCCACCGCCAAAGCCAATTACCCCAGCATCCCCTGATAGCACCAGCGAAGCTATACAAGATTCGCTAATCAAGAAATAGCTTTTACTTCAACCGAATCACCACACCGTCCACAGGCCAGCGCGCACGCACTTTAATTGTGTCGGGATAAACAGCGAAACGTTCCGCAGAAACAAACGGAAACGGTTTACCCGCATCGTACTTTCCGTTATCGTTCACATCCTGAAATGCCATCAGAGAATATTTACCTTCCAATAATTGCGGAAGCATGAACGGCTTGCCCCGTTCAGTGGAAACGTGAATTGGTTTCTGTTTTGCATTCGAGATGTTTTTGGCTTCAATAACGTAGCGGTTCGGGAGCAGTGTGTCAGCATCAACCACCGTACCTTCAATGCTGCTGAGTTGTTCGGGGTCAATTGTTTTGAATGTGATATGCTGAACGCTGTCTGCTAAATGATTTCCGAACCAACTTTGCAGCGAATCGTATCGAATTGCAATTGTATAGCGCTCATTCGGCTGAAGTAACTTCTCCGGAACAAGATTGATGCTCGCCGGGGTGTTCCATCTAACTGCACACGGAACAGCGGCGCTGTCTTTTCCAAACATTCGAAACGCACCACGCACCAATGAAGGTTGCAGTGCATCGTCAAAATCAAAACGAATCTGCTCATCCTGCCGTGCAACGTAACCCGAATCCGTGATAGATGTAAAAACGATGTGCGGAGGAAGTGTATCTGCCGCCGCGGCCCCAAGAAACACATAGGAATTCGCTTTGTTATTGATTATATGTCCTGCCAAATCTTTCACGGTGTTCACAGAAAGCAAATATGCCGCGGAATCTTTTTGCGTTTCAGTAAGAAGTGTCACAGAAGAGGGCGATTCAAGATTAACGAAGACAGTGCTGACCTGAAGCGTTTCACCTGAAAGCGTATCGGTAACAGAAAAATCCCGGGAAAGAATGGACGACGTATCGAGATTTTCGCTGAATTTCAAAACCGCATGATGCACATTCGAAGAGTTGACGGAAAGGAGCCGAGGCGCAGTTGTATCTTCAAGTTCCAATTGAAAATTCATTCCGATGCGCAATGTATCCTCTGCCGTCAGCGTTATGTCGGCGGGAGGAAGTCCGACAGCGTCGGTCTCCGGATCGTACAACAAATTGCGATACTCATCACGCACCGCCAGCAACCTGTATGTTCCCATTGCAAGATGTGAAAGCGAGTACGTTCCTTCTTTTCCGGTTTGTGTAATGTAATCCGGCTTCAGTGTCATCGGATTCAGTGTGTCGGGATCAATATTGTTCAGACGATAGGCAAAGATCATCAAGCCTTCCGGTTTTTCGTCGAACACTCTTCCTTCAATTTTTCCGCGATCTATTTCGTCACCGGTTGAAAAGGCAAGCGTGTATGCGGATGCCATGCGATTGCCATTGTTAATATCAACGACGTCGGTTCCAATTGTAATAACATAGGTTGTGTTCTTCTTCAACGGTGATGGAAATGCTGCCTCTACACTGCGCCCGCTCCAGTCGAACTCCAGATCACCGACGTACGGAGAAATGAAAATTGATTCTTCTACAGAACGATGATCAACGTATTTGTTGAACTCCAGCGAAAACCGATCGCCCGAAAAACGAACAGTGTTCGGCGCCGGAGACACAGAAGTAATTTCCGGCGGCGAGAGGTCAACCGGTCCTCCTTCCGGCGGACGCTGACCCGCACACCCGGCAAGAAAAAGAAAAACAAGGAAGATAAGAGAAGACAGCAACAAAGAATTGTCATGGCCGCCCCTCTGCCAAAGCGTAGCGGCGGGTAGGCGAAAGCGGGAACCCATCTTTGCTATGCAAATCAGACAAATAGATTCCCGGTAAAAATGTTCGGGAATGACATGCCTTTTATTTTGTGAGACTTCAATCATTTGGTGTGATAAAATAGAAAGATTTCAGAAGAGATGAAAGGTGAAATAATAAAAACGCCGATGAATGTTCGTCCATCGGCGTTTTTTTTCACAATAAACAATCCGTACCTATCACGAGCAGCCGCTCGTACTGCCGCACTGCATACATTTATAGCAGCTGCCTGAGCGTATCATAATACTGCCGCATTCATGACACGGCGGCGCATCTGCCTGCGTCTGGAAGATTACTTTTTCATTCGACTCAATCGCCGAACGCTTCTGTTCGGATGCCGTCTCGGTTTTTTCAAGCGGCGTGGTTTCAGCCACAAGCGTCGAAACCGGCTGTTCATCTTTCGGCAGAAATTTCATTCCAAGCCACCGGAAGAGATAATCGCAAATGGATTTTGCAATCGGAATGTTTTCGTTGTTGGTAAAGCCGGACGGCTCGAAGCGCATGTGGCTGAATTTATCCACCAGCACTTTCAACGGCACACCGTACTGCAATGCCAGCGAAACCGATGTCGCAAACGCGTCCATCATTCCTGAAATTGTTGAACCTTCCTTTGACATTGTAATAAAGACTTCGCCCGGCGTTTCATCTTCATACAAACCGACCGTAATGTAGCCTTCGTGCCCGGCAATACTGAATTTATGAGTCACGGCTTTGCGTTCGTCTGCCAGCCGGCGTCGGGCGGGGCGCGCTTTCGGTTTTTCTGTCGCTTCAAGCGATGTGCTGAGCGGCTGTGTACGTTTGCATCCGTCGCGGTACACGGCAATGGCTTTCAAGCCTAACTTCCACGCTTCGATATATGCCTGCATAATTTCATCGGGTGTAACTTCCGTCGGCATATTCACGGTCTTTGAAATTGCGCCGGAAAGAAACGGCTGGGTGGCGGCCATCATTTTGATGTGTCCCATGTAATGAATCGAGCGTTTTCCTTTCGCCGGCTTGAACGCACAATCGAATACCGCAAGATGCTCATCTTTCAAATACGGTGCGCCTTCAATTGTATCGTTTTTCTCAATGTAATTAATAATGTGTTCGATCTGTTCGCTGTCGTAGCCGAGTTTACGAAGCGCTTCGGGAACGGTATTGTTCACGATCTTCATTAGCCCGCCGCCAACAAGCTTTTTGTATTTCACAAGGGCGATGTCAGGCTCCACACCTGTTGTGTCACAATCCATCATAAAACCGATTGTTCCTGTCGGCGCAAGAACTGTCGCCTGCCCGTTACGATATCCATACTGCTTGCCTAAAACATACGCATCTTTCCAAACCTGCTGTGCTTCGGAAAGCAATTCCTGAGGCACATGAGTATCGTCGATTTTTTCCGCATACAATCCGTGTTTTTGCATCACATTCAACATCGGCTCGCGATTGACAGGAAAACCTTTGAACGTTCCCATTTCCTTAGCAATCAATGCCGATTGTTTGTAAGCTTGACCGCACATCAGCGCGGTCACTGCCGCGGAATAATCGCGCCCCGCATCACTGTCATATGCCAGCCCACGCGCCATCAGCAGCGCGCCAAGATTTGCATAGCCAAGTCCGAGCGGCCGAAATTCGTGGCTGTTTTTTTCAATAGCTTTCGTAGGATAGCTGGCGTTGTCAACAAAAATTTCCTGCGCTGTGATCGTAACTGAAACCGCATATTCGAACGCTTCGGCATCAAACTCGCCGTTCTTGTTCCGGTACTTCATAAGATTGAGCGACGCAAGATTGCATGCCGAATCGTCAAGATACATATACTCGCTGCATGGATTGGACGCATTAATGCGCGAAGTGTTTGAAGAAGTGTGCCATGCGTTCACCGTTGTGTCGAACTGCATTCCGGGGTCGCCGCAAATCCACGCCGCTTCAGAAATTTGACGCATAAGATCACGGGCACGGAACGTCTCCATGACCTTTCCGTCGCGCACCGCTTTCGTTGACCACTCATTATCTTCGAGCACCGCTTTCATAAAATCATCTGTGACGCGTACGGAGTGATTAGCATTTTGATATGCAATTGAATCATAAGCGCCGCCCGGAACATTGAAGCCGCCGTTGTAACCGGCGTCAATAAGCGACCATGCCTTTTTCTCTTCTTCAGCTTTACATTTGATGAAATCAACAATGTCGGGATGATCGGAATTCAGAATTACCATCTTTGCAGCGCGGCGCGTCTTGCCGCCGGATTTGATAACACCCGCGAATGCATCAAACCCCTTCATGAACGAAACAGGCCCGGATGCTGTCCCGCCGCCCGAAAGTTTTTCTCTCGACGAACGAAGCGTTGAAAGATTTGAGCCGGTGCCCGATCCGAACTTGAACAAACGTCCTTCCGTACGTGCAAGCTCAAGAATCGAATCCATCGTGTCATCAACAGAATTGATAAAGCAGGCGGAGCATTGCGGTTTTTCTTCAATGCCGACGTTAAACCAGACAGGACTGTTAAACGCCATGTACTGATTCACGAGCAAAAAGCAAAGTTCATTATAGAAGACCTCGGCATCTTCCTCAGTCGCAAAATAATTTTGCTTGCGTCCCCAATTCATTGTTGTCTTTGCAACACGATCGACAATCTGACGCACACTTGTTTCCCGGTTCGGCGTCCCCAGCAAGCCATGAAAGTATTTTGACACGACAACATTGGTCGCCGTCATTGACCACGATTTCGGAATCTCGACGTTCTTCTGCTCGAAAATCTTTTCCCCTTTTTCATTGGTAATTATAGCTGTCCGCAATTCCCATTCGATTTCGTCAAATGGGTGTACACCCGGCTTTGTGAAGAATCGTTTGAAAGTAAGACCCCTGGAGACGGCCTCACTTTTCACACTATTCCCCTTCTTCTCCGCAACCTCTGGATTGCTTTCTCTCATAACATCTCCCTCGCATATTAAAACGTTGTGCGTTGAAAAAAAATTTCTGCATCCCTTTATCAGAGAACAGAATGTATTAGAATCTCTTGGAAGAACAATTTCCAGCCAGTTTGAAGGAATCGCATCTATCGTTTCCAGGCTTCAATACTACCGCAATAAAACTCGATGACAAATGGCTGGTTGGTCGGCTTAGATAACTATATGTGAATATAAAGGGTTAGTGCACACAAGTCAAGTAAAATTTTAGGAAGTTTTAAATTGTAAATATTTTTCTCTTGACACGAGAATCACCGTATTCAATCTCATTTGATTCATCGCACATAATGCCGTTATCGCTATAATGCCGCTTTTCACCGGATGCTAAACCTTAGTTGCAGGTGTTGTGAGAAGAGAAAAACCACTTCACAAAAAAAACCCTTGCTTTTTACGTGAGGTTGTTCTACTTTCTCACCAACTCTTAGCATGAGCACTTTCCAACATTTTGTATCTCCGAACTTTTAAAGGAGCTGTGACATGGGTGTTACCGTTTCGTTTTCCACCATCACTGAAATGTTTGATAATGTCACAAAAAAATTCCTCGACGAATCCCGTCCGGCTATTATGCACAAAGTTGATAAAGAATATCGGGGAATTCGATTCAGTGAACTGCGCCGGAATGCCGAGTTGTTTTCTCTCGGGCTCGCTTCGCTCGGATTGATGAAGAATGATAAAGTAGCGATCATTTCCGAGAATCGCCCGGAGTGGCTGATTTCCGATATGGCGATTATCAGTTTGGGGGCGGTTGACGTTCCCATTTATCCGACACTGACAGCAAAACAAATAGAGTTCATCTTCAATGATGCAAAAGTGAAAATGGCGGTCGTCTCCAATCAATCTCAACTAAACAAAGTTTTAAAGATTCGAGACGCTGTTAAATCACTGAAAAAAATTATTGTGATGACTGCGAAAGACGAATTTGAAGACGGAAAAATTATTGGTTTCCCCAAAGTGTACGAACTCGGCTCTGAATTTGAAAAAGAAAACCGCGACTTCTTCCGCACCGCACTCCGTAAAATTAAACCTGACGATTTGCTGACGATCATTTACACTTCAGGCACAACTGGTAATCCAAAAGGAGTGATGCTGACACACAACAATCTCGTTTCAAACATCCTTTCGTCGGCAACTGTTATTCCTATCGGTCCGGATGATACTCTGCTTTCGTTTCTTCCGCTCTGCCATTCCTTCGAACGCATGGCAGGTTACTATACCGCGTTTGCGTGCGGAGCAACGGTCGCCTACGCAGAAAGCCCGGAAACAGTTCGGGACAATCTTCTCGAAATTCACCCCACGATTGTTACAACAGTTCCCCGGCTCTTCGAGCGTATTCAAAGCCGTTTGCAAAAACAAATCGACAGCAGTTCACCGGCAAGAAAAAAAATTTTCTACTGGGCAGTCGAAGTCGGACGAAAGCACATTGCCGCGCGAAAAAAAGGCATTATCAGCCCGCTGCTGAAAACACAGTATGCAATTGCGGATAAGCTCGTCTTCCAAAAGCTTCGCGACCGCACAGGCGGAAGAATGAAATTTTTTGTTTCCGGAGGCGCAGCTCTCCCCCGTGCACTCGGGGAATTCTTTGAGTCTGTCGGCATTAGTATAATAGAGGGATATGGATTAACTGAGACATCTCCGGTGCTTTGCGCTAATCGTTTGGACGATTATGAATTCGGCACGGTCGGGAAACCGATTCCGGGTGTCTCTATTAAAATAGCTGCTGACGGTGAAATTCTTGCAAAGGGTCCTAATATTATGCAGGGGTATTTCAATAATAAAGAAGCAACCGAAGAAGTGATAGACCGCGACGGCTGGTTTCATACGGGCGATATCGGCGTTTTTAATGCGAAGGGAATGCTGATGATTACCGACCGAAAGAAACATCTTTTCGTGAGCTCGGGCGGAAAAAATATCGCTCCGCAGCCGATTGAAAATCTTTTTCTGCAAAGCAAATACATTGACCAATTTGTTTTAATCGGCGACCGGCGGATGTTTCTTACGGCGCTCATTGTGCCGGATTTCGACGCGCTGCAGGAATATGCCGATCGGAATAAAATTCCATACAGCAACTCGGCAGAACTTTCGGGCATCCCAGAAATTTATTCCTTAATAGAGAAAGATATTCAGGTGCTTCAGAAAGACCTTGCAAATTTCGAGCGTGTCCGGAAATTCGCTTTGCTCGATCATCCTTTTTCAATCGAAGATGGTGAAATCACGCCGACGCTGAAAATTAAACGCAAGGTAGTTGAACACCGTTACTCGCACGTAATTGAAAAAATGTACAAGGATATTGCTTAGCCGATTTTCTGTTCTACAAAAGAACAGCGGAACTACTTCAATATTTTCTGTCTTTCAGAAGCCAATTCCCTTCATTGACTTTCAGTCATTTTTTCGATATTTTTTAAGAAGAAATTTGTTCCGCACTGAAACAATAATAAAATTTGTTTCATTTTTTCATTGTGAATTTTCATGGATGCATACATTCCCATTTTTTTGATGTTAGCAGTTGCGCTTGCAATAGGAGTCGTTTTCTTAAAATTGCAGGAGTGGCTTGGTCCGCGAAATCCAAACGATGAAAAACTTTCTACGTACGAAAGCGGCATGGAACCGGTGCGTTCGGCGCGCGAGCGGTTTTCAGTAAAATATTACATGGTCGCTGTATTGTTCATTCTGTTCGACATTGAAGTTGTTTTTCTTTATCCGTGGGCGGTGAACTTTCGCGCATTAGGCTTGTTTGGATATGTAGAAATGGTTCTCTTCATTGCAATTTTGCTGGTTGGATACTTGTATGTTTTGAAAAAAGGAGCGTTACAATGGGATTAGAGCATGCGTTCGGCGATACGATGATCACCACAAAGCTTGACGCAGCGATTAACTGGTGTCGAAAAAATTCAGTATGGCCCATGCCGCTGGGAATTTCCTGCTGCGGCATTGAGATGATGGCGTTCGCCGGACCGCGGTTCGATGTATCGCGTTTCGGTTCTGAAGTGTTTCGCTTTTCGCCCCGTCAATCGGATTTGCTCATTGTTGCAGGAACAACAACGTTCAAGATGGCGCACGTCGTTCGGAAAATTTACGATCAAATGCCGGACCCAAAATGGGTCGTGGCAATGGGTGCATGCACATCGTCGGGCGGAATGTACCGCACGTACTCCGTTGTGCAGGGCATTGATCAGTTCCTTCCGGTAGATATTTACGTAGCCGGCTGTCCGCCCCGCCCCGATAATCTGTTGAATGCACTGATGATTATTCAGTCCAAAATTCAGCGCGGAGAAAGCAAAGGCTCACCGATGACTGTTTCCGATGAACGGCATCTGCATCAAATGCAAGCAGCGAAGAGCTTCTCTGAAGTTGAAGCGTAATTTCCAATTCTTATTATTTTCCCTTTATGGTAGAAAATGTTGTTGAGCTGGTAAAAAAGAATTTCCCCGATAGTGTTCTCGCTGTCAACGAATTCCGGGACCAGACCACACTGCATATAAAAAAAGAAGATATCGTCGCCGTTTGCACGTTCCTTCGCGACGATGAGCAGTGCAAGTTCGATTACATTGTTGACGTGTTGGGCGCCGATGCGTACACTCCGGAAAACCGCTTTGAAGTCATTTACAATATTTATTCTCTTCCCTACAAACGCCGCCTCTTGTTGAAAGTTTTCACCGACGAAGCCGACCTTCATGTGCCGAGCGTAACATCCGTGTGGCAGGGCGCCGAATGGCCCGAACGGGAAACGTACGATATGTTCGGGATTATTTTCGACGGAAACAAAGACCTGCGGCGGATGTATATGCCGGAAGAATTTGAATATTATCCGCTTCGTAAAGATTATCCGTTGATGGGAGTTCCGGATTCAATTCCGCTGCCGCGAAAGTAAACGGCAATTTCCGATTAAAAAATCCCTTTGGGATTGTTTTTACCGACTATGAATACTACTCTTCACGAAACCGAAACACAAGAAAAGAATAAAATTCTTGCAGCGTTAGAAGATAAAGATACCAACGTTCAGTTTGCTGACGCGCTTGAAAATGAAATGGTTCTCAATATGGGACCGCAGCATCCGGCAACCCACGGTGTGCTGCGAATTCTCGTCAAATTGGACGGTGAAACAGTTGCCGCCGCAGTACCGGAACTCGGCTACCTGCACCGCGGTTACGAAAAGCTTGCTGAGAATTGTTCCTATCACGAATTTATTCCACACACCGACCGCCTCGATTATCTTTCTCCGTTGATGAACAACACCGCGTACATTCTTGCCGTGGAAAAACTTCTCGGCATCGAAGCGCCGCGGCGGACAAAGTTTATCCGCGTCATCGTCTCCGAGCTTGCACGTATTTCATCTCATTGTTTGTGGCTCGGCGCACTGGCAATGGATATCGGAGCGCTCACGGTTTTCCTGTGGACGTTCCGTGAGCGGGAAAAGTTGTACGATATTTTTGAAAAGCTTACCGGCGCCAGATTCACAACAAGTTACACGCGCATCGGCGGACTTGAGCAGGACATGACCGATGACGTTAAGGCAATGATACAGCAATTCATCGATCAATTTCCTGAAAAGCTCGATGAATGCGAGCGGCTGCTGAACAGAAACAAAATTTTTATTGACCGTACAGACGGCGTCGGCGTCATCTCGCGTAATAAAGCTGTTGCCATGGGCATGACGGGACCGAACCTTCGCGCGGTCGGCATCGAGCACGATTTGCGGCGGGCATCTCCGTATCTGGTTTACAATGAATTGGATTTTAACATTCCGACATTTGACGGAGGCGACAGCCTTGCACGATATTACGTGCGCATCAACGAAATGAAACAATGCGTGCGCATCCTTCAACAAGCGCTTGAAAAAATTCCGGCGGGACCGATCCACGCTTTCGAAACAAAAAAAGTTTTGCCTCGCAAGCAGCGCATCTACACAAAAATGGAAGAACTGATCCACGATTTCATGATCATTAATTTCGGCGTTGAGCCGCCGGTCGGAGAAGTCTATCATGCAGTCGAAGCATCGAAAGGCGAATTGGGCTTCTACATCCAAAGCAGAGGCGAAGGACATCCGTGGCGTTTGAAAATTCATTCCCCATCATTCATGAATTTGCAGTCGCTCGCGCCGCTCATCCAGGGCAGAATGATCTCCGACATTGTCGCCATCATCGGCAGCATTGACCCGGTCATGGGCGAAGCGGATAAATAAATTTTCGATTTGCAGTCTCTTGGAAATGAAAAACATGCTGACAGAAGAAAATCTTAAAAAGGCTGAAGAATTAAAAAAACGTTATCCCGAAACGAAAGCGGCGTTGCTCCCAATTTTGTGGATTGCGCAGGAACAGGAAGGCTATATTTCTGAAGACATGATGAAATATCTCGGCACAATGCTGAACCTTCCTTTTGCACACATTCTTGGCGTTGTCTCATTTTACACGATGTATCATGACAAGCCGCTCGGGCGCTATCATCTTGAAGTATGCACCAATGTTTCCTGCATGCTGCGCGGCTCCGATAAAATTCTTCAGACCATCGAACATGTGTGCGGCGTGAAACCCGGACAGACTTCCGCCGATGGGAAATGGACAGTGAATGAAGTTGAATGCATGGGCGCGTGCGGCGGCGCACCGATGATCGCAATCGGCGAAGAGTATTATGAAAACCTCACGCCGGAAAAAACTGAAGAGCTTCTGAAAAAACTTTCGCAGCGATAAGACTTTCAAACGAAAAACACATGGAACGTTACATTCTCCCGGATATTCCGAACTTACACAAGATTGATGCCTATGAACAGCATGGCGGCTACAGCGCATTGAAAAAAGCGCTCGGCATGAATCCTGCCGAAGTGACCGATGAAGTAAAGAAGTCGAATCTTCGCGGACGCGGCGGCGCATGTTTCCCCACCGGATTGAAATGGACATTCATGCCGAAAGATAACGCGAAGCCGAAATATCTTTGCGTCAACGGCGATGAATCGGAACCGGGCACGTTCAAAGACCGCCAGATTTTCGAATTCAATCCTCATCAACTGATCGAAGGAACGCTCATTGGCTGTTATGCGATGGGAATAACCTCGGCATACATCTATATCCGCGGCGAATACGGCAAATGGATCAAAATGCTGCAGAAGGCTGTAGACGACGCTTACGCGAAAGGCTACATCGGACAAAATATTCTCGGCTCAAATTTTTCTACCAATATTTATTTACACAAAGGAGCCGGCGCATATATCTGCGGCGAAGAATCTTCGTTGATGGAATCGCTTGAAGGAAACCGCGGTTACCCGCGCGTGAAACCTCCGTTCCCGGCACAGCGCGGCGTTTGGAACTGCCCGACAACCATCAACAATGTAGAAACGATGACGAATGTTCCGCTCATCATCAACAATGGATGGGAATGGTATTCAAAGATCGGCGTTGCAAAACATCCGGGACCAATTTTGGTCGGCATCAGCGGGCACGTGAACAAACCGGGCGTGTACGAAGTTGCGACCGGAGAACTTCTCACCGATTTGATCTATAATTATGCAGGCGGTGTTCCGGGCAATAAAAAAATTAAGGCGGTGATTCCGGGCGGATCGTCAACGATGATTTTGCGCGGCGAGCAAATCGAAGGCGTGCGAATGGATGCCGATTCACTGAAAGCTGCCGGCTCATCCGTCGGCACGGCGGGAATGATCGTGATGGATGAAGATACCGATCTCATCCGCGTCATCAGCCGCATTTCAAAATTTTATTATCACGAATCGTGCGGGCAGTGCACCCCGTGCCGCGAAGGAACCGGCTGGCTCTGGAAAATCCTGAAGCGCTTTGAAGCCGGCGAAGGAAGAATACAGGATATAGATCTCCTTGTTGATATCGCTAACAATATTGAAGGCAATACAATTTGTGCGCTCGGTGATGCTGCCGCGTGGCCCGTGCAAAGCATGGTAAAACGTTTTCGCGATGAGTTTGAAAAGCGTGCAAAGAAGGATGCGGTTGCCGCCGCATAAATCTCTCCTGAAGTTTCTTATCATTTTTTCTCAAAAAAAGCAGGGCGAAGCGCCGCTTCGCCCTGCAGAATTTCTTGCTTCACTCCTTATGTTTGCGGTGCTGTTTGCTTCTTTTGTTTGAATGCGTAGGCGAGAACGATTCCTGCAATAATGTATTCCACAAGTGAAAAGAAGAACCACGCTAACGCAAGCTGATAGCGAATCGGATAGCTGGCGTACGAACCGAAAGCGAATCCTGATGCCACGATCATTCCCACATAAAACCCATATCTGACGCCTTCCATAATTCCTTTATTTTCATATCCCTTGGAAAAAATGAGCGCAAAGAAAAATGCAGTGACGAGCTTGACGAAATGCAGAATCCACATCTTCTGCATCATATCCGGCCGCCAGACATTTTGCATTGACTCGTACGTGCTCATCAAAATCCAGCCGTGAATGATGATATCGAGAATTTCCAGCGTGATAAACACCCCGACAAAACCGATCAACACTTTTTTCATGGTACCTCCTTTTAATGTGATTAAAAGACAGTACTGCTTCCGCCTTTAGGAGCGGAACATGGTTTGACCGACACAATGATAGAGATAATGGAAAACATTGTCAAGTTGCAACGCGGCTTTTAACTTCGTATTTTCAAAAGGACATTCACAACGAAAAACTTCTCAAAACAACCTACCCAAAAATATGAATATCATCAAGCCGCCCGCGCTAAAAAGCAGCGACATCATTGGCATTGTAGCTCCTGCCAGTGCGCCAACCTCTCAGGAAAAAATAGATAAGGGCGCCGCATATCTCGAGCGTCTCGGTTATCGCGTGAAGTTCGGAAAAAATGTCCGCGCCGTCCGCGGCTTTCTCGCCGGAACAGACGAACAGCGTGCGTCAGACATTAACGAGATGTTTGGCGACAACAACGTGAAAGCAATTATTGCAGTGCGCGGCGGCTACGGTACGCCTCGTGTACTTCCGCTGCTTGATTACGAACTTATCAAGCACAATCCGAAAATCCTTGTCGGTTATAGTGATCTTACGGCGTTACAACTGGCAATCTTTCAGAAAACCGGGTTGGTTTCCTTTTCCGGGCCGATGGCGGGCGTAGAAATGTGGAAAGAAATTGATCCGTTCACGGAAGAACATTTCTGGAGAATGGTTACTTCAACAATGCCGCTCGGTGCAATCACAAATCCTGATGAGAAACCGTTCACAACATTTCACGCCGGAACTGCTGAAGGGATTTTACTTGGCGGAAATCTTTCGCTCATCACTTCGATTGCCGGAACGCCGTTCCTGCCGTCGTTCAAGAACTCGCTTCTCTATCTTGAAGAAGTTGAAGAGGAATGTTACCGCTTCGACCGCATGTTATCGCAATTGAAGCTTGCCGGAATTCTGAATGACGCCAGCGGAATTATTCTTGGCGAACTGACTGACGTGAAAGCATCTGATACCACAAAACCGTTTCTCACTGCGGACGAAGTTGTTGCGGATTACTTTTCTCCTCTGAACATTCCGATTCTCACTGGACTTGTCTATGGCCATGTTCCCCGCAAACTGACAATGCCGATTGGTATCCGCGCGAGAATAAACGCTGATGAAGGAAAAATAGAATTTCTCGAATCGGCGGTTAGGTAAGTTACCAGACATATCACCGCATCTTTTTTACCGCTTCCGCACACGCAAAACCGCTTTGTACTGCACCTTCAATTGTTGCCGGCAGCTTTGTATCCGTCCAATCTCCTGCCAAAAAGAAATTTTCCAGCGAGGTTTTGTGGGAAGGACGAAATTGTTCCGTTCCAACGCGCGGTGAAAATGTGGCACGCTTTTCTTTAGTCACGAGCGAATGAAGCAATGTTGCGGTGCGGCTTTTCAAAAAAAATCTCTTCAATTCCGTCTGCGCCAATGCAACCAGTTCTTCTTTCTCCATCGCCATGAATTTTTCCGCTCCGCTGATCACAAGCGAAAGATAGAACATTCCATGCCCCCTGTCCCCAAAAATCTTCGTTTTATTGAACACCCAATGGACCGGCGAATTAAGCAGCGCAACAAATTCTTCAGAAACAAAATCGTTATCAAACCAGAGGTGGATTGTCACAATCGGCGAAGAGACAAATTTCCTCTCAACATCGAATTCAGGAAATTGTTGAAGCGTTTGCTCATCAAAAAGTCGCGGCAAATCAAAATACGGAACAGAAGAAATAACTATGTCGGGCATAACAACTTCGCCGGAGGAAAGCACGACTTCAGAAACTTTTTTGCCGCGAACCACAACGCGCTCGACAGCGGTATTCATTCGCACTTCTCCGCCGTGATTTCGTAAAAAATCGGCCGCAGGTTCGCCAAAAATCCGGCTCAATCCTTTTCGCGGAATTGCCATTGCAGAATCGCTCCGCTTTCCGAGAAAAGCCGCCTGCAAAACTTTTACAAACAAAGATGCGGAAACATGCTCCGGCGCATCGTTCAATGTGCCAATGGCAAGAATGTCCCACAAATATTTTCTGTTTGCTTCCGATTGATGCAGGGAATGAAGCCATTCACTCACTGTCATGCGCTGCAAGCGTTCGTCGCTATCCGGTTTCGCCCGCATCAACGCAGCACCGACGCGAAGAAGTGAAAACCTGTCCGGCAGCGAAAGGCTTTTCAATCCCAGCAATCCGGAAAGAAGATGGAAAGGAGCAGGAAGTGATGATGCGCGCAGTTCCGTTTTTCCTTTCTCGGAATGACGGAATGCAACACGAAGCGCAGGCTGAAGCGATACATCCGGCAATGAACTGATCATATCCAAAAGACGAAGCGCGTTGTGATAACAGCCCATCATCAAATGCTGGCCATTGTCCACTTCATCTTCGGTCTCTTTGTGAGCAAAAGAAAATACGCGGCCGCCGAGGTGCTGCTTTTGTTCAACGAGAAGAACGGAAAAAAAATTCGAGGAGAGATCAACAGCCGCGGCAAGTCCCGCAACGCCGCCGCCGATGACAAGAACATTCCCGCTGCTTTGAGACATAACACGAATAACTTTGTGCTTGTAGATTCCCGCCTGAGCAGGAATGACATGTCACTGTGATTTTTTTTGACCCTGCGGCGCTGCTTTTTTTAATGAACGATTCTTCCACCACACATCGGTTGTGATGAGAAATTTGCGGAAGGTTGAAACGCGAATGCGATGAGAAAAAATATTGTATTCGGCGCGCTCAATGTCGTTCAGAATCCGCAGATAGATCGCTTCCATAATTTGCGCCGCAATAAAGAGCGGTTTGTCCTCCTCAGACAAATGTGTGATCGCCTGGCGGAAAAACGAACGGGCGCGTTCGCATTCGAACTTCATCAAAGCAATAAAGTTTGTGTTATACTTTTCCGAAAAAAGATCTTCTTCACTGTACCCGAACTTCTCCAGATCTTCAAGCGGGAGATAAACGCGCCCTCTTTTTGCATCGGATTTGATGTCGCGCAGGATGTTGGTCAATTGCAAGGCGATACCTAAATTCACAGCGTAGTTCTTTGCATCTTCATTCTTGTAGCCAAAGATTTCCGTGCACATCAATCCGACCGTTGACGCTGCGCGGTAACAATATGTTTGAAGGCCTTCAAAATTTCTGTAGCGTGTGTTCACCAAATCCATTTCCATTCCCAGCAGCAAATCGTGGAAATGGTTGAGCGGAATATGAAAACGCTGGATCGTTTGGCTCAATTTGTTCAGCAGCGGGTAGCGCGATGTCCCTTCGATGGCGTGCTCGAATTCCCTTGCCCACAACCGCAGCCGGGCATATTTTCTCCCGACACTTTCTTCGTCATCAACAATGTCGTCGGTGTACCGGCACCATGCGTACACAACATTGATCGCTTCCCGCTTTGGTTTGGGGAGAAGAAGAAACGAGTAATAAAAATTACTCCGCTTATTCTTTGCTAACGAATCTATGACGAGGAGATTTTCCATTTCACTATTGTACAAGCGAGCGTAGAAATATGAGTGCGGTATCGAAAAGATTCATCGTTAACCGGCGGTGAAATGTTTCAAAATTATGCTGCCCGATTTTTTCGAGCACGCGCATTCCGCCATGCCAGGTCAGCTTTAATTGAAAGCGAAGCTTCGTATCAACACTCTGAAGAAGCGGTAATCCTTTCACAAATAATTGTTTTGTTCGTTCCACTTCAAATTTTACCACCGTACGGAATTGTTCGTCCGTCATGCCGTTGAACATCCGCTCACGGGAAGAGCCAAATCGCTTAAAATCTTCATCAGGAATATAAACACGTTTTTTTTGTATATCAACTGATATATCCTGCCAAAAATTGGCCAATTGCAATGCCGTGCAGATATCGTCCGACCATAAACAATGCTGCTCAGTCGCAGAGCCGAATAAATGGAGGACAATTCTTCCGACCGGATTCGCCGAATGGCGGCAGTAAAAAATGAGATCGCCAAATGAAGCAAAATGCGGCCCGCGCGCATCCATCCGAAACGCAGTCAGCAAGTCTTCAAAAAGCTTTACTGGAATTTTAACATCCTGAATAACACGTGCAAGCGATTGAAAAAAACTACTCGTTTCCTTTCCGGCTAGAGCGTCATGTAAAGCATGTTCCCATCGGTCAATGCGCTCAAGTCGTTCTTCAGCGGGGGCATCTCCTTCATCAGCAAAATCATCGGCAGCGCGGGCAAAAGCATAAATCAGCCGAAGCGCTTTCCGCTGCCGCTTCGGAACAAATATCGAAGCAACCGGAAAGTTTTCATAATGCTTCGCTGCAAGCAATTCGAGATTGGTTTCCATCTTCACTGCAATACCGTGCCGCATAATATCTTGAAAGAATTCGGAAGAAGCAATTTCGGCACAACCGGTTTTCTTGACATGGGTACCGAAAATTTGTATTTTTATTAAGAATTAGGCGGTTTTCAGTATGTCTGCAAAAACAATGACAGAAAAATTATCTGAGCGGGAAAAAACAATCCTGCGAAATATTATCTACAGCTTTATCCAAACGGCAACGCCGGTCGGATCGCGGTATATTTCCAAACGCCACGCCGTCGGCTTAAGCCCGGCTTCGGTACGCAATGTTATGGCAGACCTGGAATATCTCGGCTACATTAACCATCCACATACATCAGCAGGACGCGTGCCGACCGATAAAGGATACCGCGTGTACGTAGATTCGCTCATCGCTCTCGAACAATTGTCGGAAGCCGAGCAAACGGCAATTCAGATGCATTTGCAGAATGCATCTCCGGAAATTGACGATCTGTTGAAGGCAACTTCGAAATTGCTGGGAACAATTTCCCACCAACTCGGCGTTGTATCATCACCGCGCATTTCGTCGGGAGTCTTCGAAAAATTAGAACTGGTGCAAATTTCCAGCACGCGGATTTTGGTGATCATTTCGATCCGCTCAGGATTTGTCAGAACTATTATGATGGATGTTCATGCAGAAATTCCACGGGCAAAACTGGAATATCTCGCACAGATTCTCAATGAGCGCTTTTCGGGAATGACGCTGGCACAAATCCGGAAAACATTTTCCAGCCGCGTGCATGATATTGAGAGTGAATCCACCGGACTGATCCGCCTTTTTGTTGATTCGGTGGACAAGCTATTCACGAATTCGGGCTCCGCAGATAAATTACATATCGGCGGGACACAAAGCTTACTGGCACAACCGGAATTTTTCGATACAGAAAATTTCCGCAGCATCATCGAGATTCTTGAAAACGAAGACATCATCGTTCACATTCTGGAAAAGAAAAAGCCGAAAGAGGGCAAAGTTTCGGTTTCCATCGGGCAGGAAAACGAAGACAAGAAATTACGCGATTATACTATTGTTTCGTCACAGTACGCGATCGGCGATACTGTCGGAACAATCTCCGTGTTCGGCCCGAAGCGGATGAATTATTCGAAAGTTATTCCGGTGGTTGATTATGTGGCGAAGACAATTTCTTCTCTCTTCGCAACGGGGAATTGATCAAGACGAAGAGCACCAGATAGCGCAATGTGTTTTTTGCGGCGAATAAGCGCCGCAATTTTTTGTACATTTCAACGAAAGAATCAATGTCTGATAAGGAAAATATAAACGGGCAGCCTGCCAACGAAACACCTGCTGACCAAACCCCGCAGGATGAGTCGTCTGCAAATTCTGCGCCGGCACCCCGGCAATCACAAGAGGAATTTCAGCCGAAGACTGATCAGTTTATTGCTGAATTGAATCAAAAGATCGTTGAGTTAGAACAACAGGTTGCTTTACTGAAAGATCAACTTCTCCGCAAAGCGGCAGAATTTGAAAACTACAAGCGGCGCACCGAAAATGATTTTGCCGCGTTCACCAAATTTGCAAGTGAAAATATCATCAGCCAGCTTCTGCCGGTGCTTGACGATTTCAACCGCTCGCTGAAAAGCGGAAAGTCGAAGATGGCGCCTCAGGCGGCAGAAAAATCGGAAAACGACCCGCTCTATAAGGGCGTGGAGATGATCTACCAGAAATTTATGAAACTTCTCGAAGCGCAGGGATTAAAAACGATGGACGTCGTGGGAAAAGAATTCGATGTGAATTTCCACGATGCTCTATTGCAAGTACCGCGCAGCGATGTTGCGCCGCATACTGTCGTCGAAGAGGTGGCGCCGGGGTACTTGTTGTTCGATAAAGTGATTCGCCATGCGAAAGTTATCGTCTCCGCCGACGGAGCCGGCACTGCACAGCCTCAACCGAAGGCGACAGAGGAAGTGAAAAAATAATCATGGCGACTAAACGAGATTATTACGAAGTGTTAGGGGTGTCACGCGGTGCAACGCAGGACGAAATAAAAAAAGCGTATCGCAAACTTGCTCTGCAGTTTCATCCCGACCACAATCCGAACAACAAAGAAGCGGAGGAAAAATTCAAGGAAGCCACTGAAGCGTACGAAGCGCTGGGCGATCCTGAAAAACGCCGCCGTTTTGACCAGTACGGTCATGAAGGAATGCGCAGTTCCGATTTCCACACATACACCGATATCAATGACATCTTTTCCAATTTCGGCGATATCTTTGGCGGCTCTATTTTTGAAGATATGTTCTCCGGCGGTTCGCGGCAGCATCGGCGGCGCGAATCGGGAGAGCAAGGCTCGGATCTCAAAATTACATTAAAGCTCACACTGGAAGAGATCGCATCGGGCGCAGAGAAAAAAATCAAGATTAAAAAGTGGAAAGCCTGCCACGTGTGCAACGGTAGCGGTGCAAAAGCCGGTTCATCAAAGACAACATGCCCGCACTGCAACGGCACCGGCGAATTGAGACAGGTATCGCGCTCGGTGTTCGGGCAATTCGTCAACATCACGACGTGCCTGCATTGCGGCGGCACCGGACACATCATCAAAGAACAATGCCCAAACTGCCGCGGCGAAGGGCGTGAACAAGGCGAAACAACAATAAAAATTAACGTTCCTGCCGGCGTTTCAGAAGGAAATTATTTGACGCTCCGCGGGCAAGGCAACGCTGGGAGACGCGGCGGACCCGCAGGCGATGTCATTGTTGAATTTGAAGAGCTTCGCCATGAACATTTCGTTCGCAACGGCAACGACGTCATTTACAATGCATTAATCAGTTTTCCCGACGCGGTGTTAGGCGGTGAAATCGAAGTACCGACATTAACAGGACGTGCACGCGTCAAAATCGATGCGGGAACAATGCCGGGCAAAATGCTGCGGATGAAAGAAAAGGGAATTCCTCATCTGAATGGATATGGACACGGCGACCAGCTCATCCGGATTCAAGTGTGGGTTCCAACCAAATTGAATGCGCGTGAAAAGGAACTCCTTCGCGAGCTGGCTGGCAGCGAACACATTATTCCTTCTGACGAGGATAAAGAAAAGAACAAATCATTCTTCGAAAAAATGAAGGGTGCTTTTTCATAAACCGGTACTGTCTTCTGCTGCACCTATGAATATTCTGAAACGATTTCAGGAATATGCCGCGTTCACCAAAAACGAACAGAAAATGTTTTTGTTGTTGTCGGTCGTGTTCCTCGCTGGTGCGGGCATAAAATTGTACAAAACGTACGTCATTCCCCCTTCAGCGAAAGAATTCGACTATTCAGCATCTGACTCGGCATTTACGCAACGCTCAGCATTATTATCATCTGCCGGAACAATGAAAGCGGCAGAGAAACCGGCTCAAAACGAAAAGGCTCCCATACACATCGTCAATCTCAACATTGCCTCAAAGGAAGAGTTGGATAAACTTCCCGGCGTCGGTAAAGGAATTGCCGAACAGATCATCCGCTACCGCAACGAGCATGGAAAATTTACAAGCGTGGACGAATTGAAAAATGTTAAAGGGATCGGCGAGAGAAAATTCAAAACGCTCCAACAATTTGTGAGCATTCAATGAAATCTGCAGAACGATATTTGGCTCTCATTCTCGAGCGCTCCAACGTGACCGCGGTGGAATTGATGCACAGCGCCAAAGGGTACGCGCTCACTGCGGCAGGTGCGTTCACTTCTTCATTGAACTTCGATGATCAGGAAGCATTTACAAAATCGGGCGCGATCCAACGTGAACGCACATTTGCACAGGAGCTTTCCGTATTTCTCCGGCGCATCACGTCCGGATCGAAAATGTTTTCTTTCGGACTAAACAGCCGCATGGTGATGATGCAAACATTTCCGCTCGATACTGAGCTTGCACCGAATGAAACCGAACAGCATGCACAATGGGAATTGAGCCAGTATTTTCCCGACGCCGATCCCGAATCATATTTCATTACCACACAGGTGCTATACAGCACCGAAGAATCTCACGCTGCGAATGCTGTGCTTGTTGCAGTTCGGAAACCGTTCGTCAATTTTCTTACTAACGTCTGCACACATCTCCACGCGATGCTGCACATCGTTGATGTTGATCATTTCGGCGCAGAGAATGCCCTGCTGCTCAACAATCCTGAGCTGCACGAGAAAAAAGTCGTTTTCGTCGGTGTAGATGAAGACAGTTTTGATGCAAGCGTTCTTATCAACGGCTCGCCGCACGACATCCGGACAATGGAACGCAATTCAGATATGGATGTTGCCGCGCTGATGGATTTCATCGGTGAAAACACACCTGACGCTATTTTTTTTCACGGAAGAATGGTCAACGAAACAATTCTTACCTCGGTAGAACAAAAAAGCGGAATACCGGTAGAGACCGTTGATCCCTTCAAGCGTGTGATGCTTCCGCCGTCAATTAGGAATTTCGAAGAGATCTCGAAAAACAAGCAGCGCTATGCCGCAGCAATCGGCTTGGCATTACGAACGGAGTAATCCATGCGCGTCATTGCCGGAACATTCAAGGGAAGAGTTCTGCGCACGGTGAACGATCATTCCGTGCGGCCCGCCACAGGAAAAACGCGCGGCGCGATCTTCAATATTCTTCAGAACCGCATTGCATGGAACAATGCGCGCGTGCTCGACCTTTTTGCAGGAAGCGGAAGCCTCGGCATTGAAGCGCTGAGCCGGGGCGCACAGTATGCCGTGTTTGTTGAAAATTCCCGGCGCGTTGCAGAATTTCTGAAACAAAACATTGAGCAACTGCATGTCAACGGCGCATATGCAGTTGAAATCACCGACGCAGAAATGTTTCTCAAAAGAATCGCGAAACCGTTCGATGTAGCCTTTGCCGACCCACCCTACGCGTGGGAACAATTATCGCAACTGCCCACGCTTGTCTTCGAGAGCGGCGCAGTCGTCAACGACGGTTATCTGATCATCGAGCATCCGGAAAGAATGAAATTTCAGCCGAGCCCGCTGTGGCGTATTACGCTGGTCCGCAAATACGGAAACACAGTACTGACATTTTTTCAATCATCTGATACTGAAATCGCAAAGGACGCCGAGAAATGAAAATCGCAATCTACCCCGGCACGTTCGACCCGATCACGAACGGACACGTGGATATTCTTGAACGCGCAATGCTGTTGTTTGACAAAGTGATTGTCACGGTGGCAAAGAATTCTTCAAAGACACCAATGTTCAACGTCGAAGAGCGCGTTGCTATGATTCAGGAAACAATCCGCCACAACCGCTATAAAAATGTCACCGTTGAATCATTCGATGGACTGCTGGTAGATTACGCACAAAAAAAGAAAGCCGTCGCGCTCATTCGCGGATTACGCGCCGTCTCCGATTTCGAATATGAATTCCAAATGGCACTGATGAACCGCAAGCAGGCAAATTCACTGGTTACCGTGTTCCTCATGCCGCATGAAAAATACACATATCTTAACTCCACCATTGTACGGGAAATTGCACAACATCATGGAAACGTCAAGGATTTTGTCCCGCCGGTGGTGCTTAAACATCTCAAAGCAAAAACATCACATCGTTTTACATAGAAAGGAACTATCACAAAATGAAGCCTCTTTCGTCGAAAGTCGCAAAAGCAGAAGCGTCTCAGACGCTTGCACTTACTGCGCTCGCGAAACAACTTCGTGCAGAAGGAAAAGATGTTGTTTCATTAACTGCGGGCGAACCCGATTTCCCAACTCCCGCACATATCAAACGCGCGGCGGTGAACGCCATCGAAGCAAATTATACGAAGTACACAGTCAACGCCGGAATTCCGGAATTGCGGAAAGCGGTTGCCGCAAAGTTTCAGCACGATAACAATCTCACGTTCGAACCGTCGCAGATTCTCGTCTCGAACGGCGCGAAGCATTCCATCTTCAACACGCTTGCAGCGATCTGCAATAAAGGAGATGAAGTCATCATCCCCGCGCCGTACTGGGTCAGCTATCCTGAAATGGTGAAGCTTGTTGATGCAAAGCCCATCATCATTAACACGACTGAAAAGAATGATTTCAAAATGACTCCTGCGCAGCTTCGGCGCGCAATCACAAAAAAAACAAAAGCGCTGATTCTTTGCTCGCCGTCAAATCCCACCGGCTCGGTCTATGCGCGTGAAGAAATTGAAGAACTTGCCCGCATTCTTCACAAAGCAGATGTCTATGTCATCGCCGACGAGATTTACGAGAAAGTGATTTACGATGGGATGGAGCATTTCAGCATCGGCTCGATTCCCGAAATGAAAGACCTTGCTATCACTGTCAACGGCGTGTCGAAAGCGTATTCAATGACCGGATGGCGCATCGGCTATCTCGGCGCTGCAAAAGAAATCACTTCCGCCGCAGAAAAGGTGCAAAGCCAGACGACATCGAACGCTTCGTCCATTTCGCAATACGCCGCACTTGCCGCGCTTACCGGACCGAACGACGAAGTAACGGCAATGACAAAAGAATTTTGCAGACGGCGTGAATACATTTACAATGCCGTCACTTCCATCGAAGGTATCACCTGTGTAAAACCGAAAGGCGCGTTCTATCTTTTTCCAAATGTCAGCGCATATTTCGGGAAAAAATTCAACGGTGATACCATCAAATCCGCAGACGATTTTGCGAAGTTTCTTATCAAAGAAGAACAAGTCGTTACCGTTCCAGGAGACGGATTCGGCGCAAAAAATTGTATCCGCATGTCGTATGCCTGCTCGATGCAGGAACTTGAAAAAGCGGCAGAGCGTTTATGTCGAGGACTGAAGAAATTGAACTGATAGTGCGCGACTCAATCCATGAGTATTGGATTGTTGGATGAATGGAAAAAATCGAATGATTGGAATAATCCATTTTTCCATTATTTTATCTTCCAAAAATTGTGTAACGTTAATTACTTAGAGATGCCTGAAAAAATTGTGAAAAGGATGAGGTAAAGAGATATGCCGACGTATGAGTATCAATGCAAGAAGTGCAATTATCAATTCGAGGAATTACAATCCTTTGCTGAAAAGCCGCTGGTAGAATGCCCCAACTGCCACACGCCGAATCTTGTCCGCCTCATCGGCGGCGGCGGCGGAATGATCTTCAAAGGAAGCGGCTTTTATCAGACCGATTACAAGTCGAAGACCCCTTCGGGGAAAAGCAGCAGTTCGTCTTCATCCCGCCCGTCCAACGGCTCGAAAAAAATTGAAAATGGTGCCGGAAGCGGCAGCGAAAAATCCGGCGATGGCGCGAAAAGCGAAAGTGCCAAAGACAGCAAAGAGCCCGCAAAGAAAACACCGGAGAAAAAATCTGAGGGGACGAGTTCAAAGAAAAATTGAAGCCTGGCAACAGATTGTAAAAATCATCAGCCCGCGATTCCAATCGCAGGCTGATGTAATAATAGCTTCCTCCCCGCCACTTTCCTGTAATCACTCACTGAGCAAGATATCCACCGTCAATTGCATAATACGCGCCGGTGATGAACGACGCTTTCGCAGAACTCAGGAAAAGCACCAACTCGGCAACTTCTTCCGGCATTCCTAACCTGCCGACAGGATGAAGCGGAATCAAAAACTTCTCGTCAATGCCTTCGATCAACGGTGTCTTGATGAAAGCGGGACCAACCGCGTTAATGCGAATGTTCTGCGTGCCGTATTCCAGTGCGGCATTCTTTGTAAGTCCGACAATGCCGTGTTTCGCCGCCACATACGCCGGTGCGTTCCGAAACCCAACCTGTCCCAGAATCGAAGCCATGTTAACAATTGCGCCGCCGCTTTTCAGCATCGCAGGAATCTGATATCGCATACCGTAGAAAACACCTGAAAGGTTCACGCCGATCACTTTGTCCCAACCGTCAACCGGATATTCGCCGGTCGGAGCCGATGGTCCGCCGATGCCGGCGTTGTTACAAGAAACATGCAGCGCTCCGTATTTATCAACGGCTTGCCGTACGATCGTTTCATTATCGGCAGGCTTTGAAGAATCCGCTTTCACAAACATCGCATCGCCGGAATTCTTTTTGATGATTGCCACAGTTTCATTTCCTCCGTCTTCATTGATATCTGCCACAACAACTTTCGCGCCTTCTGAGGCATAGAGTAAAGCGACCGACCGGCCAATTCCGGAGCTGCCTCCGGTCACGATAGCAACTTTGTTCTCTAATAGTTTCATGTTTTTTTCTCCTTACTCTTAAATCTCCATTCTTTTTCTGACGCAAATTTTAGTTTGAACATACGCTTTTTGCAATCATTTATTTCATTAGGAGCATCTTTTTCAGTAGGTACCTACCGTTACATTCCAACCGGGCAAAATAAATCCCGCTCGCAAGTCTCGCTCCGTTAAAGAATGCCTGATGGTACATTCCTGCTTTCATCGCTTCATTATTTAGAAGTGTCGCGACTTCCCGTCCGAGCAGATCGAACACTTTCAATGTCGTCAATCCGTCTTCGGCAAGTGTAAATTCAATCGTCGTCATGGGATTGAACGGATTCGGATAGTTTTGAGAAAGCTGGAACTGCAGCGGCGCTGCACCGACTTCTAACTCAACCGAGTATGTGTAAATGAATTTTCCTTCTTTGTCAATCTGTTTCAAGCGGTAGGCGTACGTACCGGCATGAAGATTCTTGTCAAAAAATGAATATTCTTTAGGCGAATTGCTCATTCCTGCGCCTTCGACAAAACCGATACGGCTCCATTCCTTCGTTCCTTTCTCTGGAAGCAGGAACGCAGAAAGGGATTTCCGTTCGACATCAAACCCATAATTGTTCACTTCTGTGGCTGTTTTCCATTTCAATTCTGCATTCAGCCGCATGGATGCGGCAGTAAATGAAGTCAATTCCACCGGCAGCAATTGTTCCTCTTCCGTAACTGCAAACTGGCTGAAGGATGTAACACCGCTAAACCATACTTCTCCGGTTTCAGATTTTGCGCTGTCGGCAGCAGCAATTTCGGTCCACGCGCCGTCGCTGTTCGATTCTCTTCTGAAAAGCTTCACTCCACCGGGAAATATATCATCTCGCGAATCAAGAACAGAACAACCGAACGTAAATTTCATTTGCGTGGAGAATGTTCCGGCATTCCCAAACGCACTGAGAAGGCAGTACCCATTTCCAACGAGAGAAGAACTACCTTCAGGAAGCCGGTTCGGCAAAGCAGGGATTTTCGTGTACACAAGCGTTATCGGTTCGTCAAATTGTTCCGTGGTGATGAGCGTAAGATTGCTGCACCCCGCCGTCCCGCTTTGAAATGAAGAAACACTAGTGCTTGTCCCGCCGCCGAATGGCACCGTTGAAGCTTGCCATGCCGGCGAATTATTCAGCGTTCCCGCATATCCATGGATGGAATCTGTTGCCGTCGAGCCGCTTCCTTCATTGAATTGAAAATACGCAACAAGTCCCGGCTGAACGCCGCTTAACCGGCGATGCATATATTCTCTGATCTGTTCGGTTGACCGTTCTGCTTTCCAAATGCGAATTTCATCAATCATTCCGGTCGTGAATTCTGCGGTTCCTCCTAAACTGCCGAAGTACGTAACAACGTTCATGTTGGAAATCGGATTGTTACTGCTGTTGCGCTGCGCAACAATGTTTCCGTCTAAATACGTCTTGAAACCATTTGTCGTGTTGCGTTTCCATGTAAGGGCAATATGATGCCAATTGCCGTCTTCAGCAGAAGCACCGACGGGCAATCCACTCGTTTGCGCTCCATCATTAGAGAGGATGTGAACTTTAGTGCCGGAATTGTTCCACCCGGCGACAATATAATTCCCGCCGTTTTGCTGCCGTACTGCGGATTGGAGATTGCTTCCTTTGAACCAGTATTCAATTGTAAGCGAATCTCCGCTAAGATTCGTCAATGCATTCACCGCAACAGTATTATTTGTACCGTTAAAGCTCAGTGTTGTCCCGGACTGAGGCGAATTTTCCGCATACGGAATTGTAAATGAATCCACTGCTGCAGACGGCGTACGATAATTCGATGCCGACCCGCCGCCGTTGTAACCAAACACAGCGGCATAATATGTTTCGCCTCCCTCAAGATTCGTGATGACAACAGAATCTGCCGAACCATTATAGACAACAAAATTTCCCGAGCCGATTTGCGCACCAGAGCCAAACGCCATGTTACCAGAATATGATGATCCATCCGCAGGATTTCCATCAACGATATTTCCGGCTTTCATCACAACGAAATGACTGTCGGCATCTCCGCGTTTCCACGTGAGCGTCACTTTGTACGGATAGGCATGCGACGTGGCAAGGTTGGAATCCGGAGTTGCCGGCTCAGAAGAAATAGCAGATCCGGAGGCAGAAAAAGTATCCGGTGATGTGAAAGAATTATCGTAGAAAGTGAAGGTGGAATTCTTCGCGCCTGAGGAAACCGGCGAAAAAGTAGCGACAAAACGCGCGCTGTCCGAAGCATTCACGACTGCCGATACTGGTGAAATGATGAATTCGCTCCCTGAGCTTTTCACCGAATCAATTTGCAGCACTGCCGCTCCGCGGTTTCTCACGTACACCGTATCTGTGACTGAGGAGCCAGTGGCGACGTTGCTGAACGATAGGGATGACTTTGATGCGAAAAAGTTCGGCGCCGGCAGCGGAGCGGTTGACGAAACGTGCGGAGCAGAGTTCAAGATTGTGCCTGCTTTCCCGCCGCCTGTTGCGTCAATGAGCGTATTTCCGGACACTTCATCCATCCTCCAATAGCCGATGAGACCGGATTCATTGCCGGCAAGCGAGTTATTCATATCAGATTGAATTTCAGTTTGCGTGCGGGCAACGTTCCAGATTCTAAACTCATCTACCTTCATGTTTGTGTTCGGATCTCCGCCCCAGTTGCTCTTGCCGATGAAGTTCGTCGTCCGAGTCACACTGAGCGGAGCCCACAATGAGCCACTAGCCACGATTTCTCCGTTAACATAGATCGTTGCGCTGGTGCCGTTCAACACGCAGGCGAGGTGATTCCATTTGTTGAGGGCCAGAACAGACGACGCCTGCACCATCTGGCTTGTCGTACCCTGAAACACATGAAGCGACACTTGGCCCGTAGTTCCGGTGCTGGCGGCGCAAAGGATATTGTTCGACCCCTGACCTGCTCCAAAGTCGAATATCCGGGTGTAGTTGGCAACTGCGCGAACGTAGACCCAGCTTTCAACCGTGAAGTTGCCGTTGAACCACACCGCATCAGCAATATCTACGTATTGGCTAGATCCGTTGAGATCAACCGCATTGCCCGATGTGCTCGCAGCAAGGAACGCTCCCGTCCCGCTCACATCTACCGTATCGGGAGTGCTGAGAGCGTTGTGAATGAAAACAACGCTTCCGCTTTGCGATCCACTCGCCGTTGGAAGAAATGAAACGTAGAACTTCGCCGAACTTGATGGAGCAATCGTCGCGCTTACCGGCATAACAGTAAACCGAGCGTTTGAAGACGTTACCGAAGAAATCATCAGCGTATCTGTTCCGGTGTTCGACACGGTGACGCTGTCCTGTTTTGTCAAACCGATTGCAGCATTTCCAAATGAAAGCGTGGAATTATTCACCGAAAAGATCGGCTGAATTCCTTTTCCCGAAACGAGAACAGTGTCCGGCGTCGTTTGTGCATTATGCGTGAGAATGATATCTGCATTTTTATTTCCTGTGGACGCCGGCGAAAAAGTGAGATACAGCTTCTTACTTCCAGCCGGTGCGATGCTCAGTGTTGAAGGAGAAAATGTAAATTCAGCTGAGGAAGAGATAATTCCTGTAACACGCAGTGTGTCATTTCCTGAATTGGAAATCGTTACGCTGTCCTGCTTGCTCCCGCCAACCGGCAGGTTTCCAAAATTTTTCGACGACGAAGAAACGGCGTACTCCGAACCGATTCCTGTCCCACCGGCAAAAACAGTGTCCGAACCTGCCGGAGTGTTATTAGAAAAAACTATTTTTGCATTGACAGCCGCAGTAGTCGTCGGTGTAAATGTTATCGTGAACTTTTGGCTGTCGCCTGCAGCGACCGTTGTTGTTATCGGGGTAACGACAAACTGTGTATTTGTTGCTGAAACGGCCGTGACCGACAAAGCAACTCCGCCGGAATTTTTTATGAACACGCTGTCTACTTTATTCGCTCCGAGATTGACATTTCCAAACGCAACCGAGTCCCTGTTTGCCAGAAAAGTTGCGGGCAGCGGTACGGTGTTTCTGAGCAGCGATATGGTGTTTGACGATGATGCTTGTCCAACTGCTGCGATGTCCGGCTTTCCGTCGCCGTCCAAATCCGCTGAACGACATGTCCAGGTATTCGCACCGATCGCGTAGTCTACTTTTGCAGCGAACGACGAGCTGTTTAATGTTCCTGACGTGAACGTGTTCTTCAAAACCGACACCGCGGAAGCAGAGGAGTTGGTTGCAATATCCGGTTTGCCGTCGCCGCTGAAATCGGCAATGGTGACCGTTCGATATGATGAAGCGGAAAAATTCACGCCGGTGTTGAATGATATTGTTCCCGGACTGCTTGTATTCTGGAATACGGTCGCAACTGATGTCGCGCCGGTGACAAGATCCGGCTTCCCGTCTCCTGTCAGATCGCCGACGGCAAGTCCAAAAGGATAATCCGCTGTATAATTTTGTCGGCCTGAAAATGTTATGTTCCCCAAAGTACTCTTGTTCCTGAACACGGAGAACTGAGATCCGTAGCAGTCCACGGCGACGTCTAACTTCCCATCTCCATCAAAGTCAATGAGGTGTGCTTCACGAGGGCCTGATACGGTAACCAGGGTGTTGACCACAGTGATCGAAATACTTCCCGGAACACTGTTGTTCTTAAAGGCCCAGAAGCAATTGCCGGAATTGCTCGTTACGATCAGATCCGCCTTGCCATCGCCGTCCAGATCGCCGAGCGCGACTCCGTGTGCACCGATCGCGCCGTAGTCCAGTCGTGTGGCAAACGAAATGGAACCGCTTGTACTCGTATTTCGGAAGATGTAGAACCACCCGGTATTTGCATTAGTTGCCACGACATCGAGTTTGCCGTCGCCGTCAATGTCGCCCACGGCAACATCCAAACCGCTCGTGGGACTGGTTGAAAAATTTGTCGGTGCTGCAAAAGAGAATGTCCCGGGCGAACTTGTATTTCTAATGACACTCATTCCGTTACTGCTTTCGTTGCCTGTCACTAAGTCGGGCTTACCATCTCCGTCAATATCCGCTATCGTTAGTCCGTAACCGTATGCTGTTGCCGGCGTCGTTACGTTGGCTGCAAATGAACCGGCTGTAATCTGATTGCTGGAGGTAAACTTCAGGACAAATCCATTTCTTGAATACGCGGTAAGGTTGTCCGTCGTTACGGTGATCGGCGCATAGGTTGCACCCGTCGGAACGGATACGGTAATAGTTGTATCGGTAGATGCCGTGACTGTTCCTTTCGTCGCACCGAAATAAACAATGTTGTTCGCGGCAGTCGAACTGAAGCCGCTGCCCGAAATAACAACTGTCGTTCCTGCTGTCCCGCTTGCAGGACTGAATCCGGTAATTACCGGAACAATTGCTTTTGCCTGAACGGAAATTGTTGACGGCGATCCTGCCGCGTTGTGCGTCAATGAAATGGTTGCACTTTTTGTTCCGAGTGAAACCGGCGTTGCCGTGATGTAAAGTTTCGCGCTATCGCCGCTGAGGATCGTGAATGTGACAGGCGTGAAGGTAAATTGCGTATCGCTGGAGGCAATGTTCGTTATGTTCAGCACACCATTGCCGGTATTACGAATGATCACGCTGTCCTGCCTGCTTTTAGAAAAATAAATATTTCCAAAATTCTTTGACGTCGCAGATGCCGCATAGACAGGCACACCAATGGGAGCTGTTGAAGGAGCCTGACGTGACAGCCCGTTGTAGAGTGTCCCGTCCAAATCATTGCCCGTCGCATCGTACGCTGTCGTTCCTGAAGATTCATCGAAACGCTGGTACGCAACAAGCCCTGTTTCATTTCCTGTCAGTGAACCATAACTGCTTTGAATTTGAGACTGCGTACGTGCAACATTCCATATCCGGACCTCATCAATATTGCCGTCGAATGGATTCAGCGTCTGGGAGGATGTATCCTGCCTTCCACCAATACGGATATTTGATGTGACAGGAGAATACGCCGTAACAGACTGCGTCTGTTTCAAATCTCCGTCAACGTACATTTTCCGATTTGTTCCATCGAATGTCATCGCCACGTGATGCCATTTGTTATCCCCCCAGATGACCGTACCTTCCGCGCTTCCCTGCATCCCGAATTTCAATCCCTGGCTTTCTCCGGAACCGCTGTTCGTCGTCAGAATATACCAGTTGTTTCCCGTATTTCTTCCTTTATCAATCACGCCGTTCCATTGCCATGTTTCACCGATCTTCATCCAAAGCTCTACTGTAAAGTTTGCCGTCGTCAGCAATGCGTTCGGGGCGATGTCCACGAACTTGGAAGTCTTGTTGAACGTCAGACCGTTGCCCGCATTTGACGCAGCCTGAAAAACTTTGGTGGCTGTTGCACTGACATTTGACGGCGATCCTCCGGCAGAATGATAGAATGTAATATTCCCGTTTGATGAACCGGAAGGCAGTGCGGCGTTGAATGCCACATAGAATTTCTGATTTCCTCCGGATGCAACCGTTGCCGACGCCGGAGTGATTGAATAATTGCTGTTCGGAGCTTTGACAGAATCAATCAGCAGTGAAATGCCGCCGGAATTTGAAACCGTAATGCTGTCGGTCTTTGCCGTTCCCACCTGAACCGAGCCAAACGCAATGCTTGTCGGACTTGCAGAAAAGTTTGCCGTTGCACCAACGCCGCTTACCGTCACGGTGTTCGGACTGCCGAATGCATTATGAGCCAGCGTGATTGTTCCGTTTTCAGTTTGTAAAACAGTCGGAGCGAATGTGACAATGAACTTTCCACTGTCGTTCGATGTAATGGTTGCCGACGTTGGGGAAACAGTGTACTTGGCGTTGTCTGAAGTAACCGACGAAATGGAGAGGTTTGTTGCTCCAACATTTTTCACATAGAAGCTGTCCCTTTTCGTTTGCCCGGTCTGAACATTTCCAAAACTTAAAGAAGATGTGTAATTGTTTAAATACGGAGCCGGAAAACCAGCCGCTGATGCCTGCCATGCAGGAATATTACCTCCGCTTCCCAATGTAAGATTTCTTCCTGACAGGGAAATATCCTGCACGGTTGTACCCGCCCCCTCGTCCAAACGCCAGTAAGAAACAAGTCCGGTTTCGTTTCCATTCAATGAATTTGCCATGTCGGCACGAATTTCTTCTTGGGTTCGTGCAACGCTCCACACACGTACTTCGTCAATTGCACCGGTGAATCCGCGGTACCAAGGATCCGAACTTTCCGTACCAAGATAGAAAGGAAATGACACATTCCTGTTGTATGTTCCTGAGAGCGTTTGTTTCAATTCACCGTTGATATAAAATCTGGCAGTCGTACCGGAATACGTGACGGCGAGATGATACCACGCACTTTGGGTTTTCCCGCTTGCATACAAAACCATTGCCGAGCCGCCTGTTCCGATATAGGCGGACCATCCGTAATTGTCCGGCCGTATTTTGACGCCGGAATAATTGTCACCAGAGCTGATGACATATCCACTATAGGAGTATTCCTGAACATCGCTTCGCGCCCAGACTTCGTATGTGAACGATCCGGCAGGATTGAGAGCGCTCGAGTATGCTGTTGAAACAAAATCGCTGTTTACATCGCCGTTGAAAACAAGCATGTTCCCGGCAGATGAAGCTTTTGCAAAACTCGCCCCCGTTAAATGATTCACCGAAATCGTAGTGGGAGAACCGGCAGCGTTATGTGTCAACGTAATCGTTCCGCTTGAATCGCTTCCGACCTGAGGCGAGAATGTAACATATAATTTGGCATTTTCTCCGCTTACTATTGCCAACGCAGCGGGCGAGAAAGTAAGCTTCGGATTGTTGGAAGACGGCGTTATGTTCAGCACCCCGCTGCCGGTATTGGAGACCGTTACACTGTCCGTTTTGCTGGAGCCGTTGGCAATATAGCCAAGCGAAACAGAAGAAGATGAAACGGAATATGCCGGAGTTCCCACCGGCGCCGTACTCGATGTCCACGATGCACTGTTCATGAGCGCCGCGTTCTTTCCGTGCCCTGAACCGTCGCCGGTTGCGGTTCCTGTTCCTTCATCAAGCCGGTAATATCCTGCAAGACCGGTTTCATTCCCTGCCTGTGATTGATAGCTTGCCCGAATCTGTGCCTGCGTGCGTGCGACATTCCAGATACGCACTTCATCAATTTTCCCTTTGAACACTTGTGTGCCGACACTGACCGATCCGATATCCAGCTTTCCAACCGGCGTATTGGGAACAACACTCGCATTGGTGACCAACTGCTCGACACCGTCTAGGTACAATTTCCACGTTCCGCTCGCCCTCACCGCCGCAACATGATGCCAGCTGCCGGTCGGAAGCTGCGTACTTGAGGTGACGTATCCCTTCCCCCCGCACAAAATTGCCAGACTTCGAGGCGGAGTTGTCGCCGCATACAATATAATTCCATAACCACTGCTGCCTGAATTTCCGTGGTACAATATTCCGGGACTTCCGCTTGCTTGGCCATCCCAATTTACCCACGCTTCCATCGTTGCATTGTCGGTGGCGGTGGTAACAATATCTGATTCGAGATATTGAGTAGTGCCGTTCAGCGCCACACAGTTTCCTGCATTTGCCTGCGCTGAAAAACTGCTTGTTGCACTGACGGAAACCGTATCTGTAACGCTTGCTGCGTTGTGAGCGAAGACCAGCTTTGTCGTTCGTGTGCCGCTGCCGTCGAAATGATAAGTAATGACAAACCATTGATTCGATCCGGTGGAGATTGTTGCGCTTGCGGGAGTTACCGAAAAATCCGTTGAGTTTGTGCTTGTAACGGAAGAAATTGTCAGCGTCTGTCCGCCGTTGTTGGAAACATAGATGCTGTCTTTTTTGTACATGCCCACCGGCACCGTTCCTATAGAGTAGCTGTAACTTGATGCAAGGAACTGCGGGGAGACAATCTTGCTATCCCACAAACCAATATTGCTTGAGGAAGCGGTGATGATATCCGGCTTGCCGTCGAGATTTCCGTCCACCACTACATGGCCCCCAATGTTCCAGTACATGCTGCTGATCTGGTTGGCGTACTGGAGACGAGTACCCAGCGAGACTGAACCGCCGCTGCTCGTGTTCGGATATACATTCACATACGAATCACTTGTGGCGGATATTATGACATCAATTTTTCCATCTCCGGTAACATCAGCAGTGGTAATCTTCACCGAACCGTAGTAACCGTCGGCTGAATTGTAATCCTGTCTCGCTCCGAAAGTAATAGAACCGGCGCTGCTTGTATTTGGTAACACACTCATTTTTGAACTCGTCATACCGCATAAAAGCTCAGGCAGGCCATCATCATTCAAATCCGAAGCTATAACACTTCTGGGGTATACAGTAACCACGACATACGCTTGTGAAGCCGTGAAGCTTATTGAGGCAGGGACACTCGTACTGCGAAAAACGGAAACGATTTGATCGCTCATAGTCGAGCCCGATTGAGCAACGGCAATATCCGCATAGCCGTCGCCGTCCATGTCCGCAGCGGTGACTCCGTAAGGACTTGATGAGTTGGTGAAAGTGCTGAGCTGCGCGCTTGCGAAACTCACTGATCCGGGGGAGCTTGTATTTCTGAACGTGATCAGACGATTGCCATAGGTAGGTGCATCAAGGTAACCAGCAATAGCAATATCCTGCTTGCCATCCCCATCAATATCTCCTACCGCAGCATTAGTTGGGGAACTTGCAGCCGGTGAGAGAGTTGTCGTAGAAAATGAAAACGAGCCGACAGTGCTGGTGTTGCGCAATATCGCTATAGTTGAACCCCCTCCTGTAACAATGTCTTCCACGCCGTCTCCATCAATATCAGCAACCGTAAGTCTTCCGGGCGTGAAGCTCAATCCGATGTCCACTCTGGTGTCATAACTGCTTGTCGTGAACGCTCCGCCGGCATGGATGTTTCGGAATATTCCGATAGAATTACTTCCGGCAATTACCAGATCCGGCTTACCGTCTCTATCCACATCCATCGAGATGATGTCGTTTCGTGTTCCGCTGGTCTGATCGATTTGCACGAATGAAGCCGGATATGTATTGAAGGATGTCGCCGCCAACGTGTTGTTCGAGGTGAATGTCGGTACAAAAGAATATTTACTCTGCAAAACATGACCACCGGTCTCGACAGTCAACAGTCCCGCACAGACTCCACGCGGCACTTTGACCGTAAGCTGCGTTGAAGTTGCCGTCTGAACCGCCGCAGACAGTCCGCCGATGTGAACAACATTGTTTGCAGGCGTTGTGCTGAAGTTCGTTCCTGTGATTGTTATCGTTGATCCGATGGCGCCCGTTCTGGGAGTGAACGACGTAAAACTCGGCACCGAAGTTAAACCGGCAACTGCAAAATTCGACGGCGACCCGGAAGCATTGTGTGTGAACGTGATATTGCCGGTTTGAATCCCGGTAGCATTTGGAGTAAACGTCACAATATACTGCGCACTGTCGCCTGCAAAAATTGCTTTGGCGGTTGTCGATGAAATAGTAAACTTTGCGTTGTTGGATGAAACAGAATTCACGTCCAGAATTCCCAAGCCGGTATTTTTCACATAAAATGTGCTTGAGGGTGAACTGCCGATATTAACGGAACCAAAATTATGGTTTATCGGAGAGAGCGTAAAAGTCGGCTGACCGAGGGTTAGCGTAGAAGGATTCTCTACCGTGAGATCACCAGATGTGAAGGAGACGTAATTCCCAATCTTTGAATCATATATATAGGTTGATCCGTTCGTTGAGAAATCGAGAAAGCTGACCAGTCCGGCAGACCACGGATACACTATTCCCCCCAGTGAAGCTTGAATATCGCTTTGCGACTGCTCAGAATTAAACAACGCCAGTTCGTCAATGCTGCCGTTAAAATAGCTCGACACGACGCCGTTGCCGATTAGTACATTTCCGGATCCGGAATAATTTGCAGCCGCCGTTCCCGACTTGATCAGCACTCCATCCATATAAATTTTTCTTGCTTTAGTCGCTGAGTTGTACGTCACGGCGTAATGATGCCATTTGGAGTCATACGTGATCGGGTCGGAATCGAGGTCATCTCCATAAAAGGCAAATGTAAAAACTGAGCCAGATCGGAAACCGATGTGCAGCCCTTTATCTACTGCGTTAGTTCCTTGTCCGACGATGTACCCGGCAGCATTTGCGGCACGTTTCACCCAGAATTGTACGGTAAAGGATGAGTTCGTCGCAAATGACTGAACCGCGGATAAACTATTAGCGATGCTGTGCGATCCATCGAAAGCAACAGATTTATTTTGCGCTGTGGAAATATCGAAACCAAAAACAATCCATACGCTTGCTATTATGATAGTTGTATAGATATTTTTCATAACTTCTCCGTGTCTTTACTATTCAAAACTCAGTGGCTGCCTTTTTCACGCATGTTGTCCATGGAATTTGAGAAGGTTATCGCCCCCGCAGTAATACATTTTCCGCTTGTTCTGACGCAGAAGAAAATGAAAATAACTGTATAACATAAGCACGGCGGGTGTTGTGTTCGCTGGCTCATCTTGTATGTTGGACGAAAGAGAACATTTCTGTAATTATTAGGTCTCTTGCGGGAAAAGAGATAGGAACCGAAATTGGTGGGGTTCTTATCGGTGTGAAAAATTTACTCATTCAGTAAGATAAAATCAAGCTTTGCCCTACAATTCTTTGACCTTGAGAGTCAAAAAACCTGCATTGTAGTTGTATTGTTTTCAAGGGAAAAGTATATTAACACATCTTCTCATCATGGAATATCGTCATGGACACAAACCAGCTTCTCGAACTTCTCTCATCATCACTGCACGAACAGAACGCGTGGAAAAATTCCTTCGGTGCATTTGAAACCGATGAAAGCCTTCAGCTTGAACCGGAAAAAGTCGGTGCCGTGTTCAACGAACTCAATGAGCGATTGAAGGACAATTATCCTTTTTTCCATCCCCGCTACGCCGGACAAATGCTGAAGCCGGCGCATCCTGCCGCGATGGCGGCGTATTTCATCGCCATGCAGATCAATCCGAATAACCACGCGCTCGATGGCGGTCCGGCGACAGCGAAAATGGAAATCGAAGCGGTCGAAGAGATTGCTTCAATGTTTGGTTACGGGCAGCATCCTCCGAAGGAGCCGCGCTTTGGCGGGATCGGACATCTCACGAGCAGCGGCACCATCGCCAATCTTGAAGCGCTATTTGTGGCACGCTCGCTTCATCCCGGAAAAACAATTGCGTTCTCATCGCAAAGTCATTACACGCACAAACGCATGTGTGATGTTCTCGGCACCGGCACAGTTGAAATTCCTGCGGATGCGTCCGGCAAAATTGATCTCAACGTTCTCGAAGATGCATTAAAAAAAGGAACCATCGGAACGGTTGTTGCAACCATCGGCACAACACCGCTTGGCACTGTTGATCCGCTCGACAAAATTATTCCGATGTGCAAACGCTACGGCACGCGCGTTCATGCCGATGCCGCGTACGGCGGATTTTTCACACTGCTGGCAAAACAGGAACATCCGATCATTGATCCGGAGCCGTTCCTTCATCTTTCGCAGTGCGACAGCATTGTTGTAGATCCGCACAAGCATGGCTTGCAGCCGTACGGATGCGGCTGCGTTCTCTTCCGCGATCCATCGGTCGGCAAATTCTACAAACACGATTCGCCGTACACGTATTTTACTTCCCGCGATCTGCATCTCGGCGAGATCAGTCTTGAATGCTCGCGCGCCGGCGCCGCGGCGGCAGCATTGTGGACAACGCTGAAACTCTTTCCGCTTGAACCGAACGCGGGACTCGGCGCCGTGCTGGAAAAAACGCGCAAAGCGGCGCTTGAATTGAACAAGCTTTTATCCGCAAGCCTTGTTTTGCAAAGTTTTGTTGAACCGGAGTTGGACATTGTCACATATTTTCCACATTCAACGCCGTTTTCCGCTTCAAACATTTCACAACGCACAGAAAAAATATTCAACTTGGCAATGCATCATTCTTCCCATCCGCTCTATCTCGCGCTGCTGAAAGTTGCATCTTCGCATCTCAACGCACGCACTGCTGGTTTTATTGTAAACCAACCAACAACAACAATTCTTCGCAGTGTACTGATGAAGCCGGAACATTTGCGCTTTGTACCGACGATGTTCGAAGAACTTGAAACATTTGCAGAAAACAGCAATAGATGATCACAGCCATACTACAACTTCTCATTCTTCCGTTTTTTTTCTCAACATCTTCGGCCCCAACGGGGTCTTCGACCGGAACAATCACAGGAACGGTCGTTAACAGCATTACCAAAGAGCCGATTGCCGGAGCGTCAGTGCTTGTTGTCGGAACGACATTCGGCGCCGCAACGGATACATCGGGCGCGTTCGTCATTCCGAATGTCCTCGTCGGAACATATCAAGTGCAGGCAAGTACGGTTGGTTTTCAGCCGAATCTTCAATCGAACATTGTCGTCTCTTCCGGCATGCCCGCGATGATCACATTTGAAATGAACGAAGCCGCACTCAACGTCGGCGGCGTTACCGTCACTGCAGATTATTTTCAAAAGAACGCCGACGAACCGGTGAGTGTGCAAACATTAGGCTACGAAGAAATCCGCCGGCTCCCCGGCGGCTTGGAAGATGTTGCACGCGCTGTAGCAATCCTCCCCGGAGTTGCACAGGTGCAAACAGGGCGCAACGATCTTGTTGTACGCGGCGGTTCACCGTCTGAAAACCTTTTCGTCGTTGACAATATTCAATTGCCGAACATCAACCATTTTGCAACTCAGGGTGCAAGCGGCGGGCCGCTCAGCTTTATTAATCTTGATTTTGTCGATGCGGTAACATTTTCAAGCGGCGGATTCGGCGTACGCTACGGCGACAAGCTTTCTTCCGTCCTTAAAATTAAAATGAGAGATGGACGCACCGATCATTTCGGCGGCAAGGCGACAATTTCCGCCTCGCAATTCGGACTGAATCTTGAAGGGCCTGTAAATCACGACGGCTCATTTCTCTTTTCTGCACGGCGAAGCTACCTTGATTTTATTTTCAAAGCCGCCGGACTCAGCTTCGTTCCCGAATACTGGGACTTCACCGGGAAGGCAAACTATCATCTCAACAAGAATGACGAAATCACTTTTCTCGGCATCGGAGCTTTGGACGATGTAAAACTGTTCAACAATACGCCGCAGCAGCGTTACGACAATTCACACATTCTCCGCAGCAATCAAAACGAAGGCGTCGGCGGAATTTCGTGGCGGCATTTGCTTCCGAAGGGTTATGCAACGGCGACGATCTCTCAAACAATTTTCACTTACGATTATCGTCAGGACGACACGCTGACAAATCCAATCTTCACAGACAATTCAGTTGAACGGGAAACATCATTGCGTGGTGATGCTGTGCTGCAAGTGACTTCGTCGTCGGAATTATCATTCGGCGTTGAGGGAACGTTTGCTTCGTTTTCCAGCAGCATTTTTCTGAAAAAATTTTATACCAACTACAGTGATTCGCTTCAAGTAAACACCACGCTCGACACTACAGGGTTCAAAAGCGCAGGCTACGTTCAACTTACACAATCGCTTTCTGAGCGTATGAAAATAACCGCAGGCGTGCGCGCGGATTATTTCAATCTTATCGCTCGCCCGTTTGCATTTTCGCCGCGGCTTTCGGCAACGTATATGCTTGATGCGGAAACGAACATCAATGCGAGTATCGGCAAATATTACCAATCGCCGGCGTACGTGTGGCTCGCCGCAAATCCGGCAAATCGCAACCTGCGATTCATTTCCGTAACTCAATACATTCTTGGAATTGACCGCTTGCTTCGCACCGATACAAAGATCAGCCTCGAAGGCTACATCAAAAATTATTCCGACTATCCGGCAAGCCTGCGGCAAAAATTTCTCGTTCTCTCGAATGCCGGTTCCGGATTCGGCGGTTCGCAGGAATCATTTGCATCGTTCGGCATTGACCCGCTTATCAGCGAAGGGACAGGCAAAGCGTACGGCGCAGAATTTTTCATGCAGAAGCAGCTTTCGGAAATTCCGTTCTATGGAATTATGAGCGTCAGTTGGAATCATGCGGAGTTCACGGCGTTGGATGGCATCAGCCGCCCGGGAAGCTTTGATCAGCGATGGATTATCAATCTTGGCGGCGGTTATGTTTTAAACGAAGAATGGGAGTTCAGCGGGAAGTTTCGTTTTTTCACAGGCAGGCCTTACACGCCATACAATTCCGATGGAACACAAAACGCTGCACTCTACAACAGCGTCCGCACCGGTGCAAATCACAGCCTCGATTTGCGTATTGACCGCCGGTGGAATTTTTCAGGATGGACACTCATCACCTACGCCGACGTACAGAATGTGTACAACCGCAAACCGCTCGATGTTCCGGTTTTCGATGAACGGACAAAGGAAGTAAAGCAGAACAGTAACTCCGTCGGCATTCTGCCTTCAATCGGCGTGAGTGCGATGTGGTAGTAACATCTAAATAAATTCTGGATGATGCTCAAGACCGGCAAGCTCATTTGTTAAAAGAAAAAGCAATTGCTGAAGGACAATCAAAATCCGCAAATAACAGTCTTGCTTGCTGCTCTGCCATATTCAAACGAAATGACTCACGCACAGGAGTTAGTAAGTGATGCCAATGCTATGCAATATTCTTGCAGTCTACGATCTGTTAATGTGAAAAGAATTGTGTGTAAAACAGCTTGCACACAGTCAAGAAAACGACGATGAGAAAAACCGGTTTGATGAATCGTACCCCTTTTCGTATCACTAACTTCGCGCCTAACCTTGAGCCGATGATCTGCCCCGCCGCCATCACAATTCCCGCGCTGAACCACACAACGCCACCGGCAACAAACACAGCCAACGAAATAATATTGCTTGTGAAGTTCATCAGCTTTGTATAGCCGGTCGCCTTCTGCAAATTGAAACCGAGTGCAAGTACGAACGCTACCGCCCAAAACGAGCCAACGCCGGGACCAAAAAATCCGTCGTAGAATCCAAGCGCAATTCCGGCAATGGGATAAAATACTCTCGGTACCATCCGCGCACGTTCATCGCGCTCGCCAATCGCCGGCGTCGCTGCAACATAGACAAGAACTGCAACAAGAAGAAACGGGATCAATTTGCCAAGAAAGGCACTGTCAATGTTCTGCACCGCATAGGCGCCTCCTGCTGCACCAATTGCAGTAAAAAAAATTCCACGCACCGCTTCGCGCCACTGTACAATGCGGTGACGGCTGTAATAATAGGTTGCCGTGAAGCTGCCGAATGTTCCCTGAAATTTGTTCGTCCCCAACGCGATCTGCGGCGGCATTCCTGCGCTGAGCATAATGGGAAGTGTGATAAGTCCGCCGCCGCCTGCAATTGAATCAACCAATCCGGCAGATAACCCGGTGAGAAATAAAATCGGATAGAGCCACTCGGAATGCAGCATCTCACCTCAAAAATAAAATTGCAACTCCGGCAACTGCAACGAACGCGCCGGCGATTGCTTTCCACGAAAGTGATTCTCTATAGATATACCGCACCAACGGCAGCATCAAAATCGGAACAGTTGCCATGAGCGCCGCCGCAATGCCGACCTTCGTGTTGGCAACGGCAATCAGGCTGAACGTAATACCTAAATATGGACCGAGAACGGCGCCAAGAAGAGTGAAGCCGAATGTTTTTTTCTGCTGTGAAAATATTTTTACCGGATTGAAATATCTGTGCGTTAGAAAACCTAACGGCAGATAAACGATCATTGACGATGCAACTCTGACAAACGTCGCAACGAATCCGTTGATCGCTCCTTGATCGAACGCAAGCTTGGCAAAGATCAAGCCGACGCCCTGCCCTAATGCTCCGAGAAATCCGTACACGAGCCCGGTTTTTGAGATCGTATATTTTGAAGAAGAAATTTCCGGGCGTTCAAGCACGACGAAAACAATTCCTGCAATCGTTACAATAATTCCTGCAATTCCCCATGCAGGCAATATTTCGCCGAGAAAAAAATATGCAAGCACTGCGCTGATTGCCGGTGCGCTCGACATGATGAGCATGCTTAAGCGCGGCCCGATTTCCTGATACGATTTGAACAAATACGTATCGCCGAATACCAAGCCGATGAATCCGCTGATGACAAGATAGAATACCTGCAACGAGGAAAGTGATACACTCACTCCGGCGGCAAGAATGGTCACAAACAAAAGAATTGTTGCAAGTATGAGGCGGGAAATATTGACTTGCACCGAACCGATCTTGTTTGTCGCCGTAGCAAAAGCGATAGAAGACCCCGACCAGCACACCGCAGTCAACAGCGCGCTTATTTCACCAAGAAAAGGCATAGAGAGAGAAGTCAGTAACCAGTAAACGGAATCTTGTCCTTGAATACCGGGAACTGATTACTGACTACTGCACTACTTCACTTTCAACAACTCGACATCGAAGATCAATGCCTCATTCGGTCCGATGTGCTGGCCTGCGCCGCGCTCACCGTACGCCAGTTCTGAAGGAATGAACAATTGCCATTTCGATCCCTCTTTCATCAGTTGCAGCGCTTCTATCCATCCCGGAATGACACCGGAAACGGGAAATGTGATCGGCTCGCCGCGTTGGTACGAATCATCGAAAATGCTGCCGTCAATCAGCCTTCCCTGGTAATTCACGACAACTGTATCGTTCTTCGTCGGCATTCGTCCGGTTCCTTCGCGGAGGATTTTATACTGCAAACCGTCTGGCAATGTCACGACACTGTCTTTCGTTTTGTTTGCGGCAAGAAAGTCCTCGCTTTCCTTTTTATTTTTCTCCGCAAGCTTCGCAAACTCTACCGACTGTTTCGCCATCATTTCCTTTTGAAACGCCGCCATCACTTCTTTCATCTCGTCATCGGAAAGAAGATATTTCTTGCCTGCCAAGCCATCGTTGATTCCTTTCAACAGAAGATTGGCGTCAACATCAATACCTTGCTTTTTGAAATTTTCACCGATGTTGGTTCCGATGGTGTAACTAATTTTGTCTTTTGGCGTTTTCAACTCCGTTTTAGCGGCTTTTGAAGCCGCCTTCTTTTGTGCGGACTTGCCCGCCGTACCTTGGGCGGAAAGAGAACTAAACGCAATCCCTATGCACACAACCACTGCAAAAAATAATTTCATCAAAAAAACTCCTTTGGAAAAAAATGATGTTATCCCCCACCCCGTAAAACGAGGTGAAGATGAATGGATTAAAGGTAAGGATTTTTTTCCTCAACAAAAAATGAAAAAAACACTTCCGCTAAACTGAGTAGCGGCTAAAACAAGGATGAACCTAATGTGATTGTGAAATTATCACACGTCCTATGCGTCAGCCGCCATGTGAAATCAAGCCGGAAGAGTCCAAGAATCCTTCCGACTGCAAATCCGGCTTCTTGCAACACTCCATTCGTTGTGGATACCGGCGATAGTTGAATTCCCGTGCTTTCCCTTGAAAGGTCAGTCCATGCAGTTCCGCTGTAAACGATAAAGTCGGCGTTCTGGAGAAGTGGTAAATGAAGCAAGCGAAAGACAAGGCTTTGAAAATTGTATTCACATTGGAACGAGGCAAGGCGGTCTCCAGCAAATTCCTTGATGTGTATTGATTTGAATGCACCCTCCGGCGCAATGTCGCCTGTCTGTGATTCAAGATCGAAGAGTCTTTGCGGGGGGACTTTATCTATGGAAAATCCAAACCGCAATCTCAATTTTAACAGACCCGCACCAAGTCCGTGCTGGTGTCGCTGAACAATGACGGCACAGCGTGAAAAACTAAAGTCACTTTGAAATGATTTGCTATTTGTGTACTCTCCATTGAAATTGACGAACCATGCGTCAATGCTTTCGTCCGGTTCCTCCAGCATACCAAACTCAATGTACTTTCTTGTATCGTACTCGAAGGAAAAGCCTGCACTTCGCAGATGCCCGTCTAAAATTGGTGGATTTGTTCGATACATGGCTGAAGAGCTGAACAAACTATGATCCGTATTTTTTCTGACGCTGGACTCCAACTCATCGAGGTACCGAATCTCAAAGAAGAAGCTTGACGGCGGTCTAAAACATGAGAACGCAGACCATCCTTCAGCGCGGTAGTAATCAACCGGGTCAGTTTCATCGAGAAGCGTGAGCCATGTTATCGCTCCTCTCGAAAAAACCGATTCGCCTTCTCTGAATTGAAGCCTGCGGTGAGCTTCAACTCCCAGAGACATCGTGTGGGAAGAAGAAAAATATTGCTCAAGGCTGACGGAATATTTCCACTGTTTGTCAGCAAAGCCATAGCCCATTGAGAATGAAGCTGGTGTCATTGAAAAGAGGTGGTCGAGCCTGAAACCGGCGCCCACGTACCCGCCTTCGACACGATCGAAGTGAAAGAAATCGGAAAAGCTTGTCAACGGAAGCTCGCGGAATGTTAAAGGCAGTTGTGCAAGATAAACGATGGAACGCACGGCAATGTTTGTGTTGGACATGATACTGTCGAGTCGTTGATATGCACTCGCTTCTTCAAGCGTCAACGGCAGAATGTCTGCGTTATTCCATGTTACAGAGTCGTACCTATCTGCGGCAGGCAGGGTGCTGACAAGGTATTTATCGAAAACCGAATCGCTGATGCCAGAATTAATTTTATAATCATGGAAAAGAGAATACTGCTGAAAGAACACCGGCGAGATCGGCAGAAACGGGAGTTTCACATCAAAATCCAGTTGAGATTCTATGGGAAGCCAGAATTTATCTTCGTACAGCGAGAACCGTTGGCGGAGTCGAATGTTTTCCATAGGAGACAAAATTAACGCGCTGTTGCCGTGTATATCAACACCCATAACAAGAAACGACTTGTCTGCAATGGAAATGGTTCCGTCGAACAGCGGGCGAAGCTCAGTTTTCGGTTTCATCCGCAGACGAAAGATTCTCACATGATCCATTGCAAGTGTGTCAAGTATTTCAAATGTGTAATAGTCAAGTGCATCGGGCGCGGTGGGCCCAACAATCGAAAGAGGCTCGAGCACGATTCGGTCGTCATTCAGATTTGGTATTCTGCCCGCCGTAAAAATGTTTTGGGCTGGAGAAACGTTTGCCGACTGTTTTCTGGCGGTGATGATCTCCTTGTACTTATCGGGGCCTTTCCAAAAACCGTCGGTCTGTGTTTCGAGAAGTCCTGCTATAATTGTATCTTTTCCATCATCTTTTGTTTTTATCGCGCGAAGCGTTGTTTTCGTGTAAGCCTTGAATTGATACGAGTGTAATTGAGAAAGCGCATTTTTCTTTCGCGCGATTGCTTTTCTGATGATTTCATCTGCAGGATTAGCAAGATTTCCGTACACTACAAATTCCGGAAGCGGAAGTGTTGTCTGTCGGAGCGATATATCGCACTGAACACTTTTTCCTTGAATCTCTATTGTTACTGTATCTGACGTGTAGCCGATTTGACCGACGGTGAGGAGGTACGTTCCTGTCTGCAGCAGAAGGCGGTAAGCACCATCCGAGTTTGTTGTTGTTCCTCGTGATGTTCCAACGACACGGATGTTGACTGCAGGGAGAGGGGTGTGGGATTCAATATCTCTGACTATTCCGGTGACAACAACAACCTGTTCCTGTGCTGCCAATGTCAAATCGGACAAGAGAAAAATGAGGAAGAAAAGTAAAAAGGAAAAATAAGGCCGTTGGAAATTCATCAAAAGAATTTGAGCTGTGTGTAGGTGGTAACAGCGTTTCAAACAACGATTAATGTATAAAATAGCCCGGAGAACATCAATTGTATTCTGCCGTCTGCTACTTCATCAGCATCAGTTTCGCTGTGCGCATTTGATTTCCGGATTGCAGAACACAGAAATAGACGCCGCTCGGATACGCCGCGGCGTTCCATGGAATATCATACTGTCCCGCTTTCACATTTTGGGAAACCAGCGTCGCAATTTGCCTTCCAAGCAGATCGAACACCTTCAACGTCACGAACCCCGAAACCGGAATCTCGAACCGTAATTGTGTCGCCGGGTTGAACGGATTCGGATAATTCGATAATGTAATATCCGATGGAATCACGCCGCTGAGCTGTGCCGCAACTTCCATCGGCAAATACGCATTTTTCAATTGCTGAATATGATTGTATGCATCATCAATTCTGCTCTCCGCAATAACGCCTCTGTTCACCATCGCTTCCACAGTATCAATAATTTCTTCGCACAGCGAAGCGTGACTTATCTGATCAAAATTGAATATGTACAGAAGCATATCATTTCCGCCATTGATCGCGTGCTGCACGGTGGTGCTGAAATCAAAATTCGCCGTGATCGCTTCCATGTTATACAAATCATCCGTGACAACCACGCCATTGTACCCAAGCGAATCGCGCAACAACCCTGTAATAGTATTGTAAGAAAGCGATGACGGATAAAGGCTGTCAATCTTCGCGTTAAAAAGATGTCCGACCATAACGAGATCAATTTTGTGTGCCGCAAGTAAAGTGCGGTACGGCACGAGCTCGGAATCCGCCCACGTTGTTGTAATATCCGGCAGATTGAAATGTGAATCTGTTGCCGCGCTGCCGTGGCCGGGAAAATGTTTCAGCGTTGTGATGATATGCTGCGCATGAAATTCATCAATAAATTGTTCGGCGTGAGCAGCAACAACGGATGGAATTGATGAGAAACTTCTGCCGTACGCGCCAATAGCAGGGCTTGACGGATTCACATCAACATCAACAACCGGTGCAAAGTTGACATTGATGCCGCATTCGCTCAGCCACGACGCCATGAGTGCGGCTTGAGCTGCCGTGGAATCAAGCGATTGAAATACACTGCCGAGTGTGTACGCCGTGTACGTTGATGCAAAACCGTTGCTTCGCTTGAGCCGTGCAACTTGTCCGCCTTCCTCATCAATAGCAATCAACGGCGGCGTCATTGCCGCAGAACGAATTGACGCGGTCAATTGCTGAATCTGGAGCGGCGATGTGCAATTGCCTCCGAGAAAAATAACTCCGCCGAGATTCCGCTCAGCAAGATCAACGCGAAGACTGTCATCCAGCGTTGTGCCGTTAAAACCGAGAATGATCATTTGACCGATTTTCTTGCGAAGCTGATCGTCCGCACGAGACGGCGCTGCAAATGAAATGACAAAAATTATAATGAGAAATATTTTTGTGAAAGCAAACAGTCGAATGCTGCGAAAAGAAAAGGAAGAAAAAAAGATCATGCAATGGTATCAATTGGGAAAGATGGCCCCCGACTCTGAGGTGGAGTCCATCTTCTAAGAAAAATTTGATGAGCTGTACGCAATGAAGATACGCAATTTTGTCGTGGAATAAAACAGGAGAAAATAAATTAGCTATTCTCACAAAAAAGACTTATCTTGTAACAGTTGCAGATAGCAACACCCGCCTTCGGTAACTTTATTATCGGGAGCGGACATTTGAGACCCGCTCTCTGATGATTAAGAGTTACGGCAGCCTTTAGAATAGAGTATCTCCAGAAAAAACTCTCACTTCCCCGGCACGTTGTTGACCGACATCCAGCGCGTAGAGTCTCCCTATTTTTCTTAAAGGATGTTTCATGTCATTCTCCACACTTGGTCTTTCAGACCAACTAATGCAGGCAGTTCATGCATCAGGTTATACCACGCCCACGGAAATTCAATCCCGGGCAATTCCCATTGCACTTAACGGCAAAGACCTTATTGGCCGCGCACAAACAGGAACGGGAAAAACGGCGGCATTCGTGCTGCCAATGCTTTATCATCTTTCATCAACGCCGCGCACAAACCGAACACGGGCGTTGATCCTGACACCGACGCGCGAGCTTGCGCAGCAGGTGGAAGATTCCATCACAGCGTTCGGCCGCTTTCTGCAGGTAACAAGCCTTTCAGTATACGGCGGCGTCAATATGAACAATCAGATCAAACGACTCAGCCGCGGCGTAGATATTATTATTGCGACTCCGGGACGTTTGCTCGATCACTTACAAAGAAAAACGGCTGACCTTTCTGCCGTTGAGATTCTTGTTCTCGACGAAGCAGACCGTATGCTTGATATGGGATTCATTCATGACGTGCGCAAGATCATTTCAAAAATTCCGGTAAACCGGCAAACAATGTTGTTTTCTGCGACAATTTCAGAAGAGATCAGAAAACTTGCCGCAACAATTCAGAAATCGCCGGAACTTATTGAAGTCGGCGAACGGCGATCGCCGGCGGAAGGCATCACGCAGCACTTCTATTCCATCCCGCAAAATAAAAAAATAAGCTTGCTGCTTCATCTTCTTGAAGCAAAATCGCTCGACAGCGTTCTTGTCTTCTCACGCACAAAGCACGGCGCCGACGCTATTGCGCGCAGGCTTGCACACAAAGGAATCTCCTCGGCTGCAATTCATTCCAACCGCTCACAGGCACAACGCCAGCGCGCACTGGACGGATTCAAGCGGCACCATCACAAAGTGCTGGTTGCAACGGATATTGCTGCACGTGGAATTGATGTCGAAGGAATTTCCCACGTCATCAACTTTGATGTTCCGGCGTATGCAGAAGATTACGTTCATCGCATCGGTCGAACGGGACGTGCAGATGCAACAGGCGATGCCATCACTTTCGTTTCTCCCGCTGAACAGCTGAGCATGAAAAAAATCGAGCGATTTATTTCCAAGCGATTTGCACTGGAGCGTTTCCCCGGTTTCGATTATTCACAAGAACCTGCTGCAGGTTCCGTTGGCACTGAACGTTCCCACCGAAGCGAACACCGGAACGAGACACCCCATTCACACCGCCCGAACCGCTCTCATTCCCAAAACGGAAATAGCGCCAGAGGCGACAATAATTTTCAACAGCGAACTGAACAAGAGGGAAGAAACAAATATCATAAGACGAAAAAAAAGGTTGCGATTCGCGTGAACCGTACCGGGCACGGCAATGAGCGCAGGGATTTTTCCAACGCTCTTGTCCGAAATGACCCATTTGGACAGAATTCCCCGAAGAAGAAAAAAATTCACAGCCATCCACCGACGGATGCGCAGGGCAGCGATTGGGGATCGCTCGCTGACGACTCGAAAGATTTTGAGAAAGGTTTTCTCAAGAAGCTTTTCACGCGCGATCGTTAATATAAACTTCACTTGCTGTATCAGTGTCAAAGTCCGCACATAGAATGGCGGACTTTTTTATTGACTTTCGTACAGTGAATGAAGAAATTGTTGATGAGCGAGCAATTGTTTCATGAAAAATTCAGACCAAAAATTTCAACATAGACGCCGCGGATTATTGTTTTTCCTTGCATTGTTTCTCTTGCTCCTTCGAGCATCCGGCAGCATCGAAGCCCAGGAGCATCCGAACAGTCCGGTTTTCAAAGATTACAAACCGCCAAGTCCGACAGCACTTATTAAGCCGTCAGATTTGGATTACGAACTGTGGGAAAATTTCATGCTCATCCGCAGCGCCAACTCCGGCGATGCGGCGTCGCAGCACGAACTTGGTTTGCGCTACTTTCTCGGGAAAGGATTTCCGCGCGATACAGTCCGCGCGGCGTACTGGATTCACAAATCTGCAGAACAAAAATTTCTCATTGCCGAATATAACTACGGCGTTTTTCTGAACAACGGCTGGGGTGTTAAGTGGAATCCCTTCGAAGCGTTCAGTTATTTCGACACCGCCTCTCAGCGCGGATTGGCGGAGGCAGAATTCATGTACGGCATTTTTTTTACCGACAATCTCGCCGTTCCAAGGAATTTAGATACTGCGTATCACTGGGTGAAAAAATCTTCTATCGCAGGCTATGAGCCGGCAAAAGAAGTTCTTGCCCAGCTTGAGAAACGCGGCATTCATGAAAACAGCGACTCAACATCAGCCAATAACCTTGCTGCAGATTCCTCCGGAACTGCGGCGACTCCTTCAAAACAACTGACTCAGCAAAAAGCCGCACCACAGGTTCTCGAGCCGGTGCTTCTCGATTTCAACAGTGACACTGCTTCGCATGTTGACGATCTCACTCTTCTTAAAGAAGCTCTGCGCGAAGGAAGCCCGGAGTTCAGAAATGCGCTCGGCATGGTAAATATTTTTGAAGACAGTTCGCAAATTGCAAATGGCGCCAAAGGCCACACTGATTCTTCAATTCTCGCCGTCGTCCGGCGCGCCGCAGATGAAGGAAGTCCTGAAGCACAAACGGTGCTCGGCAGAATGTATGAGCGGGGAATTGGAGTGCGCAAAAATTCACTTCACGCGGCAATGGAATATATTAACGCGATCCGCCTCGATTCGCGCCGCGCTCCCGCGCTGTTATGGCGATTGATTCATACGAAAAATTTTATGGATGCGGTGACAGCAAAAACAGTGAAGAACGACCCGGAAGCAGAATATGTTCTTGCCGGGTTGACGGCAATCGGCTTCGATTATGACTTGAACGGAACGCAGGCGTTCCAGCTTTTGCAAGCAGCGGCTGCGCAAAATTTCCTTCCGGCGATTGTGGAAACCGGCAACTGTTATTTTTCCGGACGGTGGGTAACGCAGGATAAGAAAAAAGCAATGGACATATGGAATTTTGCCGCTTCTCTCGGAAGCGAGGAAGCCCGTATCCGTTATGCCGCATCAAGCGTTGTTGCTTCTGTTGGTTCTGATGTTGACAGCCTGTCCATTGCATTTCTCGATTCGGCATCGCAGAAGGGATCAGTTCTCGCTGAAGTGGCGCTTGCATACTGTTACGAAACGGGAAGCGGTGTTGCTAAGGATACCGGAGAGGCAGTGAGATTATATCGCAGCGCCGCACAGCGCGGCAATCAATCTGCATACCGTGGCTTGCAAAGAATGTATGATGCGATCAGACCGAAGGGAAAAGAATTTCAGGTAGTAGAAGAGTAGCCGCAACCTTCATGGCACGGTTGCATCACAGTCCGTATTTCTCCAGCGCCGGTTCTAATTCTCCCCGCCACAGTTCATACCCTTTCGCATTCAGATGCACGCCGTCAAGTGTTAATTCATCTTTCAGTGTATTGTGCTCAGAGAGAACGCGGTTCAGATCAATGAAGAGAACTTTCTCTTTGCGTGCGTACTCGATCAACATTCTGTCCAATTTTTCCACTTCTATGTTTTTTTCTGCTGCCTTTTTCCACTTCGGCGAAACATAAAGCGTTGACTGAATAACAGGAATAATGTTGTGTGCGCGGAGCGAGTCTAAAATGTCGGTATAATTTTCGAAAATCTTTTCTACAGGAATATTCTCGTAAATATCGTTAATGCCTCCCATGATGAAACACAGCTTCGGATGCACATTGTACACATATTCCAGCCGATGCAAAAATCCCTGCGTCAAATCGCCGCCGATACCGCGGTTAACAATATTCGTCCGCCCCATCAACTCGTTCCAGTTTACGCCGAAGGTGATGGAATTTCCCAACATCACCACATCCGCTTTTTCTGTTTTGTAGATAGAATACAGATCTGTTTGAATTGTGTAATTCCGGTTTCGCAGATACAGTGTGTCAGAAACAGATTGTGCAAACAAAGCACCGGCACACATACATGCCGCGAAAATTATGAAAGAAATGCGCTTCACGTGAAATGGAAACACTTTATACTCCTAAATGTTTTTTGAGAAAAGCTAGCGCGCGGGCATTCGCATCGGCAGCGGCTTCTTTGTCGTATTTCGGATTGCTCGGATTGGCGAACGCATGAACCGCATTGTAGCTTTTCACTTCAAGATGTTTTCCGGCCGCTTTCATATTTTGTTGAAACGCATCAACAACTGCCGGCGTGATGTTTTTGTCCTGCAGTGCAAACAGTCCGAGCACATCGGCATGGAGCGTTTTTAATTTTTCTATGTTTTTCTCCGGCATGCCATAAAACATGACACAGCCGATCGCCTGCTTTCCCGCCATCAGCGACGCCTGCAGAGACCATCCCCCGCCGAAGCACCAGCCGATAGTGGCAATCTTCGCTTTCGGACCCACATGCCTGATCGCTCCTTCAATGATCGCGCGAATCCGCTCTTCGCTTGTCGTCATCATAATTTTTCCTGCTTCATTCGGATCAGTCGCGACTTTCCCATCATATAAATCGAGCGCATAAACATTGACGTTCCCCAATTCCTTCTGCAGCTCTTCCGCCTTTTGTTTGATGTAATCGTTCAGCCCCCACCATTCCTGAAAAACAAGCAAGACTTTGTTCGTCTTCTTCGGTGAGCGGACGAAATACGCCTGTCCGTCTTTTCCGTCGCTGGTTGTGAAGGAAATCATTTTCCCGTTTTCCAGTTTACCGGTAAAAGGGGCAGGCGCTTCATGCAATGACACAAACATTGCATTCCCGCCAAGCGCCGCAAATTCTGCTGTTGCCGATGTGGTTGAACAGCAGGAAATCGTTTCCTGCGCATTGCAAACGCTGGTTGAAAATCCCATTAGGACAAACGCGAACAATAAAGCAATTGCCGTTTTCATACTAGATCCTCCTCGAAAAAATGGATCAATGGAATGGTGGATTAGTGGATTCTTAAAACCATTAATCCTTTATCCAGTCATCCACCGATCCGTTTTTTATATTCTTACCAAATCTTCACTCTCAAACTGTCCGGTCGCCACATCGCATCTCCTTTCTTCACACCGAACGCACTGTAAAATTCCGGCATGTTCGACAACGGACCGATGACGCGGAATTTTGCCGGCGAATGCTCGTTGCTCTTCACCTGTGTTGCAACCGCTTCTGGCCGCTCATTCACCATCCACGCGAGCGCGTAACCAAGGAAGAACCGCTGGCTCGGCGTTAAGCCGGCAATGATTTCGTTGTTCCTGTACTGCGATGTTTTCTTGAACGCTTCATAGCCCATAATAATTCCGCCGAGGTCGGCAATATTCTCGCCTTCCGTCAGCGCGCCGTTAATGTGCAGACTGTCAACCGCAACATAATTATCAAACTGCTGCACAATCTTTTTCGTCCTTTCAAAAAACTTTGCGCTGTCCTCCGGCGTCCACCAATTATCAAGATTGCCTTCTGCATTGTATTTGCTTCCCTGGTCATCGAATCCATGTGTGATTTCATGCCCGAATGTCGAGCCGCCGATGATCGAATAAAGCAGTGCATCGTCCGCCATCTTCCTTTCATACCCGGGAACGATAATGTTGCAGCCGGGAACGACAATTTCATTGTTCGAAGGATTGTAATACGCATTATACGTCTGCGGTTCCATATCCCATTCTGTCCGGTCAACCGGTTTTCCGAATTTCGAGATCATATAATTGAAATACCACCGGTTCGCATTCATCACGTTGTGAAGATACGACGTCCGGTCAACTTCCAGCGTGCTCAGGTCCTTCCATTTATCAGGATAACCGACTTTCATAATGACCGCATCGAGTTTTTTCAGTGCCTTTTCTTTTGTCGCTTCGCTCATCCAGTCGAGCGCTTTTATCCGTTCCGCATATTCTTTCTTAATTGCATTGCCGATTTCGAGCAATTTTTCTTTTGTTCCTTTTGGCAAATATTCTTCAACATAAACCTGCCCGATGAGATCGCCGAGCGACCAATTGGTTTGCTCAACAACGCGTTTCCATCGCGGCTTCGGTTCTTCAATTCCGCGAAGCGTTGCAGAATAAAAACTGAACGATGTCATAAAAGTTTTATCATCCATGTACCGGGCAAGTCCGTTGAGAAGATGAAACTTGAGATAATTTTTCCAATCGCTGAGCGGAAATGTTGTGAAGTCGCTGTCGAGTGAAGAAAGAAATTCCGGCTGACCGATAATGACGGAATCCACATCATGCAGGCCGACGCCGTTCATAAAAACATTCCAGTCAATCTCCGGCGTTGACGAATTTAATTCTGCAAAAGAAATTTTGTTGTAATTCTTTACCGGGTCACGCGTGTCTTCCCGCTTGCGCGATGCTTTCGCAAGTGCCGTTTCCAAATTCATCAGATTGTCCGCCGACTTCACCGCATCGGCACTGTCATCTCCCATAATTTCAAACATGTTCACGGCATATTGAACAAACTTCCCGCGGAGCATTACAGCGCGTTCGTCGGTATCAAAATAATATCTGCGGTCGGGCAAGCTCAATCCGCCTTGCGCAATAAAAACTGCATTCTTGCTGCTGATCTTATCATCCTGTCCGACACCGAATCTGAACAGCGGCGCGCCGGCAACGGTATGAACGTACGCCGCGGCTTTCATAATACCTTTCATGTCGGTAATGCCGTCAATCATTTCGAGGTCGCTTTTCAATCCGGAAATGCCATTGCGGTTGAGCGAAACGCTGTCCATGCCGGAGAAAAAGAAATTGCCGATCTTCTGTTTATTGAAAACCTCGCCGCTCTTTGGCGGGTTGCTTCCCGCCGGGGTATTTGAAATCGCTGCCGAGGATTCACAAATATTTCGCACCTGTGCGTTGATTGTATCCTGAATGATTTGCCAGATTCCGTTGCTCTGCTCGCTCGTCGGAATCGGATGTTCCTTGAACCATTTGCCGTTAGCGAAAAGAAAAAAATCATCGCCGGGATTGACCGTTGAATCAATGTGTGAAGCAAGTGCATCGGTTTGGCTTTTTGTTTCTTCTTTGGGTTGAGTGAACGAGCAGAGAAGAACGAATGCTCCGATAGCAGGAAGTAAAAAGAAAGGGATATGTTTTTTCATGGCTGAAGTGTCCTTCAAAATATTAGCTGATATTAGATATAAAAAGACTGCCGTCATTCCCAAACGCTTTTGCCGGGAATGCCGCTACCTTTGCTCATTTCTTTTCCTTCAATAAGAAATTCTTTATAATTTCATTCGCGAGCGGCGCCCGCGTCAGAAGAAGTCCATGGCTCGCCCCGGGCACAATGCACAGCTCGGAGTGTGGAAGCGCGTGAAACAAGCTCAGCGTGTGTGTGGCGATGATAATGTCGTGATCGCCCGCCATCACCAGAGTCGGCGCCGTGATAGAGTGCAACTGCTCAAGCGTGATGTGCGGATGAAGAAGATCCAATCTGTTCAGCTTGTCAAAAATAAGTCCGGCTCTTTCCGGGAAGTGTGAGTGCACAATAATATCGTGTTGCGTTGCTGAATCAAGTTTTGCAAACGAAGAATTTCTCATCTCCTCAATCATCTTTGCAGGCAGTGCAGTGGAATCGGGAACGTAATTCGCACCGACCGTTATTAGCTTGGCAACTTTTTCAGGATACTTCAGCGCCAGTTCAAGTCCGATAATGCCGCCGTCGCTCCACCCGAGAACATACGCGCTGTCGATGTTCAGCGAATCAAGCAGTTGATCTACATCCGAAGCCATCAGCGAAAACGACAACTCCTGATCCGAGTCCGTTGACAAGCCTTGTGCTCTGCTGTCAACCGCAATCACTTTGAAATATTTCGCAAACTCCGCAATCTGAAAACGGAGATCGTTGATCCACCCTCCGTTGCCGTGCATTAACAACAGCGGATGGCCGTTTCCATACACTTCATAATACAAGCGGATATCATTGACGTGAACATAATGCCCGGCTTCAGGATTTGCGCCGTAAACAATTGGCTGTTGTGCCACTGCGGCGGAGGCAGTTAACAACGTTAAGCAGAAAATAAAAGCTAATTTGGGCATTGGATAGTTCCTCTTAGTAGCAAGTCCTTAAAGGGTTTGGCATGCCATGACCTTTCTGATATGACTGGCATCTGTGGTTGTTAAATTCGGAAGCGCGCTTTTTTCTCAAATATGGAACATCGCGCCATCGGCGACACTGAACCGCCTTTGGCGGAACGTCTGCGGTTTTCTCTTCCCTCCCCTCGCATTTGATCTTTTGGCGGGGGTGAGGTCATATTTTCGCAAAAAAAGTTTAGCATCGCTCACTCGCTCAAAAAACATTTTTTGCTTTCTGCCTGCGCGGCCTGCATGATATCTTTTCCTCTAGACTTTTTAATTACTCATGTTACGCAGGGGAAAAATCCGCCTAAAAAAGTAAGTTCGTCATGCCCGAACACTTTAATCGGGCATCCATAACTGGATTCCTCCCGGCTTTGTCGGGACGGGAATGACGTTATTCTGATTTTGATTTTCAAAACAGTCATTTTGCGTAACGTGAGTTATTAAAGAAGATAGGCATCTGAATAAAAGAGTTCATATCGGTAATTTTTAATTGACAAATGTGAAAAGATTACTGTATATAGTTACAAGATGATTTGGATCAATAAAATATTCTGTCCAAATTCTACAGGTACTACTGCCAAAGACTAATAAAGTGTCATGATAAGTCTCATTAACTTGCAGTTGATAAGAGCCCAAAGAATCTTCTGTCATGTTAACCGGCGGGAAAACATCAATTGTATACCAGGTGGTATCGAATTTTTCTTCTACAATAAATACAATTTTGTTTTTCGCGTAATGTAATACAACAGGTGACCCCGCTTCATTCTTTAAGGTGACAAGTATTTTTACTCCACTATTGCTACGTTTGTATTCAACAGAATCAGTCTTTAGTGAGACGGTTCCATCTGCGGTAGTGATCGGATTTGAGTGTTTGGAACATCCTCCCAAGAGTAAAAGTACAACAAAGGATATTTTCATTATTCTTCGCATAAATAAACCGCCTTACGGACTGGAACTAAGTTGCGTGGCAACGTTCCAGCGCGCTGATTAAAAGTTTAAATTAAAAATTCTCTCTCGTAACACATGTTGTAAGTTAATTTCTCCACACTTGCAAACTCAGAGTGTCGGCGGTTTGCACGTCAGCTTGAGCGACTGGTTAGGCGGCATCGTTTGTCGATTCAAAGAATAAAAGGAATGACACGTTTCGTTCGTGCCGAATACTCCATGTATTCAGGATATTTCTCCGCTACTAAGCGCTCCTCAGCCATTATGCGAATGGATAAACCTATAGCCACGACAACACCAAGGAAGCAACTGAGGAGTGAAAAATGCGATATAACACCGACTAAAACAAAGTAGAGGATTGCAGCATAAATTGGGTGACGGAGAAATTTATAGGGCCCCGCGGTCATCAGTCCACCTTCGGTTGGAATTGCATTGGCGTGAAAACTCCTTCGACCGAATGTTAAACGTGCCCAAAGCATAAGCAATGCAGAGAGAGCTTGAATGGTAATTCCCACCAGTTCAGTCGCAAAGAGTGACTCGCTGAACACTAATGACACCATCGCAATTGTAGCAAATGCCAATCCAGCTAGTGACGAATTTTTTAAGTCCAAGGTGATGCCTTTTAATTGTTAAAGAAATGCCACCTAACGGACTGGAGCTAAGCTGCGTGCGGTAGAATGTTTCAGCATCGTATGCAACGCGCGATAACTCCAATGTTGATTAATTCATGTCTGTAAAATTTGCTGTCTAAACTTGTAAACTCAACTGAACTTATGGCTCGTGTGATGGATGAGTTTCGCATTACGCCCTTTCACGTCAGCTTGAGCGACTGGTTAGGCGGCGTACCTTTATTTATACTTTTGGTTTTATATATATTTTTTTGTAGTGATGAATTAATAATATTAAACTAAGAAGTACTGCTATAATGCCCATGCTTAAACAACCGTTACTGAACACTAAAAATGAATGATTCACATCTTCTTTGAAAAGATTCTGTGCTAAACCGTACTTGTAATTAGAATTGAAGGCATACGCCATAAATAGTGACGATAAACCAGTAACTAGAAAGTAATAGCCACTTATGCTTTTCCACATCTCTTTATTCCAGATAAATATTCCTAAAACGAGTAAAGCTATTGCAATACCAGACAGAAGGAATAAAATAAACAATGCCGATAAAGGAGAAGTGACAATGAGTCCTGACAACATAAATCCTACTATCATCAATACTAATGCGATGAGTTGAAGGAGAATACTTAATATAATTTTAAAATATTTCACAATATTTCCCGCCGCCTAACGGACCGGAGCTAAGCTGCGGCGTGACCACTTTCAATTAACGTACTATCCGAACCACGGTCTCGCATTGGCGGCGCGTGGCTACTACTAACTCATTTTCTTGCGCGCTGCGAGTTTCCACCTCAGCTTCAGCCGTCAGCTTGAGCGACTGGTTAGGCCGGTTGCCGATTTAGTAGATTACAGGATGCTTTATTGAGTTACCACCCCAAACGACAAACAAGGAATCTCCAGGTGTCATTTGAAAAATTGGAGCGACGCGTACGGCTTTGTGTCCTACACAACCGAAACAACCATAGAAAGGATCTTTGTTTGCCAGGACAAAATCAATCGACCAGCGCCAGTCGCCTCTAATATCCAACGACACTGAACCCGAACTCAAATAGCCACCAGTTGAGTCCGCCACTGTAATTTGAACTTGGAGTGTGCCTGAGCTAGGTGTGACAAACGATTGACTGTAGTTTGGCGCATCGGGGGTTCCGAATTCTCCGCCAGTTATTCTTCTAGTCCATCCCGGAGCGAACATTTCAACAGTGAGAGATCGTCGCAAAACTTGTGTGTTTCCCTGAATACTCAGTCTGACTTGCGACGAGTCACCACTGTCTGAGCAGCCCAGAACAAAAAGAAAAAGAAGACTGATGATTGTATGTTTCATCTTATTGCTAGCCTTCTGCAACCGGCCTAACTATTAATTATGCTGCCACAATTGCGGGCTAACATTCCGGTGGCAGGAATGTTATATTTCGTCAAAAACTTCATTTCTAATCTGTTTTCCATAGTTCTTGCGGGCTATCACGCCGGAGATGTTGGAATGTTATCCCGCAAGTTTCTTGCTCTTATCACAGCCGAACACCATCGGCTCGTCTCGCCCCCGCTTCGGCGGAGCGGGCTCACCAAACAATGGCACAATATCTCTTTTCTTTCCCATAAAATCAAACCCATTTTCTAAAGATAATCACGCAAAACTTCTCCCAAACCTTGAACCCCGTTCGAATAAGTGCGCAGCACTAAGTTTAATTGCACAAGAAGCACAACAACACCGGTCGGCACACCGGAATGGCTGGAATTGAGCATTTTTTATGAAATCCTCTTTTTTCGCATGGAATCGCATTTTTCAATTTCAAAAACCCGATTTTCAAATTGAAAAACGCGTTTTGAAAATTGAAAATCGCATTAAAAGTTTTCTTTTTCGCGGTTTGAGAAACTTTTATCGCACTAACAAATTTCTTTTTCGCGTTCCGGGAAATTCTTATCGCAGTTTGAAAAACTGAAACCGCATTTTGAGTTTTTCTCTATGCCATAAAAGATTCTCCGACCGCGATTTCAATTTCTTGTACCGCATCCGGAGAAACCGAACATACGGTGTAAAAAATTGCTGCGGCGATTCCGTAAACAAAAAAGGCGCTCCGGAAAAACCGAAGCGCCATGACACCAATGGCGTTCAAATGCCCGTTCTGTCTGAATGATAGTTTTAAGGCGAGATGTCAGACCGCTCCAAAGCGCCGTCAGACATTGTTCTGCTTCACTTCGCAAAGCTCCGGACGTACGCGGCAAGATATTCAATTCTCTGCTTGTCTAATCTGCCGCCCCATGGCGGCATCAGCGGCGATTTGTTGATCGCGCTCCCGCCGTACGTAATCGCCTGAATGATCTGCTGGTCGGAAAGCGCATTCATGTAGCGCGCGTCAGAAAAATCCTGCGGTTTCGGATTGAGATTGTATGCATTGAACCCGTCCCCTTTTCCCGCGTCGCCGTGGCAGACGTCGCAGTATTTTGTGTACAGAAATTGTCCTTCCCGTTCTTCGTACGTCAGCTCGTGCACAGGCGCAGCAAGCGTTTGAGAAGCAGAATCAACGGCGCTTGTACTGTCGCTCTTCGCCGGCTGCTTGTGAGTATTGTTTGTATACTTCGAGCATTGAAGGAAAAGAAAAGAAAGAACAAGTGCTGTAAGTACTGTGAATGTTTTCATACGCGTGCTTTCACTTGAGAGACATCAGGTACGCCGTCAGCGCTTCTGCGTCTTCGTCCGTCAGTTTATAATCCGGCTGTATCGAATTCGGCCTGTACGCCTCCGGGTCCTTCAGCCAGTGGAAAATCCATCCTTGCGTCAATCGTGTTCCAAGCTTGTCGAGCGGCGGTCCCACATATCCGCCTTTCCCGCCCACCTGATGACAGCTCTGGCATCCGTATTTTTCAAAGAACAATCCTTTGCCGTTCGCAATCGCGGCGGGAGTGATCTTCACGTCGTGCGCAATGCTGTCAACAACGAATACCTTCTCCATGTATCCGGTAATCGTCTTGATCTCTGCGTCCGAGAGAAAGAAGTTCGGCATTCGCTCGGTCAGGATCGGGCGGAGCGAGTACGGAACTTTGAAATATCCTTCGATCCATTTTTCCTGCGCTTCGCTTGCTTCCATCGAAAGATCGGTGGCAACCAGCCGCCCGTTTCCGTTCATCACGTGGCAGCTCATGCACGAAAGGCTCTTCACAAGCTTTCCGAAATCTCCTTGCGGCATGAATGTGCTTTTCGGTTTCGGGTGCACAATGTACGCCGCCGGAATTTTCTCATCGGTATTGCCGAGCAGTGCAACAGTTACGGCGCGCGCCTGTTCGTCGGTGAATCCGAAGTCGGGCATCTTCATCGCCGGTGTGAACACCCTCGGCGTGAGCAATTTCGTTTTGAGGTAGGAAGGCAGGTTTTGATCAATGGTGGTGCTGCCGAAATCAATTTCATAGACTTTCTTGCTTCCGACATAGGTCAGCTCGGGACCCATCTCTTCCGCTTTCGGCACAGCGGAAAGCTGATGACATCCCGCGCAATTATATTTCTTATAGGTTGCCAGTCCTTTTTCGTACGCCGCCGGGTCCGGCGTGTACGGAGGCGGCTGCGGCGCATCGTAATCCACGAACTGGTCTTCCATATAAGCCACAACATCGGCAAGATCGTTCTTTGTGAATCGGAATCGCGGCATCTCGACATCGGGCGACAATTGTTTCGGATGCGCGATATAATTGTACAGCCATGCCTCGTTCACTTTGCTCGCCACCTTGCCGAGATCGTTTGCAACGTAACCGCCTCTGCCGTTGATCATGTGACAGCTAATGCAGCGCGCTTCGCTGAATTTAGTCGAACCGAGAGCGATCATTTTCGCCTTTGCATCACTTGATGCCGATGTTAATTGAGCGGGAAGTTTTTCCATAACCGCTGTGGGCGGAGGCGTTGTGAACGTCATCAGAAAATCGGCAAGATTGTTTGCCTCGTCATCGGAGAGAAGAAAATTCGGCATCCGGGTTTGCGGGAAATATGCTTTCGGATTTTTCAGCCAATTCACCAGCCACGTCCGGTTCACCTTCGACCCGATGCCGTCAAGACGCGGAACCCACTGCTTGTCGTAGCCGTCAATCTTATGACAGCCGACACAGTTGGAGTGTTCGATCAGCGCGCGCCCTTCATTGAGGATTGGAGCTTCCGGTACATTTTGTTCCTTGTGGCACTTTGCGCACGATGCCTCCATAAAATCTCTCGGGAAAATCGGGCTCTCCCAGAATTTCACTTTGCCGATGGATTCTTTGTATTCCGTTGCCGCACCTTGTCCGTCATGGCAGACCGTGCATCCGAATTCATCAATGTCGTGATAAATATTCGGATGAGTGGTGAACGGCTCCTTCGCATTTTTCAATGCCGGCTCGCTGATGCCGAGATGACATGTTTCACAGCGGTCCACACGGTCAAATTTCTGCACCCACTGCTGCTTGATGCCGATCGGCACCGGCTTCACGCGCTGCGGAAGTGTTTCAATGAGAGCATTATACTGATGCTGATATGATCTCCATTCGCTGAAATAATCTTTGAGCGGCGACACGGCGAGAACGATAAGAAGTGCGACGCTTGCTAAAGCAAAATATTTTCTGAGGTTATTCATGGTGTGCTCTTAATAGATTTCGTTCCAGGGCCATGTCCAGCTCCACTCCGGTCCGCGGAAAAGTATGCCGATGGTTGTCAGCACGACCACAATCACAATGAACCACGTCATGATCCACCACGAAAGCGGGCGCGATCCTAACCATCCGACAATGCCGGTTTCCTTATTTAGAAAATACGGGACGACCATTAATGCCGTCACGATCAGCGTTGGAATCAGCATTGCGTACACATCAAACCACAAAAGAATGATGGAAACAATGCCGACAACAGTAAAAAGAACGCTCAGCGTTTGCTTGCGGTGTTCTTTCCACAAGCCTTCCTGTTTCAGGTTGATGGGAAAATAGGGAATGACGATCAATGCAATCACAACAAGCGTCGGAAGAATGACGCCAGCAACGATTGGAGGAAAATAGTGAAGCAGTTCCTGTAAACCGAGAAAATACCATGGCGCTTTTGCCGGATTCGGTGTGTGCTGCGGATTAGCGATCCATTCCAGCGGTGCGTTGAATGTCAACGAAATGAGCGCAAGCACGATGACCATCACTTCGAACGCAATGATCTCGCGGATGACCAGATTCGGAACGGTCATCACCATCTCTTCCTCTTCCTTCTTCACCCGCGCGGCTGTTCTCGGCTTGATGAACGCAACCCGCTTCGGCACCTTTTTCGGATTCGAGGATTCTTCTGAACGAAAATCTTTCTCTGCTGTCATATCAAAACTCTTTTAGTTTGTTGTTCCATGGTGATGATGGCGCGCATTACACGCCGCCGTCTTTCCGCACCCGCCAGAAATGAATCGCCATCAGAACCACGGCGGCAACCGGGATGATGAAACAATGCAGCACATAAAACCGGACAAGCGCATTCTCGCCGACCATGGTTCCGCCCAGCAGGAGATACGAAATGGTATCTCCGAATCCGAACGGCACGGCTCGTACCATGTTCGTGCCGACCGAAATTCCCCAAAATGATAACTGATCCCACGGAAGCAAATATCCGGTGTAGCTCAGCAAAATTGTTGTCACAAGAAGAAAGACGCCGATCACCCAGTTGAATTCTTTCGGCGGGCGGTACGAACCGGTGTAAAACACGCGCATCATGTGAAGAAAAACAATCGCCACCATTGCATGCGCCGCCCAGCGGTGCATGTTGCGGAGAAACCTTCCGTTCGAAACGACAAACTGCAAATCTTTCATGTCCCAATATGCCTGCGCCACTGACGGACGGTAATAAAGCATCAGCAAACCGCCGGTGAACACAAGAACAATAAAGAGTCCGAGCGATAATCCGCCGAGTCCCCACGTGTACGTGAATTTCACCGACCGCTTCCGGACTTTTGTCGGATGGACATGAAGGAAGAAATTGTAGAAGACCGCTTCCGCGCGCGTACGGTTGGAGAGAGGAAGTCCGTGGCGGAATATAGACCGCCACACTTGCGTGCGAAAGAGTTTTTCAAAAGCTTTTTTCATCGGTGATCTCCGTGTGGTTCACTATCAATGCCCGTTATACTTTCAGGACAACATCGCTGCCGACAATGGTGGATTTATCTACAACCAGCTGTCCGTGATCGTCCAGCGACATGGCAAATCTTTGCAGCGGGCGGGGCGCAGGACCGGCGATTTTTTGTCCGTCAATGTTGAACTTGCTTCCGTGACACGGGCAGGCAATAATATCTTGTTCCGATTTCCAATTCGTGATGCAGCCGAGATGCGTGCACACCGCTGAAAGCGCGTAGAAATATCCTTCCTTTGCTCTGATGATGTACACTTTTTGTTCTACATTTTTTGTCACGCTTCCCGGAGAATAATCTTCAGGCGGCCCCACTTTGAATTTCATCGGCGGTTCTTTCACCACATTCGGCGAAAGATATTCGGCGCTCAGCACAGCCGCTCCAAGCACTGTAACGCCAATTGCGCCTGCGCCGATGCTTTCTAAAAAATACCGGCGGGAAACGAGACTCTCTTTTTTATCGTCTTTCTGTTCTTTGTCTTTTTTTTCTTTGTCCATATATCACCTGTTATTCTATGCGCATTGTCCCTGCCTGTTCGGCAGGCAGGTCTGAAACGCTGTAGCTTTGCATTGTAATACATCCGACGGGGCAGCGCATCGCGCAAAGCCCGCACCGAATGCAGCGGTCTTCATCTTTAATCATCACAGAGCCGACGGTTTCTTCCGTTGCTCCGCCAATAACAATATCGTACCGATCTCGTAATTCGGCATGAAGCGATTCATCCGCCTCAACACGGTCCGACACAACAAGATCAATGCACGACTCGGGACAAATATCAACGCAGCCGCCGCAGAGAATACATTCGCTGCCGGTCTCTTCGCCGGCTTCGTTGAAGATTGTATTTTCCCAGCAGTGCAGGCATCGTGACGCTTCCTGCTGCGCTTGTTCTTCGGTGTACCCAAGCTCAATCTGGGCAACGCCGATCCTGCGGTCAATTGGAAGAACCGGAATCGGAACACGCTGCCGTTTTTCATATCCCCATTCGCGTTTGAACTGTTTGGTGTTTGCGACAACGATCTCAACCTTGTGTTCAGAAAGAGAAACCGATACACTGTCTGCGTGCCTGCCGGATAAAAATGAATGTATAGATTGCGCGGCTTTCTTGCCGTTGGCAACCGCATCAATCGCATTGCGGGGACCGAACGAAACATCACCGCCGGAGAAAATTCCCGGCGCTGTTGTAGCAAGCGTTTCCGGATCTACTTTGATGGTGTTGCGCGGCGTCAGTTCTATTCCATCGGCCGGCTTTACCCACGTAAGGTCGGATGTTTGCCCGATTGCCATGATGACCGTATCAGCTTCAATATTTTTCTCGGTGTTCTCCGCAAATTTCGGATTGAACCTTTTTTGCTCGTCGAAAACTGAAACGCAGTCAACCGTTTCGAAGCCGGTAACTTTTCCATTCTTTCCGATAATTCTGTGCGGGCCTTTTCGGGGATGAATCTGAATCCGCTCTTCGAGCGCTTCATCAATTTCATCTTTCGACGCGGGCATCTCGTTCCAGTCTTCTAGGCATACCATGTGAACTTCTTTCGCGCCGAAGCGAACGGCGGAACGTGCAACATCCAGCGCTTCTGCAACTTCTGTCACATGACCTACTTCGGTTTTTTCCTGACGTGCGGCGGTTCGCGCAACGTCAATCGCAACATTCCCTCCTCCGACAACGACAACTTTGTTTCCCAATTCAACGCGGTAGCCGAGATTGACATTCAACAGAAAATCTACTGCACGAAAGACGCCGTCAAATTCAACGCCGTCAATACGAAGGTCGCGGCTCTTGTGTGCGCCGATTGCAATGAACACCGCTTCGTATCCCTGTTTCTTCAGATCGGCAATTGTGAAATCGCGTCCGACGGCAGAATTCAATTTCAATTCGACTCCGAGGCTCAGGATCGCATTGATTTCGAGACGGATTAATTCCCGCGGAAGGCGGTATTCCGGAATTCCGAGCCGCAGCATTCCGCCGGCAACGGATTGCGATTCGAACACCGTCACTTCATATCCGAGCAGAGCAAGATCGTGCGCACAGGAAAGTCCCGCCGGTCCGCCGCCGATGACCGCAACTTTCATCCCGTTCTTTTTAACCGAATTGCCGAACACTTCCTTCAGCTTTTCAAGATCGATCATGCTTTCAACACCGAAGCGTTCCGTGACAAAACGTTTCAGCGCACGGATAGCAATCGGCTGATCAAGCGCGCCGCGCCGGCAGGCTGTTTCGCACGGTGCAGCGCACACTCGTCCGCAAATTGAGGCGAACGGATTGGGGCGCCGCGCAACATGATATGCTTCCCGGTATTTTCCTTCCGCGATCAGCGCGACGTACCGTCCGGCTTCCGTATGAACCGGACATGCCGCCATACAGAAAAAATTTGCGTTGAGCCAGTCGAGGTCAACAAATTGCATCCGCTCGGTCATAGAACTCTTACTCCTCACTGCCTTTCTTCGCCACGCAACACCAACCGATCACCGCTACAGCCACGGCGATGATAGCCAATCCGAGCCATCCCATCGCCGTCATCGTCATTGACAAGTGCAACTGCTCCAGGTCTACTCCCGACGACTGAATACCTGTCAGGAACATCAGCAATCCCAGAATGCCACCCACAATTGACACACCCGCAAAGTTCTGCTTCGTAAATGCTATCACGGTTTCCTCCTGCACACAGTGTGTACTGTTATTGGTTTCCGCGTTACATCGGGCTATGAATAACGATTATCTCTTAATATCAAAATTCATCGTCGCGTCGCCTTTTGCAGGTACTTCGACGGACACAGGTTCACCTTTTAGTTTTTCGTGCCAGATCTTCAAGGTGTACTTTCCGGCGGGAACATCTTTGATCTCGTAATTTCCTTCTTTGTCGGTCACGGCAAAGTACGGAGTTTCCACGACGACAACGTACGCTTCCATCTCCGGATGAACGTTGCATAAAATAACTGCGGAACAGTTTGGTTGTGTGAACGTGTAGGTACGAATCTGTCCTTTGGGCCACGTTCCAAGGTTGAACTTACCTGCACATGCATCAGGAGAAAAAACATTGTGCAGCACATCGTCGCTGTTAAGGAAGTCCACCGTCGTGCCGACAAGAACCGGAAGAACGTGCGGATGGAACATGAGATTCTGTTGATTGAACTCCGGATGTTTCTTCGGCGGTGTGAATTGCTTTGATGGAATTTTATCAATGTAAACAACGGCGTCTGCGCTGTTTTTTACTCCATGTGCTTTTACTTTCCCAACAATGTTGCCTGCCAAAACCTGTTTGTGGCTTCCGAACAGAAGTAGTGCAAGCACAACAAAACCAATGAGCTTTTTCATTCTATTTTCTCTTTCTTAAATATTATTACTGATTAAAAAAAATGCACTCGTGCGAACATCGCTATTACATGCCGACTGCCAGCATCAGTGCAACCTGATGAAACTGATACTTGGTATCTCCGCTCAATCCGTATTTTGCGAGACTTGTGCGGAGCGTAAATTTCACATTCGGCCGGACAAGTGCGACAATGCCCGGAACAATCTGCGTGTCGGTGTAGGAAGAAAGAGCACCGGTGTCGAAGTTCTGGCTATGCCACGATTCAAGCCTGACTCCCGGCAGCAGCCATGGAAACACCGTAACATCAAGCTCGCCAAACCAAACAGTGGTATTTGCCGATTGACCGGGCGTCCCAACAAACGGCTGGTCATCACTGCGAATCCCAATTCCGCCGAAGAAATTGTAACGGCTGTAAAAAGCGTTGACATCGCCGCCAGTCATTGTAAAATGATCATATTGCGATGCGTCCGCAGAACCCAGCGCCGCCGAACCTCTGTAAACAAACGCTCCGAGAGTAAGCGAGTTATCAATGTACGGTTGAGGATTATTCGGCGCGGGCCCTCCTTGAATTACGCCGTCAAGCGGCAGTCCCCCGAATTTGTACGTCACATGTCCATAGAAATCTTTATCAGAATGAACATTGCCGAATCCTTCCACAACACCGGCGCTGTAACCAAAACGTCCTCCCAGCATGCCATTTGCTTCAAGTCCTTTTTGCGTTTCTTCAATGCTCCACGCCATATCATCGCTAAACGGGCGGGTGGTGAGCCAATATCCTTCCATCCATGCGCGATGGGTGGAGAACGAAAACAGCGACGGTTCAAAAACTCCGACACGCGCATTCAGCGCGTACGAATCACCGACAAGATTACTGAAGATCAAAAATATTCGGTTCAGCTCAAGTCCATCTTGATTAAAAGCAGCTTGTCCCCAGAATGAAAGGTCATCGCCGAATGTGCCGGCAGCGACAGTTTCAATGCTGTTGCCGAGTCCACTGAAAGTAAATCGTTCAGCAGTTGTTGCATCGGCTGGATCGTATTTCGGATTGTAATCTACTTCACTGTTAAGGAAAATGGCAATTGGCGATGTTCCTGGAATGCTTCCCGGCCAGATCGCATCGGGGAACGCTCTTTTGTTTCCATCGGAGCCAAGCTCCACCGGGTCTTCTTTGATAAACTCAGGGTCTGCATGCCCGGGAAACTGGTATCCGTTCCTGCGAAAGGCTTCTCCGAACGCATTCAATTTCGGAAATCCATTATGGCACGTCGCACAACTTGTCCTGTATTTGCGCGCAAAGGCGGGAGTGCTGTAGCTGTTCGCCGCAAATATCAGCAGCATAAAAGCGGCAGTAAACAGGCCGAGAAAAATTCGCTTCATACTATCTCCTGTAAAAAAATGATTGATTGAATAATTCGTTATTGTGCATCAATTTTTTTGTGTGCTCTGAAGACATTCCCGCACAGCAGACCGAAGTTTATTCAAATCCAATGGCTTCAAAAAAAAGTAATCGGCTCCAAGTAATCTAATCTCTGATTCGCTGATAAGACCGGGATATCCGGTGATAACGATAACACGCAAGCCGGGACTGAGCGCTCTTGCTTCTATAAAGAGAGTGACGCCTGAACGCCCTACAAGTTTGATATCGGTAATCAGAAGATCAACACGGCGCGTTCTCAAGAGCTTGAGCGCATCATCAATATTTGTTGCAGTTGCTAATATGCTTTGCTCTTTTTTGAAGAACTGCTCAAACGCCGCGATGATATTTGTATCATCATCTACGACCAATGTTACGGGTTGATTAGACACTCTCTTTCCTCGCGAATCGCTACATGAAGGTTCAAACAATATGCCAGAATGCTAAAACGAGTGATGCTTGCAAAAAACAGAGGAAAGAGGGAAAATTAAAGAAAGGGTACAGTTGTCTACGTCTGATTTGCCAATTGGGAATTGGCAGTGTGCCAAGCCGGCATTGGCAGTAATTACTCTCTGTCAGCCGGTCTATGTCTGAAGTGCTCTGCGGAAATTTTGAACTTTTTCATAAGGCGCTGAAAGTTCTGGCGGGTCATTTTCGATTCTCTCGCCGCGACAGTGACGTTGCCACGGTGTTTTTTAAGCTGTTCAATTACAAATTGCTTTTCAAACATTTCTAAAATGTGATGACGCGATTCACCGAAAACTGAACTGACAATCGGCAAAACTTTTAAACCGGAAGCGTTCGCTGTCATTTTTTCCTGAAGGTTCTCGGGCTGGATCATCTCTCCTTTCGAAAAGATCACTGCGCGTTCAATGATATTCTCTAATTGACGAATATTGCCCGGATAAGAATAGCGCAGCAGCAATTGCATCGTTTCATCGGAGAATCCTTTGATCTGCTTTTTGATTCTCTCGGCATATTTTTTCAAAAAATAACCGGCGAGCAGGGGAATATCATCTTTCCTTTCGCGAAGCGGAGGAAGATGAATTGCGACAACATGCAAACGAAAGAACAGGTCCTCGCGGAATCTTTTCTTGCTCACCTCAGCTTCCAGATCAACATTAGTCGCAGCAACAAAACGCGCATCAATATGATACGACTCGTTTCCTCCCACACGCTCACATTCGCGTTCCTGCAGGACACGCAAAAGTTTTTGCTGTAATGAAGAAGGAAGCGTTCCGATCTCGTCCAGAAAAATTGTTCCGCGTCCGGCAATTTCAAATTTACCACGCTTCTTCTCGACTGCTCCGGTAAACGCACCCTTTTCATGGCCGAAAAGCTCAGATTCCAACAGGGCGTCGGGCAATGCTGTACAATTAATAGCAATGAACGGCTCAGACGCTGCGGGACCGCTGTAATGAATTGCACGGGCAACAAGCTCTTTTCCCGTTCCGCTTTCCCCGGTAATAAGAACTGAAGTGTGGTTCGGCGTCATCGCAACGGAACCGATAAGTTTGTAAATTTCCTGCATCGCCAGCGTGCTGCCAATGAGTTCATAGCGGTCAATGACATCCGCTTTGAAATGGGACTGCACTTCAGGAGTTGAAGCACTGTGTGCACGATCCGGCAGCGCCTTTTTAACTTCCTCTCTGATTTTTTCAACATCAAGCGGTTTTGTAAGATAATCGAATGCTCCGAATTGAATCGCCTTGATTGCCGTTTGCATTGTACCGTAACCGGTAATCATAATAACGGGCACCGTTGCATTGCGCGCTTTGATCTGCCGAAGAGTTTCCAATCCGCCGAGCCCCGGCATTGCAATATCCATAAAAATGACATCGGGTTTTTCGGAAACGACTTTGTCCAGTGCCTCCTCTCCGCTCTCTGCGGTAATGCAGCGGTATCCTTCCTGGCTGAACACCTGCCTAAACGCAAAAAGGATTTTCTCATCATCATCAACGACGAGAATTTTTCTTTTGTCTGAAATTTTACGAGTCATTGTGTAAGGGAAGATAAATTCTGAATGTCGTTCCATTTCCTTTGGTGCTGGCCACCGTTACCACACCGCCGTGCGCATTGACCGTTCTTTTCACCATTGGCAAGCCAAGCCCGGTGCCATTATTTTTCGTTGTATAAAACGGATCGAAAATACGGTGAAACTGATCTTCTTCTATGCCGCAGCCCGTGTCGCTGACTTCAACAAGCGCGCAGGCTGTTCCTTTTTCAAGAACTATTTCCGGGCGATGCTCTCCACGCTCTTCTCCTTCATTGCCGAACACTAGTTCTCGAAGAGTTTCAGCAAGGTTAAGTTTTTTAGTTATCACGGAAATTTTTCCGGAATGCTTTGTCGAAGAAGAAATGTTCATTGACTGGATAGCGTTCAAAAGGATATTGATGATCGCTTCTTTAATTTGGGACACGTCCAGCTTTTGAGTTCCCAAAGCGGCGTCAAGTTTTTTCGAAATCTCGATATGGCGTTCCTTCAAATGCGCCTTAATAAATTCAAGGCTGTCATTCACTACATCATTCAGTTTCGCAGTGCTTGTTTGTATGACCTTGGGGCGGGCAAAGTCGAGCAATTCGATAACAATCTCATCCATGTGGCGAATCGAGTCAAGGGCGACATCAAGCGATTTTTTTTCTGTGCGGCTGACCCGCTTTGATTCTCTCAAAAGCTGCAAAATCATTTTAATTGAAGTCAGCGAATTGCGAAACTCATGCGCGATAATGGACGACATTTCGCCTGCGGCAGTAAGTTTCTCTGCATGCACAAGCTCCTGCTCAAATCTTTTTCGCTTTGTAACGTCCGTAATGATTTGAAGAACCGATGTAATTTCTCCGTTCTCTCTCATCGGAATTGCAACACGCTCGAGAAAACGCATAGACTGATTTTTTCCGACAACATCCTCGATACGGCTTTCTATTGTCCCTTTTTCCACCGCCTTTCTGCAAAGGCATTGCACGCAGGCGTCGCCGTTTTGGAACAGAACACCACAATCTTTTTCTTTTACTTCAGAAAGAGCAAAACCGGTCAATCCCTCAAAAGCCGCACTGACTGTTTGTATGCGAAAATCTTTATCAAGCAGAATAAAAGCGCTTGGTACGTTATCAAGCAATGCCTGCAGCTTGGTCTTTTCTTCCACCAACTCGTGCGTGCGCTGCCGCACCATTTCCTCAAGTGTCTCCTGATGCCGCTGAATTTCTTTTTCATGGGATTCAAGAGCGGATGCCATAACGTTGAACTGGTCGGCAAGTTTTCCAATCTCATCACCGGTTTCGACGTATATCCGATGCGCATAACTGCCGTGAGCAATAACTTCGGCTCCCGCTTCAAGCTGACCGATGGGCCTGGTGAATTGTCTTGTAGCAACCAAACCTAATACTAATGCGCTTGCCAAAAAAAGAACGAGAAGCCCGATGAAGATGAATGCAAAAGATCTCACCCGGCTCATGATCACGCTTTCCGGTACACTTTCAATGACAAATATCTGCGCAGAAAATGCTGGTGCTATCGCTTCGTTTTCAAGCACAGCATTGCGCGGAAAAAGCGGAGCGTAGGAAATGATCTCGTTTGTTTCTTTCGTAAAGGTGCCTTCATGACCCGAAAGGATTGAATCAACGACTTGCGGCGGATAATCTCGCCGAAGGTTATCTTCTTCCCTTGATGCCAATAACCGGTTCCAGTCCGTCTTTTTCTCTGAATGATATAAATAAAAGCCCTCAGCGGTCGCTAACATAATTTTTCTGCTTAGCTCGAACCGGCGTTTGCTTTCGATAACCCGAATGAATTCCTTTTCAAACACATCAGCAATAAGGATTCCCGCCAGCCTGTTTTTCCTCTCAAGCGGCATTGCAAAGCTCATGACAGAAATTCGCTCACCGTTTTTGCCCATCAATTCTGCCGGCGCAAAATTGATTTTTTTGAAGTGCTCATTCTTGACCAAAAGAAAATAGTACGCCTCACCGCTTTGTCGAAGTTCGGACGCGGGAACAACACGATACGCTTTTGCAGAATCATTCGGATTGATGCATTCAACACAGAGTTGTTCGTCTCCGGTTTGATCAATCAAACGCAGCTGATAATAAACGCCTTTGGTCTCTGCAAGCGCAAGAAGCTCTTTGCTGAGTTGTTGGATGTCTGCATCATACAAAGACGACGGCGCTGCCCCGTTTTGAATCCATCTCTCAAGAGACGTCGAGTTTCGTATCAGCAGCATATCAGAAGAAATATCTTCGAAAAAGTTTGAAGTTTTTTCTCTAATCGCCTGAACATTTTCCGTCAACTCTTCGAGTGCGGCGTTTTTCATTGTCTGGATATTGGAAAGAATGCCATAGATGCCGATAAACATCATTGGCAAAATTGAGAGGCCGCTAAATGCAATGAGGAGCTTATTCCGAATTGAAAGGTAGGGGAATATTTTATTGAAATTGACCATGCTCGGATTTAATGTACCTACCTCCCTGTTCACAGTCAATTTCTAACTAAAAAACGACAGAGCCCGTGAAAATTCCACAAGGCTCCGCTAAAATGGAGTCGTTTCGTTTTACACGCACCCCTTTGATTCTGGAGAAGGAACCGCTTCGGAACATTTGTTATGCAAAGAAGCGAAAATGGAGCTTTTGCACTGCACTGTTAATGCACGTGGACATTTTCGACCATAACCGGTTCAAGTGCCGCGCCGGGAACAACGATATTCAAAAGTTGCTGTTCAAATTCCAATAATTCACGCCGCATAATTTCGCGGTACTGCTCTGTTTCTTCTTTCAATTTTGGAATGAGAGATTTATAATACTCGATTCCTTCAAGCAAGTTCGTCTTGAACGTGTTGAGATAGTGCTGCTCCTTTGTCGTCAACGTTTCAAGTTTTTCCTGTAATTCGTTCCGAAGATATTCTACATACAACCGCAACTCCTGAATAAACATATTGGGACGATGTTCAGCAGAAAGCAGCTGCACCCGTCCGTAAATATGCCCCACCATTTCTTCCAGTGATACAATTTTTGAAAAGTATGCAAGATTCGGTCCGGGGCAGACAGCCGCAGCTCGTTTTTTCTGTCGTGCAAGAGCATTGCTGTTGATGAGAGCGGGAGCCGCGAGATCCTCGCAAAGGCAGGCTTTCTCGACAACTTTTTCAATTTTCGCCGATAATTCGCCAGGGGAAAGACCTGAGTTTTTCAGTTGTTCAATCTTTGCAGCCTGATATTCCTTTGATGCAGTGCAGATCGGAACTTCAGTGAATTCTGTGTTTGATATAAGAAATTTTTTCGTGCAAAGACTGCCCGGCGTTCCATTTTCAACGCGGAATTGTATTTGTTCTTCACTAGAAGTTCCCCTGAAATTGTTGAACGGTATGCCGAGCGGCGAAGCGTTGCTCAGATAGAAATCTTCCCGCCTGCCATGTGCAAGCATTGTTCTTGTGTCATCATCAACATTGGTCGCATCGGGAACAAGTAAGAACGGTGAGCCCCAGCCTGTACCGTCAACGCAATAATGCTCACGGAGAAACCTATCTTCATTTGCCGTACCAATCCCTCCTTGCACTGTGATCTGAAACTGCAGTGCAGAACGCGGCACGGAAATCCCTTTCAGGTGCAGAGCTGTGTCGTACAGGTCACACAACTCATCAAGAAGGATTTGTTTTTTCGATTTGAATTCTTCAAGGATAGGTCCCAGCAGATAACCATCGGTAGCAAAAACGTGGCCGCCGCAATTCAATCCCGATTCGATACGAAATTCCGAACACCAGATTCCTTTTTTCGCCAGCACCTTTCCCTGAATATATGCAGAGCGATAATCGCTCACTTTGAGAGTTACTTTTTTCCTGAAATTGCCTTCCGCATCAGGTAAAAATTCCGGACACTGCCCAATATAACTGAACAAACGCGGATTCAGTCCCGCGGAAAGAATTACTGATGAATTCAACTCGCTTCGTGCAAAGCCGCGGAGCGAAGAAAGCGCATCCGAGAATTCCGGAGGGAGCGGCTCTTTGTTCTTTCCTGTGTTTGTTTTATCCACCTTGGTCATAATATTAACATTAATATCTCCTGCAATGACATTCGAGCGCAATTCATTTTGCAGAGAAAGTCTTTTTTCTGCATCGTCGGTCTGCATCATGCGGCGATAGAGAGCTTTCAGCGGTGATTGGTCGGCAAGCATTTCAAAATATTTTACAATGTCGGTTCCCTTTTCAAAAGCAGATGCCTTGACCGCCGCAATTTGTTTCTCGACAATTCGCTGAACAAGGTTGAGATACTCGGTGATTCTCCTGGCGCGATGATCATTATCTCTTACAGTAATCGGAGAATATTGTTCACCATAAAGAATGGAATAATGTTTCCGCATGTGTTCAATCAGAATATCATCAACGATAGAAATGACTGACGAAATTCCGAAACGCGAAACTCTTATCGGAGTATCAATAGAAAATGCCAACCCCAAAACGGGAATATGAAACGTGTGTATCTTTCGGTTTTCCATTCTTCAAGCTTTCAAATCAACTATGTGTATTTTCTCAATATAAGTGCCGGATTTAATGCCGCACTGCTGCTTATGTATGACTATGTGGAATGACTGCTATAACAAAAAACCCAAGCGGGCATAGAGTTGACATTGAAACATGAAGAAAAAAACAACACCAATGCAAATCTGCGGAGGTGGAAAAACAAGAGAGATTTGTCGGGAAGAAACAATGACTTATGGGTTTTCGCTCCGCGAGTAGGGCTCGAACCTACATCCCGACTCTGTCGGGATAACAGCCGCACTGTTATAACTCAATCTCGCCTCGTATTAATCGTTCAATCATTTTCGTGTTTTTCCATGATTTTATTTTTCGTTCTGCCTGTTGTGCGAGATGTTTACTTGAAAAGCTTTTCGTAAAAACTAATTTCCACGGGCGATACCGGGCAGTATACCCTTTCTCCATCGTATTGTGAAAGTACAATCTTCGTCTGGGGTCGTTTGACGAACCCTTGTAATATGTTCCTGTCTGTTCTGATTGCAGTATGTAAAGAAAATATGACACAAAACAAATAATCCCGATTATTGATCGGGACTCTTGCTCCGCGAGTAGGGCTCGAACCTACAACCCTGCGGTTAACAGCCGCATGCTCTACCATTGAGCTATCGCGGAATGGTAAAAAAATACGACATTATTGTCGCATCAACTTCAATAAAGATATTGAAATAGCCCCCGAAAGTCAAGAAACTTTCTCTTATTATACAACAATTCCTTTCCCCAACAGTAAAAAACAGCACTTTCTTGACACCCCCCTGCTTTTTATTTATATTGACTCCAGATTTTGCAGATGAAACCTCTCCCCTTATTCCAGTGTTCAAGAGTAGAAGGAAGAAGGTATTGTAAGTAAAAAGCGCAGCCAGTTTTCTATAGAAAAAAGGAACCACCAATGGAAGGAAATTTTTCAAACCGCGTTCAGGATGTCATTCGATTGAGCCGTGAAGAAGCGCTTCGACTGGGCCATGATTACATCGGCACGGAACATTTGCTTCTCGGTATCATACGCGAAGGCGAAGGTATTGCTGTCAAGATCCTTCGGAATCTCGGCGTTGACTTGTACAAGCTAAAAAAAGCGATCGAAGACACTGTCCGCACTTCCGGCGGTACATTGACCATCGGCAATATCCCGCTCACAAAGCAGGCGGAAAAAGTGCTGAAGATTACTTACCTCGAAGCGAAATTATACAAATCGGATGTTATCGGTACCGAACATTTGCTTCTTTCTCTTCTTCGCGATGATGACAACATCGCGGCGCAGATCATGCACCAATTCAACGTGCATTACGACGCCGTACGCAACGAGCTCGATAATATCATCAGCGGAAAACCATCCACACCGGCACAAGGACATGGCGCCGGCGGAGAGAAGAGGCAGGAAAAATCGAAGACTCCTGTTCTCGATAATTTCGGGCGCGATCTCACAAAACTTGCAGGTGAAGGAAAACTTGATCCGGTTGTCGGGCGTGAAAAAGAAATCGAGCGCGTAGCACAAGTATTAAGCCGCCGCAAAAAAAATAACCCTGTTCTCATCGGCGAGCCGGGCGTCGGCAAAACGGCAATTGCAGAAGGACTTGCGCTTCGCATTGTTCAGAAGAAGGTTTCGCGTGTGTTGCACGACAAACGCGTCGTAACCCTCGATCTCGCCGCACTTGTTGCCGGCACAAAATACCGCGGTCAGTTTGAAGAGCGCATGAAAGCTGTCATGAACGAATTGGAAAAAGCGAAAGATGTCATTCTCTTCATAGATGAACTCCATACTATCGTCGGCGCAGGCGGCGCATCCGGATCGCTCGATGCATCGAATATGTTCAAGCCCGCGCTCTCACGCGGCGAACTGCAATGCATCGGCGCCACCACACTTGACGAATACCGCCAGTATATTGAAAAGGACGGCGCTCTCGACCGCCGTTTCCAGAAAATTATGGTTGACCCGACAACAGTCGAGGAAACAATCCAAATTTTGAAAAATATTAAACAGAAATACGAGGAACACCACGGCGTTCGTTATTCAGAACAAGCGCTCGACTCCGCTGTGCGCCTGAGTGACCGCTACATCAGTGATAGAAATCTGCCGGACAAAGCCATTGATGTTCTTGACGAGGCGGGCGCGCGCGTCCATCTTGCCAACATTGTCGTGCCGAAAGAAATTCTTACGCTTGAAGAAGAGATTGAAAAGATCAAGCAGTCAAAAAATCAGGTCGTGAAGAACCAAAATTTTGAAGAAGCGGCGCGGCTGCGCGATCTGGAAAAGAAATATCTGAGCGATCTCGAAATTGCAAAGCGCGAATGGGAGCTGAAAGCTCAGGACACCATTTATGAAGTGAGTGAAGAAAACGTTTCCGATGTCGTTGCAATGATGACCGGAATTCCCGTAAACAAGATCGCCGAGTCCGAATCGAATAAGCTATTGAAAATGGAAACTGTTCTCCGAAGCCAGATCATCGGACAAGACGAAGCAATCATTAAGCTGACAAAAGCAATCCGCCGCGCGCGTGCCGGATTAAAAGACCCGCGCCGTCCCATCGGCTCATTCATCTTTCTTGGACCAACAGGGGTTGGAAAAACCGAAATGGCGAAAGCGCTCGCACGCTACCTTTTCGATTCCGAAGAAGCGTTAATCCGCATTGACATGAGCGAGTACATGGAAAAATTTTCCGTGTCGCGGCTCGTCGGAGCGCCTCCCGGCTACATCGGTTACGAAGAAGGCGGGCAGCTTACTGAAAAAGTACGGCGGAAACCCTATTCCGTTGTGCTGCTTGATGAGATTGAAAAAGCACATCCGGATGTTTTTAATATTCTTCTGCAGGTGCTTGATGACGGCATGCTTACCGACAGCCTCGGCAGACGTGTTGACTTCAAAAATACCATTCTCATCATGACATCGAACATTGGTGCGCGTGATATTAAAATCGGCACTGGCGGTTTCGGCTTTGGTGATGCAACCGTACAGGATAATTACAAGACGATGAAGAATACTATTGAAGAGGCGCTCAAGCGCGTCTTCAATCCGGAATTTCTCAATCGAGTTGACGATACCCTCGTGTTCCATTCTCTTGAAAAATCTGACATTCTGAAAATCATTGATATTGCCACGAAAGATCTATTCAAGCGCATGAACTCAATGAACATTACCGTCGAACTGAACAAGGCGGCAAAAGAATTCCTTGCAGAAAAAGGCTTCGACCCGAATTTTGGCGCGCGGCCGTTACGCCGGGCGTTGCAGAAATATATTGAAGACCCGATTGCCGAGGAAATTCTCAAAGGAAAGTTCAGTGAAGGAAGCAAGATCAGGGTAACGTTTAACAAGAAAACTGAAGAACTCAAATTTACCGACGCTAACAAAAACCGCCATAACGCTCCGCAGCACGAAGAGGAAAAACCTGCTGACGTTGCATAAACGGTAAAACAATTCATCGTAAAACAACAATGCCCCGTGCTGAACGGGGCATTGTCTTTTCGTCGCTTCGACTGATGGAAAGCTTGTAGTTGCTTTTCCTGCTAATCCCACATGCTGTGCGCTTTTGACACGCTGTATTTTCCGGCACCGGTGAAAAACAATGCAAGCGATGCCAAAAGAAAGAATGCTTCCAACTCAATTCCCCAGCCGCCGCCTGCTTGTTTCACCGCAAAAATATTTTGCCTCAGCACCAAGACAATTGCCATCACCATATCGAACGCAACCACTAACGCCGCAAACCGCACTCGAAACCCGAGTAGAATAACTATCGGCGCCGCAACCTCGGCGATGTACGTACCGTATGCAAGAACTCCCGGCAGCCCCAAAGCGCTAAGCGGGTCTTTTATCCATTCGACGCCGTGCACCATTTTGAAAAAACCGTGGAATAATATAAGCCCGCCGACCGCAAGACGAATCAGCAGTTTCCCGATATCTTCAAATGTTGTACTGGAAAAAAATGACATATCTCCTCCTTTGTATGAATGATTGAAAACAAGAAGCGAACAACTGCACCAAAAAAACAGCTGTTTACTTTATCTAATTGAGAATAATACTTTTCGAGTCAATCGCATATGCGGAAAAATATCCCAGCGAACCGTTGCTGAGATTGGTATTCGGATTTGCCGGCGAGGCGGAAATATTTCTATCATTTTCACCGACAATGTCTTTTAACGTGTTGAAATAATTGTACGTCGCTTCGTCAATTGAAAGAAGGTCTACTGTAAGAGTGTCTCCCGGATGGATAATATTAACATCATTCCGAAAACGGATTTCCTGAGTAATTGTATTACCGTTGAACAATTTGTCGGTATACAGATAGTACCTTCCATCAGCGACTGAATCGGGCGGAAGAGAATTGATATGGAGAACTACGCGGTAATAATTTTTTGTTTCAGGTGGATCGGTAAAGGTAATATTAATTTCATAGACCTTGTTGCCGCCCGGTGCATGAAATGAGGTTGCACTCAATGAATCAATAAATACCTTGCGGGGGAGAAAAGAAACGCCGTTGTATGTTTTTCCTTCCGAAATCACGGTCAGTGAATATGTTCGCCCGGTTATTCCCCGCAGCGCTGATGTGATGTATGTTCCGGCTGCCGTCTCACGCAGCGTATCCGTGTTCCCTTCTTTGTCGGAAATGATTGCCGCAGCGCCTGAAACAGGGGGAAACTCCAACACCGGATCGAAATAATTTCCCGTCTTGCTGATCGTGACAGTGTACGGACCCGGCTGGTCTGTTACTTTTCCTTCAATGACAATCTGCGGGTTCGCTTTGTTGAGATCAACGGAAATTACATTCTGGCACGATTGAAAAGCAATCGCAAAACTAACAAGCAATGCTGCAGTGAAAATAGAATTTTTCATTTTCTTAAAACTTGAAATTGTACGTCACCGACGGAATGATCGGAAAAATTGTCACCTGAATTGCCTGTGTGCTTGGCGGAGTGGTGTCGGTTTTCTGAAAATAAATTAAGTACGGATTCATACGATCATACGCATTGTAAAGAGAAAAATTCAGATTCGAATTCCCGCTGAAATTATATGTCACAGAAAGATCGAGCCGGTGATACGCCGGCATTCTGTAGCCGTTGCGTTCGGTGTAGTACGGAATCGGTGCCCGCCCGTCAACAGAATAATCGCCGCTCGGAAACGTTACAGCATTCCCCGTGTAGTACACCCACGTTGCCGAAAAGTTCCAGTGGGCGTTGTAATCGTACATCAGAACGACTGAAATATCATGTGTACGATCTTGATTTGCCGGATACGGCTGACCATTATTTACACCGGGGAATTGCCTGTCTGTTCTTGACAACGTGTAGCTGATCCACCCCGTCAGTGCGCCGAATTTTTTCTTCACCAGGAATTCCGCACCGTAGCTCCATCCTCTTCCAAAAACCAATTGCGATTCCACATTCGGATTCAAACGCAAATCTGCACCGTTTTTGTAATCAATGAGATGTTCCATGTTTTTATAGTAAACCTCAAGCGACGTTTCATAGCTGTTGTCGAAAAAATTTCTGAAGTAGCCGAGCGAAACCTGATCGGCAAAAAGCGGCTGCACATTGTTGCTGCTCGGAATCCAAAGCGCGTTCGGATTTGTTGTCGTGGAATTTGAAAGCTGGTGAAGATACTGAACAGTGCGTGTGTACGACGCTTTGATGGAGTTGGATTCATCGAGCAGATACGTCATCGCGAAACGGGGCTCGAGATTCATGTATGTTTTGATCGGGGTGCCGGAGCCGTACGATGCAGAATCAAGAACATCTCCCGCCGCATCGTACGAAAACGCTGTACCGGGTCCCAGCAGCGTGAACGTCGAAAACCGCACGCCGTACTGAACACTGACAACGGGCAGCAGTTCGATCTCATGTGAAACATACGCGGCATTTTCAGCGGCATATTTTTGTGCAATCGTTGCCGCCGTGATAGCGCTCGCGCCGCTGGTCGTTATTTGTCCGGGATTGAACGTGTGATAAATAAGATCGAAGCCGAACTTCAGCGTGTTGCGCGGCTGGATGAAATAATCAAAATCGGTTTTGAAATTCAGATCGCGGATGCCGGATGTAAGCTCAAAATTGCTCGTGCCGACATTGCTGTAATTTGAATATTCATAATCGCTGAAAATGAACGAAGCGTTGGAAAACAGCCGACTTCCCCAAATATGATTCCAGCGAAGCGTTCCGGTAGAATTTCCCCAATTGAATCCTATAAAGTCCCCAAAACTGAAATTATCTTTGCCGAAATATCCTGAAAGAAAAATACGGTCGTCATTCCCTAACCGGTAATTGACTTTTCCGTTCATATCGTAAAAGTACAAACTGCTTCGGTTGATTGTCGTATCGCTCGACAGCTTCAAAAAAAGATCGGCATACGTTCGCCTGCCGGAAAGAAGGAACGAGCCTTCGTCCTTCACAATCGGTCCTTCTACCATCAACCGCGACGCAAGAAGCCCGATGCCTCCCGACCCGTCAAAGAATTTTTCGTTTCCGTCATTCGTATGAATATCTAACACGGAAGAAAGCCGCCCGCCGTATTCCGCCGGAATGCCGCCCGTCATAATTTTGACGTCTTTGATCGCATCAGAATTGAACACCGACATGAAACCGAGGATGTGAGAAGGATTGTACACCGGCGCTTCATCGAGCAAAATAAGATTTTCATCCGCGCCGCCGCCGCGGGCAAAAAAACCAGTGTTGCCTTCGCCCGCGGCTTCGATGCCGGGAAGAAGCTGAATGGTTTTCAAAACATCTTTTTCGCCGAAGAGAACGGGAACAGATTGCAGCTCTTTCACATCTAACTTGTTCGTGCTGATTTCGGTTGAAGTGACATTGTTGTTTGAACGCTCAGCGGAAATGACAACTTCGCCGACGTTCACCGATTCTTCATGCAGAGCGAAATTGATCGTTTGGTCACGGTCGAGTACAATCGTATCTCTTTTCGTTTTGAAGCCAATGAATTGAATCCGCAATGTGTAGGTTCCCTGAGGAATGGTAAGAGAATAAAATCCGTAGGCGTTTGTGGTTGTGCCGACAGTTTTCAACTCTTCTACAAAAACACTTGCCCCGATGAGCGCTTCTCCCGTTTCCGAATTCCTAATTGTACCGCTGAATGAAAAAGTATTTTGTGCTGTCGCATAAACCGGAAAAAAAACTGACAGTTCACACAGAACGATGAAAAGGAGAAGATTCAATTTCATATAATCAATGAACGCTGCCGTACAGGCCTTCGTTCCCGTCAAAAAAAATTCTTTCTTTATACTTGGATTAAATTGAATAGTTGTTCGACAACGCAGAACACGATATGTTTAATGAAAGAATTCCGTTCGCACAAAAATACTTGTGGGCGTTGAGGCTGTTGGAGGCGAGATGTAATTCTATTCCACGAAATGAAAGCTAATGCAGGTTCTTTCGCATGTTACTGTAAATGAACGAAGTGAAAAAATATGAATCCTATGAAAAATTTTTTGCACCAAATGCATTCAGTACTGTCTTGATGCGCTGCAGCATGCTGCCCACATCCCACGTTTTCTCAATGAGATCTAACGCACCGAGCTGCAACGCTTCGTGCGCAACTTTTTCAGAGCCGTACCCCGTAATAAGCACAATCCTCGCTTTACCGTCGAATTCTCTGATTTCTTTCAAAACATCCATTCCGTTTTTCGACGGAAGTCCAAGGTCGAGAAAAACAAAAGTAGGAGAAAGCCTTTTGTAGAGATCTATACCCTGGGGACCGTCAGCTGTTTTTACCACCTCATATCCTTCTCTCGTAAAGAGAAGATTCATGAGCTGCAGGTCCATCTCATCGTCGTCAATGACAAGTATCTTTTCCATTGTTGTTCCTCCACTATAATATAGTGATTTTTTCGCGCCTGTCTGTAAGAGGAATCACAGCCTGCCGGATAACGGCGAGGTTTACAACCGTCATTGCACATTTTCGCGTGTCGTTCTTACCCACTCTTTTACTGTTCCGTTAATAACAAGTTTAAAATATAATTGAATTTTCCAGAGAAGGTATCGCGGAAAATATAATGTCGCTTTGAATAACAAAGAATCCGCTCCCGATGCGGCGAGCCCGATAAGTATGTATAAAACACAGACTGCCAGCAATCCGCTCCACAACTCGACGTGCAATGCCGTGCTGCGAATGCCGGCAAGCGGCAGCATTAATTCGATGAAGATTACAGCGATAACCACACCCATCATATTGACAAATGCCGGCGTCAGCAACTCTATAAAAGCGTCGAGCAGCGTTAGCGACGGATGCCGGATAACTGCTTTGAACAGCCTTGGTGTGTAACGCCGGATAATTGCAAACCTGCCGGTTTCCCATCGTGCGCGCTGACTTTCAGCATTCTGAGGACGCGCTGGCATTGTTGCTATGACACGCGCTTCGGGAGCAAATACAGTTTTTATTCCTTGAAAAAGAAGGAGCAGCCCGTACTCGAAGTCTTCAGTGATTGAGTGGGCTTGCCACGGTACCGCTTGTATCGCTTTTGAAGAAAAACACATCCCATTCCCGCGCAAGCCGGCAGAACATCCGACAACTTTTCTGCCGAGAGGCCTGACATAATTATACAGTGTCAACGCGACACGCGCAACTTCAGAACTCCACGCTCCGGGCATCGGCGCCACGAGATCGGCAGCTTGAATAGAAACGTAACCGCGCTCAAGGTAAACATTCATTACACGAAGAAAATTTTTCGAAACAATGCTGTCAGCATCAACGACAACATACGCATCATAGTGTTTCGGATCATCAAGTAAACGCTCAAAGCACCATTGCAACGCGTGCCCTTTTCCCCGGTGAATTGTATCATTTCGCTCGCACACTGTTGCTCCGTTCGCGCTGGCGACACCGGCAGTTAAATCAGTGCAATTATCCGCGACGACAATCACGTCGTACAAATTCGACGGATACTCCGATGCAAAAAAACTCTGAATCGTTTTTCTTATTGTGAATTCTTCGTTGTGGGCGGGAATGATGCATGCAAATTTTCGTTGTGTTTTCACCCTAAATGAAATGTGCTTTCGGGCGAAGAGCGCAAACACACTCAGCATAAAAGAGTATAGGATAAAAAATCCCAACACACCGAAAAGTAGTACTTCAAACAGACTGATCATTGAATTTTCCTATTCTACCGTTACACTTTTTGCCAGATTCCTTGGTTGATCCACGTTGCACCCACGCAACAAAGCGATATGATACGCAAGAAGCTGAAGCGGAATAATCGTGAGAAGCGGTGTCAGCGTTTCTATTGTTTTAGGAATACGAATGACATAATCGCTCAATTGTTCCACGTCATGATCATCTTCATCTGCAACCGTGATAATTTTCCCTTTGCGTGCCTTTACTTCCTGAATATTGCTGAGAATTTTTTCATACGTGTGATCCCTCGGTGCAAGAAACACGACAGGCATGTTCGCGTCAATTAAAGCAATGGGGCCATGCTTCATTTCTGCTGCCGGATAACCTTCTGCGTGGATATACGAGATTTCTTTCAATTTAAGAGCTCCTTCTAGCGCATTGGGGAAATTGAAACCGCGTCCGAGATAAAGAAAGTGCTGACATTGATAAAACTCTTCTGCTATTTTCAGAATCGCCGTATTGTCGCTGAGAATTCGCTCGATCTTTCCCGGAAGCGCCCGCAATTCACGAATCAACAACTGCCCTTCATCGCGGCTCATCGTTTTCTTCCGTGCAAGAGCAAGTGTGAGAAGCATGAGAACAATAAGCTGTGACGTGTACGCTTTCGTCGAAGCAACCCCGATTTCCGGTCCCGCATTCATCGCCAGCGTTGCATCGCAGGCGCGCGCAATGCTGCTTTCTGTAGAATTGCAGATGGCGATTACGACTGCACCTTTGCGATGTGCCTCGCGCAATGCCGCCAATGTGTCGGCTGTTTCTCCACTTTGACTTATGCCAATCACTACATCGTTAGGAGTGAGCAGCGGGTCGCGGTACCGAAACTCCGATGCGTACTCCACTTCTACCGGAACACGCGCATACTGTTCCAGCATATATTCACCGACAAGCCCCGCATGCCACGATGTCCCGCATCCAACAATTGTGATGCGACGGCTATGAAGAATGCGCGGAAAAAGATCGTCAATAACGCTAAGGCGAGCTGTTCCTTCCTCCATGTCGAAACGTTCGTTAAATGTTTCCTGAATCGTTTTCGGCTGCTCAAAAATTTCTTTCAGCATGAAATGGGGGAAGCCGTTTTTCCCTAATTCTTCCTGCTCGGTATCCACAAATACTGTCTCTCTGTAAACCTGATTGCCCTCGTGATCCGTGACCTGCATGCCGTCCGGAGATATCACGGCAATTTCACCATCTGCAAGATAAAGAACGTTGTTTGTCCGCTTAAGAAAAGCGACGGGATCCGACGCAACAAAATATTCGTTCTCACCTACTCCGACAACCAACGGGCTTCCGTTGCGCGCGGCAATTATTGTCTCCGGCTCGTACGCGAAAAGAAGAGCGAGAGCGTATGTTCCTTCAAGATCGGCAAGCGCCCGCCGGGCAGCAGATTCAAACGAACCGTCAGCGATTAAATATTCTTCGATGAGATGAGCAATTACTTCCGTGTCTGTGTCGGATAAAAAGCGGTGATTTTCCTCGAGCTTTTTTCTCAGCTGAGAATAATTTTCGATGATGCCGTTGTGTACTACAGCAATACTTTCGGTACAATCAAATTGCGGATGTGCATTCGGTACAGACGGCTCCCCATGCGTTGCCCAACGCGTATGTGCAATGCCGACAGTTCCCTGACCCTGCAAATCCTTTGCAGCTTCTGTCAACAATTCAACCTTGCCGACAGTCTTCGCCGAACAGAGCGATCTTCCAGAAATTACCGTGATGCCGGCAGAATCATAACCACGATATTCAAGACGACGAAGTCCGTCAATGAGCAGCGGAGCCGCGTTTTTAGTTCCTAGATATCCTACTATACCACACATCGTTCCTCCTTAGCGCCTGCCGCTTTATTTTTAGCTGTTAGTTTTCATCGTCGCATGAGGCAAGAAAAACGGTTTGTGTCGCTAACATTTGCCTTTCATGCTCCTGTATATCTTCGTTGACAGAGCCGAGCATAGTCAGATGACTCATTGTTGTAAGCGTATCGTTGTCTTTATGTTCTTTTGCCAACATCTGAATGGCTGCAACAATAGCCTGGCGCCTTCTTTGCCGCTCTTCCAGCTGTTTCTGGTACAGTTCGAGCTGCTGCTGCTGTCGTTGTCCCTGTTTCTCAATAATTCGCTGCTCAAGCTTTAACACTTCTTCATTGAGAGGGTCAAGAATAATGACGAAAGCAAGTTCGCTTAGCGCCTCTTCAAGTCTGTTGCTCGTAAACAATTGATTAACATGGCGCAGGTAACGACGAACTTCGCTGTCGTGTTCTCGTTTACCGTTATGTCTTTCGTTCATTGCTTCCGGTGCAGGCTGCCGAGTCTGTCGCATGCGCATTTCGATGATCTCCTCATGTCCATGTTTTTCAGCCGCTAATTTTCTCTGCTCATCTTCGCAAACGCGGCGATCTTCCTCCTGTGCCCTGCGGATTTTTTCTTCAAGCTTGCGGACTTTTTCGTTTGCGGGATCAAACAAGTACGCACGGGTGAGCTCGTCTAGTGCGCGGTTATATTCTTGCTTTTCAACATATGCTGAAGCGCGGGCAAGAAAGTCTGTAATCTTTCGTTCAAGAGCAACACGCTGTTGTTCTTCTTGGTTACGTTGTTCCTCTTCTTCTTTTTGGGTGTGTTTCAACTCGTTATTATGGTGTGCTGTTGCAAGCGCATTCCGTTCTTCTTCTATTGTTTTGCGGACAGCTTCTTCCATGCTGTGTATTTTTTCATTGGCTGGATCAAACAAATAGGCGCGAGCAATTTCATCAAGTGCACGATTGAATTCTTTCTTTTCAGAATATGCTGCGGCTTGTGAAAGGAATGAAGCAATCTTCTGCTCAACCGCTGCCCGGTGCTCTGCCCTCTTGAGTCTCTCTTCTTCCTCCTTTTTACGAAGCATCCGGGATTTTTCTTCCTGTGCTGTTGTTAGTAAATGCCGCTGAATTTCAATAGCTTCACGCACTTTTTCTTCGAGGCTGCGAATTTTTTCGTTCTCCGGATCAAGCAAATACGCGCGTGTTATTTCGTCAAGCGCACGGTTGTATTCCTTCTTCTCAAAAAATGATGACGCGCGTACACGAAAAACCTCTATTTTTTCATCAACCGGAGACCGGGCGGATAGAGACTGGCTGACAGCGGCGGCACACGTTTCTTGCCGCGTTTGTTTTTCTGCCACCTCCGGTATTTTCAAGTTTTCGTTTGTGATGGCCTTTTCTTCCGGCGCAACGGGCACGGATCGTTGAGCCTCGATTACGGCAAGGTTAGAAAGGTACTGCAGCGGCGGAGCTTGTTTTTCCGGCGCAGTTTTCGCCGCCACCTGACTTGTTGGTATTTGCTGCGTAGCGGACTGACTTTTTCCCTCTTCTACCTGTTCACGCAGCAATGCCTTCACTCGCTCCTCGTACGCCATTGCATACAGATTGCGCGGGTCGCAGGATTGCGCTTTCATAATCAACTCCAACGCCGCCGCAAGGTTTTCTTCCTTCACAAGCTTATCTGCCTGCTTCAAAAGCGAAGCGACTTCTTTCGCTCGCTCCGGATTTTGTGCTGTACCCATTTTTTGTTCTCCTCTTTTAATTTTGTTAATAGATGAATTAATTTTGTGTTTGCTTTTTTTCAGGAAAACCATTGCGTGTGAAAATTCGCTTTGTTAATGTTTCGCAACATCTTTATCTGCCATCAAGGCGCAATACCCGGAAACAAAAGCAAGCGGTGCTGTATAATTAATTGCCGGCTCATTGACAAAATAATTTTTTGCGTTGTCTTCATAGCACTGTCCCGGATATTCGGATATTATTTTCCCCCGAAGGCGGCTGAATTTATTGCATCCCGCAACAAGCATTCCGGGTACCGGTGCATCGGTTCCGGACAGCATGGAGAATTGATGATACGGATGCATAACAGGATTAGAACCAACACCTGTCACGAACGAAATATCAAACGTATTGCGGCCAAGAATGTAGTGAAGCTGATCTAATGCGCCGTCAAGATAACGCCGTAACTTTGTGGTTTCATATGCATTGATGAGATCAAACGCGTGCCCCATGATCACGCTGTTCGAGCCCCAGTAATATTCATCGGGCGAAAGCACACACCGATAGCCATTGTCTTGGATACGTTCCAACAACGCATCGCAATATCGCGTCAGCGATGCCACGATAAATGAATGCGCCTCGTAATTGTGAATGTCAACCGGAACATTGAGATACGAGTAATAAGCAAAATTCTGGACGTGCTGCCAGCTTACTGTATAATTGACACCGCCAAGCATTTTGTAATTGGATAAAAAATATTCGTGATAAGCTGAATTGCCAGTGGTGCGATACAATTCGACCGATGCCCACAACCGTTCATCGGAATCTTGAACGTCGCCATATTCTCCTCCTTCGACACCGGCAGGGTTTTTGAAACCGCCCGGCGGTACAATGGATTCGTGCTTCTGTAAAAAATCCCACGCCCTGATGGAAGCGCGCAGCAAAGTTTCCGCAAAAGCTTTATCCCATCGGTTAAACAAGCGAGCGCCAAGCGCTGTGACAGCGGCAAAATCACCTGTCGCTGTGCTGCTAACATCAAAAATATACTGGGTGTCAGATTCTTCCTGAGGCAAGTGTTCACCCGTCCATTTCTTAATTGACGCTTTGTGATATACTCCGCCGTCCCCGCTCTGCATTTTGAGTAACCACTGCAATCCCCATCGCGCTTCGTCAAGAATATCAGGAATGTTGTTATGTGATTCCGGGATTTTCAGATCGCCGTCAGAAAATTTTTCCGGCTGCAGTTCGTACAAATAGAGAAGAAACGCAGCGCTCACTGCAGTTGTCGGGACAAATTTATTATAATCACCGGCATCATGCCATCCTCCGGTAACATCTTTGGTTTTCGCGGGGTTATCGAAAAAGTGCGCCGGCGCAGTATGACATGCAAAATGTTTCCATTGCGTTCCGTTATTCACAGCAATACCGCAGCGTTGGTAATAAAAACTTTGCTGCGACGCAAGAGACGCTTTTGCGTAGACGTTGTCAGCAATGAGGAATGCATCGGAATGCTCTGTCGTGTCGTGCAACACGATACGGTAATAGCCGGGAGTGCTCAGGCGCGAAAAATCAATCGTGAATATCGTATCGCCTGTTGCCGGATCAATTGTGCCGATGCGGCCGATTTCTCCACCAAGCGCGGTTTTGTTCGTCCGCATGTTAATAACTCTGAATTCTCCTTCACTGTGTTTTTTTGTAAATGCAAGTTTCGGATCGCTCGGACGATATCCTAATTGATCAACGAGAACCGACGGCTGTGCTTTGCTTGCATCCTGACACGACATCAAGCAAGCGGCGCATAACAAAACAAGCATCCATTTACATGGCAACTTCATCTTTTCTCCTCTTCATTTCGCCATTATAAAAAATCTCTGGAGTTTCGGTTGTTCAGCGACATTTAGCAAGCGAAAAAATAATTGCGCTGTCTGCTGAGCAGCGTCTGGAACGCGAAGAAATTCAGTCCGTCCCACCGAATCGGTTCGCTGCGTGCATTCTTTCGCCGCTTCAAGCAATCCTTTGGCACCACGATGATGTAAGATTTTCCAGCCTGCTGAGCCCGCTTTTTGTTGTAATCCCTTTGAACAATTACGCGGCACGTAACCGTGTTCGGCTTCTTCCAGCATTCCGATATCTTCGTCAGAATCACCGATAGCGGCAACGGCAGCGGCGCTATTCTGTAAATATTTTCTGACAAACTGAACTCCGCTTTTCTTGCTGCACTCTTTTTGAATGATATAGGTATCTGCGTCCCGCGCAATGAACGTCAGTTTATGAAGGTTGTGCTTTACCAAAAGATTTCTTGCTTCCTCAACGCTCAATCCGGATGTGCGGCTGTCGTTGTACCGGTATGCGCGAACAGAATAAGTATACTCTGGGTCAATAAAAACACCCGACAACGTCCGAATGACCTCGCGGCAGCGGCTTAATTGTTCTTTGCCATCATCGTCAATAAGCGGGATTTCTTGCTTTAGTACATTGTCAAAAAAAACGCTCCCGTATTCTCCAACGCCTCCCTGAAAAGTGTACGCCGTGCAATATAACTTCACATGCTGAATGCTTCTGCCGGTATTAAGAATAATTGACCACCCGTCGGTTCGTAAACAGGCAATGGCTTGAATCCCGCTGACCGTTGTATGTGGAAACCCAAGCACTTCCGTATCATACACGCCGTCTAAATCCAGAAAGAAAAGTTTTTTCGTCCATTCCCCATGGTAAGTGCGTTGATGTAAGCCGGCGGCAAACCGGTTCATCGTACCAGCCAAAAAAGTGCGTGCATAAGTGGATCGTTTATTGCCCATTTCACTACGCAACAGCCGAGCAAATTCAGCAGATTTTCTCATGACCCGGATTCCATACAAAAGCTTATAAAGCAATAGGCGGTCTCTGGCAGAATTGTCGCCGGTATAATTCTTATATGCCTGTAAAAATTCTTCTTCGGTGCTTCGCGGCATTTGAAATTCAAAAACGGCGCCTGCGACATCGTACACCGGATCAACAATATCAAGCTCAGGTGCACCAAAATTATGATGTTCAAAATCAACCTTGAACAACCCATCATGATTTTCTATCCATTCATGCGGAAGAATTTTTCCGTCCGTTACCGCAGGAGTGTACTGAAGCTTCCTCTGAAGCTCTGCCAAAAGTTTTTTGTCAATGATGCGGCCGAGGTAATTGCCGTACGCGCGGCGCACGATGCTGAGAATTTCAAGCCAGCCCCATCCATAATCGGGATTTCCTCTGCGTGGATCCTCCTTCAGGCGCAGGCGGTTTGTTCTGGCGGCAATATACGATGCCAATGTTTGCACAGAAACAGCTGCACCAATTTCTTTTTTCTCCTTTGAAGCACGGTCAATCCAATCCATCAAAAGTAAGCCATTGCGAAGCCCGATACATGCCGGAACAAATTCGTGCATGCGCTTCGACATGATGAATGCGTGATACCCAAGCCATCCCCATCCTACACTCTTGGCAATTACGCGCCTCACTTCCGGCTTGGCGTGATCATTACTCGCACGAAATTCATAAAGCCGTTTCAAGCGCACCTGAAATCCTTCGGCATAATGAGCCTGCAACCGCGAGTTGATCGCTTCCGTCTCTTTAGTCGTTTCGACGCTAACATTCGCCCATTGTTCACCTGAAAAATATTGCAGTGCGAGTTTTTCAATAGAAGGTGCTTGCATGAGTTTCCGTTTATAAAGCTCTTCATGCTCAAGAGCAATGACTTTCGATCCCGTTAACTTTCTTACAATATTCGTCCATCCGGTTTCGTACGAATGGTTGGGCGCTAAAAAGGTAACTCTGCGCGGCGAAATTCTGCGCGTTGTAAGAAGTTTCGAAGTCCGCAGAAATGTCTGACCCGTGTTTTGATAATCATCAATGACGAGCACCGGAGAAGACCTGAACATCATTCGCCGCAGCGCTTTTTTTTCCCCTCGCGCCAATCCTTCTCTCGGGCGTATTGTCATCCACGAAACATTAGGCCAGCCGAGAGAAGAAAGATAGGCTTTTGCCAGCGGAGCAAAATATGCGCCTGCCGTGCGAATCCCGACAATCATGACCGGAGAATAATGGTTGTTACTCGCGGTGATAAATTTCTGCACCAACGAAAAAACATCAAAGTGAGTTAAATCCTGACAACGGAATCCCTCATTTATTTTCATTCTCCGCTGCAACAGCGTGTCGGGCAATTCCAAACGAATAAGCGGGGCTATTTTCTTATTAATTTCCATGATGCGCTCGGAACGCGGCGCTGAATTTTCTACGAGCAGCGCGCAGACCTGTTCAATACAGCGATTCCAATTTCGCTTCCAGCGAACAACGCGTGTTTTGAAAAACGAATTTCTCAGCCGTGAACGCAAATTGAGAAGGCGTTCTAACGCGGAAATCACAAACTTCCAGCCGGGAAAACGATCTTGAAGCTTTTCCAATTTCCATCTGCGTACAGCAAGAAAATCATCAACGGCACATCCGATGGCACAGACAAAAAGGTACAGGTTGATCATACTTTCTTCTTTTTGCCACTCATATTGCAGTGAGGAATAGCGCTCACATTCTTCACTTAACCGCATGAACAAATCGTGCACTGTCAAATACGGATTAAGACACCACTCATAATGAGAATAAAATCGCAATTCTGATTGCTGAGTACTTTGCATTGACATGGTTGGCGTACTGATCATTTTTCTTTTTCAATTTCAAAAAACGGTCAAAAAAATATAGATCTTCGTGATTCATTTATTGAGCGGGCGGTGTGTTGCCTTGCGCGCATGGATCCTTTTTCTTCGTGCTTTGAATTTCCTTAATAACCTGAGAGTGATATCCTGTCCCAATGCCCGCAACCCGTCAATTGTCCACGGATATATGCGGTACGTAAAATACTGGGAGACATTCTCCGTCCACACATGAATCCACGGCTCATCGTTACCCAAAAACTCAAAACTTTTTAGACGATGATTGAATGCATAACGTATTGCTTCATGCATTAGCAAAGTTCCGGGCGAACAATGTGCAAATGCTTCATTGTAGCCGATTTTGAAGGTCCAAAAGCGTCCGGCGTACTCAGCCGCAAGCTGCGCCGCTATCGCCTTGCCATTAATCCGCATGTAACATGTACGAAGAATTCCTTTGCAAGCCGCTGTGCGTGCATATAATAAAAAGAAACGTTTTAGTTCCTGAATAGACCGCATGCTTGTACCGTTGCGCTCTTTCCAACTCGCGGCTTCAATTCGGAAAATTTCTTCCAGCTGACTGTTAACATCATTGATCTCAGGCGCAATAATTTGGTATTCTATAGTACCAAGCTTTTCTGCGTGCCGGCGGGCACGCCGCAAGCTTGAACGACGGCTCGCGGAAATTCCATTTTCAAACTCATCCCACGACGATGCAATCGTAATCGAAGGCGCTCGTGAAAGTTCTTTGAATACGAACACTCGCGGAAATCGCAGCCGCTGTTCTACCGCCAGGGAGTCTAAAGCATCGAGCGCCAATCTGCCAAATATTGTCGGTTTGCGTAGAGCAGAGATCACTTCGAGCAAACGCCGCAGCGATTCTTCATCCCGATAAATAAATCCGCTCGGTTCCAGAAGCAGTGACGAACCCAGAAATTCCAAGCGTTCAACGCCATCAGTTTTCACAAGCGCCAGGGGAGCACCCGCGGCAATTTTATTATCAACCCGCAGCACAATGACTGAAAGCTTTGCCGGCGGGCAAAACGCTTCGGCACAAGCTGCAAACCATTCGTGCGAAAGAAGCGGCGATTGAAACTTCTGCGCAAGCATGTTCCATTCATCCGCCAACAGCACAAATTCCTTTGTTTCGCTCACGACCTCGACTATCCACTCTTTGTTGCTTTTGGCAAAGGGGTGAAATCCTTTGGGTGTTTCGGAAACACTACTTTGTGAATGTTGAACTCCCTTAGCCCGACGATGTGTTTCCTCAGCAGTTGAACGCATCAATTTTTCCATTTGCCCATGTATCAATATTTTAACAACCTCCTCTGTCGTTGTATTAATTATTTATTCCAGCGGTCGGCCGTTAAAGAGAAGTAATAAAAGGTGTTCCTTCTCCATGCTGTTGGCGCCCTCGGAGAGAATTTTCAACCGGCTTATTGTTTTCTGCTTCTTTTTGTTTTGATACTTCAAAAGAATGCGTGCCAATTGATGATTGAAAACCTGTTTGAGTCTGCGGTTTGTCGTTTTCCTCTAATGATGAACCGAGTTCTCTAATTTTTTCGCTGGTGCTCAAAAAACTGTCACGTATAATCCACCAAAATATTTTCGGGCGCTCTATAGCAAATGAAAGATTGTATGGCATTGAAGGATAACCGTAGGGAATGTACAGCCTTCGTTCAATATTTTCTCTGCCAATCGCGTGTGCATCCAGCCACGGTAAACCAGTCATTTGTTCGATCTCGTATGGCGTGGAGCTTTCACTGAGAATTTTCACCGCTTCGCACGCCAGCTTTTCGTCATGTGTTGCTATGCTGACATGGTTTTTACTTCCTGCAAACATATCAACAAGATTGAGATAGCGACGACGCACATTTGTATGCAAATTCAATGGATCGTTCCACTGTCCCTTTACAATCCGGACAGGAATTTGCATGTCGAGAATTTTTTCTGCATCAATTACACTCCGACGCCATCGCGCAGGAAGTGTGTAGCCGATGTTGCGATATCGCTGCAAGCCATATTCAAGAAGAGCGAGCGAACGCGGCGCAGATTCCGGGTGCTGCGCGTCAATAAGAAGAGGAATGTCGAGCGCCTTCGCGTGCCACACAACGTCGCTGAACAGTGTAGACGAATAGTGCAGCGCAGTCAATTTGATAGAGAGCCGGCAATCTGCGTTGAGTTCAGCAATAGCATTCAACGCACGGGCGTACTGGAAGGCAACAAGAGCTGGCGTGTCATAAGGACGTTCCCATAAACAGAGCGTGATCTTCCACCCATGAGCCGACGCGCGCCGGCAAACATCAATCGCACTTGAAAGAGCCGGCCCTGTTGTATGAGAGCGCGCAAGAAATCTCAGAACTTTTGATTTCAGATCTTCTATCATAGCACACCTCCTCCCTGTCATATTAGGCAAACTCATAAATCAACTGCATTTTGAACCGACGGGATGGCGCTTGTCACCGCTTGTCGTTTGTCGGTCAGCGCTGGTTTCACCGGTGCAGCCGGCTGTTCCGTTTCATGGCGGCGGCCGAAGAGCCGTCCTACATTTCTCTTGACAAACGCAAACAAGGAAACCAAAAACGGGCGCATATCTTTCCGGTCGAATACTCTGTAGTATTTTTTCCGTTTTAACGATTGGAGATACGTTTTCAGTGTCCACTCACCAAGAGCACGGTAACCGCCAAAAAAGGCCCTCGCATCTTGTTTGAAATACAGCAATCGCACATCATTTTTGTAATAAACCTGCGGAGGAATTTCTTTCCCCCGTTGATGCTCGTACGCAATGTAGGCGAGATTAGCGCCTGCTAATGCGCCGACAACTTCCCATAAATTATATCGCGGATTCATTTCGAGAATTTTGAAATCCTGGCTGCGCGGGTCCCACTTAAAATCAATCTTTACAATTCCTTTGAATTGAATTTGCTGTAAACATTCGATGCTCAGCTGGGCTAATGTCGGATGGTAAATTGTTCGCACGTATGCGCTTCCGCCGGTATTCGGTGGATACGTTCGAATTTTTCGCCCGACAAAATATCCAAGGCATCGCGACTGTTCATCAAAATATCCATGGAAACTTAAAATGTTTTCATCACTTCCTTCTATATACGATTGAATAAGATAGCCCGACTGGCGCTTTGGCAGCGCGCGGCAAAAGTCAACCAATTCTTCTTTCGATGCAATACGCCGCAGCGCTTTTTTGTAGGGACCGAACTTTGTTCTTTGCTCTTCGGTGTCCCACACCCAATCCTGTGTAAATGCCGGTTTAACGATACATGGGTATTCGATAAATGAAATTGTGCTGTTTAGATCGTCCGTGCCTTTAGCTATCGTCGTTTCAGGAATCGGGAGATCATAGGCTTTCGCAAAGCTGCTGAAAAGTACTTTGTTAAAAAGGCATTCGAGAAGTTGATCCGACGGGAGGAGAAATCTGTACAGCGAACTGAGCCTATCCCGGTAGTGCCAAATAAATGCAAGCTCAGCATCCGATGTATAATACAGCACCGGACATTCTTTTTGCTGACGCGCAAATGTTTCAAGAAGCTGTGCTATTTTCTCTTCGTTGCTCTGCTGAAATGACGGAAGGAAAATTCTTCCTCCGCAATATTTTGAATAGAACGCAATATCATCTCGTTGGGATGAGGCCACGGTTGTACGAATTCCCGCAATGCCGAGTGCGCGGACAATATCGTACGCGTCTGGTGTGCCTCCCGCTGTGATGACAATTGCAGTGGATGAGTTTTGATCAATGTTCTGCATAAGGTTTCTCCGCTTTTCTTGTTCTGCGTATTGTTATTTTTCTCTATACTTTAGCTTCGAAAAGCTCACGCTGCGCAAGCTTTCGTGCCGCTTGTGGACGAAGATGAAGTTTTTGAAATGCATCGCAATGAAGACCGCGGCGATAACTCTCCGCCTGTAAAATGTCTTCAAGGTGAACATTACACAGGTGAACATCGCGGCCAAAATAATCGAGCAATGCAAACTGGCTGTGCAAGTCCGGCGCTTCAAACATGACTGTATGCAAGCCGAATATTTTTGCAAAGCGGTCGGCATACGGGTAATTGAGCATGCCTCTTCGATTAAATAATCCACTATGCCATAAATTTTCCCGGGCTTTCACTACGAGCTGTATTGCACCGGCATCAAGCCATTCCTGCCCTTGATCAATCATAGAATCGGCGGCTTTCTTTCCCGATATGCCGGACGTATGCTTTCCCAATTCAATCTGGACTTCAAGTTCCCGTTCCGTTGCGGCGGACACAACGGTTTTCGGCTTCTGGCGGGCTTCCGTTACGCGTGACATGACCTCTACTCTTGCCACGCCGATATCGGCACACAGATCGAGATAATCAGAAAGTTTTCTTAACGAAATAGCTATCTCAAGCGGCGACCCTCCGGTAACAGTTGGAACACTATAGCGCCGCGCTGCCGCAACTTTTTGCCGTGTCGCATTTTCATCTGCGACCAACCACCCAGCCAGTCCAATTTTTATAATTGAAATTAAATGTGAACTTTGATCCATGTGGCTTTCAAATGTCATCGGGTCACATCCAACGTCAACCGGACTGGTCAATGGCGGGATTTTGGGGATTCCAAGTTCACGTAAATACTCGCTTGTATGGAAGCGCCGTTTCATCACAACTTCGTCATCAGTTTGCTTCATCATTATCCAACTCCTCACGATTGCTTGTTATCATTTTCTAAAGACAATGGAAAATCTGCGGGCGCGAACTTTTCCTGAAAAAGTTTTTCCGTCAGGCGGTGTACAAATAATTGTATGTACATAAAAAGGAATTTTCCCGCGCCGTGAACGTACAATTGCACGGACAACAATTTCCATTCGTCAGAAATGCGCCTTCCCGTCTTCCCAACAATGCGGACAAGCCGGTACAGCATGACCCTCAATGTTTTCCTCGTTTGCGGATTAAACACGTGAATATCCACGTTGCGAGCCATACCGGTTGCCAACTCAAATTTGTACTGCTCTGTGCCGCGCAAAAAATCAACAACGCGAACTTTGCTCTGTATCGCATTTTCAATCATCGTCAGTAACAGAGCTCTGCTTGGACTTTTCTTCGCACCGGGGGCTGTGTCATCGAACCCGGAAAGATAATCGTAGCATCGCCCCTTAAAAATAAAACCGACGCGCAACGCAATGCGCACGCCCGCGAACCGGACTGCTTTAAACCACAGGACGCGTTGTTTGTAAAACGCGCTGAGAACATCGCTTTGAAATTGAGTGAATCTGTGGTCTGAAAAAAGGCCGGCATACCCCAGCCTGTTCCATCGCAATTGATGTAACTGAACCAGATCGCGATAGGCGCTCGCGAAAGATGACCACGTCTCAATGGTTTCAATCGAGAACGGAGGATGTGCAACGAATTCTTTCTTCACCTGATTCACGCGGTGCCGCAAATTGGGATGAACGTCGAGATATTTCTCCATTGACTGCGGCGCGGCAAGGTATGGGCAGATTTCACCTTCCGCAACATTACACTCCCAATGCGATTTTTTCAATTCAGGCACAATGTATTTGTTCAGGGCACTCTGCTGAGGTACGTCCTGAAAATGAACTTCGTCGAAAAGATCGGCATGGGCAGCAAGATACGCGGAAAATTCTTTTGCAACTTCAACGCCATTCTCCGGAAGTACAATGATATCGAGATAATCGCTGGGCCCATATTCTGCCGGCAAGCCGCGATTCTCCTTTGATGCGATTCCGCAGCCAAGCATCCGCAAGCGGCTGTACATCACGTTGTCTCTTTGTGAATATCCATGGTGGCACACATAATACTTTTGGAGAAACAACGGGATGATTCCTACCAGAGCGCCGGAGCGCCGGAATGTAATTATATGCAGTTGAAACTTTGTTCCGTAATGTTTCCACCAGAACCATTGCCACGCAAACAGTTGATAGACATGAACAGGGCACTGTTCGACAAGCTTTTCCCACTCATCCCGAAGCATCAGGAATTCCGTTTCACGGGTAACCACCTTCACTTCGAGCGGTGCATTTTCTGTCTTCAAATGCGGCTGGGACCGTTCCGATTCCTTCACTCGCTCAGCAGGCGCAGATACAGAAGACAGCAATTGAGCTTCAGCTCTTGAATTTTTCATAATCACTCACCGAATGATGTAATGGTTCGATCGAATGAAACGGCGGCACAAGCAGTTCGTTTTCATAGCCGCGTTGTTTTTTTCTGAGAATTTTTCCGGCAGTCCATCGCAGCCAACTGTAATACTGGTAAAGATTTGAGACCCGAACGGCAAGCTGTGAATTTGTCGTTGAATTCAAGATCGGAATACGGCGCAGCTCGTATACGTCTCTTCCAAAAAAAGCCGGACCCGTCCACACACTGCACGCATGGACAAATCCGGCACTCGCTACCATTTGTTTCACTGCCTCGTTCACAAGTCCGTATGGATATGAAAAACTGAGCACCGGCGCGTTGAGAAGAATTTCAAGAAGAACGCGTGCGCGTGAAATTTCTTCCCATGCACGATCCTCTTTCACTTCGGTGAGTCTTATGTGGCTCATCGAATGCGCTCCGATTTCAATTCCCGCTTCATGCATTTCCAAAATATGGTTGTCATCCAACAACGGCACCTGCGGAAGTTTAAGGTGCGCATCCCACACATTGGTTCTGATCGAGCGGTCTCCCAGCACAAATACAACCGCCTTCATACCGAATTCCTGTAACAACGGAAATGCAATTTGATATGTATCCAGATATCCGTCATCGAATGTTAAAATGATCGGCTTGTGCGGCAACTCCAAACGTTTCTCAGAGGCAATCCGGTAATCTTCAAACGTGATGGGCGTAAATCCCCACCGGTCCAGCCATTCAAGATGTTTGCGGAATTCGTCTTCAGGGAGACAGAATTTGCAGACATTTTCTTTTCCGGCGTTTTTCACGATACGGTGATAAACCAGAATTTTGATTGTACGAGAACCGTTTTGTCTCAACGACTCGCTTTCCGCTCTTTCCGGCGGTTGTGTCTGATATCTATGTTCAGGAATCATATTCAGCCCGCTGTTCTTTTCAAATAAGAATGCAAACTCCTGCTGCATTTAGTACACCGTGATTTGTCGTTTGACTGTATTTCCATTGGTATTGCGCATAACGTGAGGTTTATTTCTGTGCACAATTTCCTCATAGCATTCTTCCATGCGGCGGCTGATAATTGACCAATCGTAGCGCGTACGCGCTATTTCGTATCCACATGCAGCAAGCCGCTCTCTTTTTTGCTTGTCATTGAGAAGTTCAACAATCGCATCAGCAAACGATGAAGGCTTGTCCCGCACCAAAAGCGATTCACCGTCTTGGACATCAATTCCTTCGCAACCAATGCTTGTCGTGACAATCGGTTTATTTACCGCCATCGCTTCGACAACTTTGAGGCGCGTTCCCCCTCCCATGCGGAGAGGCACGACATAAACACTTGCTTTTTGCATATACGGACGCACATCTTCAACGTAACCGGTGATAATAATATTGTGTGACGCCCGCTTTAAAAGATTTTTCGGCGGTTGGCTTCCGACAATGTAAAGTTTTACCCCGGGAATTTTTTTAAGCACCAGAGGGAAAATTTCATTGAGGAAATACAACATTCCGTCGTAATTCGGAACGTAACCCATCATTCCCGTGAACACAAGCGAAAACGGTTCAATAGACGCATCCGCCGGAGTAAAATAAGAAGTATCAACGCCGTTCGGAATAACGTATTTCGGAATTTCCGGCACATCGTTATCGAGAATGGATTTGTCTCTCGACGATGTTGCAAAAATTGCATCGCTTTTTTTGCACGCTTTGATCTCTTCGGAAAAGAATGTTTTATATTCCCGGCGATAATACATACGGCGCAAGAACGATGGCACGCTTGCCCCAATCCGCCGGAAGTTGTCATACTCGACATTGTGTGCATCGAGAATTGTGACAGCATCCGTCTCGTACTGAAATGCACCCATCACGGCAAATTCCAATTGCACGATATCGTATTCATTTTTCTCCAGCAGTCTGTTTATCAGCAATTGCATTTCGTGAGTGTACGTGATTAATCGGGAAAAGCTTTGTTTTGTCAGAAGAGCGTACGACTGGCCTACCCGCCGGTTATGTTGAATCCATGGATGCGGCGGTATGAGGTGGATATTGTTTACTTGTTTTCCGAAGTGTTCGTTGAGAAGCCGATAATCTTTTTGATTGCCGTACGCTGCTATGGTCACATTGTGGTGCTCTGCCATATGTTTCAGCAAATGGTAAATGCGTAACGCGCCGCCAAATGTCGGCGGTACCGGTGTGTACGGCATTACATGCAGAATTTTCATGCGTTCATTTCCCTTGAGAATAGAAATACATTTTTACGATGTGAAAATTCATGAGAACACTCTTTCCCTAATTATTTTTTGGAGCCTTCGCGGGAAAAGCTTTTTTGCAAAAAGGAGGGAAAAGAACATCGGAATTTCGACGATCACTCTCTCCCATTTCGCATTTGGCTCCTGTATAAAGCGATAAAACCATTCGAACCCGATTTTACGAATCCACAACGGCGCTCTTTTCCGCGTTAACGAGAGGAAATCAAACAGACCTCCGACCGCTATACAGATTTTTGCTTTCAACTCATGCGCATGACGGCTCGTCCATATTTCCTGCAGCGGAGTTCCAAGCGCGACAAGAACAATATCAGGGTGCACAGCATTAATTTCGTCAACGATCATCGCTTCTTCACCGGAACGGAAATGCCCTTCGTGAAATCCGACGATGCGGAGACGCGGATATTTGAGGAACAAAAGCATGCAGCACCGCTCTACAACCTGAAGTTTTGCACCGAATAAATACACCGACCAACCGCGTTCTTCAGCAATTTTTAAAATCGCAGGGGTGAAATCTGTCCCGTTTAGATTTTCTATGATAGGATGCCCGGTAAAACGTCCGCCGATTTTCAATCCGCTGCCGTCTGCCAAAACCAAATCTCCCAAATTGATGCAATATTTGAGAACGCGATTCCGTTGTGCGACACAAATACTGTGAACATTGCTGAAAAATATTTTTCTCGCTCGTCCTGAATTTTCTTCCACATAGCGGGAGACAATTTTTCGCGCGGTGTCACCGTCTATATTATCAATTCTTGTTCCCAGCAAATAAAAAGTTTGAAGGTTAAATTGCGGTTCCGTTTCCGCTGTTCCGCTCTTCACCTCATAGCGCAGCAGCGTGCGTGTCTTCACGCTGTCGTTGAATTCCCTTTGTTGCACTCCGACTCGTTCAGCAACATTTTTTCTTTTTTCTTCAACCATTGCTTTCCCCAAGGGGGCTTTCAACTTGTTCATCGGCGATATGCGAACTCCGCGCATCGATGTATTCGAGAGCCGGAACTAATCCCATCAGTGTACCGAGATAAATCATATTGCGATAATAAGTTAGCTGGAGGTCGTAGTACGATACAACGATCTGATTAACCGCAGCTACGACGGCCAACGCGCATACGGCTTTCAAATAAGGGTTTTTCAGTTTCATGAACACATTCGCCCCATGACATGCAAAACAATCGAGAAAAAACCAAAAAAGGAAATATCCGACAGCGCCGGTTTTGACAATCAACCAGAGCACTTCATCGTGCGGAATATAGTCGCGCAGCGGAAACGCAATCGGTACTAACTTTAGCGGCTGAAGGTACTTGTTGCCGAAACCGATACCTATGACCGGAGCAGTTTTCACGGTTTGTGCGAGATCGTACTTTTCTTGTTCGCGATAAAGGTTCGAGTAATAGCGGTCGCCTTCTTCTTCTTTATCTTTGGTTAATGCGGTCTTAATCAACTTCACCGGCGATGCAAGTTTGCTTTCACTGTTCCAAAATATTCCTGCATAGAGCGCAATAAGAATAAGGAACGGAAAAGCACCTTTGATGAATGCCCACGTCTGCCGCGGAGGAAGCAGCACGAAGAAAGCAGCCAGTGTCGGCACAATAGCGGCGTACGCCGCGCGCCGCTGCCCTGCAAAGAAACCCATCATTAAAGGAAACAGTAAAAGAAGAAGCGCAAAGCGCTGGCTCGTCTTTGCATTGAACAGCACCAATGCGAACAACAGTACAACAAGCGTGAACATGAAGACAGGATCCTCATGATTGGTCAATGTTGCAATTCCTCTAAAGGTGAACCCGAGATGGATGAATCGCTCGATAGCCTGAAAAGCTTTGAACGAAATCGCTAAGATACACACCCACAACAGCGCACGGACATCTTTTTCCGTCTGGACAATCTGCGGGACAAGCGCATACATTGCACCGAAATAAAAAAGCGCCCGCACTTCCCACAATGCCGGAAGAAAGCTTCCACCGGTTTTCAATCCGTATACGACAAAAGCGATAATGCCGACGTAAAAAGCAACCATTGTTCCCCACGCAGGAATTCGGTTCAAGTGCCTGTTCTTCCTGTAACAGAGTACGCCAAACCACACCGCAAGTATGAAAAGAAGTTGAACTTCAAGAGGATTAAGAACTGCGGCGCTGATGGAAGGCAGATAAGGAATTTCTTTTATGTTGTGAAAATACGCCACCTTCAGCGTTATCGGATCGAATTCGGGAATAATGAATTGATCGAACAACAGCACAAATCCGATAAAAAGATAAAACCCCCATTCAACCCGGAACAATGTCAGCGTCGCAACGATGGTGAGTCCTACAAACGCAACAGCGGCAAAAATATTTCCGTACGTCAAAATAAGAATTGCCGAAACGCCGAGTGTTCCTGCCAGCATGACGAGAATCGTTGCTTTGCTGTCGCGGGGAATGCCCAGCCACTCCACGCAACGAACAAAAGGCGAAATCTCCTTGACAAACGTTTCTGACATAATTATGCGTTCTTACGGTTTAGGAATTTGTTTTGTGTAAAGCTCATAGAGAACAATCGCTACTTGCATCAGCGTGATCAGGGCAATAGTGAAGTAGGTAGAAATCTTCACGCGCTTCACATGCTTCCCGACGATAATGGCAAGAATATAACCTCCGATTAACCCTCCTAAAGACAGCATAACAATCTACTCCTGTTCATCTTTCACGCGGTTCAAAATGAATCCGATTACTTGTCGTTCGTTTAACCGCCTGAACACTTTTTCCACATCGTGACGTTTCGTCATTGTGGAATCAACCACCATGACAACACCGTCGAGGCGATTTGCAAAAAGCACCGGAAAATCTTCTGTATTCATTGCCGGCATATCAACGACGATGAATTCATAATCCTGCTGAAGCGCCGAAATGACATCGCTGAACGCAGTCATTTGCTCAAGCCTGAGGCGCTGTGGATTGGAGAAATTCAATGAGCGGTGAAAGCGATTCCCATTCGCTCCCCACTGCTGTCCATGCCCACTTAAAGATCCCGCTGAAAGAAGATGGAGATGGTCAACCGCCGTTTGCCACACATGAATGTTGCTGCTGCTGAGCGCATCAAGCAAACCAGGCCCTTGCGGAGCGCCAAATACTTCATGCAAGGTTGGGTGTTGTATATTCAAATCCACAAGAATTGTTTTTTTCTTGTATCCAAGCGTCAGCGAAACTGCAAGATTCGAAGCAACGAGAGATTTTCCTTCTCCCGCATTCGCGCTCGTGATTCCGAGAGCAAGCTGAACTTCATTTCCCTCTTTTGACAACAGTGAGTAGTTGAAAGAATTATAATAGGGAAATGCAACAGTTTGCGGATCCACTGTCCTTCTGCGTATGGGGTTCAGCACGATAGATTTGGGAATTTGTGTAATTGCCTTTGCTTGTGGATTTGCCGGAGGAATTGGCAAGCGGGAAATTCCTTCTTCAATGTGAATGTCCGTTTTATTTTCTTCATTCATTGAAATTACTTTAGCCTTCACGTTTAGTCCGTTTATGATCACTGAGAAATACTGCTGCTTTCAGGGATGTAAGCGATGATTGGTTTTTGGTACACTTCAAAATCTTCCTTGTGACGCATTGTCGTATCAAGAAGCTCAGATGTTGCCGCAGTGAGCAGCCCGATAATCAGTCCCACACCTAGCCCGCCTAAAATAATCAGCAAGCGGTTTGGCTTTGACGGTTCCGTCGGCACTAATGGGGGATCTATAACGAGAAACTGATTTTTTTGCTCTCTGCCAAGATCGCGTGTCGTACGCGCCTGTTCGAGTTTGATCTTCATCTCATTATAAAGTTTTCTATAAATGTCGAAATTTGATTCCGTGTTTTCATTTTCCTGATTAGTAACCGTTGATTGCTGCATGTCGCTGATGACCCTCGCTCTTTCCTGTTCAGCTTCCATTCGTTTGCTCTGCTGCTGGTCCACCGCTTTCTCAAGTGTTGAACGCATAACAACGAAAAGATCGCTGATTTGATGAGTGAGCTTCTGCACTTCGGGATACCTTTGTGTATATCTGTTTGAATAGTCGTCGTATTTGTTCAAGAGCGAATTCAACTGAGCCGCATAAGGAACATTCATTTGTCCTAATTCGTATGCCGCATTTCTTCCCTTATCGGTTTCCATCGGATCGGGATAGGTACGAACAATTGCGAGCGCCCGTTCATAGGTTTTCGCTTGCGCGTTGATGTCGCGGAGATTCTGATCTGACTCCTCCAATTGCGAATTGATCATGTGCTCTGTTCCGGGCGATGTCTGAATATTCTGGCGCAGTTCCGTCAGCATTTCCTGCTGGCTCGTTTCGAAACGTTGACGTAATTCTTCCAATTTGTTCTCAAAAAATTCGACAGCCATTTCGTTCCGCTGGTTTTCTACCTGAATGATGGTTCGAATAAAAATATCGGCAAGAAGTTTTACCGCCTTTTGCGCCCGCACAGGATCAGTATCAAGATAGGCGATCCTAAAGGACGACGAGCCGGGACGTTCTGTGGAAATGTTTTTCCGGACTTGCTTGAATAATTTTTGCTGCGCTTCTGTCGTCATCATTCTTGGTCCTGCGAGCTGCAGGCTGTCCACAATAGACTGAATGGTATTCGTGCTGTACACAATTTCATTGAAGGTTTTTAAAATATCCTCAGATGCCATTGTGACTGCCATTTCGTAGCTGACAAGCGGGTTGAGCACTTGGTCTCGTTGAACAAGAATTGTTGTTGACGATTCGTATTTGCGCGGCAACAGAAAAGCCCCCGCCGTGCAAATTGCGACTACGAGGACAACAGGAATGAAAATAAGTTTGCGCCTGCGTCGTAAAATTCTCAGAACTTGCTGTGCGTTAAACTGTGCATATTCCAACGGCAACTCCTTGTTTTTCTAATTCATCTTAAATCAACAACGAAGTATAGCACAACTCGTGTGCCACAACATCTTTGTGCATAAAATGCCTGCTCATTACTGAATTATTCCGCAAACATGCAGCGCATGATTAAGATTTTTTTATTGCAATGCATCAGTTCTCTTTTCCGCAGAAGCTGAAGTGCGTAAGAAGGTTACATCGTCGCTGCAAAATTGTATAAGAATGTTACACCTTCATTTTTCCGTCCCCACAATTTTGCAGGTACTGAAAAAACATTCGATGCGTCCTTCTCATTCAAAATCCTTCATAACTTTCAATTCATTGCACATTCTACTTTGAACGCGGGCGCAATTTTCATTCATCATTATACTGGCACATCATTTGTCTTCTTTCTGCGAAGACGATGAATGATGCATCAAACAAAGGATAAGCAGGTAACGAGAAATGGTGGATGAACAAGCGTACAAAGTCGGGCGGGGAATATTTTTGGCGGGAATTGTGCTGCTGGCATTTTTGCAGTACGGCTGCACTTCGCAAAACACAACGCAGAATACATCATCGGCATACTCACGCTCAAGCTCCGGAGTGCTCTTTATGAAAATGCAGTCCGATGTGTATGCCATCAAAGAAGGCGACAAAATTGATCTTTCGGTGTGGGATTATCCGGAATTTAAAACTTCGTCAACAGTAAATCAGGAAGGAACAGTCACCGTTCCTCTTATCGGAGATATCCAGGCCGCGGGCATGACGAAGGATGAATTTATAGATCAGCTTAAAAAGAAGCTGGCAGAATATGTAAAAGGAGAACCGAAAATTACACTTTCCATATCAAGCCCGATGACTCAAAAGGTAACTGTCATCGGTGCAGTAACGAAACAGGACAATTATCCGGTAACTTCGCAGGTTTCACTGCTCGAGATTTTATCGGCGGCAGGCGGAACAACAGCGGATGCCGATTTGTACCACATAAAAATTATTCGTTTCGAAAGCGGCGGAGATCCGGATGTTGTTGATCTTGCCGATGCAATGGAAACGGGTAAAGTTGAAACTCTCCCGAAGGTCCGTCCCGGCGACACGGTGTATGTTCCGCAGAAAGAAAATGTCGTCCGCTCACTGTCGGTTTTTCTGAGCGATGCAATCCTGTTGCTGGGAATTTTTAGAGTGCTCTATTAACAACTATCATCTCAAAAGAAATTGAAATGAAAAAAGTATTCGAGTGCGTTTTTATGGTAAGCCTTATGAGCGGAGCAGTTTTGCATTTTGCCAAAGCGCAGAACGCTGACGATCCGGAGCGACATTGGTTCAACTACGGCGCGCGCGCAAGTGCATTTGCCGGCGCATACACAACACAAACGCAAGATGTAAGCAGCATGTACTGGAATCCTGCGTCGCTTTCATTTCTTGAGAGAAATGCGGTTTTGTGGGATTATTTTCAGGAACCGCACGGAAGGATGAAATCCGAACTTCTCGCAGTGCCGCTACCGTTCGGTGAAGAAAATGCCGCCGGTTTGGGAATCAATGCGACACAAATATTGATGGACGATGGGTTCGGCATCGAACACACAAGCGCACTTTACGGCTTTGATTTCGCTTCTGCCGCCGCACTTACTTCAACGTTCAGCGTCGGTATCAAAGGCACAGTTCAATACGGCCAGTTACAAAAACAGCAGCTGTGGACAGCTTCTTCAGCAATCGGAATTTTATACGCTCCCGGTCCCGATGTCAGCTACGGTTTGGTGTATTCAGGGTTCGGAGAGGCAATACAATATTCGCTCGATCACGAAGATCTCGTGCTCAGACATCAAGCAACCCCGCATAATTTGCAACTCGGCTTGGCAATGCAGTTCCCTTCATCGAAAGTCGAACGAGCGGTAACAATCGCACTGGCGAATGACAAGACATTCGGCAAAACGGGCTTGCGTTACAACGGAGCTATTGAATGGTCTGCGACACATTTTCTCGACCTTCGCATCGGGTATGTCGTTGCCCCAGCTTATGCCGGTGCAAAATATGGCATCGGGATTCATACGGATGGGATACAATTAGACTACGCGATTTCACCGAGCGCATTAACAGATCAATTTCAAGAAGTGACGATGTCCGTTCTCATGTAGTTTCGAAAAGCAGCAGGCTATGGAAAGAAAGGTGCAGTATGGAGTATCAAATTCTACTTGCGTTTGCAATGCCGGCAATTCTTGTCGTGTTGCTGACGCCCTTTGCCATTCACTTCGCCGCAAGTGTCGGAGCGATTGACCTCCCCAATGAGCGTAAGATCCATCAACACCCGATTCCGCGGCTTGGGGGAATTTCTGTATGCATCGGCTTTTTGCTGTCGCTGCTGGTTCTGCTGCGCGTCAGTCCGATAAAAAATATTTCCTCTCCGATCATTTCACTTCAGGGAATTTCTTTCATCGCTGCATTGCTGCTTGTTTTTTTCGTGGGCGTCGCGGATGATATTCACTCAATGAATCCGGGGAAAAAATTTGCCGCTCAAGCACTCGCTGCCGCCATTGTATTCGGCGGCGGTTTCCGCATTGCCACAGTCACGAATTTCTTTACGCATGCCCCGCTCAGCCTTGGCTTGCTGGAATTTCCGGTAACGGTGCTGTGGATTGTCGGAATCACAAATGCTTTTAATCTTATTGACGGACTCGACGGATTGGCATCGGGTGTGGGCATCATGGCGGCGTTGAGCATGTCGGCAATTTCATATTTCTACGGAGATATTACCAGCGCTCTGGTTGCTCTGGCGCTCGCTGGAGCGATTTTCGGTTTTTTGCGCTATAATTTTCATCCGGCAAAAATTTTTCTCGGTGATTCGGGAAGTCTTCTTATCGGCTTCACGCTCGCTGTGCTTTCAGTGCACACATCAACGAAAGGTTCAACCGCATTTGCAATTGTTATTCCGATTCTTGCGCTCGGGCTTCCGATCATGGATACGCTGTTGGCAATGCTGCGAAGGCTTCTTGTTTCGTTTCTTCCCGAGCAAAAAGACCACAAGAATTTTTTGTCGAAACTTCATTCTATGTTTATGCCGGACCGCCGGCATATTCATCATCAGCTTATTGCGCGTGGGCTGTCGCACAGAAAAGTGGTGCTGTTGTTATATCTCGTTTCCTTTATTTTCGGGGGCGGCGCATTTGCCGTAACGATTTCCAACAACAGCTGGGCATCATTGGTCCTTACCGCCGTCGCTCTGGCGATGCTCGCGGGAATACGGCAGTTGAATTATAAAGAGATGGCTATTTTGAGCAACGGAATGCTGCTGCCGGTGTACGAATGGCCGGTGACACATCAACGGGTGTTTCAGGGATTTCTTGATCTGGCATTCAGCGTGATCTCATTTGTGCTTACGTATCAATTAACAAAAACAGAAGGATCTCATATTGCACGCATGATGGCAATAGTCCCTTTGGTGACCATTGTATGCGGCTCGCAGCTCGCAGTGTTTTCTCTCTGCGGACTATATAAAGGAACATTTCGCTATACAGGAATCGGCGATGTGCTGAAAATTCTCAAAGCGACAATCCTCTCTGTTGCGGCAACCGGTTTTGTTCTCGCAAGCATTTCTCAGGAACTGATTCATGTTAGCGGGGTAGTCTTGATCACAGATTTTTATTTGTTGACATCGCTGGTTGTCGGAAGCCGGCTTTCCTATCACGTATTAAACTTTCTTTTCCGAAGGAGAAACGCGGAAGGGCGCGGTGTGCTGGTTTACGGCGCGCGGGAAAACGGAATTTTAATGCTTCAGCATATTTTACACAACGAAAATTTGCATCTGCATCCGTTAGGTTTTTTAGACGACGACCCGAGCTTAGAAGGGAAAAATGTAAGCGGGTTTCCTGTTTTCGGAGGACACTGGAAATTGAGAGCGATCCTTCGAAAGCACAACGTTGATGAAATCCTGATTGCCAGCGACACCATGAAGCCGGAAATTCTCGACCGGGTTAAGCAGTTTGCGGAAGAATTTGGAATTTCAATTTACCGGCGGAAAATCTTCTTCGAAGAAATCCCCGTTACACATTCACAGCGATATTCGAAACACAGAAGCACCGTGCTGGATGACGAATTGCAGCCAAGCGTTGTTTCTTCACATACACGATAAAAAAAGATACGATGGCATCTCAATGTAAATATATTACCCATAGCCTGTTGCGCATCGTCTTTATGACTCTGATGATGTGTGTCTTCAGCGTGCGTATGTTGGCACAGTCGGCGACCGGACCAATACTCATCTCGCCGTCCAACGGGGCTGCAAATCAGCCATTGACGCTCACCTTGCAATGGTATTCCATAGTGAATGCAACTTCGTATGAAGTGCAGGCTGCAACCGATTCCAATTTCAATTCTATTGTGATAGATAAAACGACGACCGACACCATACTCAGCGTGGGGCCGCTTTTGAGATCAACGCAATATTATTGGCGGGTGCGCGGTACATACTTGTTGATTACGTCTGCTTGGTCGAATGTGTGGATCTTCACGACAATCCCGCAGATTCCATCTACTCCTGTTCTGTTGCAGCCGCAAAACAATGCAGTGAACCAGCCATCAAGCATAACATTCTCGTGGAGCGCTCCATCAAATGCCGGCACGTACAGACTGCAAGTGTCAACCGATTCGACTTTTGCTTCAACGTTTCTCGATCAAAGCTCTCTTTCATCAACATCGTACACTGCGGGAGGATTTTCTTCCGGTTCGACATATTTTTGGCGCGTGAATTCTTCGAACCCTGGCGGCACAAGTGCATGGTCAACCGTGTGGCGTTTCAGTGCTGCGCAGGCAGTTCCGTCTGCGCCGGTTCTTCTGTCACCAGCAAACGGTGCAGCGAATCAGTCAACGTCGCTTCTGTTCAGTTGGAATGCGGCGACAGGAGCAAATCATTACTGGCTCCAGATAGCAACGGACACATCATTCTCAACTATTATTATCGGTGACACAACAATAACTACGACGTCAAAACAAGTTAACTTTCTCACAAGCGGAACACACTATTACTGGCGTGTCAAAGCGATGAATTCATCCGGAGGAAGCGCGTGGCCACCGGCATGGAGTTTCACAACTGCAAGCGCGCAAACACCGCCAGCTGTACCGTCGCTTCTCTCGCCTGCTGACAGCGCGACTAATCAACCGACAATGCCTACACTCAGCTGGAATGCCGTAGCAAATGTAGATCATTATTGGATTCAGGTAGCAAGCGATTCAAGATTTGCAAACATGGTGTACACCAATTACACGCTCATCGGAACATCGGTGCAACTTCCAGGACTTGCAAATGCTGCAACATATTACTGGCAAGTCAAAGCAGTGAATGCCGCGGGACAAAGCAATTGGTCAAGTGCATGGAGTTTTACAACAAGTGCGGCACCTCTTCCCGCAACACCGGTTCTTCTCTCACCGTTAAACGAAGCTGTCAATCAGCCGTTGAGCCTGAAGCTCGTGTGGAAGGCGTCATCGTATGCAACATCTTATCATGTGCAGCTTTCCACTGTTTCAGATTTCTCTTCAAAAGTTATTGACGATTCGCTTGTCACAGATACGACGCGGTCAATCGGCCCATTGACAAACGGTAAGGATTATTACTGGCGGGTGAGTTCCGCAGATTCAAACGGCGTAAGTGCATGGTCATCATCGTGGAAATTTACTACGTTGAGCGCACCGCCTTCTTCTCCAGTGTTAGCAAGCCCGGCAAACGGTTCGGTCATTGATACAACTTTTGTTACCTTCGCATGGAATTCTTCGCCGGGAGCAACAACTTATTGGCTTCAGAACGCGACGGATTCATTATTCCACAGCGTAACGTACAACGATTCCACAATTACTGCTCTCTCGCAGCAAGTTACCGGATTGTTACGGGACACAAATTACTTTTGGAGAATCAGCGCGAAGAATTCCGGCGGCAGAAGCGCGTGGTCAACGGTATGGAAATTTACAGTCGCTGCGACGCCAACGGCGCCGACACCTGCCAGTCCACCGAACGGTGCTGTCATTGATTCAACCACGGTGACGTTAGTATGGCAGGCATCGAACGGAGCAACTTCGTATTGGCTTCAGGTTTCTACGGATTCTACATTTCGGCAGACGGCTGTATACAACGACTCCGCCTTGACAACAACATCACAGAAAATTTCAGGCTTGCAGCCTGACACGAAATATTTTTGGAGAGTAAATGCATCGAATTCAGGACAACGAAGTCCCTGGACACAACCGAATAGTTTTGCTACAACTTCGTCAAACCCCGCCGCAGGGCCAGGTCTGGTCTCGCCGCCAAACGGAGCGACGGATCAGTCAATAAATCCAACACTGATGTGGGCTAGCACATCAGGCGCAACAGGATACGAACTTCAGGTAGCAATAGATCAAAACTTCTCAACGGTGGTGTACGACAACAGCGGCATCACAGGCACGTACCAGGCAATTGGCCCTCTTGCAAACAGTACAACGTACTATTGGCATGTCCGGTCATTTGCGCTGCTTTTTGCAAGCAGCTGGTCATCAACATGGACATTCAAAACTGTTGCTGCAACGCAAACAGTTCCACCTGTTCCTGCATTACTGTCACCGGCAAACGGCGCGACAAATCAAAATCTCAATTCGACATTGAGCTGGGCATCTTCTTCCGCGACTGCATATCAATTGCAAGTTTCAGTTGATTCTGCTTTCGGTTCCATAGTGTATAACGACACCACGATATCCGCAACATCGCACTCCGTCGGGCCGCTCTCATCCAAAAGTACTTATTACTGGCATGTGCGGGCAAAAAACAGCGCGGGATGGAGCGCTTATTCTTCCATCTGGAAATTTTCAACCGGCGACACAACAAGCAGTATGCCGGTTGCCGTAACAATGGCGGCGTCAGGTATAAACACAACTTCCGCAACTTTGAATGCGTCAGTCAACGCAAATGGCTCCTCAACAACAGTGAATTTCCAATACGATACAACAACATCATATAGAAATTCAATTGCAGGAGTTCCTTCGGTCATCGGAGGGGATACGGCAACTGTTATAGTAAAAACGCTCTCCGGGCTTTCACCGAACACAACGTACCATTATCGAATCAAAGCAGAAAATCAAGCCGGCATTGCGTACGGGGCAGATCAAACATTTATAACAAGCGACACGACTCACGGCGTGCCGACTGCGATTACACTGCCCGCATCAAACATTACAACTACGTCGGCGGTAATGAGATCTACTGTCAATCCTCACGGGTATGAAACAACCGTGAACTTTCAATATGGAACAAGCACATCGTACGGAAATTCAATCGGAGGAATTCCTCTTCACATCAACGGCGACACGGCAACGATCGTCACCAATACAATCAACGGACTGGCACCCTATACAACGTACCATTATCGGGTGAGTGCAACAAATCAAGACGGATCGATGGAAGGAGGCGACCAAACATTCACGACATCACTGCCGCCGTACCCATCGAGCCTTTCTCTCGATACGACAATCTCGTTCCCGACACACCAAAATCCTTCCGATTACAAAGCTACGGATTATCTTATCGTCGGGCTCCCCGGAAACTGTGGCGCTCACATTGACTCGCTCCTTACGGGCACACAGAAAAGAGACTGGGCGGTGTATTGGGATAACGGAGCCGGCGCAAACAATCTTGTCCCGTTTGACGGCGGAACGAATTTTACTTTAGCAACAGGCAGAGCGTTTTGGATGATTCGAAAAGGGCCGTGGATGGTAAAAGTTGTTGTCCCCTCGGCTCCGCTCGATTCGTCGCAAAGAGTAATTATCCCCCTTCACCCAGGTTGGAATTTAATTGCAGACCCGTTTCTTTCAGGCGTTGCATGGTCATCGCTGCAAAATGTGAATGGTACCACTGAGCCGATCTATGCATTCAGCAAAAGCTTCAACACAGCAGCAATGCTTGAACCGTATATCGGCTATTACTATTTCAATGCGGGTAATCTTCCTTCACTGAAAATACCATACGCCGTGCTCTTCCCATCGCCTTCACAGACGTCGTCAATTGCAGCGGCAAAATCTTCCGGCAGCGCCATTCAGAGCGGATGGAAAATCCAAATTAAGTATTCCTCAGCAGACGGCATCACCGATCAATCAACATGGCTGGGAGTTTCAGAGAATGTTCGCGGCGAGGATAACGAAATGGATGTTCACAAACCTGCGGGAGTGCAGGATATTCCTTCCGTGTATTTCAGCCGGCCGGAATGGGACTCCGTTTACAGCACATTTGCAACGGATATTCGTCCGCTGTTTACCTCGCAGACGGTATGGAATTTTGACGTCTGGTCGCCGGCGCGGACGGAATCAAAATTAACTTTCGATGGCATCAACGCGGTGCCCGGGCAGTTCGAAGTGTATTTGCTTGATACAAAATCTGGACGCGCAGTGAATTTGCGAAAAAATCCATCGTATGGCTTTATACCTCCAGAGCAAACATCGCAATTCCTTCTCGCGGTTGGTGTAAAAGATTCGATGGAGCAAATGTTGAAAGCCGTCCGCACCCCGCAGTCATTTGCGCTCGGAAATAATTATCCTAATCCGTTCAATCCGTCAACGTCAATTCCGGTGGAAATTTCTGCCCGGGCCAATATTGAATTAAAAATATTCAACGTGCTGGGACAGGAAGTCAAGAGAGTGTATGCGGGAACGCTTGATGCAGGAAAATATTGGTTCACCTGGAACGGACAGGATTCTGACAACAGATCTGTTGCAAGCGGCTACTATTTCTATCGTCTGGTAACGAGCACAGGGTATCATGAAGTAAGAAAGATGGTGTTATTACGATGAGAGGAAAGAAAAAAATGTTGAAAGACAGTGTGTCATATTACTATTACGGCACACTGGCACAGGCGCTCGAGCCTTCTCTTAAAGCCTGCGAGAGAAGGCTCTTGCCTTGTTTTTTTAATAGCCGGTTGGGGAAGATTATAAATAAAAAAATAATACACAGTGCAGTCAAATCGTCAATTGTGTGGCTGCTCATTACATCGTGCTTTGCGCAGGTATGTTTCGCAGAGCCGGTGAAAGTTGAAAATGTGCGTTTCCAGCTTAACGGAAACAGCGTCGTCATTTTGTACGACTTCGTTCCGAATGGAGCACAGACACAAGGAGGTGTAACAAAAACAAGCAATAGCAGTAAAACAACATCTGCCGGGCAATACAAAGTGAGCGTATTCCTTCGAAAAGAAAGCGACCCTCATTTTTCGTATGCGCCGACACAATTAAACGGTGATGTCGGGGTGGGAAATTTCGTGGGAAAGGATAGAAAAATTGTGTGGAACATTAGCGACGAATTTCCGGCGGGGCTGCCGGGAAAAGATTATTATTTCGAAGTGAGGGCGGAACCGGCCATCACAGTCACAAAGGATAAATCATCGTCGCTGCTCTTGTGGGTCGGTGCAGGCATTGCACTTCTCGGTGGAGGCGCCGCCACGTATCTCATCCTTTCCGGGAATCAGTCGCAGCAATCCGGCGGCAATTTCCCTCTTCCGCCCGGACGACCGAAATAAAGAAATATTTTTTTTGAAATACAATGACATTATGGCAACAATAAATTCTATATCATATCGTTTTCCTAATGGTGTTGGGCTTGCTGGTGCAGCAATTGGAGAATTCGCTGAGACGTTCCTCTCTCACGACGCACTACAGTTCGTTGCAAAACTCGAACGCGAGTTCGGTGAACAACGGCGGCGACTGTTAAGGCGAAGGAATGAACGTCAGATGGATTTCAATGTCGGAAAAATGCCCGACTTTCTCCCTGAAACCGAAAACATCCGAACATCGTACTGGCGAATTGCATCTATCCCAAGTCATCTTCTCGACCGGCGCGTTGAAATTGTCGGCCCGCCGCACAAAGAAATCATTATCAAAGCGCTCAATTCCGGCGCCAACACATATATCGCTGATTTTGAAGACACCAATTCACCAACCTGGCACAACATCTTAAGCGGACAGATCAACTTGCAGGAACTTGTACATGGTACGTTTCAGCCAAAAGCTGATGAACCGCTATTTCACCTATCGCTAACGGAAAACAAGGAGCGTCAAACATCGAAATACGGCATGGTCATTATGGTATGCCCGCGGGGATGGCAGGCGGAAGAAAAACATGTTTTGATTGATGGAAAACCGATCTCGGCATCGCTGTTCGATTTCGGTATGTTCTTCTTTCATAATGCCCGCGAGCTGTTGGCGCAGGAAGCCGGCCCATATTTTTATCTGCCAAAAATCGAAAGTGCACAGGAAGCATCGCTGTGGAATGATGCCTTTTTGATGGCGCAGGATGAATTCGGCATTCCGCGCGGCTCGATCAAAGCAACCGTTATTATTGAAACCGTGCCGGCGGCGTTTGAAATGCACGAAATCTTGTACGTTCTGAAAGAACATTGCATCGGCCTCGCATGCGGCAGGTGGAATTATATTTTCAGCTTTATTAAAAAATTCCGGCATCATAATGAATTTCTTCTGCCGGACTGTTCACGCCTTTCGATGATGGTGCATTTCCTTTATTTTTTCTCGGTGCTCCTTATTCAAACCGGTCATAAACACGGCGCACACGCCATCGGAGGAATTACGACCCGCAATGCGCTGAACAGCAAAGGCAAGGCGAATGAAGAAATGCTTGCACACATCTTTGCGGACAAAGAGCGTGAAGTTGAAGACGGTTTTGACGGAACATGGGTAATTGATCCGGCGGCAGTTGCAGTTGCAAAAGCGGCATTCGATTCAAGAATGTCAGGCCCTAATCAGCTTCACAGAAAGCGCCGCGACATTCAGATTACATCACAAGATCTCTTAACAACCCACAAAGGCGGAGTTACAGAGGAAGAGTTGAGAAGAAATATCAGCGGCATTCTGGAATATTTCGCCGCTTGGCTGAACGGAAACGGTGTCATCTATTCCCGCCATTCCATTGAGCATCATGCCGCGACAGCAGAGATCGCCCGTTCACAATTATGGCAGTGGCTCCACCACGGAAATAAATTTATGGGAGGAACGAAAGCGGAGAAAGATTTTTATCGTCGAATCGCACAGGAAGAATTTCAGAAACTGAATGATGAAGAAGGCGGTGCCCGAAGCGTGAATTATGCGCTGGCGAAAAAAGTTCTGGAATCATTGGTGTTTGATATGAATTTTACCGATTTCTTTACGACAACAGCATACCAATACATTGATTAAGACGGGAGAAACCCCTTGGGAGTCCAGAAGGCTCGGCGGGTTAGAGTGGTGAACGGGACAAAAAGCAGAGAGCACGATCTCGAACGCCTTCGGATCGAACGGCGGCTGCGTTTGGAGTATGCCGTCACACATGAGTTAGCAGAAGCATATTCCTTGAAGGAAGCTGCTCCGAAAATTCTGCAGTCCATCTGCATTATCTCCGGATGGCAGCGGGGCGAAGTGTGGAGAATGGATTTCGAAAGGAACATATTGGTGAAAGAAGGAGAATGGCAGGCACCTTCACGGGAAGATTCATCGGCGTTTTCAAAAAACAGACAAACGCTCGCACCGGGAGAAAGTATAGCAGGACGAGTGTGGATGGCGAGAAAACCGTGGTGGAGCGCAGATATTGCCGATGATCTGCGGGTGAATGAAGCAAAGCTCGGAAAAGCGTCAAACATCCTTCGGAGCGCTTTCGGCGTTACGCTCCGCAGTCAAGGAATACACCGCGGAGTGCTCGTTCTTTTTTCTGAGAGCGTGCGAAAACCCGACACCGATCTCACGGAACTTCTTACGTCGATTGGAAATCAGATCGGTCAGTTTGTAAAACGCAAAGAAACCGAGCATCTCAACGCTCAGCTTGCCGCCATTGTTGAATCATCGCACGACGCGATTGTAGGGAAAACACTCGACGGAACGATCACAAATTGGAACGAAGGCGCAGTGGAGATGTACGGTTACTCCGCAAAAGAGGCTATGGGGAAAAATATTTCCTTTTTAATTCCATCCGGACAGCCGAATGAGCTGCCTTCCATTCTTGAAAAAATGCGGCACGGCGAATTTATTGCACCGTACGAAACAGTGCGAAAGAAAAAAGACGGAACGCTGATACATATTTCACTTTCCGTTTCGCCGATCAAAAACTCAAGCGGAATTATTATCGGCGCTTCTGCTGTTGCGCGTGATATTTCAAAACAAAAACGCGCTGAAGAAGAGATCATGAAACTGAACAATGAGCTGGAAGAGAGGGTCCGGCAGAGAACCGAACAATTAGAGAACGCCAACAAGGAACTTGAAACGTTCAGCTATTCTATTTCACACGATCTACGCGCGCCGCTCCGTGCGATCGACGGTTTTTCGCGCGAGCTTCTTCTAAGACATACTTCACAGCTCGATTCCGACGGGCAGCACTATTTTTCTATTATCCGCGACAAAATAAAAAAAATGGGATTGCTTATTGATGACCTGCTTGCTTTTTCACGTGTGACACGTCAGGAATTTCAGAAAACCGAAGTTGACATGGAGGCAATTGCCCGCGCTGTCACGGAAGATGTTCGGAAGCTTGAAGAACATTCACATGCTGCGGTTACCATCGGCGCACTTCCCCGTTGTTTGGGAAGTTCGTCCTTGCTTCATCAGGTATTCGTCAATTTGATTTCGAATGCCTTTAAATTTTCAAGACACATGCCGAATCCTCATATTGAAATCGGCGCAGATGCAGGAAATGAAGAACATACATACTATGTGAAAGACAACGGCGTCGGCTTCGATCCCGAGCATGCGAAAAATTTATTCGGCGTCTTTCAACGGCTGCACGATGAAAAAGATTTTGAAGGAACCGGCATCGGGCTTGCAATCGTTCAGCGTATTGTTTACCGCCACGGAGGAAAAGTATGGGCTGAATCGGCACCGGGACGCGGCGCGATATTTTATTTCACACTTCCATCGGTAAAAGAAAGGCGGCTGAGCGCGTAACAACGCCGGTAACTACGCTGATTGAAGCTGATCAGTTTTGCAGGCGAAAAAGGAGGGAGAATGACAACTGTTCACCATGATATAATTCTTATTGTTGATGATGACGCGGCTGATATCGAATTCACTCGGCGCGTCATTGAAGAAAAAGCATCGAACGTGCGGCTTATGACGGCAAAAAACGGAGAAGAGGCGTTGAACCTGCTTTTTGGGAAAGGCAGTATTCCGATGCACGACACGACAGATTCACCGCCGTTGACTGAACGTGCCAACACGGGAAAATTTTGGATTCCAAAGAAACAGAAGTCCCTCGACCTCGATTCATTGCGAGCCATACTGTTGGATATCCACATGCCGGGAATTGACGGATTTGATGTGCTGCGCATTGTCAAATCACACGATATGACAAAGCACGTCCCAGTCATTATTCTCACGTCTTCGCAAGAGGTGAAAGATGTCAGACAATGTTATGCGCTCGGCGCCAACAGCTACATTGTAAAACCGATAAGCGCAGAACGTTATGAACATGCTGTACAAAAAATTGCCGAGTATTGGCTGAACACCAATGAGCAAGCAGCATCGAGCATAGATATTCATGTTACAGACAATTTACGGCAGTTTTCTTGAGCCTCCGGAAAACTGCGTCGAAGCGGCAGGCACAGATGCATAAAGTGTAAGAAGAAAAAAATGTCCCGGGCATGGAAACTACTGGCCTCAATAGCAAAGGGAAAAACAATAACCCTCGCAAGAGAAAGTTCCGCATTCTTCTCCTTGAAGATGTCGAAGCGGATGCCGACCTTGTCGAGATTGAGCTGAAAAACGCACACATCTCCTTTACTTCCAAACGAGTTCAAACGAAAGAGGAATTCACCGGCGCAGTACAAACATTTTCTCCCGATGCTATCCTCGCAGATTACCACCTTCCAAGTTTCACTGCGCTCGAAGCGCTGCAGATCATGAAAAATATCCGCAGTGAAATTCCGTTTCTGCTCGTGACCGGATCGCAATCGGAAGAGATCGCCGTTGAATGCATCAAGCAGGGTGCCGACGATTACATCCTGAAAGAACGCCTGGCACGTCTCCCTTCCGCTCTTCTCAGCGCCATCGAAAAGAAACAAACTGCGCACGAAAAGGAAAAAGCAATTCAGGAATTAAAATCGTCGCAGGAGCAATTGCGTGCACTTTCGGCGCATCTTCAGTCTATCAGAGAAGAAGAGCGGACACGCATTGCGCGCGAAATACACGACGAACTCGGCCAATCTCTCACCGCGCTGAAAATGGACCTGCTGTGGCTTCAGGGAAAAATTCTGGAAGAACAGAAAAATATTGAACCCATTGATGAAACCATTCGAACGATGACCCACGTTATTGATTCGACTATCCAAACAGTGCGGAGAATTGCAACTGAATTGCGCCCGGGCGTGTTGGATGACCTTGGACTCGTCGCGGCAATTGAATGGCAATCGCAGGAGTTTCAGCACCGGACGAATATTCTCTGCCGGTTCACTTCTACGGCGCGCGACATCGAGCTTGACCGCGAGCGCGCGACGGCGGTATTCCGCATCCTTCAGGAAACACTGACAAATGTTGTCCGCCATGCCCGCGCAGCCAGAGTTTCAATTCGGCTTGAAGTGGAAAGAAATATTCTGATACTGGAAATAAAAGATGACGGACGCGGTGCCGACACCGAAAAAATTGAAAGCAAGAGATCACTCGGCTTGCTTGGAATGAAAGAACGCGCCGCGCTGTTAGGAGGCAGCGTCGAAATCGTCAGCGCAGCACATGCAGGAACAACCGTCGTTGTAAAAATACCCGTTCCCCCTGCCGCGCAGGAGCATCGCATCAATGATTAAACTTTTTCTTGCAGATGATCACACAATTGTCCGGCAAGGCTTAAAAAAAATTTTAACCGACCAGCCGGATATGAAAGTCATCGGCGAAGCTTCAACTGCCGAAGAAATTATTGCCCTTGTCCGCTCAACCATGTGCGATGTACTTTTACTTGACGTTACAATGCCGGGAAGAAGCGGGCTTGATGTCATTAAAGACCTCAAGCTCATCGCACCGAAAATGCACATACTCGTTTTCAGCATGCATCCCGAAGCGCAGTTCGCCGTGCGCGTGCTGCGTGCCGGCGGTTCCGGATATTTGACAAAAGACAGCGCTCCGGACGAGATCGTGAAAGCAATCCGAAGAGCTGCCAGCGGCGGTAAGTACGTCAGTCCGGCGCTCGCCGAGTGGCTGGCAACGCTGACCGAAACGGATATTGAAAAGCCGGCGCACGAACGATTGTCGGACCGGGAATTTCAAATTATGAGGCTGATTGCGAACGGCAAATCAGTTACAGAGATCGCTCAACAGCTTTCATTAAGCATCAAAACAATCAGCACCTACCGCACACGCGTGCTTGACAAAATGAGATTAAAATCGAATGCTGAAGTTGCGCGATACGCGGTGGAACACCATTTGATTGAATGAAAAGATAAAAGATTGGTAGCCGCAGACTTTTCAGCCAGTGGCTGATCCGCCTTTGGTGGAATGTCTGCGGAATCTACTCCGTTTTGCTCCGTGAAAACCGGAACAGGACGGAGTTTTTTTATTTTCTTTACGAGCACTTACCGCATTAGCGGTTGAATAGTTATACCGCGAAGAACGCAAAGATCATAGTTGTAAGAATTATCCTACACATCCCCTTCCTCAAATCCCACTTCACAATCAGCATCCGCTGATACCGCCGCACCGGCACATCTTCGTATTTTTATCCCACGTTAATTCACGTACCGAGACTCCTGAAGTCTTCAAGACTTCGGGAGTCTTTCACAACAGAAAAAAAAGAAACGATCGAACGACACCATGAAAGTATTCATCGCAGACGGATCTAAATTCGGCTTGCAGCGGCTTCTTGCGCTGCTCAACGACATCAAACATTTCGAGCTGGCTGGATATGCCGCCGAAGCCGTCAGCGCAATCGTTTCCATCCGCACGACCAAACCCGATGTTGTCATTCTCGATTTGGAAATGCGCGGCGCAGACACGGGCATCCGGGTTTTGAAAACCATCAAAGAAGAATTACCTGCAACAACATTCATCATCCTTACTAACGCTTCCGGGGAGCAGTACCGCAACCGATGCAAGGAATTGGGCGCGGAATTTTTTTTCGATAAGTCGGCTGAATTTCAAAAAATCCCGGAAACAATCGAACGGCTGGCAGAAAGTCTGCCGCTTCGTGCACTTTCAAAAAATTAACACCGGAACAACACCAATGAACACACAATACGCCACAAACAATTCACCATTGCCGCAAACCCGCCAACGTTTCAGCGGCGGAGTGGAAATTGTCAACACTATTCATCAACACACACCTGCGTGCCGGAGCTTGATCGCGCGAATCGTTTCGCGCCGGCAGACGCTTCGGCGTGCAGGCACACATGAGAAAGGAGAACCTCACGTGAAAAAAACAATAATTCATTTTTTTGCCGGCGTTACAGTAATTTTATCCTCGCTTCGCCTTCTGCGTCGCTCAGTAAAATTAGCTGGAGTTGCACTCGCTGCCTTAGTTTTAATGACAAGCAATAGGGCGCTGGCACAATGGGCAACCGCGTACTACGCGGGCTGGCAGCAGGGATATAACAACACCGGATATCTTCCGGCGCAAGATGTTGATTACTCGGCTGTCACGAACATTATTCACTTCGCTCTTGTGCCGCAATCCAACGGAACGCTCGACGATCAGTCAAACAGCGTCACCGCATACAATGCAAATGCTCTGGTGACAGCAGCACATGCCGCCGGAAAAAAAGTTCTTATCTGCGTCGGCGGATGGAATTCTGACGCCGGCTTTCAGGGCGCAACCAGCGGCTCTACGCTTAACACATTCGTCAGCAATCTCATCAACCTTATGCAATCACGCGGTTACGACGGCATTGATATTGATTGGGAACCGATGAGCAACGGTATTATTCCACAGTGGGAAGCGTTGGTCACTGCACTTCATAATGCGATGAGCAGTATTTCTCCGCGTCCATTGCTGACAACTGCAAACGGCGGTGAAGCGAATCAATATCTCGGTGTAATTCAATATCTCGATCAGTTGAATTATATGTCATACGATATGTCCGGTGCGTGGCCCGGCTGGGTAACATGGCACAACTCGCCGGTTTACAACGGTGGAATTACTTTTCCAAGCACAGGCGGGCTTGTTCCTTCGACAGATGCGAACGTCCAAAACTTAATTAATGCCGGCGTTCCAAAAAGTAAAATCGGAATCGGCATTGATTTCTACGGCTATATCTGGAACGGCGGGGACGGCACACCCACCGGCGGTGTGACTGCACCCGACCAGTCATATACAACAAGTCCAACGGTCCAAAGTAACGTTCCGTATTCCACAATTATGGATACATATTATCAATCGCAGTACGACAAATGGGATAATGCCGCGCAGGCTGCCTACTTAAGCATTGATAATTCCGGTTCTGCCAACGACAAATTTATCTCGTATGATAATGAAAAAACCGTCGCGGCTAAATTCAATTATATACGGTCAAAAGGAATCGGCGGCGCAATTATCTGGGAGCTTGGAGGCGGTTACCGTGCCAATCAACCCGCCGGACAGCGTGACCTTCTTCTTCAGGCAGTGAAGCAAGCGCTCAACGGCAGCGGAACAACTGCCGATACAACTCCGCCGACTATTTCTATTACTTCGCCGACAAACGGCCTTTCACTCACCGGAATCACAGCTCTTGCGGCAACGGCAACGGATAACGTCGGAGTTTCCGGCGTCCAATTCAAAGTTGACGGAACAAACGTCGGCGCTGAAGTAACAATTGCACCATACACCGCGTCTTTGAATGTTGCAACGCTGACCGCAGGTACACATACTATTTCTGCCGTTGCACGTGATGCCGCCGGCAACACAGCGACTGCTTCTGTGAGTGTCACAGTAATTCTTAGCACTTCCGACACTACACCGCCGACCGTTTCGCTCACTTCGCCGGCAAACGGCTCAACCGTTTCAGGAACAATTGCGATGAACGCAAACGCCTCAGACAATGTCGGCGTTGCAGGAGTTCAGTTCACTGTTGACGGTGCAAACCTCGGAAGCGAAATTACGACAGCTCCGTACGCCGCATCATTGAACACAACGCAATATGCGAATGGAAGCCACACGGTTGCGGCTGTTGCGCGCGATGCCGCCGGAAACAAATCTACAGCATCGGTAAGCGTTACGGTATCGAACACCACAGCGCCACCGCCGGCAAATTCTTCCGACCTCGTAATCTATCAGGGATCGTTAACTTCTCCGTGGGTCGACAATTCATGGAGCGCGACTGTGACGTACGGAAGCACAGAACAAACGTACGCCGGATCGTCATCCATAAAAACTGCATTGACCTCGGCGTGGGGCGCATTCAGCGTTCATTATGGAAATTGGGGCTCTCCGGGTGTCAATACAAGCTCGTACTCAAGCCTTGATTTCGCGGTCTACGGCGCAGCCGCCGGAACGAACCTGAGCATTTTCTTTGAAAACGACGGCGGCCAGAAATTTCCTGCGGTAAGCTATGGAACCATCGCTGCAAATCAATGGACAATCATTTCTATTCCGATGAGCCAGTTGAATCCGAGCGGATATATTGTCAATCGTTTGGATATTCAGGATGTCAGCGGCTCAACCAAAACGTACTACATTGACAACCTTCATTTCACCGGAACCACTACGACCGTTGTAACAACAACTGACACAACTAAACCGACAGTTGCATTCGCAAGCCCGGCAAACGGTGCGGCCGTTTCAGGAACACTTGCGATGAGCGCGAACGCTTCGGACAATGTCAAAGTTGTCGGTGTGCAGTTTAAGTTAGACGGCGCAAACTTCGGCAGCGAAGTAACCGCTTCACCGTACAGCGTTTCGTGGAATACGTCGCAGTCCGCAAACGGTTCGCATACGCTCTCTGCGGTTGCGAGAGATTCTGCCGGAAATACTGCAACAGCATCTATTACTGTGACTGTGTCAAACAGCACAGCTGCTTCGGGCTCGAATCTTGTCGTTTCTGACGAATCTTTGCACTCGCCATGGATCGATGCATCATGGAGTGCAACGGTAACGTTTGCCAGCACGGATCAACACTACAGCGGCTCGACGTCCGTCAAAGTTGTGCAAAGTCCGTGGGGCGCACTGCGGGTTCACTCCGGACAATGGGGCGCTCCGGTTCATGTGAACGCCGCAAATTACGCGAGCCTTGATTTTGAAATCAACGGCGGCACGGCTGGAATTTCGCTCGGCGTGTATTTTGAAAACGATCAGGGCTCAAGTTTCCCGGCAGTGCAGTACGTCTGGATTGCCCCAAACAAATGGACAACCATGTCGCTGCCGATGAGCAAGCTGAACCCGGCCAATGCGCCGATTGACCGGATTGTTATTACAGATATGACCGGGCGATTAAAAACGTTCTACGTTGATGATATTCACTTTACGGCAGTGCCTCAAAGCCCCGCGAAGGATAATCAAACAACAAACGGAGAGATGACCGAAACAACGCCTCTCACGTTCAATCTTTCCCAGAATTATCCGAATCCGTTCAATCCGTCAACGCAGATTTCATACTCGCTGGCTTCAGCATCGAGCGTAAGACTGGAAATCTATAACACAGCAGGACAGCTTGTCTCACTTCTTGTGAACGGTGAACAACAAGCCGGAATGCATGAAGCAACATTCAATGCGTCATCGCTGCCGAGCGGAGCTTATTTCTACCGCATAACAGCAGTAGACCTGAGCGGTCAAAATGCGAAGCCGTTCGTGATGACAAAGCGAATGATTTTGATGAAGTAGGAAAATACCAGATGCAGGGCACCTCGTAGGTGTCCTACACCTCATCTTAGGATACACTGCGCCAGGCCCCTCGCAGGTAAGGCAGCGCGCAGACAACAGAAAAACCCGTCCCGTCTAATAGGCGAGGCGGGTTTTCTGTTTTTAATGTTCTTCTCTATTTGCCCGCTGCGTCTGCCGGTACATGCTGAGATGCAAAGGCAGTGCTGCGGCGCGTTTTCAAAAAACTCTTCGCTATTTCCCACTCCCGCTTCGTAAGCACTTTTGCAGCAACAAGCAATACGGCATAGACGACCGCGCCAATGATTCCGCTGATATACCAGAGATGCAAATTACTTTCAGCGTACCAAAGAATAGCTCCCGCCACAATTCCCGCCGCAACTGATTTTTCTGCAAGAAGAACATTCTCCGCACTGAAACATCCTTTTGGAAGAAGATAAATATCCATTACCATCACACAAATTTCGGTAATCGTCGTTGCGATCATAGCGCCGATCGCACCGTTGCCGTACGACTTTTGAAAGAACGGAATCATCCAGAGATTCAACCCGATGTTAATGACCGTGGCGATAATGGCGACAACAGAAATCTCCTTTTGCTTGTCCGATGAAGTATCAACCGCGCCGATAACAAAATTGGCATAAACCAGTGGAATACAGACTGCAAGCCCCTGAAGAAGAATTACCGAGGGTGCATATTGCCGAAGTCCGAAAAGAAAATCAATTACCGGCCTGGCAAGCACAATAAGAGAGAAGCCGGCAAAGACACCAACGATTAGTGTTAAATCAAGGGCTCGCCGGGCGCTTTGTATAAATTCCTCTTTCGATTCTTTCCACAGTCTTGAGAAAACCGGAAATACCACGACGAACATAATCGAAGGGAAAAACATCAGTGTATCAAACAGCTTATACGGCGCACCGTACCATCCTACGACACGATTGCTCGCCATGGAAGAAAGCATAACAACATCGATCCGGAAATAAACGAACGAAAAAAATGATGCAACAAGAAACGGTAATCCTCCGCGAAGAATGCCGAGCCATGTTGACAACTGCATCCGGAATTTCAGAACAACAAGACGAGGAAGAAAATAAAAACAGGCAAGAAAATTCAGCAGAACGCTAAACGTCATCGCCGCTGCAATCCAGACAATCCCATAACCGGCAAAAATCATCGCGACGGCAATGATTGCAAGCGAAACTTGCTGGACAACCAATGCAATGGAACGATAGACCAGTCGCTCGAAACTCTGAAAAACACGATGCCCCAGATCGGCAATCATTTCAAAAAGCTTTCCAAAGCCGAGGATGAAAAGAAGCGTAAATGTCTCTTGTGAATATCCCATCACCCAAACATAAAGGAACAGCCCGGCCATCACCGCTACCCATGCAACTGCTCTGAGCCCAATGCCGTTCATGAAGAATTCGTTGACCTTTGATCTATCCCGCGCAATTTCTTTAACGAAGAAGTTGCCAAGGCCAAGATCAACCACCATTGCACCGAGCATGGTGAGCGAAATGACAAAGTATAAGTGGCCGTATTCATCTGCGCCAAGATAGCGCGGGAGCAGCATGATTAACACGAACGACGATGCCCATGTAATGATCTGCGCAATCAACAACACTTTGGCATTGTTTAGTATAATGTAGTTAGATTCTTTCATCACCGGTACAGATTACCCTTTCCTTCAAAGAATGGTATGTTCAAAGATGCAAATAAATCAAAACGTACCATATTTCCATTAATTATTGTCAAAATTTTCACTCCGTTTCAACCTGAACATTAGAATTAGCTGATTCTCTAAGCGTGCTTGCAAGATTTTGAAACCACCGGGGACGGCTGTTTGTATGGTGCATCCATTGAATCAATTTCGATGCGTTGCGAGCATTGACGAACGAAGCAGCAATTGCCAATGAAATTGACATGACTCGGCGGCGAAGGGACCATGACGAAACCCAACGCCTGATAACATAGCGGCACAACAGATTAAAACGGTGATCACTCAAAATCGGATGATGAACCGGATCAATCAAAAGTGAAAATAAACGGTAGCTCAAAAAATCTGCATCACGTTCACCAAGATCCGATGCAACAGGAAGTCCGTGAATTTTTGCAAACTTTCGTGTCGTCTCAAATTCATTTTGGGAGTACCGGATTTTTTTACGAAACCCTGCTGCCAACCCATTGGGTGCATTCAGCGGATCGGAATCATTTCTACTGTGAAGACGATAGCGGGCAAGCCTAGTTTCAACATACTGTATGGAACCGAGAAACGCGACAGCGCGCAACAAATAGCCGTCCGCCGCATATACAAAGTCACATTCGGGCATAGGCATCACGCGGTGAAGAGCAGCATGGGAAAATGTCATTCCACTCATGACTGTTGAAGCAAACCCACCATTTGCAAGTAATTCAGAACGCACATCACCATCGGCAAGCCGGGCAGGCGCACCTGGCATAGTGCCGTGTTCCACACTATGCACATCAATGATAGTCATCGGGTAATGAGCCAGAACTGTTCCCAAACGCCAGCACTTTAGCATCTCTGCAACGGCATACGGCTCAAGCATATCGTCGGCATCGAGAAAAAAAATTATGTCTCCTGTAGATTTTGCAAAACCTGCGTTCAACGCTGACGCCTGGCCGCCGTTGCTCTTGAAAACAGTCTCAACCCGTTCTCCAAATGACTGAATCACATCTCTCGATTCATCGGTAGAGCCATCATCAACTACAACAACTTGCGCCGGATGTGTTTGTGCAAGAGCGCTTTCGATTGCTTCGCCGACGAAGTCCGCGTAATTGTAGTTGTCAATAATAATGCTTGCCGAGTGAGGGCGTTCTATATCGAACGTCCTCACTGGAAAATCGGGCAACTGTGATTTTTTCATTTCAGAAAAAAATTTCTTTAGAAGCCTTCTCATGATTCCATGTGATAACCGAAAATTCTCCGTGCGCAGCGAATCCTCTTCAATTCAATAACGGCAAACAATATGCCAAACAGCAATAAACTTAAAATTGCATTTATAACCTGTTCACAGCAATTATTAACAATTCGGCAAAACACAAATGGCATCAAGTGTGTAATACCGCTCCAGTTTTTTGTATAGGTGTGTAAATTTGAGTCAGTTTTTTAAAAAAATTGTCATTAAAACGCATTAATGCGGTTGCGCATAATTTCAAATTTCTTATTTTAATTTATGTACACCATTTCAGTCGTACGGAAAATATTTGTCTTATCCACCTTTCTCGCAGGCGAAGGTTCGGGAGCAGGTTTCGTCGTTCACAAAATTTTTGATAAAGAAAAAGCTATACGATTGCGTTAGAGCAACCGAATAGTAAATGGCACACTTTTTTATAGAGCATTGAAGAGTCAGCAATGAAGAAATTCATCGTCTTCATAATGTTTTTTCTTCCGCTCTGTCACGGCAGTGAAGAAGCGTTGATTTATGCACAGTCCGATATCTGGGTTACAGCGTACTATGCCGGATGGATGCAAGGGCAATTCAACAACGGCGCGCTCCCCGCACAAGACATTGACTACAACGCTGTCACCGATATCATTCACTTTTCTCTTGTACCGAAAGCAGATGGTTCATTAGACAGTACCTCAAACAGCATCCTCGCATCAAATTCAGCGACACTTATTTCGCACGCTCACGCCGCAGGAAAAAAAGTCCTGATCTGTGTCGGCGGTGCAGGAACGCGCGATGCATTTTTAGGTGCAACAAGCCTTCTAACACTTCCTAAATTCATTGACAACCTCGTTGGCTTTATGCAGCGAAGAGGATATGACGGAATAGATATTGATTGGGAATATCTCGATGAAGTCGCAGACGCTGTACCGTACGCTAATTTTATCACCGATCTCAGAGCGCGATTAGATCAAATCACTCCACGGCCTCTGCTGACATCGGCAAACGGAACACAGGCAGTCGTTTTTACAGCAATCTATAAAGACTTTGATCAGATTAATTTGATGACATATGATATGTCCGGTGCGTGGCCCGGCTGGGTAACATGGCACAACTCGCCGATTTCCGATGGCGGTTTACATTTCCCAAGCACTGGCGGACTTATCCCTTCGGCGGACAATGAGGTTGATGCTTTTCTTTCTGTTGGAGTTCCGGCAAATAAATTAGGGATTGGAATAGATTTTTATGGTTACGTTTGGAGCGGCGGAGATGGCACATCTACAGGCGGCGCAACTGCGCCGGGGCAAAGCTGGACTTCCCCGCCTGCGGTGCAAGCCAATGTTCCGTACTTCACGCTCATGCAGCAGTATTATAAACCGGAATATTATCGGTGGGATTCGACCGCGCAGGCATCATATCTCAGCATTGATAACCCGGGTTCGGCAAACGACAAATTTATTTCGTACGACAACGAAATGTCCGTAAAGAAAAAAATAGATTATGTGAGACAGAAAGGGCTTGGCGGTGTTATCATTTGGGAACTTGGCGGCGGAATGCTGCCGGCAAGTTTTTCAAATCGCGACCGCCTTTTGCAAACAGTAACGATGGGACTTCAGGGCTCAACAACTCCGCCCCCGGCACCTTCTGCTCTTCTCCCGCCGCACTACATGCAAGGTGTTCCGACACGGCCAACACTGCATTGGAACTCAACTGCCGGCACTTCATGGTACCGCGTTCAAATCGCTGCCGATTCGACATTTGTTTCGCCGGCGTTCGATCAGGAATGGATCATTGATACGTCGTATGCGCCCGGCACTCTGCTGCCGAATACAGAATATTTTTGGCGGGTGCAGTCTTCAAACGCTTATGCGGCAAGCGGGTGGTCATCAACAGCGCGTTTCACAACAGCAACTGATACGCTCGCGCCGCCGTCGTGGGAATTTGTCAGCAATACCGGCAACAATGCAACGGTACTTATCACATCATCGGTCAATCCGACAATTGATAAACAACCTCTTGAGGCGGGTGATTATATCGGCGTGTTTTTCCGCCAAACAAGCGGCGGACAGGCCGGCTTCGGCAGCTCTCTCGTATGTGCGGGTTACAGCCGCTGGGAACCGGGGACGAACATGACGATCACTGCGTGGGGAGATAATCCGCAGACCGGAGTGAAAGACGGATTTGCTGCAGGCGATACGATCCTGATTCATTTCTATCAGCCTTCAACGGGAAAAGAATACGAAACGAATGTACTATACACGTCGGGAAAAAATGCTGCGACGTATGCTATGGACGGCGTTTATGCAGTTCAATCGCTCACAGCAATTCCCAACCATACTCAGACCATTCATCTTCATGACGGATGGAATATGGTGTCAAGCTACATTATGCCAAATGATTCATCACTTCAATCGCTTACCGCAAGCATCGCGCCGGAGATGGCGGTAATAAAAGACGATGCGGGAAATGTTTTCTGGCCTGATTCCAACATCAACGAAATTCATTTTTGGAATTTCCGGCAAGGATACCAAATCTACATGCAATCGGCGGGCACATTGGCTGTTACCGGCGCCATTGCTGTACCTGAGTCAACAACGATTCCGTTAACCACCGGCTGGAATTTGGTTGCGTACCTCCGCACAACACCGATGATGCCTGATGTGGCATTGGCAAAAATCAAAAGTCAACTCGTGCTTGTGAAAAACAACGACGGTGATATTTTCTGGCCGCAATTTAATATCAACACGATCGGCACAATGAATCCGGGCGAAGGATATAAAGTGTATATAACAAAAAATGCCAGCCTGCTCTATCCCCCAAATGATATTCAGAGCGGTGCTGGAACCATCGCCGGCACGACAACAATGCACAAGACTCTGATAACCGCGGCAATGGCTGGCACTCATTACCCTCTTCCCGACATTAATACCGGCAATAATGCAATCCTGCTTATTGAATCATCGTTGTTTCGAGATGGAGACGAAATCGGCGCATGGTCAAGCGGCGGCAATCTTATCGGAAGCGGAGTTATTCAAGCCGGGAAGTGCGCTTTAACAATATGGGGCAGTGATACGCTCACTCCGGGCATTCAGGGCGCAAACGAAGGAGAAGCTCTTTCATTGACATTGTGGGATACACAGCGGAACAGAGAATACCGGCTTGCTCTCACTTCATTGAAAAATGGCATCACCAATCAAAATGTTCCGCTGCCGCTGCGCTATCAAACAGAATCAGCGCTCATTGGCAATGTGAAAATCGTACCCTCGAGCTTTTATCTTGAGCAGAATTATCCAAACCCGTTCAATCCGTCAACAACCATTGAGTACGACATTCCGCAGACAGCGAAGGTGGTGCTTGAAGTGTTCAACACGCTGGGTGAGCGCGTTGCGGTGCTCGTTAATCGAACTGAGGCGGCCGGGCATTATCATGTTGTGTTCAAGATGGCAAAGCTGGCGAGCGGCATGTACATTTATCGCCTTCAGGCGGGAACGTTTACCGCGATAAAAAAAATGGTGCTTGTGAAATAGAACGAGCTATTGGGGGCGGCTGAGATTGTACTGCTGAATTTTAGTGTAGAGTGTTTTCAGACTGATGCCGAGAATTTTTGCAGCAACAATTTTATTCCATTTTGTCTGCTGTAGAACCCCGTCAATGTGATCGCGCTCGATTTCCCGGAGGGAAATTGTTGTGCCGAGTTTTCTGTTCACGCCGTCGGGTTGAGATGCCGCGACAGTCACTATGTGCCGGGGAAGCGCCAGGTCTTTTGGATGGATAATTTCATCTGCGGAAAGAATGGCTGCGCGCTCAAGCACATTCTCCAACTCACGTACATTGCCGGGCCAATCATACTCACATAACGCGTTCAATGCCTCTTCACTTAACTTCACGGGACGTCGCGCTCTGGCCTTCCGTTGGAGGATGTTTTTTGCAAGCACCGGAATATCTTCCCGGCGCTCACGCAAGGGTGGAATGCGCAGCGTGATGACATTCAACCGGTATAGCAAATCTTCCCGGAAGCGCCCCGCTTTTACTTCATCATCAAGATGACGATTGGTTGCGGAAATGATACGCACGTCGGATTTCATGGTTTTGTTTCCGCCGACGCGGCGAAATTCTCCTGTTTGAATAAAGCGTAGCAGCTTTGGCTGAAACACGGAACTGATCTCTCCGATTTCATCAAGGAACAGTGTTCCGCCGTTCGCAATTTCCACCAGTCCTTGCCGCATTTGATGCGCATCGGTGAACGATCCTTTTTCGTGCCCGAACAACTCGCTCTCGATCAACGTTTCAGCAATCGAAGCACAGTTGAGCGCAACGAACGGTTTTTCATTGCGCGGACTATTGCGGTATAAAAAATTTGCAAACAGTTCTTTGCCGGTTCCGCTTGCTCCTTCAATCAGCACTGTTGAATCCGTCGGAGCAACCCGGCTTGCCAGTTCCAGTACCTGCAAAAACGACAGGCTTTGTCCGATAATCTGCGACGATGACGCCAGGCGTGCAAGCTCGGATTTCATCACTTTATTTTCAATGATAAGGTGACGGTGCTCGAGCGCGTGCTCGATTATAGGAAGCAGTTCGTCGGTAGAATCCGGCTTCGTTAAATAATGAAATGCGCCTAACTTCATGCACTCGACGGCTATTTTCACATCGTCCACGCTGGTGAGCATGATGACCTGCGTGTCAATGTAATGCGATTTGATGAATGACAGAACTTCCAATCCGTCAATGTGGGGCATCTTTACATCGAGCAAAACACAATCGAACGAAGTTGATTGCACTGCATTAATTGCTTCGCCGCCATCTTCAGCAGTTGTGACAAGATAGCCTTCCGGAATCAGCAGCTCGCTCAACACATTGCGGAATGCTTCTTCATCATCAACGACAAGAACCGACGCAGTTGTTTTTGCTTTTGCCATTGCCGCGATGAAAAATTAAAGTGAGAATGAATTTACGAACAAATATACAATGTTCAATTCTGCGATGCAATCAAGTTCTGACGGTCTTTTCCCGAAGAAAACTGACCCCGACAAGGTGAAGAATCTTTGTCAGTTTTTTGCTTAACTGCAGGCTAATTAATATTCTTCAGAATGCCGAGAAGAAAATTCCAAAACTTTCCGACGGTGTCAATGTACAATTTCTCGTCGGGCGAATGGACGCCGACCATTGTCGGACCGAAAGAAACCATATCCATTCCCGGATACCGTTCGCCGATGATGCCGCATTCGAGCCCGGCATGGACCGCCTTCACTGCCGGTTCTTTTCCATACAACGATTTGTACGTCTCCTGTGCAATATGCAAAATCCGCGAGTCCATATTCGGTTTCCATCCCGGATATCCTTCGGACGCTTTCACATCGGCGCTGCCGAGCAGAAAAACATTTGCAACCGTTTGACATATCTCGTCGTTCTCCGATGCGACGGAACTACGCTGGCTTGTCGTCAGCACAATGCGCCTCTTTTCCGTACGAATAATCGCCACATTCGTTGACGTCTCAACAAGCCACGAAATATCGGCACTCATTTTCATCACACCGTGCGGAAGCGCCGAGATCGTTTGCAGCATTTTTTTCTGCAGCGATTTCTTCAGCACTTTCCCTTTTGCTTTTATTCCTTCCAGTGTGATTGTGAGACCGGGTTCATTTGTTTTCAATTCTGCTTTGATGATCTCATTGAACTCGCCAGTGCGGGCGCTTGCTACATCTAAATTCTTTGCAGGAATAAAGACAAGCGCTTCCGCTTCGCGCGGAATGGCGTTGCTTTTATTCCCTCCTTCAATGGAAGCGATGCGTGCGCCAAGCTCCGATAGAGCAATCAACACCCTGTTAATGATCTTGATCGAGTTGCCGCGCCCTTTGTCAATTTCTAATCCGGAATGTCCGCCGCGCAATCCTTTCACATGAAGTTTCACCGCAACATGTTTTGCAGGTACCGCCTCAAATTCTGCTTTCCATATTCCGTCCGTGTTTCGTCCGCCGGAGCAGCCGACGTACAATTCGCCTTCTTCTTCAGAATCGAGATTGAGAAGCGTCGTGCTTTTCAAAAAGCCGGGTGCAAGATTGTTTACACCGGTCAATCCCGTTTCTTCATCCACTGTGAAAAGAAATTCAAGCGGACCGTGCTGTAACGTCTTGTCTTCCATAATGGCAAGATTTGTCGCTACAGCAATGCCGTTATCGGCGCCGAGCGTCGTTCCGTTCGCACGAATAACATTTCCGTCACGCACCAGCTCAAGCGGGTCTTTCAGGAAATTGTGAACGGTGTTGTTATTCTTTTCACACACCATATCAAGATGGCCTTGAAGACACACCATCGGAACGTGTCCACGCCCCGGTGATGCAGGCTTGCGAACGACAACATTCATAAATTTATCCTGCACCGCTTCCAGTCCAAGTTTTTTTGCCGTTTGAAAAACATAGTTTGAGATTTGCCGTTCATTTTTCGAACCGCGCGGAATCCTGCTGATCTCGGCAAAATATTTCCACACAAGTTCCGGCTGTAATCCATCAGTTGCACTTGCCATAAAGGTATTCCTTTCAGTTTTCTTTTAGCCACAGAGAATACAACGCCGGATTGATGGATTATTGGAGAAAACCTGGTACCATTAATCCATTCATCCAATAACCCATCTATCCGTTTTTCATTTCGCCATTGGTTTCCGGGCTGTTTTGTACAGCGTCAATCCCATGATGGCAAAAATCAAGACGCCCAAAATTTGGTAACCCGCATCTCCAAACGAGTTCGTAAGCCATCCTTCGGCACTGATCTTCTCAAGAAACTTAAAGACGCTGTCGTTCACCGAAAGCAGCGCAATGATCACTCCGGCAAGTGCACCGCCTGCAACAAGTCCGGTTGCATACAAACTGCCTGGACCAAGCTCGCTTTCTTCAATCGTTTCGTGTTTGCGCTTTGCCACCCAATCTGCAACACCTTTGATCGCTCCGCCGACAAAAATCGGAAGCGTGGTTGACAGCGGAAGATACGCGCCGACTGCAAACGAAAGCGCGTTTACGCCGCACAACTCAACGGTGATTGCAAGAAACGCGCCGACAAGAACAACCTGCCAGTCAAGATTGAAAGAAAGAAGTCCTTTGATCAGTGTTGCCATCAATGTGCCTTGCGGTGCAGGAAATTTGTCGCTGCCGATAGCATGAACAATTCCCTGCGCCATCATATCCGGCGTCGGCTGGTCGAGCAATTTAATTGTTGCGCCGATAATAATTGAAGAAACAATCGCGCCGACAAATAAACTCAGCTGCTGGTACTTTGGCGTTGCACCGACGAGGTAGCCGGTTTTCAAATCCTGGCTTGTCGCACCGGCATTCGCCGCCGCAATGCAGATCATGCTGCCGACAACCAATGCCATCGGTTCATAAAAACTTCCCGTCCAGCCTACCGCAATGAAGATCAGGCTTGTCCCCATCAACGTCGCAATTGTCATTCCGGAAATTGGATTCGAACTCGAACCAATGATGCCGACAATACGGCTTGAAACTGTCACAAAGAAAAACCCGAACACGACAACAAGCACGCCGAGCAGCAATTTATTGAAGAGTGAGTTGCCGGGAATCTGCGGAAGGAATGCCATCACGAGCACAAGGCCGATGCTTCCGACGATGACGGTCATGAATGAAAGATCGCGGTCGGTGCGGGCAATGCTGCTGGCGATCTGTTTATTCTTCAACGAGCCGAGACTTTGTTTGAACGAAGCAGCGATCGTTGGAAATGTTTTTATCAATGTAATCAGTCCGCCCATTGCCACTGCGCCTGCGCCGATATTACGAACATACGCCCAGTACACTGCCGATGCTGTATCGGCAAATGTGTGTGTGGTCGGGTCCCATCCGCCCCTGCCGCCCGCTGACATAATATCTTTCAGGTATCCCAGCTTTACTAATTGCGTTGCAATAATATCCTGCGGAACAAGCGAGGCAATGAGCGGAATAATTCCGAGCCATGCGAGAACACCGCCCGCTACGAGCACACCGGCAATGCGCGGTCCGATAATGTACCCGACGCCCATATATTCCGGAGTAATGTCTGCATTAAGAGTCGCCGATGGAAAAATTTTGTTTGTTTGTCTCGTTGCCCATGCAGGAGTTTCTGCCACCACGTGAAATACTTTTTGCAGCAGAGCATAGACAAGTGCAAATCCTAATCCTTGGTACGCTGTCTTTGCAAAGTCGCCTCCTTTTTCGCCCGCAATCAGTACCGAAGCGCATGCCGTACCTTCAGGATACGGAAGGTTGCCGTGCTCGTTCACAATAAGCGAGCGGCGCAGCGGAATCATCATCAACGTTCCGAGCAAACCGCCGAACATTGCCAGCGTCAGAATTGTCCAGTAATTGAAAAAATCCGCGCCCGATTTCCCGCTTGCGCTCGCCGTGAGAAAAAGAAATCCCGGCAAGGTGAACACAACGCCTGCCGCAATGGATTCACCTGCGGAACCGGTCGTTTGAATGATGTTGTTTTCCAGAATCGTCGTGTGAAGGAATTTTCTGCCAAGTGAAATTGCAAGCACGGCGATTGGAATTGACGCCGACACGGTCAAGCCGGCTTTCAACGCAAGATAGACCGACGCCGCACCGAATAAGATTCCGAACAACGCGCCAGTCACGATCGCTTTAACGGAAAATTCCGTGACGTTCTGGCCCGGAGCGATGAACGGCTCGAATTTCATAGGTGCTTTTGCAACAGGAGCTTCTGCCATGTGCCTCTCCTTGAAAATGATTATATGATAGTGTGTTTGAAAAATTTCATTGTGGTTATTTCTCCCGCTGCGTTTCGAACATTGCTTTGAAAACGTAACCAGCGATCTGCGGATTTTCTTTCAACCGGCGAATCGAGTACGCGTACCACTGTTTCCCGAACGGCGTGTACACGCGCAGACGATGTCCTTCCCTCACAAGCTGAGCGCGCCGCTCGCTTCGCACGCCGAGCAGCATTTGAAATTCATAGTCCTGCGGAGTCAGATGTAAATCCTGAATAATTTGTGACGCGGCGTCAATCAACACGTCGTCATGCGTCGCAATGCCGACGCGGCACTTGGCATTGAAAAGAATTTTGAGAAGCCGGATATAATTTTGCTGAATCTCTCTCCGGTCTTTGAATGCAATTGCCGGCGATTCGTTGTATATGCCTTTGCATAAACGCACGTTTGCTCCTTCGGCGGCAAGTGTTTTCACGTCATCTTCGCTGCGCCGCAAGTACGCCTGAATCACAATGCCGACGTTGGATCCGCCGAAGGCGGACCGCACGGCACGATAAACAGCAAGCGTATCATCCGTGCAGGTGTGGTCTTCCATATCAATCCGGACGAAATTATTTGCCGCTCGCGCTGCAGAAAGAATCGTTTCAACGTTCTCACGGCAAAACTCCTTGTCAATCTTCAAACCGATCTGCGTGAGCTTCACGGAAAGATTGGCATTGAGCGAGTGTTGGGCAATTGCGCTAAGGACGTTGACACACGCATCGCGTGATGCAGTCGCCTCTTCACGTGTTGTCACATCTTCGCCGAGCACATCAATCGTTGCCATGACGCCTTTGGAATTCAACTGCTTCACAGTTGAAACCGCATCTGCAAGGTGTTCGCCCGCAATATAACGATCGGCAACTTTAGCAACAATAAATTTTGGAGTGAAAGAAAGAGAGGAAACGACAAGCTGATTGAAGATATTCATAGGAATTTAATCGAGTCCGGTAATGGAAAGATTATTAAACGAAAGGAAAAATGCTGCCGATACAAACTTCTGCGCCGGCGTTTTGTGAAAAACCACCGGCGCGAAAACTGACGAAATGACGACTATACTGAAAATCTCATTAGGGTTGACTTTTCCGACACGCGTCTTCACTCAGCGCTCAAGTAATTCAATTTCTACAACGGAAATACTATCGAAACCTTCGGCTCCACACGTTTTTGTGTTTTGTAGCTTGTGTTGCCGTTCGCATCGGTGACCGGCGCGAATGTCCATGTGTACAGCATTGAAACGATCATGAATGGATATGGCTTGTACCCAACTGATGCATACAACAGCGAGCGATCATCGAGCGTAAAAATATCCTTATTGTTCTGAATATATTTTTTGTCATAACCCGCATCGAGAACAATTACCGGCAGCATGTTACCGGTGGAAGCGCCAAGATGCAGGATACCGCTTTTCGGATCGTTGTCAAGCTTTGAATACGTTCCGCGGATTTGCAGCCTTCCAAGAATAGCAATTGTTAAATCGCCAAAATAACCGGGACCCGGCGACACCAATTGACTGAGCGTCTGCGCTTTACTTGAGAAGAATGTGCCATTCAACTGATACCGTTCAAGCTCATAAAACGCATCGAAATAATCCGGAATGTAATGATCGCCTGACCATCGCCGTTCAAACTTTGTGAAAATATTGAAAATGCCCAGCCCGGAAAAATCTGTCTGCAGCCCAAGCGCTTCGCCGCTGCCGAAATGAATGATCTTCGCATAATCAAAATACAACGTCGAGCTGACCATCGGGACGCGAAGCAAAGGCAAACCGAGGTCGGCGCCGAGAATGTTCATTGTGCCGAGATTTTCCTTTTGCGGAATTGACGAAACAAATGTAACATTTGTATCCCGTGAATCTTTTCGATAATCTCCTGCCCACGTCGCACCGATTTCAAGTCCGCCGATGATCGGCACCGGAGCAAGGGTTGTATATTGCAAGGGACGGACGTAGCCGCGGATTCCAAAAACGCCGGGTTCGGTAAAGTCGCCATAGACTGTTTCAAATCCGGTTTTACCGAAATCAAGATCGAATTCCGCACCAAGCCGCCGGTCATCAAAGCTCGGGCTATTCCTATATAAATACATGATGGAGCCGTGTCCGAGCTGCGCGTAATCCAGCACACCGACACGCGCGTACACATCGTCACCTTTTTGCCCCCAGCGTAAATACCGGATGAATCTTCCGCGCTGCAATTCTGCCCAACGGATTGACCGATCTTTACTGCTGACATACAAATTAAGGTCAAGGCCAACGCCGAATTTTCCGAACGCAAGCTCTGGCGCGATGTTGACAAGATAATACGGCTGTCCGTCAATCCATGTCATTCCCAAACCGGCGGTCATTGTATTTTGATCCGACGCATTCGGCGTACCGCGTTTTGCGGCCTGAGCAAAAGATTCGGGAGTGAGAAAAAGAAATCCTGCGAGAACAACAACACTCAAAAACAGACTGCGCATACAATTATACTCCAAAAAGAATTCTACAAATAAATACTGCACCCAACATTCCAAAAATATCAGCAATAATTCCTGCCGGCAGCGCGTGACGGAAGTTTTTAATGCCGACAGCGCCGAAATAGACAGCAAGCACGTAGAATGTCGTTTCCGAACTTCCGTACATCGTTGAAACCAACACTCCAATAAACGAATCCGGCCCGTGAACTTTCATGATCTCCGTCATAAGTCCCAAAGAGCCGCTTCCAGACAACGGGCGCATCAGCGCCATCGGCAGCGATTCCGCCGGCATTCCGATGAGATTTGTGATCGGTTTGAGAAGCGTCGTGACAACATCCATGGCGCCGCTGGCGCGAAAAATTCCGATTGCAACCAGCATTGCAACAAGGTAAGGAATAATTTTTATTGCTACCGTGAATCCGTCTTTCGCTCCTTCAACGAACACTTCGTACACTTTCACCTTCTTGAAAAAGCCCCATCCCAAGAAGACGATAATCAACAAAGGAATCGCTGCAACTGAAATAATATTGACAATATTTCGGAATAGTTCAACCATTGTTTGCCTCCGTATCGCCAGAGGCACTCTTTTCAACTTCAACTTTGTACCACGGCAGCCGCTGAAGCACTTTCACCGCAATCAACCCTGCGATGGTAGCACATGTGGCGCCGAAAATTGATGTGCCGATGATAATTCCCGGATCGGCAGAACCGGCGGCGGCACGCACAGCAATCGCGGTTGCCGGAATAAATGTCAGTCCCGCTGTGTTAATAACCAAAAACGTGCACATGGCGTTTGTTGCGGTGCCGACTTTCGGATTGAGCTTGTTCAATTCTTCCATTGCTTTCAATCCGAGCGGAGTTGCCGCATTGTTCAAGCCAAGCATGTTCGCGGCAACGTTCATGATCATTGCACCGACCGCCGGGTGATCTGGCGGGACTTCAGGAAAAAGACGGCGCGTGAGAGGCGTGAGAAGCTTCGTCAGAATTCTCAGCAAGCCGGCTTCTTCGGCAACTTTCATCACACCAAGCCACAGCGCCATAATGCCTATCAATCCGAGAGAAATTGTCACTGCGGTGTTGGCATAATCAAGTGCCGCTTTCGTCACTGCGCGGACTTTTACATAATTCACTTTTTCAAGAACAAATGATGCCTGTGCCGTTGCATGGTCGCCTGAGAAATTCAGCGAACGTACATCGGCTGAAAGCTGATCTTTCTGGCCGGCATTGTCCGCCATTTTTTTCCAGAATTCCGGCGTCGAACTTCCAACCGGTAACGACAGTGTCGTCACGCCCTTGTTCGAGGTCATGACAACAACTTGCTGATGGACATCCGTCTGTTGAGAACGAATGCCGTAGAACTGATTGAACGCGGAGGCCGGAATTGTCAATTCGCCTTTCCATGTTGAATACATTGCGGATGGCACCGGCTGCAATGTCAGCGTTGCTTCAAGGGGAACACCGTTGCGATAGGTATTCTGAACTTCATCATTAATATCATTGCCGACAGCAACAAGAATGCCTATCGCTATTAACCCAATCCACACATAGTTGAGCATCGAATTCTCCTCAATTATCGAAGGTTAAAAAAGTGATTATACATCACGGACAGGACTTTTGAATGTAGATTGTTGGATGATTGGATAGATGGAAGTAATGTCCCATTCCAATCATCCGGTAATCCGTTTGCCAAAATTTTGAGCCCTGAAGCTTAAAATATAAATCTTTTGGAGCTTGTTCACTTTCCTTCCACACGTGTGCGATGTTCGCCGCTCAATACTCCGTAAAACACAAACGAGCCGTCTCCGGCGCTAACCGTGCTCAGAGTGTTATCCAACACCACTGTCGCATACGGCGGAACCGTTCCTGCCGGCTGTGAAAAAGTTGTCGCCGCAGTTTCCTGATAGCCGTTCGCCTTCAACAAGCCGCGATAAATTCCCCACGCACATTGGTCAGCAGCGTAGTTTATCGGCGCAGAATACAGAGTATCGGAAACTGCCGGAAGGTATAATTCCAGCGCGCCAAATGGAATGTTATCGAAAAACGGCGCGCGTCCAAATTGCACCGCCGTGGTATCGTGATGAATTGTCGTCGAAAGTCCCCACAACAACGACTGACCAATCCGCGTCCGCTCCACTGTCGGGTCGGCAAACACGCGGCATTTTCCGGAAGTATCCGTCGCATTCACCGAAATGTATAACCGCTTTTCAAAAGGATCTCCGGTTTTTTGCGCGTTTGTATATTCAAGCCGCTCATGTTCGGTCAGCGAAACATCATACTTGCGCACAAGCGCTAAGCGGGAGCCGGCGGCTGAAAGCAATCGCGCAAGCTGACGCACGATGGCAAGATTTACATCGGATGTGCGAAGCGGTGCTCCGTTCTGCTGAGCGACCGGCCCGGTTTCTGCACCGCCGAATTGTGCGTCGAGAATGAATTTCTTTCCTAAAAGAATTCCGTTTGCAACAGGAGTCAGATAGAAATCTGCTGTTGTCACACTTGTTGCTGTCGGAATTGCTTCGCTTCTGCCGTAATAGCCGCTTTGCCCGATGTCGAGATGTGCGGTGTCGTTCAAATCATCGTAAAGAATATACCGGCCGTCGAGATACGTTTCGGTTCTTAAAGGAAGCGCAAATGGCGTCGGTAATTCTTTGTGGCTGACAATCTCTGCGCCGGCAAGCGGAAGAGAATCTGCCGCAGAGAAAATTTTTCCGGTCAGAATTTTTTCAGAAGACGATTGTACTGCAACGATCGTCTTCCACGATTTCCCGGAAGCCGATGCCGTAATCGTGTCAGTCCCTGCAAGTGCATTCGGTGTGAAATATGCCAACGCTGTGCCGTTCATGATTGTTACAACGGAAGCAGGATGGTCTCCACCTTTAAGGTGGAGACCATCTATTGCGCCTCCAGTTGCTGAAAGAAAAATCTGTGTTCCATCGGCAGACGGGTTTCCTTTTACGTCAAATGCCTGAACGGTTACCGCGCTGAGAGCGCCGTTTGCCGCCGGCAGCCTCGGCGGCGTTGCTTCAATCACAAGCGAATCCACCGGAGGCATAACGATAATATCTTTTTGAAAAGGAAACGAGGCATTGCCGTTGTTGTTGCGAACGACGACATCGAGCGTATGGGGCCCGCTGGCAAGATCTGCGACAGGAGTAAATGTGATCAGCGTAGAATCAGGATTGAGCGCTGTATCAACCATGCCTTCGGCTTGGCTTTCAACTTCTTTTCCATCCAGTTTTACCTCGACAGATTTTTTATCTATGCCTGATGAATCGCTCGCTTGAACAATAAGTGTCGGACGATACAACGATGATACCGTATCTGAAATCATTTGCAGTTTCGGAATTCCTGCTTTCAGATACCGGCTGACGCCTTTGAAAATTCCCCACGCTTCAATGTCGTTGAACTCCGCCAGCTTCAAGCGCTGCTCTTCATATTTGCTGCTGAAGAATGAACCTTCGATAAGCACCGCAGGAATTTTTGCAAGCCGCAGCACCGCAAAACCGGCATTCGGATAAATGGAATAATCGCTCATCGAACCGTCGAATGTAGGGGAGTTCGGCGAACCGGGATTTCCCATGGCATACGAAAGATCGCGTTGAATATATTTCGCAATATCCTGATTGCACGCGTTATAGTCCGCATCTGTCGGATATGCATGGTACCACACCGAAGTAAAATTCGTAGAACGATCCTGCGAGTTTCCTACAGCATTGTGATGTACGGAAATAAAAATGTCCGCGCCGCTGGCGTTCGAAAGCTTCGGACGATCACTAAGTGTCACAGTTGTGTCTTTCGTCCGCGACATGTAGACAATCGCGCCGGCTTGGCGGAGGTAGTTCGCCAAATCCATTGCCGTGCGGAGATTGATATCCGCTTCGATCACATCGTTTGCAGGACCGTGATTGAAACGATCCTCTCCTCCATGCCCGGGATCAATATAAAATTTCCAGCCTTTATCAAATTGTGAGTAATAGGCAATTGTTGAGTCGCGCTTATTTTCCGCGCGCCAATCAGGGGGCTTTACATAGTACACCGTGGGGCCACAACCGATGAAGAAAAGAATTACCAGCAGAAATGGAACGCTGCGCCGAAGGCGGTAAAGTGCAAGATATTTCATAGGCATTGTCCGGAAACATTATTGCAGAAAAGCTCAAACAATATAGAGCAATTTGAAAATTGAAGCAAGTGAACATTGAAGACATGAGAAACTTAGAAAGATCATTGTCTTTCTCCATATCTTTATCTCTCCTGTATATCAAGTATCTCCCGTATCGCACGGAAAACCGTTGAAAGCTCGTACGGCTTCTGCACAAATTCTTTGACACCGGCTTTCAGAATTTCCGATTTATCGTTCGGCTCCATAAATCCGCTGGCAAGAATCATTTTCAGTGCCGGATTGATTTCTTTCAGTGAGCGAAACAACGCATCGCCGGTCTTTTTCGGAAGGCCAACGTCGCTCAGCACCAGCGCGATCTCGCGATAACGCTGTGCGTAAATTGTCACCGCCTCTTCGCCATCAGCGGCAGCTATCACCGTATAGCCCTTTTCCTCCAAGCTGATTTGCAGCATTGACCGCAGCAATTCTTCATCCTCAACAACCATAATGGTTTCTGTCCCACCAGCGGTTTCTGTACGGGTTGGGGCTGTTTTTTCTTCCGAAGCAGCGTCTTCCATCGCCGGAAGCAGAATTGTGAATGTTGTCCCTTTGCCAAGCTCGCTTTCAACACTGATAAATCCTTTATGGCTTTCAATGATGCCATAGACAACCGCCATTCCTAAGCCGGTTCCTTTACCGGGTTCTTTTGTTGTGAAGAACGGCTCGAAGATTCTGCGCTGCGTTATCTCGTCCATTCCTGTACCGGTGTCGCTCACAACAACTCGGACATAATGCGGGGCGTGCGCGGCTGGAAATTGTTCTCTTGCAATTTTAAGAGGAATGTTGGATACGGTGATGCTCAATGTTCCCCCTTCAGGCATCGCATCCCGCGCATTGATACACAGATTCAAAAAGACCTGATGGATCTGTGTCGCATCGCCAAGGATCGCCAAGGGGTTATCAATGAACGTCGTCGTGACAGTGATCGCCTTGGGGAATGTCTCATTCATGAGCTTCACCAGTTCCAAAATGGTCGCGTTCACGTGAACGTTATCAATAAATGTGTCAGCCTTCTTTGCAAAGGTAAGCATTTGCTTTACAAGCTTTGCGCCGCGGTTAGCAGCAGTCACGATGGATTGCATGGATATCTGCAATCTCTGCGGATTATTTGAAATGCGCTCAAGAAGAGCCGCGTGTCCAAGAATAATGCCGAGGATATTGTTGAAATCATGCGCGATGCCGCTTGCCAGTGTGCCGATTGATTCAAGCTTTTGCGCCTGATATAATTGTGATTCAAGATTTTTTTGCCGTTCCCTGACTTGGCTTTGCTCCGTCACGTCGGTAGCCACTCCGACAAGTGCAACCGGTCTCTGCGCATCATCGCGAACAACAGACGTCGAAAGGGATATCGGGAATTCGGTTCCGTCTTTTCTTTTGTTCAGAAGCTCTCCGCGCCATCCTCCGCTCAATGTTGCTGTCAGAATTTCCTGAATTTTATCCGGCGGATTATTCGGCGAATGGATAATGCTGATATGTTTGCCAAGAAGCTCTTCTTCCTTATAGCCATAGGTTTTCAAAGCGTTTTCATTCACAAAGAAAAGGACATTGTTCAGATCGGTGATGGTCACACACTCGGATATACTTCTCACTGTGTGGGCAAGCAGCATGATCTGTTCTGCAGCTTTTTTCTGCTCGGTAATGTTGCGCGATACGCCGAGAACCGCAGTGACCGCGCCTGCCGCATCTTTGATCGGTGCAAGCGAGGTGCCGATCCAAAGATCGGTGTCGAAAAACCGGATGATATTTTCCCGATATAATGGTTCGCCATTCTTGAATACGTTTTCAAGGCTCTTTTCCATCAGTTTGGAAGATTCACCCGGAAATAGGTCTTTTATTTGTTTTCCAATAATTTTTTCAGGCACTGAACGGAATTGTTTCGCGGCGAAAGTATTGATATAGGATAGCCGATATCCGCGCCCGATAACATAGATCATATCGTGAGCGGCTTCGGCAAGCGTGCGGTACATCTCTTCGCTCCGCTCCAGTTCTTGTTCCGCCTTTTTTCGTTTGGTAATATTGCGGGTAACATTCTGATACGAACGAACATTTCCATTCTTATCGCGCTCGAAGTGCGTGATTTGTTCTACCCACACTGTGGAGCCGTCTTTCCGGCGTGCGCGGAATGTGCATTGTGCGTTAGTTGTTCCCTGTGCAGTATGGTAGGTATAAAATTTGATAATGCGTTCTCTATCCTCCCGGGCAATAAGGCGGGCATACGATGTTCCCATCACCTCTTCTTCCGAATAGCCGCTCTGCGCAAAAAAACTCGGGCTTCCGTACGTCAACTTGCCTGTATCGTCAACGACGTAATAGAGCTCGCTCATATTTTCGACGAGATTTCTGTAATGCTCTTCACTTTTCTTCAGCGCGGATTCTGCCTGCTTCCTTCGTTCGACCTCGGACTGCAATTCCTCGTTCGATGCGCGCAGTTCAACGGTTCGTTCCTGAATCCGTATTTCCAAATTGTCGTGCAGCGTTTTCAGCGCCTGCTCTACTTTTACAAGCTGTTTGATTTCGCGCTGGTCTTCATTCCACCGTCGAAAGGCAAAAACAGCGAACGCAACGCTGAGAAAAGAGATGGTGACAAAGAGTTCATCAATGCGCTGGTCATGGTATTGCATAACCCACTTCGTGAGAATCTCATATCCGTTGAAATACAATGCCGCAAAATAGATGCACGCGGTGAATGCTGCAATCACAATAAGGTCTGTATAAATCTTCCGCGTCCCTTTCAGAACTTCCTTGTCGGTCAATTCTTCCAGAGTCTTCTCAGCTTTTTTCCGCTCCGTAATATCGCGCACAATAATTGATGCCCCGGCAACAACGCCGTAATCATTTTTCATCGGAGAAAAGACAAGCGAAACCGGAATTTCAATTCCACCTTTCTTCAGTAAATTTGTTTCGTACTTTTCGACACTGTTTCCTTCTCCCATGATTTTCAGATGGCGGTCAACGTTCTGCCGATGGCCGGGAGGCACGAGCACCGACGCTGAACGCCCGACTATTTCCTCCTGTGTGTACCCAAACATGCTCTCTGCGGTACGATTCCAGCTCACCACGCTTCCGTCGAGCGTTGTATTGATGATGGCATCGTTTGCCGATTCGACAATTGCGGCAAGCTCCTGCGCCGCTTGTTCGGTTTTTCTCCGCTCGATAACATCGTTGATCAGCACAATGTCGGCACGCCGCCCGGCAAACATTGACGTATGCGAAGTGATTTCAACATCAATCAGTGTTCCGTCCTTTTTCTTATGTCTCCATATTCCTGACTGCTTATATCCATGCGACTGCCGGATAGGCTCAATAAGTTTCGGCACATCTTCCGGGGGACGAATATCTTTGATCGTCATCGAGAGAAATTCTTCGCGCGAATACCCGTAATGCTTTACTGCCGCATCGTTGACAGCGAGAAAGGCAAACGTCTCCATGTCGTACGCCCACATCGGATTGGGATTGTCCTGAAACAAAAGACGATAATCGTCTTGCTTAACAGATTCCATAGGATCACCGGTCAAGTTTAATTAGTTCTCGCTGAAAAAAGCATTTTTTGGTATTTTTTGTCTTGATAAATGGCTGTCGCAGTTAACTGTAGAGCGATTTTCCAAATCGCCTGCCAAAGCACACTTTGTACGGCGGGAAGGCAAATCGCCAGCGCGAGTACCAAGGGTATCCCTTTGGGAATGGAATCTCGCGCTGCACTTTTTCAACGAACACTAAATTAAATGAACGTAATATGCATAACGCAGCACCTTGAAAAAACTGTGGGGCAAAGTAGGCAAATAAAAGAGTGTAATCAAGTTGGACAACCCGCTGGCCGTGTTACAGTTTGATGGGTTGGAACAAAAACCGAACGTCATGCCGCGTTTAACGCGGCATCAGGCATTCAAATTTCCGGATTCCGGCTTTCGCCGGAATGACACTGGAGTGACACGGTAACACTACCAATCCGCTCAACCGTTGTTCGTCTTCATTGCCGCAAGCACCATCTTCTGCCCGGTTTCGGTCAAACTCCATGACATATTTCTTCACCCGTAGGAACAAAAAATGCGTGGCGCCGGAAAAGCGCCACGCATTGAGGTGAGTTACAGATTTATGTTACTTCAGCAGAAGCATCTTCTTCGATGAAACAAAGCTGCCTGCTGTGATGCGGTAAATATACATACCGGTAGCAACCTGAATACCGGCATTGTTACGTCCATCCCACATCACTTCGTTGAATCCGGCACGAACGTTGCCATCAATCAACGTGCACACTTCGCGTCCCAACATATCATACACCTTCAACGAAACCTTCGCATCGTTCGGCAATGCGAAACGAATCATCGTTGTGGGGTTGAATGGGTTCGGGAAGTTCTGCGAGAGATCGAACCGTGTCGGAAGCTGATCCGTATAGTTCTGCACTCCCGTCAGCACGTTAATACTGTGACCCATTGCGAAATAATCTTTCTGCGCCAGCCGCGCATTGGCAACTAATTCCGCCAAATCATTGCCGGCAACAATAGCAAACGCTGCTTGAACGCTATCATTCGGATTGACAGTTGCATACGGCCCGACTGAAGAGAAGATACTCAGATCGGTTGCCGTTCCGCCGTCCGTCCATCTGTTCGTCGCACGGAAGGTAGAGATGTAGGTGAACTTTGCACTGTCAGTCATGCGTCCGCTGTACACTTCGGTTGAACCGATTGCAATGCGTCCGCCTTTGAACACCGTCTGGCTCAGCGGTACGAGTCCGATAAAGTTCGCTGCCGGATCTTGGCGTTCATACGCTACGTGAATATTGAACGGCTGATTGCTGTTGAACCCGCTGATCGTGTTCGTAGAATCAATAACGATTCCGCCGCGGTCGTTGCCCGTGCTTGGCGTAATATCGAAATCGAAAAACGAACCGACGCGCAGATTGCTTAATGCACTTGCCGAACCGTTCTTGACATTAAGCATGATCATCAAGTAGCCGTTTCTTGAATGGGATGTATCGCAATATGTTGTCTGCTCCACGAACAGTCCTAACGGATGAGCTTGATTGCCGTCATCGAATGCCGTGTGGGTGTAGATCTTCGAACCGGTGGTTGTTACCGTCACATCGTCAGCAGGACGAAGTCCGGGGTTCCAATTGGGGCTCGTTGGAAAACGCGCCGCATTGGAAACGTGGTTCTGATCTGTTGCAAAGATCAATGAGCCTTCATACATACGTTCCGCACCATTGAAGACAAAACCAGTACTATCCTGATAGCCATGCAAAGCACCGAAGTGGCCGATATTTGTCACTGCGGTTTTGAATAACTTATTATTGATACCAACGATTTCGCGCGGTATAGGATTGCCAATCACGACGCCGGTTGCCGGAGCCGGGACCGGGCTGCCTTCATTGAATTGCCCTTCCACCGTTATAGTGGATGTGTCAGCTACGCGGAAGCGGAACATAAGATTCAGAAATGTTCCTTTCCCCGTTAACGCAGTTGCGCCGGATGCTGCAACCATACCGTTACCCGGGCTGGTCACATTATCGGCAAGCGTGTAGCCATTGCTCAACGTTTTGGAGACGCTTGAACCGGCATACATTAACTTCGTTGTATCCCACATAACATGGAATTGGAACGATGTAATATTCAATCCATCGGCACTGTCAACAAGCATCACAGGGACCGTAACAACGTGATTCACTTGATTCGCCGCTGTGTCAACTGCTAACGAAATTTCAGCCGCAACGTCGTTCTGATCACGTGCAATAAGTTGGTATCCTGCAGTGTAAGGATTTGAGTTGTCGTATTGATTTGCCACACCAACCAATGTAAAAGGCTGACGAGGTGTAAAGCCGTTCAAATTGGTCCATGCAGGAATACGCAGCGTCATAGAATCTACACCGGGGTTGTCGGTAATGGTAAGGTTTGTACCACCCGCCCCTACCCCTGGCCACGCAAGCGAGGACTCTGTTAACGTAACATGCTCAACACGAACAAGCGAATTTTCAAGCTGTTCGCCTTGGAGGCTCCATGCAAGATCGTGGAGTGTAACCAGCTTCGGCTGCGGCAGAGAGCTATGTCCATTGTCAGCAATATCCAGTTTAAAAGTACTATTGCTTGCGACTTCAATTTTGCCATTGTACTGGTCAATTGTACCCGCAATCGTATATTGATTCCCGCGAACAAAATTGGTAGAAATTCCGCCTAACGACGATGACTGATAGACATCAGCGGCGCCGGCAACGTCCTGCACAATCACATCAAGCTGGTAGTTGTACGTTACGCTGTCTTCAAGTGTGCAGACACCTTGAATGCGAATGCCATATCCTTTGTACAGAAGGATACCCGTTGTTGTATCAACCGCTCGAGCACCCGTAATTGAGAGAGGTGTTATGCCTGCAAAATAACCTGTTGTCGCAGACCACACTGTGTCAGCAGAAATATCATGTGCTTCCACCTTGTAGCTGATACGTGTTGCGTTGGAATTTCTTGCTCCGGGTATGACAGCCCAATAATTGCCATTTAACGAATCGCCGCTTGAACGCGTCATTACCACCAACGAATCAGCGCCGCCATTAACGGAATAATGTAATGTCGCAGCAGCAATACCGTTATCGTCAAGAATAGTGGAATACACTGTATCCGCTTGCCCGCTCAATGGAACGTATGGTCCACGCGTAACACTTTTGACAAACGGGGGAAGGTTTGTTGCAAGCAAATTTCCGGTCTTGAACGCAGCGATGCCGTTATTGTCAATAAGTACATACAGCGTCATTGTGCTGTCGGCAGCATTATATTGAAGCTCGACATCGCTCCCAACAGTTGCTGCATTTGCATTCGCGCCCATTCTCGGCGTTCTTCCGACTTTCATTGCACCGCTAAGCCCGTATGTAATATTTAAGAGAACCGCTCCACTGGCATTGGCTGTTGCCGCACTATCGCAGGCGGCAAGCCATTCTCTTCCACCGGCAGAAAGGTATGCAATATCTGCCTGAAGAGCAGGTATGACTGTGGTTGGGACTGCATCAAGTCGAGTGCCGCTGCTGCTGTAAAGCCGAACAGGATTATTTGTAGCGTATCGTGACGTATAGAAATTACCGCCGGGTGTTACTTGAGCAATGCCTGCGCCGGCATCATTGCCTGCAATTTTAATAAAGCCAGAATTAGTGAAAGTTGAACCGTCGGTAGTTGTGAACACAAGCATAGAATCTGTAGCAGTATTATTGCCACCGACATAAATAACTGTGCCTGTGCCTGTCCCTGCAACATCCAATGCATCTCCAAATCGCCCGTTTTTGTCAATCGGTCTTCCGGAAAATGCGACAGTGGGAACTGTTGCACTGTTGTCGTCTGCCCAACGGTAAATTTTCAGTGTCGTATCGGAGCCTGTTCCTAAGATAAGGTTCGATCCATAAATAACACCGTCAGACGTCGCTTCGATATCGCGAATCTTACTTGTGCCACCTGTTACGCCTGTCATATTCAACGAGTCAAGTAATGTACCATTGCTTGCATCGAAAACATAAATCATTGGAATATCCATACGCGTAACCAAATAATGTCCTGTTGCTCTGTCCAGTGCTGCACCGGCGCTCGCGTTTGAGCTAACCATCGGCCACGTGCCTGGGCTAACTTTCCAGACTTGTGTGAACGTTTGCCCGAACGATGCGCTTGCAAGAAACACTGTGCACAGTGAAAGGACAATGCCTATCAATATGTTTCGTTTCATAAGGTTCCTCTTTCTTAATATGTATTCGAAGATTGTGATTCTCATTTTGAAAAATCAGGCAGTGTCCCGTGTTTCAACGGGACACTGCACGTGTTCTTGCTTACTTCAACAGCACCATCTTCTTCAACTGTGTGAAGTTGCCAGCGGTAATACGATAGATGTACACACCAGAAGCAACTTTCACTCCGTACCCGTTTGTCGCATTCCACACAACATTGTGCGTGCCGGCTTCCTGCATTCCGGAAACCAACGTTGCTACCTCGCGGCCCGTGATGTCATAAATCTTCATCTCAACAAAAGCACGCTCCGGCAGCTTGTATTCAATTGTCGTGGATGGGTTAAATGGATTCGGGTAGTTCTGTGATAATTCGTACGTCGCCGGAACATTGTCGTTCTTTGTTCCGACGCTCGTAACGGAAGAAACGCTGTTGTCATTCAGGCTAATGCTTTCGAGGCTCACAACAATATTGTTACCCGAGCCGACAACCTCTGCTTCAATATTCAGAAGCTGTCCGCCGTGTGCCAATTCATTGCCGCTTGCCATCGCGATGGTCACAGCACCATCTTGAATATTCGAGGCAACCATGAAGTTGCTCGTCAAATCGGTTGTTAAGACGCGTTGTATTTTCAATTGAGTATTGTCATACACCAATCTCATTTGCGCAGAGCGAATGCCTGCGATATTGGCATCTACATATACCGGAATCGAAATCATTTGTCCGCTCATACCGCTGACCGGCGATAACGAGACAGCTTTCGCCGGAACTGGTTGACCTGAAAGTGTGTGAATCGGAAGCGGTCCGCGGAACGGCAATGTCACTTGCCCAACAACACTTGAAAGCGTGACCGCTGCATCCATGGCGTTGACATCCAATCCGGTACTGGAAAGGTTGACATCGCCGACTTGTTTTTGTGCTGCGGTGAATTGAACAAGACCGACAGTATATTGCAGCATCAACGAAGCATCGAGCGCAGAGACTGTGCCGTTGCCGCTGACATCGCCGGTTCCTGCATCAACACCAACCATACCGTCTCCGTTGTAGCTTACATCGTCAAGATCCAGCGTCCACGGTGTTGAACCATCAGGAGCAAAAAACCAAACCGCATCTATTGACACACGGGGACCTTTGATTTTTGGACTTCCGGATGTTACAACCCATGGTGTCCATTGTGTTGAATCGGCAATATTCCATTCATACAAATGCCACGCGCCGTCATTAATAACCGGTTTCTGAATTGAACGTTTTGTCGCCGGATCACTTGGATCATCAAGTCCGATTGCAACCGATGCACCAAATGGCGCACTTGTGGTTCTCATCCAATAACCAACCCAACCCACAGCGCCGAGACTATCGTTACTAGCCGGGGTGCCAACTCCGGAAAGATAGCGAACTTGCCATGAACTTGAAGAAGCAGTATTATCAATTAATTTTACTTCCATAGACCCTGTCCCGCCATGGGCAACAGCAGTAGTCCGTGCCGCTGTGGAGGCGGTGCTGATACCTGTGGTAGAGCCAGAGTAGTCAGGTGAAACGGAAAAATGTCCGGCACCAGCTTCAAAATTATCCATCACTTTTGAGGAAGAGGTCAACACCTGGAAGCCCATTGGCGCCGGTGTTGTAAAGCTGTTCTGCCCTGTCGACGGTGAGATGACAGCAATTTCTTCATTGGAATTTTCAAAGTACACAACGTTGCCTGCCGCATCAACGGAAATATCTGATCGAACGGTCGAGGCGTTTTCCTGTTTATCGGTATAAACCCACGCCTTTGCCGGCGTTGCGGTATTGAGTCCTGTAATCGCCCAAATACCTTGACCAGTCGGTGGGTTGCCGCCCCCAATTCTTGCGTTCACAAAATACAAGATGTCCTGTGAACCGTCCACAGCGGAACCGAAGGACATAGAAAGCGTGCTTGCATATCCCGAATCAGATCTGACCGTCCAAGATGTATCTGCCATTGTCAATGGGAATGTTTTCCCTTTCAAATCAAATTTTGCAACTCCCGAGTGTGGGCTTCCGCCGTTGTAGAGGAACGTCGCATATAACACGGAATCTCTTCCGAACGCAGCATCCCACCACATTTCAGTACCTCCGTTAACGAGAGTATCTTTTGCACCAAAATATGTAGCGGAAGCTGAATTAAGATGGAAAGAAAGTATTTTTGAATCACCTGTAAAAGTTGCCACCCCTGAATTGACATTTGCTACAACTGCAATTGTCTTCCCTGTTGTTTCTTCCATAACTGCCAAGCCGTACGGATAGTAGGCGCCATAGCCGGAATCCACCATCTCAACATTCAACATATCAGTATTATAGCGGTATATCCGTTTAGCTGTTCTTCCGCAAACATAAATATAGCCATCGTTGTCTGCCTGTGAACCCCATCGCGCTTCACCAGGACCAAGCGCGATACCGGTCGTTGTTAAATGATTATTGCCTTTCACATCGCCCCACGGCATACCGTCGGCGGTGAATCTGCCGACACCGGTGTTCGCCTGAAATCCGCCGTTGTCAATATCAAAAATAAATCCAAAATTCTTGAGGGCGGGATTATTAACGGTTGTCATTCCGCGCATTGAAAGTCCAGCCGCATCCGGATAAGAAATTTCGGTGTACGACGCATATCCTTTGTCATATGCCGTCAATGTCACTGAATATGTTCCGAGCGGAACATACACGCCATTGTCATCTTTTCCATCCCACACAACACAAGTATCTCCTTTTGGAAGAGTGTCGGTGGTAAATGTGCGGACAACAGTGTTTCCGCTTTTGATGACTGTGACAACCGAGTCGGCATGATCGCTCAAGACAAATCGAATGGAAATTCCCGTACCATCGGTAAAGTTTCCATCGAATGGTTCTTGTGCGCCCTGCTGTGTGTAGCGAATGTTGTGAGCGAAGACGTTCGCCAACACCCGCGGCGGTGTGAAGAGCAATCCTATCAGCACCACAATAGAAAGCATCCGTAGATATTTCATAGGTACGACCTCCTTAGTCGGTTGAAAAAATTAGTGGGTTAATTGTCAACGTTAACACATCAGTGATCTATACTTTTATTCATGAGGTTAGAGACTCAGTTTCCATTGCGTCGAAGTCGTGCAGCTTAAATTCTCTTAAAAAATCGTTTTGGGCGGAAACTTTTTTCTGTTCTGCTGTGCGTTAAAAAAAACATGACGGCGATGAAGCGTGTGTGCTGGGAACAGAGTGTGTGAGATAGTGCGTGAAAGGATAGTATCAACTACTGCATTCATTCCTCCGAAAAATTTAATCGAAAATTATTTCTTCGAGTTCTAAACTGCAGATTCACTGCTCAAGAGATTCTGGCGAAACTCTTGCTTAGGACAGTAGGGAATATAGGGTTTTTAATTTTAATAGCAAGAAGAAAATTGAAAAAGACGATTAAATTTTTATTACGTAAATATTGCTGAAGAAAACTCTGCGTGTTCCGCCAAACTCAACCATAAATTCAACAAATGCATTGCCGCACCCAAATTACTGCCAAGCGACTATTCTGCGGACACTTTGCTGTATTTCTTCATATAGAAATCATATTCATCGGTTTTATAGCAAAAATGAAGTACAACAGAGCAAACGAATGTTCTGCAAGTTGTTCGGCAAGATGTTCTCGGATTTCCTTGAGACTTCACTTGAGAAGAATCATTTTTCTCTTTTGTACAAAAATTATCGGCACGAAGCACATAAAAGTATACGCCGCTTTCCTGCTGCTGCAGAAAAGCCTTTTAATTGAATAGCGGCTTTCCGTATGATTTCAGAATGCAGCGCCGATATCAAATATCAATTCTCCCTTACCCGCGTTGCCCGGAAAAGCATATTCAATCCGCGCGACAGCGCTGTACGAAAGAAGGAAATGAAAACCAAAGCCGTAGCCGCCAAGAAAACGATTGAGCGCAAGCGGCTGGTTACGGTACCACACATCGCCGCCGTCTGCAAACAGTGCAAAATACAATGCGTAACGAATGACACGAAATTGTTCGATAGGAATTAGCTCGGAACGGAAGTATGACGGTGAAATGATCGGAAGATGAAGTTCTGCATTCCCGCCGAAAATATTTTCACCTTCGAGAATCGTCGTGAACCGTCCTCGAATGCGCTCGTTATACCCATAATACACATGCCCGTAGTTCGGCACCCTGCCACCCTGCACACCGCTTCCGAAGACGCGCGCCGCAAACACGATGCCCTTCACTGTCGGAATATAACGGCGGAAATCAAAATTGTAACGCTGGTAATTCACTTCGCTTTGACCGAATCCCAATTTCGAAGCGCTGACTGAAAGCAACGTTCCATATCCCGGATACTCTCCAAGGTCGCGCGTATCGTACTGGTATCCCGCGTTGAAAGAAAAATAGGAATCGGTTCCTGTCGGCGAAAGGGTTCTGCCGGCACGGTTATCGCTGACTGTCACGCTTGTATATTCGATTGATGTCGTTGCTGTGCTGAACAACGAAAAACGTTTTCCGATGATCACCTGGCCGTCCAGATGCCGCTCGTCAAATTCGGGACCGCTCTGAAGAGAAATAAGACTTTTATTTTTGATGACGCCGTACTCAAACTTTGTATTGAGAAATAAATTCCATTCTGACTCAATCAACGGATTGACATATTGAAACGAGACAAACGGATCATAGCCGAGCGCAAATTGTGCGTACAGTTGTTCGTTCCGCCCGCGAAAATTTGAGTGAACAACACCGAGTCCATAATAGAGATGTGACCATGAATGATCCTTCAATCCGAAAATAGGATACGGATAGAAAAACCACCGCTCGTTCACAAGTACGAGCAGCGTTGCCGTTGTCGAATCGGGAATAACATGAATGTCAACACGATTGAAAAGGCGGAGGCTGTAAATGCGATTGATATCGAATGCAATTGCGTGCCGTGTGATCAGTGACCCGACTTTGAGCGACATCTCCCGTTTAATGACAAAATCTTTCGTTTTTTCGTTTCCGGAAATGACGATTTTTGCGACGCGAAGCGTTGAATCGGGAAACGGCGGCTGAATCGCAAGAGAATCTATTTCTTGCGCGCGAAGCGGGGATAGTGAGAGAAGAAAAAAGATTATGCAAAGGAAAATTTTCATTCCACGTATAAAATAAAAAAGACTTGTTCCCACGGACCGCCTTCGGCAAATGAAATCCACTCACATCTGCCAATTCAATTTCTGCAACACTTGATTTATTTTATCAACGCGCGATGTTCAACGGCGATACATTTATCCATCACAACATCCAGTCCGGCGGCTTCGGCTTTTTTTGCCGCTTGCTCATTGATCACACCGAGCTGCATCCACACGCTGCGCGCTCCGACAGCGATCGCTTCATCAATCACCGGTTCAACATCATCCGGATTTCTGAAAATATCCACGATGTCAATTTTTTCCGGCACTGAAGAAAGGTCCGGGAAGCATTTCATACCGAATACTTCGTGATATTTCGGATTGACGGGAAACACCGCATATCCTTTACGGCTGAGAAACTCCGCAATCGAACCGCTGTCGCGCCACGGTTTTGGCGAAGCTCCGACAACGGCAATGGTTTTTGCATTCTTCAAAAGCGTTCGTATTTCTTCCTGCGATTCTTTCATTTTTTTCTTAGTGAACCGAAGGGCGGTGCTGCTCTTGCGTATCGTGAACGAAGCGCGCCATTCCTTGCTCTGCGGCAGATTGTTCCGCTTCTTTTTTATTTTTCCCGACACCGGTACCAAACGATTCTTTTCCGATGAACACTTCTACCGTAAACGTGCGGTCATGGTCGGGCCCTTCTTCTTTTATAACACTATACCGCGGGATCGGCATTCCATGCGCCTGAGCAAATTCCAGCAGCGCGCTTTTGTAATTATCATCCGGCGCGTCGAGAAAACCGTTGCGGAGCGCTTTTTCCACCTGCAGGATAATAAATTTCTGAACTGGCTTTATTCCGCCGTCAAGATACATCGCGCCGAGCAGCGCTTCAAATGCGTCGGCAATAATCGTGTCTGCTCCTTTTTCCGCCGCTTGCGATGCACTCATGCTGAGAATAAGAAAATCCCAAATGTTTAAAACGCGCGCGTAATAGATCAACGCCTTACGATTCACAAGCCGCGAGCGCAGAATCGTCAATTCGCCTTCTTCCGCATTTGGATAAGTGGAATACAAAAATTCCGCGACAACCAAATTCAACACTGCATCGCCGAGAAATTCAAGGCGTTCATTCGATTGAAGGTTCGAAAGATTTGAATTCTGAAGATAAGAACGGTGAACAACCGCCTGAACAAACACCATCTGATTTTTGATCCGGTAATTAAGGGTTCGCTCGAGCTGGTGAAAATCAATCTTACCGGCTAAGGAAGTGAAGAGCGGCGGTGTTTGCGGAGACGATTTCTGTAGCGTGAAGCGCCGAAAAAAATTCGCAATCCATCCGCCAAAAGATAACGCACGGCGGGTTTTCAATTGACGCAAACTGATCACACGATAACTGCCTTTTTATGACTGAAATTTCTTGAAGAGGAGCGTTGCGTTATGACCGCCAAAACCAAATGTGTTGCTGATGGCAACGTTCACCGTTCGCTCAATCGGTACATTGGGAACATAGAACAGGTCGCATTCCGGATCAGGCGTTTCTTGATTAATCGTGGCGTGAATTTTATTTTCGACAATTGATTTCACGGCAACCACCGCTTCCACTGCGCCCGCCGCGCCAAGCAAATGTCCGATCATTGATTTCGTTGAATTGACCGCCACCTTCTTTGCATAATCGCCGAACACAGTTTTAATTGCCGCAGTTTCATTTTTGTCATTCGGATATGTTGACGTGCCGTGCGCATTGATGTAATCAACATCTTCCGGTTTCAAGCCGGCATCCTGAATTGCGAGCCGCATGGAACGCACCGCGCCTTCGCCGCCCGGCGCCGGTTCGGTGATATGATGTGCGTCAGCCGTAAAGCCGATGCCGCCCATTTCGGCATAAATGTGCGCGCCGCGGCTGCGTGCGTGTTCAAGTTCTTCCAATATCAACATGCCGGAGCCTTCGCCCATGACAAATCCATCGCGGTCTTTATCGAACGGACGGCTTCCGCGTTTCGGATCGTCGTTGCGCGTTGAAAGCGCCTTCATCGCATTAAATCCGCCGATGCCCATCGGACAAATGCCGGCTTCTGTTCCGCCGGTCACCATAACATCGGCATCGCCGCGCTGAATGAGAATGAATGCGTCGCCGATTGCGTGCGACGCTGTCGCGCATGCGGAAGTTGTTGCATAGTTTGGGCCCTTCAATCCGTACTTCATTGAAATTCTTCCGGCGGCAATATCCGAAATGAGCATCGGAATAAAAAACGGACTGATGCGGTGCGGGCCTTTCGTTTCCCACAACGTTTCCTGCTGGCGCTGAAATGTCCACATCCCGCCAATGCCCGAGCCGACAATAACGCCGACACGCTCGCCCGGTGTTTTTGTGAAGTCAAGTCCGGAATCTTTCACCGCTTCTTCGGCGGAAGCAAGAGCGTACTGGGTGAACGGATCAACGCGCTGCGCGAGTTTCCGATCCATGTACTTGAGCGGATCGAAGCCTTTTAACTGGCAGGCGAATTTTGTGTCGTATTCTGTTGTATCAAAATACGTAATCGGTCCCGCACCGCTTTCGCCGGCGAGAAGTCCGTTCCAAAAATCATTCACTGTTAAACCGATCGGCGTAATGGTTCCCATTCCCGTAACAACAACACGCCGTACTTTTCCGTTAAATGCCATACACTTTCTTTATATTGTGGAGAATCGATTCCGCCAACGGCGGCATGAAAAACTATATGGAGTGCCATTGCCGACAGCGCCCCTTCCGGGGCACCGTCGCAACGAACATCACAGAATTTGTACCAACTTACTTCGCTTTTGCTTGCAGATACTTGATTGCATCACCGACAGTGGAAATTTTCTCGGCATCTTCATCAGGAATCTGAAGATTGAACGCCTTTTCAAATTCCATCACAAGCTCAACTGTGTCAAGCGAGTCCGCGCCGAGATCATTCGTGAAAGAAGCTTCCGGAGTAATCTGACCTTCGTCCACTCCTAACTTATTCACGATGATTTCTTTCACTTTTGCCGCAACATCTGCCATAATCGTATCTCCTTATTGTTAATGTATAGAATAAATATAGGTCTCTCTTGAACTCTACATAACCATGCCCCCGTCAACACACAAAACTTGTCCTGTCACATAATTTGCCTCTGATGACGCAAGAAACCGAACCACTGCGGCAATTTCCTCAGGTTTCGCCGTCCGCCTCATCGGAATGACTTTCAAAATAGCTTCTTTTTGTGAATCAGTCAACTTCGCCGTCATATCGGTATCAACAAAACCCGGCGCGACCGCATTTACTTGTATGTTGCGCGACGCCAGCTCTTTTGCCACGCTTTTGGTGAAACCGAGAATTCCAGCTTTCGATGCAGCATAGTTTGCTTGTCCGGCATTTCCTGTTATGCCAACAATCGAAGTGATGTTAATAATTTTGCCCGATTGTTGACTCATCATCGGACGATACACTGCTTTGGTGAAATTGAAAACACTTTTAAGATTTGTGCCAATCACAGCATCCCAATCCTGCTCGGACATGCGCAGCAGCAATCCATCTTTTGTAATGCCGGCATTGTTGACGAGAATATCGAGCTTGCCGAATTCCTGTATAATTTTCTGTACCAGTTCATTTGCCTGAGAAAAATCTGAAGCGTTGGATTGATACGCATTTGCTTTTCGTCCTTTGGAGCGAATCTCTTCTGCAAGCGCTTCGGCAGATTCTTTCGAGCTTAAGAATGTGAATGCAACATCAGCACCGGCATCAGCGAGCGCCAGCGCAATAGCTTTTCCGATTCCGCGCGAGGCCCCGGTTACCAATGCAATTTTTCCGTTTAAGTCAGACATTTAAGTTCTCGGTTCAAAGTTTAAAGTTCAAGATTCATGAATCAATATTCTGCCGGTTTTTCCATTTTACACTTTCTTGTTTCGTAGTTTCTCTCTACTCCTTACTGACTCGACTTCTGATCTCTGTTAACTGTTTATATCCTTCTTTTCCAAGAACAAATTCTAATTCCGCTTTGCAGGAATCAACAAGCGGCATTTCTCCGCCAGAGGCAGACCCGCTTTCAGCGGAAAATTTTCCGGCAATAGAACAGCATTTTGTATTTCCTTGCTGAAAATCATCGAACGTCAGCACGCCATCTTCAACTGAAATCGGAAATGCGATGCAATAAAACGGCTTAATTGCCCATCCACCGATTCCCTCTTCATTTCCCAAGATTTGAAGGCTGCACATTCCGTTTTTGTTCAAGAACACGCACTTGTCATTGAACACTTCCGTACCGACTGCTTTTCCTGAAGGGTAATCGCGATCGTCTTCTATCTCTGGATCAAACCAGCGGCTGTCATCAGTGGTTTGAGTTTCGTCCATATATTTTTTGATCGTTTCCTTGTGTGAAAGAATCGTTTCTTTTTCTTTCAGATCAACATAAACGCCGACCGAGCAGCATTTCGACTCACAGTGAAACGGTCCGCAGCCTTTCGCAAATCCTTTTTCAAAAAGGACCGGATCAATTTCATATTTTCCAACACGAAGCGCAGACATTTTTAGACAATCACTTTTGCAACATCGGCTGCGGTATCTATACCGCTGATTTCAACATTCGGCGCAATGCGCTTCACCAATCCTTGAAGCACTTTTCCGGGCCCAAGCTCGATAAATTTCGCCGCGCCATCGCCAACCATCGCACGAACAGATTCTTCCCACCGCACAGGACTTGTTACTTGTTCATACAACATCGCACGAATTTCTTCTGCTGTGCGAACCGGTTTTGCGGTTACATTTGTGTAAACCGGAATTTTTGCATCGTTGATGTGCGCCGAATCCAGCGCTACCTTCAATCCATCTTTCGCAGATTGCATGAGCGGCGAATGAAATGCACCGCTAACGGGAAGTTCTTTCACCAATTTCGCGCCGCGTTCTTTTGCAAACTCCATTGCTTTGCGAACACCGGCGATGCTTCCGGAAATGACAACCTGCCCCGGCGAATTGAAATTTGCCGCCTGAACAATTCCGGTTTTCCACGCACTACAGCAAATTTCACCGACAACCTTTGGCTCCAAGCCGATTACCGCTGCCATTGTGCCGGGGTTTTCTTCGCCCGCTTTTTGCATTAGTTCACCGCGCAAGCGCACAAGCTTCAATCCATCGTCAAACGACATTGCACCGGCGGCGACCAATGCGGAATATTCTCCGAGCGAATGTCCGGCTGTCATTGCAGGTCCGCCATAGGCGGACTTCGGTTTCAACAAATTCCAGAGCACAACGCTGTGAAGAAAAATCGCTGGCTGCGTATTTTTTGTTTGTTTTAGTTCTTCTTCAGGACCGTCAAAACAAATTTTGGAAAGCGGGCAGCCGAGAATTTCGTCCGCATGATCGAACATTTCTTTCGCTGCGGGAAATTGAGCATACAGATCCTTTCCCATTCCGACATATTGCGAACCTTGTCCTGAAAAAATATACGCGGTCATAACAATGGAAAATACAAAATGTAAAGTGTAAAATTGGAACAACGCGGAAAAGTGCCTGTGATCATATTAAATTTTTCACTTCCGTTTTTAATTTTTTCAGTATGCCCATTTCACATACACGGCGCCCCACGTATAACCGGCGCCGAAACTGGAAAGCACACAATTGTGTCCTTTCTTCAATTTCCCGTTCAACTGCCACTCAGACAAACAGAGCGGAATTGTTGCCGCCGTGGTGTTGCCATAGCGATCAATATTGATCATCACTTTCGATTTATCCAATTCCATTCGTTCGGCGCACGCATCAATGATTCGCAGGTTTGCCTGATGCGGCACAAGCCAGTCAACATCTTTGCCGCTGAGATTATTTCTCTTCATAATCTCGTACGAAACTTCTGCCATTCCAATGACGGCGACTTTGAAAACAGCTTTTCCGTCTTGATAAATGAAGTGCATTTTTTTATCAACTGTATCGTGCGTTGGCGGATTCAGACTGCCGCCGCCCAGCATGTTGAGATATTTTCCGCCGGAGCCGTCGGTATACAGACGATGATCAATGATGCCGAGCGATGGATCGGTGCTCGGTTCAAGCAGCACGGCGCCGCCCGCATCGCCAAAAAGAATGCACGTGTTGCGGTCGGTGTAATCGGTGATTGCACTCATCTTATCGGCGCCGACAACGACAACTTTTTTGTACGCGCCATTTTCTATCAACTGCGAGCCGACGGTGAGTGCAAAAACAAATCCAGAACACGCGGCAGAAAAATCGAATCCCCACGCATTTTTCGCACCGACCTTTTCCTGAATAATGCAGGCTGTCGCCGGAAAAAACATGTCCGGCGTTACCGTTGCGACGATGATAACGTCAATCTCTTCCGCCGAAATTCCGCGCTTGCGCAGCAAATCCTTAACAGCACCGGCACCAAGATCGGACGTTGCGCCGTTTTCAAGAATGCGCCGCTCACGAATGCCCGTACGGGTGCGAATCCACTCGTCATTCGTGTCCACCATTTTTTCTAAATCCTTATTCGATAAAATTTTATCGGGAACCCAATGTCCCACCGCAGTAATCGCCGCTCTGAT
>JAJYOK010000027.1 GCA_021796215.1 Bacteroidota bacterium
TACCAGTGACATCTCCCGTTCCGCTGATTGTTCCTGTCGTCCCTTGATCAAGTGTGTACGAGCCCATCACAAGATTGCCATTCAGTGCCAGCACTCCGGAGACGGTAAAACTATTACTTGCTGTTACTGTCCCGCTGCTGACGGTCAGGTTATTCAGTGTCAATGTGCCGGTGCTGGCAATTGTTCCGCCGCTGTTCATTGTTACCGTGCCGCCGGTTGCAACAAGATAGCCTGAAGAACCGACACTCAAGGTAGAATCAACTGTATAACTCGTGTTCGCTGTAACAGTATCAGCAATTGTTAAATTATTGAACGCAAGAACGCCGCTGTTCGAAAGAACTGCGCTGTGCTGCAGCGTTACTTTCCCACTTGCCGGACTGTAATTTCCTGTAGCATTCACTGTCAGCGTTCCGCCAACACTGAAATTTGTATTTCCGGTGACGGTTCCGTTAATGACAAGATTATTAAATTTCAAATTCCAGACATTGGAAATTGACGAACCGTCCGACATTGTGATTGTTCCTCCGGTCGGCGAGAGATCGCCATTCACCAAAATATTCAGAAGTCCATTCACTGTGAACGATGCCGATGTCGTCACCGGCGCGCTAATGCTCAAATTATTAAATGTCACGGTACCGTTGTTTGTAAAAATTCCTTTAAGAGTAACAGTGCCGCTCGGTTGAAAAATACTGCCGCTGCCTATTGTGAGCGAATCAACAATTGAAAATGAACTGGACGTTGTTACCGTGTCGTTGCTGCCTATTGTGAGCGAACGGAATGTCGCTGTTCCATTATTTACAATTGTCGCACCGTTATTTAAAGTAATACTGCCGCTGCCGGGCGCGAAGGTTCCTGAAATTGTGAATGCTTCATTCACTGTTGCATTGGCGGCGCCGCTTACACCTCCACTGATCGTCAAATTGCGGTAACTGAATGAGTTGTCGATTGTGGCGTCGCTGTTTGTGTAATTCACAGTGCTGCCCGATTGTGTTATTGGGTACAAGCTGAAATTGCCGGCAAATGTCGGGGTATTAATAAGCAGAGTAGTCCCATCGCCGATTGTGAAAGACGTATTGATTGTGTGTGTGTACGTTCTCGGATCAAAAGTCCCGGTGGTAATTGTAAGATTGTTCACGCTAAGCGCACCATTGGCTGATGCCGTGTTGCCGATTCCGATATTGATATTCAACGTATTGAAATTAGCCGCACCAATTAACGAGCCGCCACCCGTAATATTGACAATTCCAGTAGTTTGAAATGTGCCGCCCAATTTTGTCCACACTTGTGCATTCGTACCGGTGATCGTGATCGTTCTGCCGCTGTCGGAAAATGTTCCTGCGGATTGCGTGAACGACCGCGCCGTCATATTTTGTCCGGCAGTTCCGGAAAGTGCGCTCCATGCTGTGCTCGAATATGTGAAATCGCCGGTCACGCTCAACGAGGAAGCAATTGTTTTCACTCCGGTACCGCTCAAAATCAGATTTCCGTACGGCTCGTCAGTGATTGTTTGCGCACCGCCATTATAATTCGTCGTGCTCGTCGAACCGATTGAAGCTGTAAATCCGGTTGGAAAACTGCTCGTTCCGGCAAGGTAGAGCGTCGTTCCGTTGGCAACTTCAAATGTCTTGCCGGTATTCCCTGTCACTGCATATCCGCTTGTATTGAATCTTCCCGATTGCAGACGCAGATCACCGAGAACATTCGTCGTAGTGATATTCCCGCCTAAAACAACTCCGGTAGCCGAAGTATTATTGAGTAAAACCGTTGCAAAATAATAGCCTGCAACGGCAATTGTCGGATCGAGCGTTTGCCCCGCCGACGTTCCGTTAAAATTTATCGTGCCTGTGGAATTAAATTTCAATACGCCGTTGAGGTTCCTGTTTTGTGCTATATCTCCGGAAATGTTCAATACACTTCCCGCCGCACCGGTTAAATCAATCGTTCCTTCAACATTTGAAGCCTCATCAACAGCAATATTGCCGCTGACATTCAACGTTCCACCTGCCACAGTGAGGACAATTTTTCGCAACGATCTCGTTCCGCCATTCAACGCAATACCGCTTGTTCCCACATTCAATGTATTGTTCCCCACTGCAAGTGTCGAAGTACCATTTGATGTTGCCGATGTCATCACTAATTGAAGACACGATTGATTCTGGACCAGCGTTACTGTTCGATTGTTACTGATGTTAGCTACATCATTTGGTCCGGGATAGCCGGAACCTTCAACATCATTCCCGGCATTTCCCCACGTTGCACCGGAATTCCAATTGCCGCTCGCCGCCGCAGTGAACCCGTGCGACGGATTATTGGCAAGCGTCCACGAATTCGTCAGTGAAGTAATCGTGTCTTGTTCTACCCATCCCGCAGTTTCATCCTTGTTGCTTCTGCCGACTTCCACATACGTCGCCCCGCTCTTTTCCCATAGCTCCAAAAGAATACTATTATTTCCATTCAAATCTGCTGAAGCGTAATGCAGACGAAGTGTAGAAGTGTAACTTCCTCCGGTAGCAGTAATAGAATAGACGCGATAGATCGCATCAGTCTTTTCCACCGGCGCGCTGCCGATGCCGATATTCATCGTAACATTTGTCGGTACAGATCCCGCACTGAAGGTAATGCTCGTATAATAATTACCGAACGTATAGGCGGTTCCTGTAGTGAAGCTTGACCGTTGAATATTTCCGGTCACGTCCCCTGTTCCAGATTGAGCAGTAGCAGCAGAAGCTCCCATTGTGAGAGTATCGGCTCCCATTGCTAATGTCGCATTTGCTGTCAGCGTGCCGTTCACTGTAAAGCTGCCGCTGCCGGTTGTATTCCCGCCGACAGTGAGATTGAACACTGTAAGCGAGCCTGAATTTGAGATTGTTGCGCCAGTGCTGGTTGTCAGCGTTCCGCTTGTTTGATTGATTGTTCCGCTGTTTAAAAACGTACCGTTGACACCAAAGCTGGTATTCATTGTAACGGTGCCGCTCGTCGTCAAATTTGCAAATGTTAATGCGTTGTTGTTGACTATCGTCCCGCCTGAAATTGTCACCGTTCCGCTCGCAGGCGACAGGTTTCCTGACGCTCCTACAGATAGTGTATCTGTAACGTAAAAACTTGTGTTCGCTGTGGTTGTGCCGCTCACGATGAGTTTGAAAAACGAAATAGTTCCTGTTGTAGTAAGTGAAGAATTATTTCCCAGCGTTACGGCGCCGCTTGTTGCCGTTAAATTTCCATTCCCCGAAAGCGTTCCATTGATAGTGTATGACGCATTTGCATTTACTGTGCCGAGCAGTACAAGATTTTGAAAAACTACACTTCCGGAATTCGAAAGCGTCGCGCCATTAAGCGAGTCGGTTCCTGTTGATGTGAACGAAGCACCGCTGTTGACTGTGAAAGCACCGTTTTTCACTCCGAACGATGCGCTTGTCGAAATCATTGCGCCAGACGCTAATGTCAAATTATAAAATTGTAAGGAGCCTGAGTTGACAATTCCGGCGCCATTGTTCAATGTTATAGTGCCGCCGCTCGGCGTAAAGGAGTTAGACACGGTCAATGTTCCATTCACCGTTGCAGTCATTGTTCCGGTCGCTGTGCCGCTGATTGTAAGATTTGAATAACTTAGATTTGCAAGCGTCAAACCTGTGGCGGAATATTCTATCGTACTTCCCGAAGAAATTGTTGTCGGGTTTGAAGCATAATTTGCGGTGAACGTTGCAGTTCTTACATAGAGCGAGGTGCCGGAATTCAAAAAGAAATTCGATGTAAAATCATGCCCAAAACTTCCCGGATCAAATTTCCCGCTCATCAATTTGAAATTTGCTGCCGTCAGCGCGCCGGTCGCTATTGCCGTATTTCCCGAACCGACATTGATTTGAAGAGAATCAAATGTCGCCGCACTGATTTGTGGCGCTGCGCCGGTGAAATTGACACTGCCAGTCGACGAGAATGTGCCGCCAGAGATTGTCCACGTGCCTGCACCGGTACCGGCAACAGTTATCGTTCTTCCATTATCGGTAAACGTCCCATTCGAAAGAGCGAATTTTCCGACTGTAATATCGTCGCCTGGAGTTGAGGACAGTGTTGTTGTGCCGGAGCTTGAATGTGTCAGCGTGCCGGTTACCGTCAGCGACGAATTGATTGACTTCGCACCGCTTCCGCTGATTGTTAGATTTCCGTATGTCGTTTGTGCAATTGTCTGCGTTGTGCCGTTGTAATTAACCGTGCTGCTCGGATCGAGTGAATAGGCAGCAAAATTTGTTGGGAAGCCGCTTGTTCCACCGACAATAAATGCAGCTCCGCCCGAAACAGAAAATGTATCAAGTGGATTTCCGCTTATTGCATAGCCGGCATTGTTGAAAGTTCCGCCAAGAATCTTGAAATTCCCGCTGACATTGTAGGTATTGACATCTGTGTAGAATACATTTCCGTTCAACTGCACTCCGGCAGAATTATTTGAAACGATGTTCGCGTACTTGAAATTGCCTACATCAATTGTCTGGCTTGCAGTTCCACTGAATGTTACGGTGCTTGATGAACCGGGAATAAACGTACCGGTGGTATTCATTGCTAACGATTTCCCGACGATCAACTGACTTCCCGCCGCGCCGCTTAAATCCAGCACAGCGCGCACAGCTGATGATGTTGACAAAATAATATCGCCGGAAGAATTCAACGTTCCACCGCTTACCAGCACTTCCGCAACGCGAGCGTCGGTCGTGCCACCGGCAATCGTCAGCCCGCCAGATCCAACAGTCAACATATAATTTGCAAGATCAAGAGTAGTGATACCGTCAGAATTACTTCCTTGAACAACTATGGTACCACCGGATTGTGCAGCTGAGAGTGTTATGGTAAAATTATCGCTGATGGTTACGTTATCAACCGAGCCGGGATATGTCTCGCCTGCAACTGCCGGAGTGTCAACCGGGAATCCCCACGTATGAGGATCATTCCAATTACCGGAGTTTCCAGCAACAAAATTTGCCGTCGGCTTATTCTTCAAAGTATATTCCCCGGTCAGCGATGTGAGATTCACTTTTTGAATCCATTTATCCGTCAAATTGTAATTGCTTCGTCCGAAATCTGCGTAAGTAGCAGGGTTCGGATTTCTCCACAGATCAAGTGCATCTCCAATGTTGCCATTTAAATCTGCGGTTTGAAAATGAAGCTGAAGCGATGCATAATAATTGCTGCCGCCTGAAGAAGTGATATTGTATGTCCGCAATATTGCATCTGCCATTGTTCCCGGTGCAGAGTTGGCAATATTTATCGTGATGGACGTCGGCGCAGATGTCGCCGAATCAATCGTAATCTTCGTGAATTGATTTCCGAATGAATACCCTGTTCCAACAGAAAGTGACGTCCGCTGCACATTGCCCCACACATCATACAAACCAGCGGTTGTTGCGCTCGCCCCCATCGTCAGAGTATTACTTCCCATTGTAAGATTAGCGTTTAATGTCAACACACCGTTTACGGTAAAGCTTCCCGCCCCAATAACATTCCCGTTGATTGTCACATCTTTGAAGCTCAAGCTTGATGAATTATAAATAGTATCTCCAGCGGCAAATGTAACAACGCCACTTGTTTGATTAATTGTACCGTTATTTGTGAATGAACCGGTTATCGAGAAACTTGTATTCATTGTCACCGCGCCGTTTATGACAATATTTTTGAACGCGAGTGCACCATTGTTTATTAACGCCGCGCCGGAAAGCGTTACTGTTCCACTCGTTGGCGATAAATTGCCGGCAGCGCCAACAGTCATTGTGCCGCTGACCGCGTAGCTTACATTTGCAGTGACCGAACCTCCAATCATTAAATTGTAGAAAGAAACATTTGTTGCCGTCAGTACAGAATTATTGCCCAAAACAATAGTTCCGCTTGAAGCAGAAAGCGCGCCGCTGCCAGACAATGTTCCATTCACTGTGAAATTCGTATTTGCCGTAACACCTCCCGCAAGCACAAGATTTTTGAACGTAAGTGTTGCCGGATCAGAATTCGAATTGCTGACTGTCGCGTTTGTCAGTGTCACCGTTCCGCTGCTATCAGTCAACGAGCCGCTTGCCGCGACCGAGAAATTACCTGTTACTCCGAAGGAACTTGCTGTAATAATTGATGCGCTTGCAGCTACTGTTACATTGGAAAATGTAAGCGTGCCGGCGTTAATAATTGATGAGCCGGACGAGAATGTTATTGTTCCACCTGAAGGAGTAAAGCTGTTTGAAACATTAAAGCTGCCGCCTATTGTTGCGCTTGATGAACCAGTAACGGTTCCTGTAACATAAAGATTTGAGTAAGTAAAATTAGCCAGCGTTGACCCCGTTGCTCTATATTCGACAGTACTCCCGGCATTTGCAGTTGGTGTCTTGCTGTAATTGCTGGAAAACAGCGGCTGAGTAACAAGAAGCTTCGTTCCGCTGTTAAGCGTGAAATTTGTAGAAATTGTATGTGTGAACGCACCGGGATTAAAGATGCCCGATGTTAAAGTCAAATTCGTTGCAGTCAAAGCTCCGCCGGCAATTGCCGAATCATTTGGAGCGACATTGATTTGCAGAGTCGAAAAATTTGAGGCTCCAATCTGCGGCGAAACGCCCGTAAATGAAACCGTACCGGTAGCAGTGTAAGTAGCGCCTCCGGATTTTGTCCAAACCGTACTGCCGCTGCCATACACGGTGATTGTATTTGCATTGTCAACAAATGTTCCCGCAGTAAGAATGAAACTGCCAACCACAATATTCGAACTGAGGTTTGTCGTTCCGGAATTCGACAATGTTAAAGCATTTGTAACCGTATCTCCGCCGGCAATCGTTTTCGTACTGCTGCCGCTTAAAGTTAAATTGCCATATTTTTGTGCGGCGATGGTCTGCGTTGTACCGGTATAATTCACTGTGCTTTGCGAATCAAGCTGTACTGTTTGGAACGAAGACGGGAAACTGCTCGTGCCGCTGACGTTGAATGTTGCACCGGCATCAACTTCAAACTTAGCTGCTGTATTGCCGGCGATCGAAAATCCGCCGTTGTCGAAAATTCCCGACTGAACTATAACGTTGCCGCTCACATTCGTTGATGTAAGCGCTCCATTCGACGTTACACCGCTGGCACTGCTGTTGTTAAAGGTAATATTCATATACGTGAACTTTACAACATTAAGCGTTTGCGGAGTGCTGCCTGCAAAATTTACAGTGCTTGCAGTGCCGGGGTCGAGTACAGCATTTGTGCCGGAATATGTCATTGTGCTGTCAACATTCATCGTGCAGGGAGAGCCGGTAAGATTCAAATGGCTGCCGGCACTACTTGTAATCACGATCGGACCTTGAACGGTTAATGTCCCGTTTGTTCCAACATTGACTTCTGCTTTACGTGTAGTTGTGCTATACAGAAAAGTCAATCCTCCTGCGCCGATTGTCATCGTATAAGAATTCGTATTCAGCGAAGAGGATGTATTATTTTGGCTTCTCGCCCGCACCTGCACTGCATAACACGATTGATTTGCTGTTAAAGAAACGTCATAGCCAAGATTAATGGTGGCAGTATCGTTGGCTCCCGGGTAATTAACACCTTCAGTAGGCGTACCGGTCAATCCCCACGTCGCAGGCGCATTCCAATTCCCTGTTGCCGCAGTTGTGAATGTGCCGGCAAACGATTCTCCGGCAAAAAAAACAACGGCGACACACCACGCAAGAACTGTGCGAAGCCGGTTAATGCGGAAGGCTTTTATGAAATTGAGAGCCCCAACGGGATTTTCAATATAAAGTTTGAGGTTGTTCATTGCCGCATCATATTACTCAAAATAATTAAGAATTTTTTCGGTGAACTTCATCTTTACGCTCAGGAATGGACCGCGAGACCAATAGGTATAATCTACCAAATCGCGTTCTTTGCTTCCGACAAAATTATAGCCGACACCCAGCCGAACATTTTGCATCACAACGTATCCAACTTCGCCGCTATATCCGATACGCATATCGTTCGCTTCGCGCTGAGATAAGATTCTAAATTCACCGGCAACATCAACATTGTGCCAGTTCAGGTCATAGTCAGCCCGCGCAAGATAAAGATCGGTGAGTGTTTTTGCACGTAATCCATACGACTGTTCATCGGCATACTTCAGTGCATATTTAATGCCGACTTCAAGATATGGAATCGGCTCGACAAAAGTGTGGAGAGATATGATCGAAGCACTGTAATCGGCTTGCGGCGAGACAAAGCCGTTGTACTCCATTTTTTGATCAAACCTTCCGATAGCATTCAGCCAATCATACATCACCGGGCGGAATGCAAAGCCGACCGTATTACTAAATCGTTTCAAGAAGCCGCCGTTCACGGTTGAAGTTGATTGATCAAGCGACAATGGCGCCGACCAAAATTGACTGGAGGCTGTTAACGATTGTGTTTGCGTTTCATCATAATACGTCAACTTCTCAATCAACGTAAAATCTGAGCCGACTTTAACGTCTCCTCCAAAAGAGAAATTACGTTTTACGCTTTGCGCATTTTTCTCATACTCACCTTTTATACTCGCCTTGTACGGAGCTTTCGGAATAAGTTCAAGCCCAAGTGAAAACGCATCATGATCTGAGGTTTGTGTTTCAACAAGGTTACGGTCAAGCGCGCGAGTTCTTTCATAAGCAACATTCGCTGTCAGGTCATTTGTAATCTTCGTGGTATTTTTCAATCCGATGCTCGCTTGGTTGCGCCTGCCGCTGATTCCATTGCCAATTTCGTAATTGCCGGTGACCGTTGTTCCATAGCCGATGTTTGAACTTATTCCAAACAATGTTGCATTGCCGCCTGCTTCATAGAATTTGTATTGCGCTGTAAGCAAGACAGGTTTGAAAATATTATATGATGCGCCAACCATTCCGACAGCTGGCTTAACCTCTTCATGAGATGTTGCAATGCTGCGTTCATATTGCCCGTTAAGTGTCAGCTTCTCAATCGGCTTTACGGAAGTCTGCGCTCCAAGAATAGTTGACTCGCGAATATCCTGAAGCGATGCTGAATCCCTCGAAGAACTTTCATACCGCACGTTTTCTATTTTCAAACCGCCAGTTGCAAACTTTCCGAAAGAATGTTCAACGGTTCCTGTTGTGGATTTAATGATCACTGATCCGAGGCTTGCATCTTGCATAGAGCGATAATATTCAGCACCAAGGGTAGTATTCGCGATACCTCCGTACGAACTGCTCACACCATATTTATTCGAACCGATTTCGCCTGTTCCGCCGCCGCCGAGAGTTTGATTAACGAAACCGGATTCAACACGATGATAATATGTTTTCAGCGTGAGTTCGTCAGCTGGCGTAGCTGCCAATTCAAGCCTCCACGCATTGCCTTTCGAATTCACATCAGCGCCGCGGGCAATTTGTCCCGATGCGTGAACGAATGAATTCATGTTGTACTGTGTATTGAAACCATACAGCGTATAATTGCTCGGGTCTCGTTCTTCTGTTACTGCTGTTGCTCCAACGGTTAACCCTTTGGCAATTTCCTTCTCTCCCTGACCGCCGACAACATAATTCGACGCTGATCCGGATTGAGCTTCGTACGTTACGACAATGTAGATCGGGTTACCGGTTGCATCAATGCTTTGCACCGGCTGTTTGAAGAACAATGTTCCCTGCTGATAATCAATCTCATAATCATTAAAACGGGATTTATACGTGCGGCTAACGATAACATCAGAATGGTAAGCATCGCGCGTTTCAATTCTCACTTTTTCCGAGCCAGTAACGATATTACTGTTCTTCAGGAAATAGAATCCGGAAATCCCTTCGCCACGAATCTCCTCCTGCGCCACTTTTCGATTTGTCATCGTTGCAAACACGTCGGCGTTTTGCGTGCTGTCCTCGTAATGCCCTTTGAGTCCGGTGAATGTTCGGTCGTAGCGGGCAAGCTCATTTTGTGCAAGGCCTGTGTTGAAATCTCCGTAGAAGAGATTCGAGCGGTTTCTTTCGATTTTGACAAAGACTGAACTGCTTGTCTGCGCGGTGTAATCAACATTGCTGTTGTCACCGTAGATCGAATACAGTACATCAGGGTCAATTTCTTGATAGAAGCGGTCCTGCTGATGACGTTGATTGTCGTACGACGCAGTGAGCATGTATTTATCGAAAATTGCGCCACGTCCATAGAAAGCTAATCTGCCGTCCTCATGGAATCCGTCAGAAAATTTTCTCTGGTCATTGATCTGTGAGAGGTCGCCCTTTGTATTCAGCAGACTTCCAGACGCATTTGCAGAGCCAACGAGCATGAGCGGTTCAAGCGCAGTAACGAGAACCACAGGCTTATTAATGCTGATACCATTTGAGCTGAGAGTTAGAATATATGTTCCGGCATCGCGTGTCGTCTGCAGATCAAAATTGATCTCGCCGTCGCGAAGCGGCACTTGAATTCCCGGTGTCGCCGGGTCATTGTCTGGTGTCAAGATTCCGAGAGTATCAATGCGTATTGTTACCGGGTAACCAGATGGAATTTTCACGCCCCACTTATCCACGATGTACGCTTTGCCGTGAATGATTGTTCTGCCATCGGCAGGAATATCAGTCGGGATATTAACGATAATCGAATCCGGCGGACCAAGAATATGAATTTTCCGCTCTGCATGATATTTAATGCCATTGCGTTCCGTTTCAACTGTGTAGGTCACTGGACCAAACGGCGATGGAACACCAATAAATTCAAACACGCCATCCGGGCGAACGATCTGAGAATCAACAGGCGTGTTGTTGATGTCTAAACGAATCCGCCAGCCGGCAGGTGCATGCCCGCTGATAAACTGATTCTGGTACGGACTTACCATGCCTTCCGCCGGAACTTTGATGTTAATTTGAGCATCAACACCAAATCCGACGAGAAGCACGCTGCCCAACACCATCACAGCATATTTTCGGATCGCGTTAAACATTTGTTAATTGTTTTTCACTTCATCTTCGTTTGATTACCTGATCGATCTTATTTGAAGGCTTACCGGGCATCACTCCCGATAAGCCTTGCGCCAAAGGAATTCCTTCAGCAAAAGCTAAAACTGACTAGTTGATTTTGACTCGAAACTTGATCGTCTTTGTACCGGCTGCAGCAACAGTATATGGACCAGCCGAAAGAGTTGTTCCATCGCACGAAGCCAGATCGCCATCGGCGGCGTTTGTTTTGTTTACACCGTCAACTTCAATGCCTTCGCCAGATGCATAACCATTTGTCAGGAACGTTGTGTTAGAAGGAATAGCATTTGTGACAGTGACATTTGTTGCACTTCCGGTTCCATTGTTTGTAATGGTGATGATATATTCGATAGTATCGCCGGGAGCAGGACTGGATGCGGTTCCCACTCCGTTGATGTGTGAAGTTGTGTAAGAGATATTAAGGCTTGGTGCAGTGACAGTCGTCTTAATCGTTACATTTTGAAGAACCGATTCATTCGGCGTTGCGCCACTGGTCACCGGAGTAACTGTAAGAGCGCGTTTAATCGAATCGCCATCAGCTCCGCCGTAATTCACATACAGTGTAACGACGATCGTTAAACTATCACCAGCGTTGACGCTCGCTGTGGTGAAGGACGCAGTACCTTTCGAGTTTGTCCCCGTTGTATCGAAGTAATGAGTCGTATCAAGTCCACCGGCAGTCGCATTAGTAAGCGTAAATGTATTGGCGCTGTTACTGCGGTTTAACAGATGAAATGTGTAGCCGACAGAATCGCCCGGGTTTCCGGTTGTGTTTGCTGTGATCTGGCGGAAATATGCACCGGCTGCTTGTCCTACGTTAAATGAAAACGCCGATGAACTACCTGCATTCCAAGTATGAAGACCATCAGAGTAGTTGAAGTTGGTTTTCGTGCTTGGGGTAGCTGTCGAATCCATTGCAGTGATTGGCGTATTGTAGGGCGACCCTGTTGTATTGTGAGTAACTTTCTCGATTGTGGTATGAATGGTGATTGTGGTAGAATCATTTGCATTAATGGTCAAACCGGAAGCTGTTATCGTTCCACCTTTGCCAAGACCATCTGCACCGCTGTTGGTTCCTGCTGTTGTGCTGACAAAAACAAATGCGGTATCGAGCTTGAACGTGAATGTACCGCTGGTAGCTGACGCGTGTCCGCTGTTCTTTACTTTGACATCGTATTGAATATCGTCGCCAGGAATTTTATTCGAGGTAAGCGTCTGAACTCCGGTAACTGAAAGAACCGGTTTGTTGATTGTAACATTTGCCGTATAGCTTTGTGTGTACGCTGAGTCGACGACATAGATGGAGCCATTACCTGCGTACTCGGAAGTAATCTTGACCAGTGGGCTATATGTTGTATTATCTTGTGCCTGGCTTCCCCGCGGAATCGTCACTGCAGCAATAATGTGTACTGAATCGTTTTCAACAACACTGAGATGGCCACCTGCTGTAATTGCACTGTCGGAACCATCGAAGGTGCCAATTGTGCCCTTGTCTTTGTAAATATGAACCTCCCAGCCGCCGGGCGTGGAATTTGTATCAAGCCGGAAATTATCATCATAGTTGCCGACATTGTAAAAAGTGAACGCCTGATAAATAATCGTGCTGTCCACTGTGGTTGTAGTTTGGCTTGAAGGGCTTAAGTTCAGCGCAATATTATATGCCACCGTTACCGAAACGCTTGCCGAAGTTAAACGGCTATTCGTTCCTGCCATATAGCTGACGCTTGCGGTACTTGTTATTGTAGTACCGGCACGGGTACCGGTTGCCAACGCATCATTCACCCCAATGAAAAGAGTCAGAGCTAATGTTATCAACATAGCTCCAACGAGAGAAAACCGAGAATCTGACTTCATGGTTGTATCTCCTTTAAAGTTGATTTGAGTAGATGATTGAATTTGTTTCTTTTTCTTTGTTTTGTCTTTAAAACTGTTTTGAGTTTCCATTGTTAATACCTTTGAATTAAATTTTCTCGTCGCTGCCTGCTTGTTGAGAGAGACAGCTTCTCTCGTCTTTTATTGAAACTTAGGGTGGCCGCGCGTCCATGATTGATCTCCTTTTTTTGATAATTTTTTTCATACCTTAATTCTTAATTTCATTTTAGTCAGCTATCTTTTCGGACAAAAAGGCTATGCTGTACTCCGATAATTTCTTTAAACGTTGAACAGATTTTATCTACGTAGGCAATGGAACCGAATTGTGCAATCTGTACAGAGCTCATGACAAATATTTTCCCCTCTCGTTCGGAGAGTATCTCTTTTGCCTTTGCCAATTGAGCGAAGTCGAATGCACTTGAAGCATGAATGTAGACATGGTGGGGCTGTTTGCTCGTAATCAGCTGCAAAATTGAATCAGGCGATGCCGACACGCCAAGGTTTAACACTTCAAAACCTTCACTCTCCAAAAGGGCGACAAGTGCCTTTAACTCAATGTCGTCATTGTCCCCTTCAATGGTGCAGCATAAAACGCGTTTACCCTTCACCGATGGCCTGATAATAACGTCTGAAAATAAAATTATGCCGTTTGATAACGTATTGTTTGCTAATTGCATTTCGGCGTCAGATATTTTTCTCTCGCGGTTGAGATCTTTGATTCGTTTTAGAGTGGGGCGAAGTACTTCATCGAAAATGAGCGGAAGAGTAAGACCGTTGCGGTATACTTCAGAAAAAACCTTTGCAACGTCACTCTGCCTCCCTTCTATAGCAGAATTGAAACAGACTGAGGCAAGAACATTATATTCTTTTCTCATGATGATACGCCGCATAACGGCTTCATCACTTGCAAATTGCTGATACAGATTCAGTGAAGAGATGCCATAATTGAATTCCGACATAAATTGATATAAATCTTCTGCACGGAATTTTCTGTGGCCACCAGGAGTTCTGAAACACTTTAGTTTCCCTTCGTCTGTCCAGCGCTTCACGGTAGATTTATCAACCTGAAGCATTTGAGAAACATCTGCCGTGGTGAAAAGTATTTCTGTCATTTCCTACTCCTTAATATGTATAAAAAACTCTAAAAATCGTATTTAAGCTGAATGAGCGTTTTAAACTTTTTGCACTGATAAAATACTTCTAAATGAGTAAACATGCAATAGAATTTCGAAATTATTCTATTTTTGTGATATTCACCACATTCTATGTTTTTTTAAAAATAATAAATATAGTCAATCATAGGTTACAGAATAGGAATAAAAAAACCCTGATTATTCAGGGTTTTTTGTACCGAGGGCCGGACTTGAACCGGCACGCTCCTTGCGGAGCTCAGGATTTTAAGTCCTGTGCGTCTACCAATTCCGCCACCCCGGCTAAGCTTTTATGCCAAAAACACTTATTCCACTTTCTCCTTTCGTCAATCGCCATAGATTCGCTCACTAATAACGCACAACTGAACCTATAACCATTATGTAAATATACAAATAGCAGTGTGGCTAAGCAATATTCTTTTTCGCTTCCTGAAAATTTTTTATCAACCGTTGCGCTCTTTCGGTCAGCACTTCGTAGCGTTCCTCTTCGATCGCCTTTTTGTCGAGAAGATCACTGCCGATGCCGACTGCAACAGCGCCTGCCAAAACCCAATCACCGACATTCTCAATAGTCACACCGCCAGTTGGCATTAAACGGATGTGCGGGAAAGGACCTGCGATATCTTTAAAATATTTTGGCCCGAGTGACGTTGCAGGAAATACTTTGATGATGTCCGCACCTGCATTCCATCCGAGGAGAATCTCCGTCGGAGAAAAACATCCCGGCATGCAAGCAACGTCATTATCGCGGCACGCTGCAATTATATCAAGATTAAGCACCGGACCAACGACGAATTTTGCTCCAGCTTTGATAACATCCAGAGCATTATTTTTTTCTGTGACACTGCCCGCACCGATAAGAACATCAGACGGAACGCTTCGTATCATCTCACCAATGATATCAACGGCATTGGGAACGGTCATCGTAATTTCAATGGATTTCACACCGCCAAGCCGAATTGCTTCAATAACTTTTGAAAGATGCTGCGCATCTTTCAAGCGAATAACCGCGATGACACCGGTTGAAATAATTTGTTCTACAACTTCTTTTCGTGACATTGATGTTCTTTTGATTACCTTGCCATCCATCCGCCGTCAACAACCAGCACATGTCCCTCCATATAATCAGAAGCGGACGAAGCCAGAAAAACAACAGCACCTTTCAAATCATCCGGCATGCCCCAGCGGCCTGCTGGAATCCGGTCGAGAATGGATTTAGAACGAACGGGATCATCCCTTAATGGTTTTGTGTTGTCGGTTGACATATAACCGGGAGCAATAGCATTCACGTTGATGCCGCGTGACGCCCATTCGTTTGCGAGCGCTTTTGTTACTTGAGCAACTGCCCCTTTGCTCGCCGCATAGGACGGTACAAGAATTCCTCCTTGAAATGCGAGAAGAGAGGAAATGTTAATGATCTTTCCGTACTTCCGTTTCATCATATCTTTCGCAACAGCTTGGGAAAAAAAGAAAACGGTTTTCGCATTCACCGCCATCACCTCATCCCAATCTTTTTCCGAAAATTCAATCGCTGGTGTCCTGCGAATGATACCGGCGTTATTGACAAGGATATCAATTTTTCCGAATTCACGTAACGCTCGTTCAACAATCATTTGAATAGAAGACGTCGTGGAAAGGTCGGCGATGACATCGAGCGCTTTTCTCCCTTTCTTTTCAACTTCCTCTTTTACTTTAGAACTTCCTGTCCGGCTGACGAAAACAAGATCGGCGCCTCCATCCGCAAGTCCGTGCGCCATTCCCGCGCCAAGTCCGGTATTTGCGCCTGTGACGATGGCAACTTTTCCGGTAAGATCAAAAAGGTTGATCATTTCTTTCCTGTTTGGATACATTACGCAACATAAGCGGACGACGCTGTTGTGCCACCGTGGCCAGTCCAATTCGTATGGAAAAATTCCCCACGCGGTTTGTCCGTTCGTTCGTACATGTGCGCACCAAAATAATCGCGCTGCGCTTGAAGTAAATTGGCGGGCAAACGCGAGTTTCTGAAGCCATCAAAATAATTCAACGCCGTTGCCATCGCCGGTGTCCAGATTCCATTCAGGATAGAAGTAGAAAGTACACGTCTCCATGCATCCTGCGAGTTCTCAATTATGTCTTTAAAAAACGGATCAAGAAGCAAATTCGAGAGATTTGGGTTCCGGTCAAATGCTTCTTTAATCTTCCCAAGAAATACTGAGCGGATGATGCACCCGCCGCGCCAAAGCAAAGCGATGCCGCCGTAGTTCAAATTCCATTTGAATTCTTCTGCCGCCGACCGCAGCATTACGTATCCTTGCGTGTACGAAACAAGCTTAGAAGCATACAGCGCTTTTTCAAGGTCGTTGAGAAATGCCTGTTTATCTTCTGTAAATTTTGGCTTTGGACCTGTCAGAACGTTTGATGCCTCGACGCGCTCGCTTTTCATTGCAGAAAGACAGCGGGCATAGACTGCTTCACTGATAAGTGTGAGAGGAATACCAAGGTCTAATGCCTCGACGCTGGTCCATTTACCGGTTCCTTTCTGACCTGCCGTGTCAAGAATCTTATCGACAAGCGGCTGCCCGTCAGCGTCTTTGAATGCGAGAATGTCCCGTGTAATTTCAATCAAATAGCTGCCGAGCGGGCCTTTGTTCCATTTCTCAAAAACGTCATGCATTTCGGCTGCAGACATGCCGAGGAGTTCTTTCATAATCTGGTACGCTTCGCAAATTAGCTGCATGTCGCCGTACTCTATCCCGTTATGTACCATTTTAACAAAATGTCCAGCCCCATTTCCGCCGACCCAATCACAACATGGCGTTCCATCTTCCACCTTCGCCGCGATTGACTGGAAAATCGGTTTCACATGCTGCCACGCAGGAAGTGAGCCGCCGGGCATGATTGATGGACCATGCAGCGCTCCTTCTTCACCGCCTGAAACACCGGTACCGATGAACAACAATCCTTTCGACTCAAGATATTTCGTTCGTCGTATCGTATCAGGGAAATGCGAATTTCCACCATCAATGATAATGTCACCTTTATCAAGATGAGGAATAATCTGTTCGATAAATTCGTCAACAGGTTTTCCCGCCTTCACCATTAGCATAACCTTTCGCGGCGTTTTGAGTGACTCAACAAGCTCAGGAATGGAATGTGTTCCGATAATTTTTTTTCCTTTTGCACGGCCAGCGACAAAGCTATCTACTTTTTCAACCGTGCGATTGAATACTGCAACAGTGAACCCGCGGCTTTCCATGTTCAATACGAGATTCTCACCCATCACTGCAAGTCCTACCAGACCGATATCTGCCATGTTATTGACTTGATTTCCAACTTTGCCATTCATAATTATTTTCTCTTTCTTTCGTCAAATATTATTGTATCATTTTCTTAGTGTAAGCGCGGGCGATGACAACTTTTCTCTATCTCTGAATACGCGCTGAACCGCCTTCAGCGAATGCCTTTACTTGCTCCAAGGTTGCCATTGTCGTATCGCCGGGGAATGTTGTAAGCAACGCACCATGCGCCCAGCCAAGCCTTACCGACTTCTCCGGTGTTTCGCCGCTCAGTAAACCGTAGAAGAAACCGCTTGCGAATCCATCGCCTCCGCCAACGCGGTCGAGCACATCCAGAGCGACCGTCGGTGCTGTGTACGTTTTGCCGTCGATCCATGCGACCGCACTCCAACCATGATGATGTGTCGAATGGACTTCGCGCAATGTTGTTGCTACAACTTTCACCTGAGGATATTTTGCAATTACTTTATCAATCATTCCGAAGAATGTGCTTGGATCAAGTTTTGATTTCGCCGCTACTTCGGGGCCCGGGATTCCCAAACCTTTCTGCAAGTCCTCTTCGTTACCAACCAAGACATCGGCATTCTCCACGATGCGCGCCAAAACTTCAGCCGCTTTCTTTTCGCCGCCCCAAATATTCCATAGCTTGGCACGAAAATTCAAATCGAAACTCACCACTGCGCCGGCTTTTTTTGCAGCTTTCATTCCTTCAATGATCAGTTCACCCGTTGTTGCTGACAGTGCCGCAAAGATACCGCCGCTGTGAAACCATCGCACACCGCCTGAAAAAATTTCATTCCAATTAAAATCACCCGGCTTCAATTGCGCTGCCGCTTCATTCGCGCGATTGTAAAAAACCACAGGCGGACGAATACCATGTCCACGATCGCTGTACACAGTTGCCATATTTGGCCCATTCACGCCATTGTGTTTGAATATCGTATAGAATGGCTTCACTCCCATTGCTTTCACTCTCTCTGCGATAAGATCGCCAATCGGATAATCTACCATCGCTGTGACGATACCCGTGTTCATCTGAAAACAATCTGCTAAATTAGCCGCAACATTAAACTCGCCGCCGCTTGTGTGAATGGAGCATTCGGTCGCTTTCCGGAAAGGCACTATCCCCGGATCTAAACGATGCACCAATGCGCCCAATGAAACCAAATCCAAAGCTCCTTTGGGATTGATTTTCAAACTATTGCTCATTAACTCAATCACTCCTTTTTTCTGTAATGGTGTTGATTTGTCACACTTATTTCTTAATCGTTATTCAGAAATAATGGTACCAAATGCCGTTGAAAAATGTTTTCCGTAACTCCAGCGCTGATATCTTTTTGAGATTCATCCAATGCTGTCATAAAACGCTCTCCCATTTCAGCCGCAATTTTATATCCGATATGAACAAGCTGCCGGAATGAATTATTATACTGCGGGCATGATTGATCATGCTTCAACGCGCAAACAAAGTCCTGGCTGCTCCATCCATTGACGGTGGAGGGATTCGGAAGTTTTTTTACATCAATGTCTATCACCGTGAGATACGGCTTCGCCAATTCATCAAAGCGTTGATAGGATTGGACATAAACATCTTTCGCAATTTGAAGACCTGCCCCTCCGGATTTTGCCAATCCAATAACTTCCTCGAGCCAGGTAGTTCCTGCTGTCTTTAGATGTAAGCCGGCGTCGAACTTCTTAATTGTCCGGTTGATAATCGGGTAAATAGAGAACTTGTCACTTCCCGAGTGTACGCTTATTTTCAGACTTTCAGGCAAGGAAAATTCTTTCACGGCAAAAGCGATGATCGCAATATCCTGTTCAAATTCTTTTGCAAATTTCTTAATATCGCCGACATAATCTACTCCCTTGAGAAATTCTCCCGTGAATTTTGTCGCAATCGTCTGAAGCATAACACCTTCCTGAGCGAGCGCTGCAAGGATAAGAAAAAGCTCTGCCGGCGTCTGAGGATCGTTCGACTCATCTGTAGATACTTCAGTGATAAAAGTATCTTTCCCTTTACGCGAAACGATATGCCGGTAGATTTTTCCAGCTTCCTTAACTGCTGAAAGATATTTCAAACCTACAGCAGTTATCATTCCTTTTGTGATAGCAATACTTTCTTTGAGTCCGGATACCCGAAGATTCCCTACATATTTCCCGCATTCGTTCTGGAATTTTTTTAAATCGTCGTGAGCAGGCTCTTTCCCGATAAAGTCGGCAACATCCAAAGTAAAATAATTACTCGGCTCTACGAACAAATCCACCGTGTTAATTCCAATATGATCGGCATCAACGTAATACGAATCATTCCATCCCACTACTCCTACTGCGCGGTCTGCTTCTTTCCGAACGTCCGCCGGCCTCGTTCCGATTAACGCATGTTCACGATTCGATTTATTCCAAACAGGAACAATGCTCACCCCACGCTCCTTTGCTTTCACAAACGCTGCAAGCTGAGCGGCTCCCTGATGTCCGAATCGATCACCAATTCCAATCGAATATTTTTCTATCGTCATTACTTTTCATCCTTACCTTTCTTAAGTAACACAGCTACATTAAATTATCGTTTTATTCGTGCACTTCCTCCGCCCATCACATGCTTGACTTCTTCCATTGTTACCATACTCGTATCTCCTCTCGTGCTTTGAAGGAGTGCGCCATGCGCCGCTCCCAACTCTACACATTCCTGCGGTTTCATTACATGAAGCAGCCCGTAAACGAATCCGCTGCAAAAACCATCGCCACCGCCAACTCTATCTTCTATTTCAAGATTGTTGTACTTGCGTGATTCGAAAAACATTCCATCATAATACATTATCGCTGACCAATTGTTGACCAATCCGCTGACAACTTCGCGCAACGTGGTACCCACAACTTGAATATTCGGGTACGTATCTACGACTTTCTTCACCATCTTCTTGTAACCTTTAATCGGGAAAGATTTCAAATTTTCATCAACACCCTCGACTTCAAAGCCGAGAACTTTCTGAAAATCTTCCTCGTTTCCGATGAGCACGTCAACGAACGGCATGAGTTTCTTCGTAACTTCAATCGCCTTTTTGCTTGACCAGAGTTTACTTCGAAAGTTAAGATCATAACTGACAATCGTTCCCGCTTCATGCGCCGCTTTCATTGACTCGAGTGCAACTTCAGCACAAGTATCGCTCAACGCTGTAAAAATTCCACCAGTGTGAAACCATCGCACTTTTCGTTGACTGAAGATTCGTTTCCAATCAACATCTCCCGGTTTCATGTGAGCAATCGCTGTGTGTCCGCGGTCGTACAGCGAAACGCTCGCCCGTACACCAATGCCAACTTCGGTAAAATTAAATCCAATTCGATCTGCCCTCCCCGATCCGTCATACGGTATCCACACAACTTCGCTGATATCCATTCCGCTTGCGCGTGCGTGATTCTTAATAAATGCTCCGAGAGGATTATCAACAAGGCGTGAAACCCATGCTGCTCGCATTCCGTACCGGGCGAGAGCGTAGGTCACATTATATTCTCCGCCGCCAGCGTACGCTTCAAACACCGGAGTCAATTCAATCCGTTGATGTCCCGGAGGGCTCAATCGGATCATGCACTCGCCAAGCGACAACACATCAAGCTCTGTTTCAGCTTCTGATTTGATTTTTAACGGCATCGTTTTCTTAAAAATATATTTCTCATTTCAAACGATAAAGCAACTGACCTGCGTTTTCAACGACAAGTAAATCACCGTTTTGTTTTGCTTTCCACTCAGCAATATTAATTGAACGATAATCTACATAACCAAGGTTTACAGCGCGGCATACATCTTTGGGAATTGACGTTGCCAGCGTGACATTAATGCGCGGAGATTCGATTCCATTCTCGTATGTTCCGATACCGCGAACATTTGTGGAATGTGCAAGTATCAGTTTCGGCATCATCGAGAACTTGCTCCACTGCTTCACAAAATAATCTCGCACGTGATAACCGACTTTTCGTATTTCCTTTCCATGGACATATGATATCTCCTTTACATGCGGCGCGTAAATAATTACTTCGCCGCCATCGGCGATGATCGGTTCATGCTTGTACATCACTTTGCCCGCCACCCAGATATCTTCGTAGATCGGAGGCGCAACGCCTAAAACTTTTTTGTAGGGATGGTCAACGTACTTAATATGAATTTTTTCTGAACACTCCGCCGCTTTCCCCCATGCTTCTTCCGGTGAACCGATAAACAGCGACGTCACGACATGGTCGTCAACAACAAACCCGAAGCAAATTCGCGGAACTGAAATGAACGAAGCGGCTTTGTTGATGACTCTTCTTACCGGCGTATCTTTCACGCCGTTGACGACTGGATTCGTGATCAATGCGCCAATCCAATGGAATGTTTGAATGATCTCCAGTCCGCCGATGCCAGGGAAAAAATATTTATTTCCGCCTGCAAATCCAACAGTTTCGTGCGGCACAACAGGACTGATTAGAATGAGTTGATCATACTCGAAAATGTGCTTATTAATCGTCACCTCAACGGAATCGTTGAATAGTCTTTGCGACAGTTCGGACATTTCCGAAGCGCTGATCGTTCCTATCGTTCGAAGTTCATTTGAATCATTATGCAAATGATTATAGAATTTAGTCTTCGGGTATTTCTGTTTATAGTCGTCTGAAGTAATTCCCACATGATGTAGAATTCTTTCCAGCTCCATTGGCGGATGAGTGCCAGCGGCGATGAGATAATCGAGAGCGATAACCTTATGGCCAAGAAGATCATCCAGCGTTTTGAAAAACACCGGAAGCTCTGCATGCCGCGTTGTGTCGGGAATAATCACGAGCACCCGCTTCCCGTCAAGCCGGAGCGATGATAGTGCTTGCGCACTCAGTTCGTAAATCTCCTCCATCATTTTTTGCCGCGATATTGTATCTTTTCCAATAACCATACCTATCTCACTTCTACCCGAAATCCAATAGTCATCAATAGTTCTTGCAACGAACTCATCGGCTTCGGCAGCTCAACGGTTGTGTTCGAAAATTCTCTCCGAACTCGGTACTCTGCCCGTAACCGTCTGAAATATAAACGCTGCTCCTCACTTGAAATCTTGCTGATGTCTCTCAACGTCCGGTCATCACTTTCAATATCGTAACATTGACGAATAACGTTGTAGAACATGTTTTCGCTAGATTCGTTTCCTAATTTTTCAGCAGGAATTACAATTCGTTCTACAGGAGGCTTTGGAATTAATTTTTCTAAAGACCAATTTTCTTTTTGTCCGAAGAATTTACATGCGGCGGAATATGTTTGCTTCACCGCCGCCAACTTCCCTTCGAAGGAATATCCCGCGATATGCGGAGTTCCGATCTCTACATGTTTCAACAAAGAAGTGTCAATGACAGGTTCACCCTCCCACACATCGAGCACAGTCCCTCCAAGATGACCGCTTGAAAGAACACCTGATAAGGCTTTCCCATCAATTACACTTCCGCGCGCCGTATTAATAAGTATTGCGCCTTTTTTTATTTTATTCATGCGTGCAGCATCAAATAAATGATATGTCGGGTCTGGTCCCGTTTTAGTGAGGGGAACATGTACTGTGATGATATCAGCAAGCATTAATTCGTCGAGAGATAAAAAAGAAGTATCGCCGGTGGCCCGTGCAAGGGGCGGATCATTTTTCAGCACCGTCATTCCAAGCGCTTTTGCATTTCGAACAACTTTACTTCCGACATTTCCAACGCCGACAACGCCGATCGTTTTTTCTTTAAGTGAGAATCCTTTGCGGCGAGCAAGCAAGAGCAGTGCGGTCACAATATATTCTGCAACAGAGTTCGCATTTGAGCCGGGTGCGCTCGCAAATCCGATTTTCCGCGAACGAAGATATTCGACGTCAACATGATCAGTGCCGATTGTTGCAGTTCCGACAAACTTCACGGTGCTTCCGTCAAGCAACTCCTTCGTCACTTTCGTTTCAGAACGGACAATGAGAATATCGGCATCATGAACTGATTCCCGTGTAATGTCTTTGGTTCCAAGAGGAATTACATCGCCAAACTGCCGGAATGTTTCAGCTACGAGAGGATTATTTTTATCTACTACAATTTTCATTTTATATTGTCATCGCTGTAAAACCGCCATCAACGGGAATGAGAGCACCGGTCACAAATGAAGAAGCTTTCTCCGATGCAAGCCACAGAAGTGCTCCGGTCAATTCTTCAGGCTCGCCGTAACGTGCCATCGGCGTGTGTGCAAAAATTGATTTCCGGCGTTCCTCGGTCAGAATTTTTCGGTTTTGTTCCGCGGGAAAAAAGCCGGGCACAATCGCGTTCACACGGATCTTATGCGGCGCCCATTCTCTGGCGAGAAACCGGGTCATATTATTGATACCCGACTTCGAGATGGAATAAGTAAATACTTTCGATAACGGCAGCTCGGACGACACAGAAGAAATATTGATGATGCTTCCTCCCTGCTTTTGTTCGATCATCTGCTTCGCAAATGTTCGGCAGGAAAAAAACGTTCCCCTTAGATTTGTGTCGAGAATATTATTCCATTCTTCCATGCTGATATCGAAAACCGGCGTCGGAGAATTTACTCCCGGCGCGTTCACAACAATATTGATATTTCCCCACCGTGAAAGAATCTCATCCTTTCCTTTTTCAACACCTTCAGACGAAGCAGAATCAATCTGAACGGCAATTGCCGATCCACCGGACTGCTCAATCTTTCGCGCCAGCTTTTCTGCATTATCTTTATTGTGATGATATCCGACGGCAACTTTTGCTGAGGCTTGCGCCAGTGCTTGTGCCATCATTCCGCCAAGCACGCCGCTCCCGCCGATAACGACGGCGACCTTTCCATCCAAACCAAAAAGATTATCGAGATATGACATGATGCTTCCTTGTAATTAAAACCGTTGACAATTTCAGATTTTTACACTTCCAACACAGCAGACTCCATTTTGGGTACCAGTCCATGGAAAATCAGCAGTGCAAGTAAATACGCCGAGCCGGAAATGATAAACAGTGTAAGATAACTTCCTGTGAACTCAAGTATAAATCCGGCGCCGGTTGCAAGAAGCATTCCGCCTACTGATCCCGCCATTCCACCCAAACCTACAACTGACGCTACCGCTCTTTTTGGAAACATATCGGATGCTGTGGTGAAAATATTTGCCGACCATCCTTGATGAGCCGCCGCAGCAAGACCAATGAGTCCGACTGCAACCCACAGTGACACCACAGAAGCAAACACGATTGGGACGACACATAATGCGCAAATCAACATTACTACTTTCCGGCTTTTGTTAATATCCCATCCCCGCTTGATAAACGCACCCGATAACCATCCGCCGCCAATACTTCCGACGGTCGTCATCGTATAAATCACAATCAGCGGCAAACCAAGCTGGCTCAAGTCGAGACCATATTTGGTATTGAGGAACAACGGGAGCCAATAAAGATAGAACCACCAAATCGGGTCCGTCAAAAATTTCCCAATGACAAACGCCCACGTCTGCTTGTGCCTTAGCAATGTTGCCCAGGGAATTTTTGCAGTCTCCGTCTCTGCAGGATCGCTCTGGATGTATTCCAATTCTTTCCTGGAAACACGGCGATGAACTTCAGGTCTATCATAGAACAACATCCACAGTACAAGCCAGAAAAATCCGAGCACTCCCGTGACGATAAATGCAGACTGCCATCCGTAAGTAATCGTTAACCATGGCACAACCATCGGCGCAAAAACTGCACCAATATTCGCCCCAGAATTAAAAATACCGGCCGCCAGCGCCCGCTCTTTTTTCGGGAACCACTCAGCAACTCCTTTTATCGCTGCCGGGAAATTTCCCGACTCGCCGAGTCCAAGTGCAAAACGCGCTGTTCCAAAGCCGAAAGCAGTACGAACCAATGCATGTCCCATCGCCGCCAGACTCCATACAGCAATTGCAAATGAGTATCCGTGTTTCGTTCCGAAGCGGTCAATAAGTCTTCCCATAAAGAGAAGTCCAAGAGCGTACGCCGCTTGAAATGCAGTAACTATATATCCGTATTCTATATTGTCCCAACCGATTTCCTTTTGAAGAACGGGAGCAAGAATACCGAGCACCTGTCTGTCAATATAGTTAATCGTTGTCGCAAAAAAGAGAAGTGCACAAACTGTCCATCGGAAGTTTGTTCTTTTTTCATCCAATGCTATTGATTCTGCGGTAGCCATTCTCATCCTTCCTGAAAAATGAATTAACAATTAGTGAACGACATATTCTTTGAAAGTCTCGCTACCTCAACTCACTCATTGCTACGGCATCCATATCAGAAAATTCCTGATTCTCTCCTCCCATCGCCCAGATGAATGCATAGTTTTTCGTGCCGGACCCGGCGTGAATGGACCACGGAGGAGAAATAACCGCCTGCTGGTTTCTCACGATTACTGCCCGTGTGTCGGTCGGTTTTCCCATAAGATGCACTACTAACGAATCTTCATCTAATCCAAAATACATGTATACTTCCATCCTTCGTTGATGGGTATGCACAGGCATGGTATTCCACACCGAGCCTTTCGTTAATTCTGTCAGTCCCATGACAAGCTGACTGCTTTTTATTCCATCGGAATGAATGAATTTTGTAATCGTTCGCGCATTAGCATTTTCGAGAGAACCGAGAGAAGTCTTTGAAGCTTCAGAAAACTTTGCATGGACAGAAGGGAAATTTTTATGTGCTGGAAAGGAAACGAAATAATAGAGCGAAGGCTTCTTCGGATCGCTGCTGCTGCACAAAATTTCTTTCACGCCTTTCCCAAGATACAACAGGTCTTTGTTTTCCATTCGGAATTCGGTTCCATCGGCGCGTATTTTACCTTCTGCGCCGATATTAATGATGCCGACCTCTCGCCGTTCCAGGAAATATTCCGCCGCCATTTCTTTTTTCGATGCTTCAATCTTAAGCGCTTTCCCCTTGGGAACGGCAGTGCCAACAATGACCCGGTCAACATCGGAATAGAGCATCGTCACAATTCCTGCTTTAAAAAGATTATCAATAAGAAAAGCGCCGCGCAATTCGCTTGTTGTCATGCGTTGATATGCCTCGTCGTTGGGCGCGTAACGTACTTCCATATAGTTCTTCACTTCCTTAATTCAATGTTTACAAAACAGTCATCAGAATTTGAAAAACCTCTTCGCATTGAAATAGCAGATATCTCTTACCATTGAACCAACCAATTCCATGTCTGAAGGAATAAGCCCTTTTTCCATTTCAGTGCCGAGAATATTACAGAGAAGCCGCCGAAAATATTCATGCCGCGGGTACGAGAGAAAACTCCGGGAGTCCGTAATCATTCCCACAAACTGACTTAACAAGCCCATATTCGACAGCGCTTCCATCTGACGTGTCATTCCATCTTTCTGATCAAGAAACCACCACGCCGCGCCAAATTGAAGTTTTCCCGGAACAGAACCATCCTGAAAATTTCCGATCATGGTTGCGTACAATTCGTTATCGCGGGGATTAAGGTCGTAAAATATTGTTTTGGTTAATTTGTTTTCGCTGTCAAGACGGTCGAGATATTTTGCCATTGGCTTCGCCATTTCAAGATCGCCGATGGAATCAAAACCTGTATCGGGTCCGAGCGTACGCATCATGCGCGTGTTGTTATTCCTCAGCGCGCCGACGTGAAATTGCTGCACCCATCCTTTTTCCCAATTCATGATGCCGAATTCATACAACATCGCCGATCTGAATTTTGAAATTTCCGCCGGTGCCAGCCTTCTTTTCCGGAGAAGTTTTTTGAAAAGCAGTTTGATTTCGGATTCTTTGTACTCATCTGCATGAAAAGTTTCAAGCGCATGATCGGTGAGGCGGCAGCCGTGTTTTTCAAAATAATCATAACGCAAACGCAGCGCATCAAGAAATCCATTATAGGAAGTAATCTCTTCTTTGACAGCTTTGCCAAGCAGTCCGACATATTTTGCAAATGCGACCGGATCATCTACCGCCATCGCCTTGTCCGGTCTCAATGCCGGCAGCACACGAATTGCGTTTCCTTGTGACGCATACTGTGTATGATGTTCAAGGGAATCAACGGGATCGTCCGTGGTGCAGACGATTTCGACATTCATCTGTTTCATAATTCCCTGCGTCGTGAATTCAGGGGTTGCAAGCTTCCTGCGGCATTCATCCCAAATAGTTTTAGCAGTCGAAGAATTGAGAAGTGTACCGGAGATGCCGAAAGGTTTTTTTAATTCAAGGTGCGTCCAATGGTACAACGGATTTCGTAATGTTTTTGGAACTGTTGCGGCCCATTGTTCAAATTTTTCCCAATCACTTGCGTTGCCCGTGATATATCGCTCATCTACACCGCATGTTCTCATCGCCCTCCATTTATAATGATCGCCATTAAGCCACACTTGAGTGATGTTTTCAAATTGCTTGTTCTCCGCAATCTCCTTTGGCGAAAGATGACAGTGGTAATCAATAATCGGCAATTTTTCGGCATAAGAGTGATAAAGCGTTACCGCACTTTTATTTTCCAAAAGGAAATCTTCGTGTATGAATTCTTTTTTCATTTTTTTCTTTCAGTAGCTTATTTCAACCGGGTTATCAAACTTTAAAACTGTTTCATCAAGGTACGCACGAAATGCTTCAAGATTTTTTATTCCATCAGACTCTTGCTGCCATGCGGCAGCAAAATAATATGTCAATGTTCCTTTGTGTGTACGAAGGGCAACTGCGTAACTGAGCGAATCGTCGCATCGTTGAACAAAATCGGATTCTCTGTAAAATATCGCAATTCCCAAGCTATCACCGGAAAAAGCCTGCTGTCCGTACAAACCGAGGTAGCGCCAGCCGCTTGCATGGACTCCACCTTGAAGGTGGAGCCCATCTGCGGGTTCAAGAAGGATTGTATGTCCGTGTTTTGCCAAACCTGTGCAAAGATCTTTTGGTGCAGGTTGAACCGTCGCTTCAAATTTTGTGAGCCGGCTTCCGGCTGTAATGGAATAGTCAGAAATGAGCTTATATTTTTTTCCGGCAACATTCCAACCATCATATATTCCCCGGACATCCGATCTTACGGGACCATTTGCAGCAATTATACAGAAAACGCTGTCTGTTTTCGAAACAGTCTCCAGACTATTTCCTGAAAGCATCGCAACCGAGCCGATTCCGAGCGAAGCTCCTACTTTGAAAATGTCCATTCCCCAGTTGAGCATTGACTCGTACGATTCATTATTGTTTGCTACCAGATCATGAACACCGGTTGTGTCGAGAACCATAGCGGGAATTTTCTTCCCGAAGATATCCGTTCGATTGCGCGCATCGAGGTAATACCGGTAACCAACCTTATCAGATTCCCAGCCGGGTCCCTCATGCCTGAACAAGTTATCATGATCCACATGCGTTGACGGCACGCGTACCGAATCTGCATCAATGAATCTTCCACCGATATATTTTCCGTCAACCAACGTGTACCCTGTTTTAACGCCGAGCTCAGCCTGAGTTCTTTTTTTATACTCATGCGGTCTTGAGCCTGTAGGATCGTATTTCACAGTAATTTGTTTCTTTTCTTTAGGTGCAAAATCTGTTACAATTGTGAGGATGTCAGGAGTACCATTCCTGTCGGTATCGTCAATTTGGCTTGCAATTTCTCCGTTATTATCGTACACAGCAAACGCATGCGGATTAAAATGCGGGATTTTCTTCTCTAGTGAAAGAACCGTGATGGATATTGGTTCATCAGTTCTTCCAATATTTAAGGGGTTCGTCAAAAAAATTACGAGCGAATCGGAATATTGGCTCTTCTGGGAATTCTTTGCAAAACCGTTAGAAAGAAACAACACGAGAGCGATTATGCCAATACCAAAGGTTTTATTCATTTTTTTAAATTGCCACTTACTTCATCACAATCATCTTTTTCACTGCTGTATAATTTCCTGCGCGGATGGAATAGAAATAAACGCCGCTTGAAACATTCCGGGCATTCCACTGCGTGGAATAGAAGCCTGTAGATTTATCTTCATCTATAAGAGTAGCGACTTCCCGCCCAAGCACATCATAAACTTTTAGGAGGACATGACTTCTTGCCGGTATTTGAAAACTGATCGCTGTTGACGGATTAAAAGGATTCGGATAATTCTGCAGTAATTCAAATACATGCGGCGCACCATTTGTTGTGGCGTGAGCCACAGTCGCGGTCGCATCAAACTCAAATGCACCAAGATCGGGCGCGCTTCCGACATACGGCAGTCCGACATTCGTTCCGGCATCAATAAACTGACTGCCAAGCACTAAATGCATGAACGGCACATCAGGAAGACTTCCGTCGGCCTTTCGCGGTCCACGAACACCTGTAGTATCAATGCTGACAAAATCTGATTCTGTAGCCGAAAATGGGCTCATCCAGCTATTTGTTTTCTGAACAGCGAAACTCGCCAGCGAGCCATAACTTCCAAGGGCGACACAATTTTCTACAGTCAGCACCGAACCGCTTTTCAATCCGGCGCTAATTTGATAATTCGTACCGTTTCTATACGCGGTGCAATTCAACAGTGTCATAGAACCTCTGTTGTTGTTCTGATCAAACCCTTTTACTTTGTTGTCGAATGAGAGACAGTCCTTCAGAATCATATTATGGCGCAGGCTATCAGCATTGCCATTATCGCCGCCTCCCATTTTGAAGCCGTTACCATTTCCGCTGCTTCGGCTTCCGTTTTTGAGGTAGCCATTCATAAATGACCAGCAATTTTCCAGCGTTGTGCTTACGCTATCAGACGGACGAAGATATCCGTCCCATCCGTCGTCAGAATTTTGCCATGAACGACATCCATAAAAATAATTTCCGGTTCCTACGTCTAACTTTGGAGCAAAGCCGTCAGCGTTTCCCTGACTCGGATCAACATTATAGTACGAATCGCAGTTGATAATCTGATTGTTTGATGCCCCGCTGCCTAACTGCAAACCTGTATCTCCGTTCTCGCTGAACGAACAATTCTCAACAATATTATTCGAGCCGGAAATGTTCATTCCGTTATCTCCTGCTTTTTTGATGGCGATACCTTTAATGTGCCAGTATCTTCCTTTCAAATTAACACACCGGTAGCTGCTTGAAACCGGCATGCCGGTGCAATCGAGAATCGGGCGCTCATTCGGATAAGCGAAAAGGTAATAGTTGCTTTCGCTCGATCCGCTCTTTGAAATATTAATTGTGCTATGGATGGAATACGTACCGCCGCGGAGATAGATTGTATCTCCGGCGGCGGCTACCGACATCGCTTTCGGAATCGTGAGTAACGGCTGATCAATCGTCCCTGAATTCGTATCGCTTCCGGCTGTGGAAACAAAAATCTGGTTCGCATTCAGACCTGATGTCAACACAACAAACAGACATACGTAACCGAACAACTTTCTCACAACACTGCTCCTCATTTCACCAAAACTAATTTTTTCGTGGATACAAAATCTCCTGCCTTGAGTCTGTAAAAATAAACACCGCTCGATAAACTGCCAGCATTTCCGCCAGAGGCGGATCCGCCTTCGGCGGAAAAATTTACTTCGTACGTTCCTGGAGATTTTCGTTCATTCACTAACGTCGCAACTTCCCTCCCGAGGACATCATAAACCTTCAGAGACACAAACCCCAAAACCGGAACTACAAACCGTATTTTCGTCGTCGGGTTGAACGGGTTCGGATAATTCTGCGATAATGAGAAGGACGAGGGAATTTCATTGATCAACGCTCCTTCGTTCACACCCGTTGTTGTCGTATCGGGAACTGATGGCAGCCAGTCGCTTGTGAAAGCAGTGGAATTAGTGTTCCGCGAAAAAATATTCGTCAAAGTAAATGTTCCAGCAGCGGAATCGCTCAATTGGCTTGACCACGTTGCGCGTGTAGCCGGCGAAGCGCCGGGCCCCGAAGAATTGTATTCTGCATATTGAGCCGGGGTAACATTCCATGCAAGCCAGCCGGCAGTGTTCAGATTTGCAGGCTCGTAGCAATTCAGAAACACCGTTCGCGGTGCGCCCTGCCACGGTCTTCCGAGATAAAATGTCGTTATCGGATTTCCATCGTAACCGACGGAATCGGCAATAATTGTGCAGTTGCGAAACACGTAGCCGAATTGAGAAGCAGCGTCAGTACTCGCGGCGGTCAGTGTTCCGGTGTTTCGCTTTTCACGAATTGTACAGCTATCGAACACAGCAACATCACGTCCGAAAATAAAATCCACTGTGCCTTCGATGTAACAATTCTTATGATACAATCTGCCCGCTCCGCTTCCGCCCCACGTATAATACGTATCCTGATAGCCGAGAAGTTTACAGTTGTAGTACGCTTGTCTGTCGCCGTTCGCTCTCAGCGCAACTGCCTGAGTACCGCTCACGCCCGGCTGCGGAGAATAGGTGTTTTGAATAGAGATGTTCGCGGCTGTGAAATCGCTCGCATCAATAGCAACGGTAAACGATCCGCTTGTGCCTGGATTTCCCGAGCCGTGGCTATCTGCATAATCGCCATACGTGATGATCGTGCTGTCACGATCTTCTCCAAGCAGGAACACATTGATCTTTGATTTTGCCAGCGTGTCCTTTTCGTGATAGGTTCCTTTCTTCACGAAGATCGTCCATACTCCGGTATAGTTATCCGGCACATCACTGAACGAAGCTTGCACAGTTGTGTAATCGCCGCTGCCATCCTTCGCAACAACTTTCACCACTGAAGGCGCCGGCACTTGCGTAGTAAACGAATCAACTTTGCCGTAGCCGGTACCCGCACTGTTGACAGCGTAAGCGCGCACATAATATATAGTACTTGCGATGAGTCCAGTGATGCCGCTTTTAAATGTGCCGATTCCATTTCCATCTTCTGTTTTGCTGTCGTTCACCGTTGGATTTCCTGCTGTGTTCCAGCAAACTCCTCTCACGTTTACTGTGTCGCCGCCCCAATCAATGACTGTACCGCCGCTGAGTGCAGTCTTTACCAAAATATTCGTCGGAGTCGTTGTCGTTACAGAAGGTGGAACAAGAGATGCTAAAGTGTTGAAAGTAATTTCATTACCATAAGCCGTACCGGCGGCGTTCGTTGCGTATGCACGAGCGTAGTAGGCCTTTCCCGGCATCAATCCGGTGATCGAACCTGTAAATGAGCCGGTTCCAACTCCGTCTGACGTATGAGCGTCCGTTAACGTCGGGGCGCTGACGGTATCCCAGCAAACACCGCGAGCAGTAACAGCGCCTCCGCCGTCTGCAGAAATGGTACCTCCGCTCGTAGCAAATGTGGTTGATATATACGAAGCACTCGTTGTTGACAAACTTGGGAGTTCAATTGCTAAACCGGTTGTCGCACCGAAAACAAGTACGTGCGAAACGTACATCAACTTTGCCCATCCCTCATTCTGCGTATCGTACGGATAAATTCTGAGATACAACGTCTCTCCGCTTTTCACTGTATCGCTTATTGTGAAAGAAAACGGAACCAGCGTGCTTGCAACTAACGCGGTGTCTGAAATTAATGCAGTTCGTGTTGTGAATGTCGAATCGTGTGAATAATACACGCCCGCTCTCAGGTTATTTGTGTATGCAGCACCGAGACTGAATGCAATCGAATCAGCATAGAATGTTCCACCAACCATCGGCGAAACGGCATATTGAACATAGCGCGTGAAGTTCGGACTTGTCTCTGCAGTCCAACTATGGCTGACCGTTGTCATCCACACAACGCTCACGCCGTTGACCGAAGTGTTCTGAGGATAGGTATAGAGACTGTCGCTGAATGTTTCCGGGCCTGCGTTCAACAATCCGGAAATTACGGGAGCATCGGTTTGCGTTGCTGAAGAATCGGGCCACAGCACAGAAGCTGGAACCGGAATGGATGTGGTGGTTCCCGAAACTGTAAGATTCTGGGCATACAAATATTTCGTCGTACTGATTGTGCCCGCGGGTATCCACGGGTAAATTCTAATGTAGAGCGTCTCGCCGTTCATCGCTTCAGCGTGAAACGTATAGCTTTCCGGCGCAATCGTATTCGAAGGAAGACTGTCCTGTACCGCCAACACTGTCGGCGATGTAAACGACGTATCGGTCGAAGAAAGAATTGTGACGTTCATTCCTTTAATGCCTTTCGCACCAATAAGGAGCGAAAGGGATGTAGCGGTGAAATTTGTATTCGGTTTCGGAACGATAGCAAATTGAAGATAGCGATTCTTATTTAAGGTGTCTTCCGGGGGCCACGTGCTGGTTCCGGTCGTATCGCTGGTGCCCGCATCCGGTTTCACTTTCAAAACGTTTAAGTAACTGCCGACACCTTCGTATCCGGGAATAAGACCGCGGTAAGACCCGTCCACCCCGTTAACATTACCGGCTGTAGATGAGACGCTCAGACTGCCGGCAATTGCCCATGACACTGATGCTGAATCTTGTGCAAACACACGTGCCGTGCAAATCAGACAGAAAATCACAGCCAACCCGCTAATCCATCTTTTCATAATCTGCATTCCTTCTTTTTCTATCCTCTTTAGTAGAACCTTGCGAAGGTTTTAAGCCTTCGCAAGATTTAGTAAAAAAAGCAAGTGCAAGGCATCTCGGAGGCACCCTGCACTTTTGCCATACTATTTCAACAGGAGCATTTTCTCTTTGAAGACTTTATCTCCTGCCCGCATAACATAAATATACATTCCGGATGCGAATCTCGCGCCGTTGAATACCACTTGATGATTACCTGCTTTCATATTCTCATCAACAAGCACTGCCGCTTTCTGTCCAAGAATGTTATAGATCGTGATCTGAACTTGAGCCTCTTTCGGCAAACCGAAGTTGATCGTCGTTGACGGGTTGAACGGATTCGGATAGTTCTGGCTGATGTAGAAATCCTTTGGGATATCGTTTAACAAATTATTGACTCCGAGAACGATAATGTGAACGATGTCGGCAGTATCGCGTGGAATGATTTCATAACCGTCATTATACACGGAAGCACTGCTGGAGTATTGACTTGCAATCCCAACAAGATTAATCGGATACTCCGTTTCCGTTTCACTACCGACACCTGTATTTGCGTTAAGGTACATCACCGTAGTATCTGTTTGAGCAACGTTTGTCAAATAAATACTTGCACCCGAACCCCACGTTCCCGAAACTTTGAACAAGCTATCTACTTCAATCAAAAGCCCTTCAAAGCTTTCTGGGGCTGATGCATATTGATGCAGCGTAAGATGTCTTGGCGCCGGAACAGCTGCATCGTGTTTCAAAATCCCGAAATGAACCGAGTCTGCAACAAGCGGAGAGATTTCCGTCAAGCCATGGTTTTGCATAACCTTTCCAATGACAAACACCGAATCGCCGATGGCGAAGCTCATCGCTGTGCCGCCTTTATACACGTTTATGCCGGCAGTTGCATCCTGAACATAATAGGAAGTGTAGCTTGAACCCATATTTGGCGAAGTCACAATGCCAAACACTTTCAGTGTGTCACCCGTGACCGAATGATCCGGAATCAGATCATGGTTGTCATCTTTTCGCGCTTCAGCAATTGTCACCACATTCAAAGCGACGGGTAACAATAGACTTCCACCTGCATCCACAACCGTTCCGTTCGGTCCCAGTGTAAACGCAATTGCGTTGTTGAAAAGACCCGCCTTTAACGTCAGTGTGCCGTTAATGAGCGTTGGTTGTGTGAGAACAACCCCCAACGAATCATCAATGGTGAGATTGTAGAGTGTATCCGGCAAAAGTGCACCGGTTATCTGCGCAACCTTACCACCATAGACGAAATTGGTTTTTGGATCAAATGTAATAGTGCCAGTGTTGGTGAGGTTCCCGCCGAGTCCGTCGGGATGTCGTGTAATGACGGTGGCAGCGGAATCTGACATAAATTTTCCGCTTCCGGCAATAACACTTGTGTCAAGATCAAGTGTTGTTCCGCTCATCACCCGAACCGGAAATCCACCGCCGCCGAACGTTACATTCGACAGTTTCAGCGCTTGCGTTCCCTGTTTTGCAAACACAAAGCGCGCGTTTAATGGGTTGGAGTTCTGTGTTGTCGTACCAGACATCACGACATCGCCATAAAGATTCCATGTAGTTGAGCCAGAACCGCTTCCTTGCGAACCGCGGCTTACAGAGAAATTTCCTCCGGTGACGTTCGTATTTCCCAACTGATTAATAACTATCACCGTATTGGCATTTCCTGTGCCGTTCGACGAAAATTGACCGCCGGAAACATTGACACTACCATTGATAGTAACAATTGCGGTATCACCGGAAGCAGGCGCACACATTTGCCATCGAGAACTGCCGGTGTTGAGAACGGAAATATTTCCGCCAATTGTATTGCCTTTCCATCCCAAATTCAGATTGCTGGATTGATTCGGGCAATCCCAAATAACATTATAAAAATTTTGATTGCCGTTGGATGGGGCGTTTCCGGTTATGCCTGTCAGCATCAATGTAGAACCTGTATTCCATTTTCCGGTCGGGATGGTTCCGCCGTTCATCGCGTGATTGTAGACGCTTCCGTTTTCAAATGTTGCGGTATCTGAAACCATAAGCGTATCGGCAGCAAGAACCGTTCCGCTCACAGACATTGTAGAAGTTTTCAGATTTTGATTGACATCCAATACGGAGCCAGTTGAAACAGCAATATTGGAAACGACCAGAGAATCGCTCAACGAAAGCGTATCACATGCAGCCGTCAACGCATTCACGGTATCCGGTAGAAGGGCGCCGGTCACCTGATTGCCTGCAGCAGCATAGATATAATTTGAATACAGACTTAAGCTGATTGCTCCTGCATTTGTAAGATTTCCGTTTAGTCCATTCGAATGTGTTGTGACAAAAGTTGCCGCAGAATCAACTGTGAATTTCGCCGTACTTCCGGCAAAGACGCTTGCTCCCATTTCCAGCGTGTCACCGCTGGCAACTTCAAACCCAAGTCCGCCTGTATAGGTAACGCCTGACGGCGCATTATACGTTTGCGTACCGGTTTTGGCGAAAACCCATTTTGAAGCTGTATTTGAAGTTTGCAATGTTGCGCCGCTTGCAACAGAGAACGTGCTGCCATAAAAATTCCATGTCACTGCACCGCCGCTGCCGCCACTGACATACAATTTTCCGCTCGTTACATTGATGTTGCCATAATGATTAATTGTGTATGTTTGTGCACCACCGGAACCTGTCGGTGTACATTGTCCGCCATTAACAATAACGTCGCCATTGATTGTGATTTCAATCGGGCTTCCACCGTTTGCATTATTGTTCGACATCCTGAACTGCTGACCGCTCGGCGCTGAGACTGTCAGATTTCCATTGATTATATTGTTGTGCCAACCGAGATTCAGACCTGTTGTTTGGCCCGCACAGTTCCATGTAAAGTTATAAAAATTTTGATTTGCATTAGAAGGCGCTGTGCCGGTTGCCCCGGTTACCAAACACGTGGAACCGGCATTCCATATTCCTGTTGGGATACTGCCGCCGTTCACAGCGTGAGTATATTGGGAGCCTGCATAAAATGTTAGAGTATCGCTCGAGATAATAGCACCGCTGTCCACCAGAGATCCATAGACATTTCCTTTTGTGGAAATCGTCAGAGTATCTCCCGCGGCTACAGTGACCGTAGCGTTGGAATCTATTGAAACATTACCGCTTCCCTGAATAAAGCTCTTGCCGTGAAAATGTGCTTCGGTAACGCTGCTAATATGAAAAGTACCGCCTATAGAAATCGTGCCGCTGTCGGTAATGACAGATGTGCCAACATCACCGGCAAGTGAAGTCAACAGATCTTTTCCAACCGATAGAGAACCGTTGGCTCCAATGACCAGTGTGCCAACAGTTCCCGCACCGCTGGTTTTAATATTGAATGTGCTGTTCGGTTGTGAAAGGTCCATCATCCCGTTAACTGCATACGTCACACTTTGCGCCGAAGCTGTGCTGACACTGCTTCCTACTGCAACGGAAGCGTAATTCACGAACGTCACTGTGTCTCCTGCGTTGACGACAAATGTATTACCGTCGGTTTGCGGATAGAGAGCCACACCCCCGGTTCCTGAGCTTCCAGTGTACATAAACTTCGTATTCATGTCGAAAACGGTTGTTGTGCCGGAAGCACCGGAATTCACTCTCAGGCGTGAAGGTGCAAACGTACCTGTTCCGGTGATTGTAACTGTTCCACCGTTATGTGCATTTTCGATTGCAATAACGTCTCCGGTAACAGCATCCCCTAATGTACCATTGACCAATGCCGTGTCACCGTTAATGCGAAGATAGCGAATGCTCGATGATGGCAGCGCAACGCCGCCAATCAATGTCGCTCCGGCTTCAATGGTAAGATTCTTGCAGTTCTTTCCTGAAGCATCAAGAGTGTCAATAAAACCGTTTCTGATTGTTACATTATTCGTACTTCCGGGAGTGCCGGTAGCCGCCACCCAATTCGCGCCGTCAAATGTTTCCCACGTTGATACCGCGCTCCATTTCCCGCTGGCAGCAGAGCGGTAAT
>JAJYOK010000008.1 GCA_021796215.1 Bacteroidota bacterium
CCGTCGTCAGATACTTCATTACAGAATCGGCAACGATTGGAAGCTGCTCTGCTTCTTTCCTCTTATCACGCGATGCTTTCACATCGGCAACTGCGGTCGACGCCATCACCTCGTCGTACGACTTATAGATCGTCTTCGGCGTGATGTTGTTCTCTTCGTTATACTTCATCTGTTTTTCACGGCGGCGCTCTGTTTCATCAATCATTCGCTGCATCGAATCAGTGATCTTATCGGCATACATGATGACAAGTCCTTCCGCATTGCGCGCTGTTCGCCCCGCTGTTTGAATCAGCGAGCGTTCGGACCGCAGAAACCCTTCCTTATCCGCATCGAGAATTGCCACAAGCGAAACTTCCGGCAGATCAAGCCCTTCACGAAGCAAGTTCACACCGACAAGCACGTCAAAATTTCCAAGACGGAGATTGCGAAGAATTTCCACACGTTCCAGCGCATCAATGTCTGAATGAATGTACCGCACACGCACTGAAATGTCCTGCAAATATTCGGTCAAATCTTCCGCCATCCGTTTCGTCAGCGTTGTGACGAGCACGCGTTCTTTCTTCTTTGCGCGCTGGCGGATTTCTTCGATCAAATCATCAATCTGATTTTTCACCGGACGAATCTGGACTTCGGGATCGAGTAAACCGGTCGGGCGAATGACCTGTTCGACAAATACACCTTTGCATTTTTCCAGCTCATACGGCCCCGGCGTTGCGCTGACAAAAATCACTTGATTCACCATTTGCTCCCATTCATCGAATTTAAGCGGACGGTTATCAAGCGCCGACGGAAGGCGAAATCCGAAACTTACGAGCGTTTCTTTTCGTGAGCGGTCGCCATGATACATTCCGCCGACCTGCGGTACTGTAACATGCGATTCATCAATCACGAGCAGAAAATCTTTTGAAAAATAATCGAACAGGCAGTACGGGCGAGAACCCGGCGGACGTCCGGCGAGATGGCGCGAATAATTTTCGATGCCGTTGCAGTAACCAACCTCGCGCATCATTTCAATATCAAAGCGAGTGCGCTGCTCAAGCCGCTGCGCTTCGACAAGCTTATTCATTCCGCGCAATTCGGCAAGCCGTTCTTTCAATTCTATTTCAATTGACTTGACGCCGCGCTCGATAGATTGCCGAGTCGTGACAAATTGTTTCGCCGGATAAATTACTTCGTAATCAGTTTCGCCGAGAATGGCACCGTCCATCCGGTTGATAATTGAAACGCGTTCGATCTCGTCGCCGAAGAATTCAATGCGCACCGCTTCTTCGTTTTCGTATGCCGGAATCACTTCCACCACGTCGCCGCGGACACGGAAGGAGCCGCGGACGAAATCATAATCATTCCGCGTGTACAGAATATCAAGAAGTTTCTTGAGTAATTTGTTCCGCTCGATATGTTCCCCCTTTTTCACCACTACCATTTGCTCCATCCATTCGTCGGGCGCGCCGATGCCGTAAATGCTGCTGACTGATGCAACGACAATCACATTGCGCTCGCCGCTGAGCAGCGCGCTTGTTGCGCGAAGACGAAGCCGGTCAATTTCATCGTTCACCGACGCGTCTTTCTGAATATACGTGTCCGTCGTCGGCACATATGCTTCCGGCTGATAATAATCGTAATAGCTGATGAAGAACTCGACATGATCGTTCGGGAAAAATCCCTTGAACTCCGCATACAACTGCGCCGCAAGTGTTTTGTTGTGCGACATTACAAGCACCGGGCGATCAATTTGCGCAATGACATTCGAGACAGTGAATGTCTTTCCGCTTCCCGTCACGCCGAGCAGCGTTTGATATTTATCGCCGCGCCGGATGCCGTCCAGCAATTGCCGGATCGCTTCCGGTTGGTCGCCTTGCGGCGTGTAATCAGAAACAAGATGAAACATAGACATTTATAATTTTCAATTTATGCTTTAATCGTTTCCAGTCCGTGCGCGTGTGGACCCATTTCGCTCCGCCTTAATAGAAACGCAAAAAGCAGCCCGAAAAATCCAAGGCACGAAAAGATCCACATGCCGAGATGATAACCGCCGGGATTAACTGCACTCGCACCTGAATAGTCGTTCGCCCAGCCAATAAGCAGATTGAATCCGGCAAGCCCGATATTCTGGATCATCGTCATCAATCCGTACGCCGTTCCTAATTTCGATTGGTCAACAATATACGCAACGGAGGGCCACATGATGGCGGGAATCAATGAGAATGCAATGCCCATCATCGCCATCGGCACATACAAAGAAATATTCGTGTACGCCATGATAAGATAAACGGGGATCAGCAACAGCGATCCGAACATCATGAACAGCGAACGTTTGCCGACACGGTCAACCATCAGGCCGAACAACGGCGTTGCGATCATTGCAAAAAGCGTGAGAATGCTCGAAAGAAATCCGCCGAATTCGCGCGTGGTGCCGTGCGCTTCAATGAAAAATTTCACCGCGAATGTCTGAAACGGAAAGATACCCGAATAAAAAGTAATACACAGCGCAACAATGAACCAATACGACGTCCCGAATTTGAAAATATCCGAGAACACCACCTTGTCTGTCGCGCCGCCCTGCCCGATCTCATATTTCTTTGCCGCGTTATCTTCCAACCCCCAATACAATATTGCTCCCGCAACGCAGATCACTCCCGCTGCAACGGTGATGAAGAGCGGAAGCTGCCAGTTCCTGAAATACGACGACGCCCAGGACGGCGAATTCAACGCGGCAAACGATCCGAGACGCGCAATGGTGAGATTCAAACCGAACGCGAAGCTCAGCTCTTTTCCCTTGAACCATTTTGCAATCGCCGTTGTCACCGCAACGATCAGCGATTCGGCACCGAGCCCGAAAATCAATCGGCCGGTTGCCATAATACCCAGAGTCGGTGTTGCAGCAGTCACCGCGGCACCGAGCAGGCACAGCACAGCAAAGATCAGCGTAGATTTTTTCGTTCCTAACCGATCAATAATAAATCCGCCGATCAACACCATGAACACATTCGGTATGCTGTAGATCGCCTGCAGCAAGCCGATGTCGGAATCTGAAAAATGCAGCTGCTTCGCCAGTACATCCGCCAGCGGGCTGATCGCATCGTAAATATAATAGTTGCCGAACATCGCCAGACTGATGAGCACAAGAACAATCCAGCGGTACGCGCGCGGCGGCGGGGGAAGTGCGCCTTCCGCACTATTCTTCGCAAGTAGTTCCGACATTGTGTGCCTTTCTAAAGGAATGGATAAATTGAATTTGTGAAATAAGCTTGTCCGAAGTTGAAAAACCGCGCCGCAGGCGTGTGGACTCCGTGGAGTTGAAAGTACGAAGAGCGTGCCGAAAAGTCAAAAAAGGGCGAGATTGAATTGACGTATATCGGCAGTTTACAGCACAAAAGGCTTCACACCGTTTTTATCCACTTGGCTGAGAATAAGCGGATTACGTTTAGGCGGATTGCTTCCGATTGTGAATGTTTTTGCAACACGTTCAGCAGCAGAATCAAGAACATTTTTGTTATCGGTGAAGAAAGTCGCCAGTGGTTCTCCGTTTTTCACCGTATCGCCGATCTTTTTTGCAAGAAGAATTCCCGCCTTCGGGTCAATCACATCATCAACTTTCATTCTGCCTGCTCCGAGCTGCACAGACGTTAAGCCGAGTTCAAGCGCATCAATCGCTGTAACGTATCCGCCTTCCTGTGCAGTAACAGTGCGCGAAAATTTTGATACGGGATATTTTTCAGGATGCTCGATGAAGCTGACATCGCCGCCTTGTCGTTTCACCATCTGCACAAATTTTTCGTACGCGGCGCCGCCCTTCACAACGTCCTTGCAGCGATCAATTCCTTCTTTCAGCGACGACGCTTTCTTGCCAAGCATCACCATTGCGCCGCCAAGAATGTACGTCAGCTCCATAATGTCGGGAATATTTTCCCCACGCAGGCAGTCAACCGATTCCATCACTTCATTCCAGTTGCCGATGGCATAACCGAGCGGTTGGCTCATATCTGTGATGAATCCGATGGTTTCTTTGCCGAAGTTAGTGCCGGTGTCAACAAGAGTCTGCGCAAGCTCGGCAGCCTTCTCATAACTCGGCATGAATGCGCCGCGCCCCGTTTTAATATCAAGCACAAGTGCGTCTATTCCTTCTGCTAATTTTTTGCTCATAATGCTTCCGGCGATCAATGGAATACATTCAACTGTTGCCGTCACATCGCGGAGCGCATACATTTTTTTGTCCGCCGGTGCAATTTCTTTCGTCTGACCGATCATGACAATGCCGATTTCGGCGATGACCTTTTTATATTCCGAAATTGAAAGTGCAGTGTTGAAACCGGGAATTGCTTCGAGCTTATCAAGTGTGCCGCCGGTGTGCCCCAATCCCCGCCCGCTGATCATCGGCACAGGAACGCCGCACGCCGCAACTATCGGCGCGAGCGGAAGAGAAATTTTATCACCGACGCCGCCGGTAGAATGTTTGTCAACTTTCACGCCCGGGACTGAGGAGAGGTCAGCAATTTCGCCCGAGTGAAGCATTTCGCGTGTAAAAGCGTTTGTTTCCTCCGCGTTCATCCCCCGAAAAAACGCTGCCATAAGAAATGCCGACATTTGATAATCGGCAATCGCACCGCTGACATAGCCGCTGATGATGAAATGTAATTCTTCGGGAGAGAGTGACGCGCCTTCCCGTTTTTTTCGAATGAGCTCGACAGCTGTCATGTTTTATAGAAAAGTGAGAAGTTGAGGGAAATTTTGTATGATAAAACGGGGGTGAAGCGCATGCATTTGATCTTCGGTGAAGGTACCGAACGTAACGCCGCACACGGCAACGCCGGCATTTTTACCGCAGAGAACGTCTTTGTCCGTGTCGCCAACCATCAGCGTTTCGGATTTTTTCCATCGCTGCTCTTTGATAATTTTCCGGATGATGTACGGATCGGGTTTGTACGGCATTCCTTCGTCCGTTCCCTGTACCTGAGAAAAATATTGTGCAACGCCAAAATGCTGCAGCACTTTTTTTGTTGTCTCGCTCGATTTTGTTGTTGCCGTCGCTAGGCAGATTTTTTTGTGATGAAGAATTTCGATTGTTTCTTTCACGCCGGGAAACAATGTTGTCGTATTCAGCGCGCGCGGACGATAGTAGTCGCGGTACATTACTGCAGCTTCTGGAATACGCGAATGAAGCTCGCGGGGAAGCAGTTGTGAAAATGTCTCCTGCAGTGTTTTGCCGATATGAGGATAAAGATCTTCTGCGGAATACTCATCAACACCTAATTGCCGCAGCACCCACAACTGTGCGCCTGCAATGTCGCGTTTGGAATCAATCAGCGTGCCGTCAACATCGAAAATAATATTTTTGATCGTCAGAGCCTTCATGTTTTACTTCTCAACAACCGCTGGCCGAGCATAATTCCGGCAATGGATTTGCCATCAACAATTTCATTGCGCTCAATTTTCTGCATCGCTTCATCAAGCGGCATGCGCACCACGCGGAGCTCTCCGGCCGATTCGCCTTCTTCGAGTGCCTGACCATCCGGTGATTGAAATAAATCCTGCGCCATAAAAATGTGAAGCCGTTCATCACAGAATCCCGGCGTCGTGAAAATCGCCGTCAGCTTTTGCCAGTGCTTCGCTTCGTATCCTGTTTCTTCGCGAAGTTCACGCTGCGCGCAGTGAAGCGGCTGTTCCTGCACATCGAGTTTCCCGGCTGGAAGCTCAAGCACATGCTGTTTCACCGGATAGCGAAATTGATTCACCAAAAGAATATCGTGGTTCTCGAATACCGCCAGCACAACGCTGCCGCCTGGGTGTTCTATAACTTCTCGCACCGAGCGATTGCCGGAATTATATTCGATGTTGTCAACAACAAGGTTGACAATCTTCCCTCGGTAGATTTCTTCTTTTTTCAGAACACGAAAATTCATTTGAAAGGCGCTCTTTCTTTACATGAATACGGAGAAACGGGAAATCAATTTCCAGAAAGATGAATCGTTCGGAAAATTAAGGAAAGGATTCACCGCGTCTATTTCATTCCCCTGCTGCCCGGTTTCACTGCATGTCCGCCCGCTTTGCACAGCGGACATTCTTCTTTTTTGTAGGTAACAACATCCATTTGAAGAACCGAAAGTGTTTTCGCTTCAAACTTTACGCTTCCGTTGCTGCGGTCAACAATGTAGCCGACGCCCGCGAGCCGCGCTCCATGATCTTTCACAAGCCCTATTACTTCTTCCACCGAACCGCCGGTGGTGACAACATCTTCCACAACCAGCACACGTTCTCCTTTTTTCATTTCGAAGTCGCGCCGCAGCGCCATCTTACCATCTTCGCGTTCGGCAAAAATTGTGCGAACGCCGAGCAATCGCCCGACTTCCGTGCCGACCACAATGCCGCCAATCGCCGGAGAAATTACCAGTTCTATTTCGCTGTACTCAAAATGCCTTGCAATTTCGCCGGCGAACAAATGAAGATATTTCGGAAATTGCAGCACCTTGGCGCATTGAAAATATTGCGGGCTGTGCAAGCCCGATGTCAGCTCAAAATGCCCTTCGAGCAGAGCTTTGGTTTGCTTGAAAATCTCCAGTAATTCTTCTTTGGGGAGTTTCACGTGTGGCTCCTCATGTGATAATTAGTGAACAAATGACCGAGCGGTTCATCCCGCTAACAAATCACCACTCATCTTCTAATTCTTCTAACTCTTCTTCCATTTCTTTCCTCTCGTGGAAATCGTCCGGAGAGGTCGCGGTTTCAATGCCGCGGCGATAAATTGTTTTCGCCTCCTGAGATTGATTCTGCCTGCTGTATATTTTGCCGAGTTGATGATAAGCGGGAATGTACTTCGCATTGCGCTCAATCAATTCGAGCAATGTTGCGATTGCAAGCTGCGTTTCGCCGGCGCTGTCGTACTCAAGCGCAAGCGCATAGCGCGAGAAGGAGTCGTTCGGATCTTCTGCTAAAGATTTTTTCAATACTTCGATCCGCGTTATTGTTTTTGTTGCCATAATTATAGTAATGATAATGCTGTTGGATGTGAAAAATTGTGTACCGCTACTTCAGTGTGTTGATTGCCTTCGCTAACGAAAAATCTTTGTCTGTCAATCCGCCTGCGCTGTGTGTGGAAAGCACCAGCGTGACTTTGTTCCATTGAATAACAATATCGGGATGATGGTTTGCTTTTTCCGCGAGCAATGCCACCGATTGAACAAATCCCATCGCACGGACAAAATCTTTCTTAATGAAAATTTTGAAAATCTGATCATTGTTCCGCTTCCATCCGTTAAGGGATTTCATCGCGGCTGCAATTTGTTTTTCATTATAAAGTCCCATATATCCTCCTCTTTACTTTTTAAACGGTTCTTCGCGATTCACAAAATCCGGCTGATAATAATCCTGACTTTCAAATTCCTGTGCCCACCCGTTTTCCAAGCCGAATTTATCAAGCAGAAAAAGTACTTTGTTGAATTCACTTTCGCGGATGCGGCGGTCAAGCAATTCCGTCGTTACCGCTTTGTGCGTCGGATAATATTGCGCCATGATGCTGAGTGTGACGCGCTTATCAAGTTCTGCAGCGATCCATTCAAATGTTTCTTCCGACGAAGCAATATCGTTAGGCAAAACAAGATGGCGAATAATCAATCCGCGTTTGACCAGTGCATCTTCGCCGTATACCAATTCGTGTCCCGTCTGCCGGAACATTTCCTTAATTGCAGCGCGAGAAACGGCGCGGTACGATTTCACTTTGGAATACCTGTAACCGAATTCGTCATCGGCATATTTTAAATCAGGAAGATAGATATCAAAAATGCCGTCGAGCAATTTCAGCACTTCCACCGAATCGTAAGCATTAGTGTTGTAAATGAGCGGCAGGTTTAATCCTTGAGGAATGGCAATCGAAAGAGCGCGCACGATCTGCGGAACAAAATGCGTCGGCGAGACAAAACCGATGGAATGACATCCTTTCGCCTGAAGCTCAAGCATCATTTCCGCCATCCGTTCAAAGGAAACCGCGTTTTTGCTCTCAGTTTTCCAATTCTGACTGATCTGATAATTCTGGCAATAAACACAGCGCAGGTTGCAATTGCCGAGGAAAATATTTCCGACTCCGTTTGTCCCGACGAGTGCCGGCTCTTCTCCGAAATGCGGACAATAAGCTGAAACAACAGGCAAATAACCGGAATAGCAGCGGGCGATTTCGTTTTTCAGGCGGTTATTTCCGCAATCGTGAGGGCAAATAACGCATGCAGAAAGCATTGCTTCCAACGCTTCCAAACGTTTGTGGAATTCACCCGATTCAAACAGTGGTATGTACGAGGGAATAAAAGGCATTGTGTTCTACTAACGTGGATAAATATACGGAAGTTTCGGAATGAATTCCAATGTGAAAAAAACCGAACGCGTTTCAAGATTCTGTATCTTCACTCTTTGTAGAAAGTCCGTCCCGATGAATTCTGCAATCGTTGACTGTAGACAGAATGTTTTTCCCCTTCACATAAAATTTCTGCTTGGTTCTCGCACTTAATTAGCGTATTTTACAATACTTTTTGACGAGGTTTTCAAGGCACTCCGCTAACGCTGCACCATAACAATTACTTGAGGCTCCATGGACTCAATCGAAAATCTTTCCCGCGAAGAATTACTAACCCTTGTGAAGGTCTACGCAAAAAACTGGCTTGCCCATGACGGCTGTTGGTTTCTTGCCGCGGAAGAAGCGTTTGGAATGGACGCTGCAATCACTCTTGACACAAAATCGTGGGAGCGGTTTGCCGTTGCAGAAGCAAAAAGAATTATGAAGGAATTTAACATCTCACCCGAAAGCGGGCTAAAGGGATTGGAGCGAGCGTTAAGTTTCAGGATGTATGCGGCGATCAACAAACAAGAAACAGAATGGATTGACGAAAAAACATTGATATTCCGCATGATTGAATGCCGCGTGCAGACGACCCGAATATCAAAAGGCTTAGCGCCATTTCCATGTAAATCGGTCGGTAATGTTGAATTCACTCAGTTCGCCCGAACAGTGAACCCGCACATTAAAACTCAATGCCTCAGCTGTCCGCCCGATCCCGTAAAAGATTCTTACTGTTCATGGAAATTTACAATTGCTGAAGATGCGAAGTAACCTTCTTCGTTTGCATCTCACGCGAGGTTTCCATAACTTTTCATGTGATAAGTCCATCTTTGCTGACAGAAACACTCATCGAAAAACAAAAACTGAATTATTCCTTACGCGATATTATTCCTCTCCCCAAATCTGTTCTTTCCTCTGATGAAAAGGCATTCACATTAAAAGCCGGCGCGCACATCTCCGTCGAACCCCGAACGACGGAAATGTTGAACCTCGGCGAGTATTTAGCAAATAAATTGAATGCCTCGACAGGGTATGGAATTCAGATTTTGCCGGAGACAGGCGCTCCGGCAAAAGGAAGCATTCATCTCACAATCTCCGACTCCGACCCGACGTTAGGTGAGGAAGGATACCTTTTAACTATTTCGGAGAATCTCGTCTCTCTTTCTGCAAACAAACCTGCGGGAATATTCAGAGGTGTTCAATCAATTCGGCAATTACTGCCGCCGTTGATTGAAAGCACGGCAGTCCAAACCGGTCCGTGGCTAATACCGGCAGGCACAATACGTGACATCCCGCGATTTTCCTGGCGCGGTGTGATGCTGGATGTTGCCCGACATTTTTTCAGTGTGAAAGATGTTGAACGATTCGTTGACCTGATGGCGTATTACAAGATGAATCGTTTTCATCTCCATCTTTCCGATGATCAAGGATGGAGACTGATGATCAATTCCTGGCCCAAGCTTGCAACGTACGGCGGAAACACACAGGTTGGCGGCGGCCGCGGCGGTTATTATTCTCAGGAAGAATACGCGCACATTGTAAAGTATGCACAACGCCAATACATCACGGTGATTCCCGAGATCGATATGCCCGGGCACACAAACGCGGCTCAGGCTTCGTATGCCGAGTTAAATTGCAATGGCGTCGCACCGTCACTGTATTCCGGCATTGATGTCGGTTTTAGCGCGCTATGTGTTGACAAGGAAATTACGTACACGTTTGTGAATGATGTCGTGAAGGAACTTGCCGCGCTCACTCCTGGTCCGTACATTCACGTCGGCGGCGATGAAGTTTCAACGTTGAGCGCTGCCGACTACAGCCGCTTCATTGAACGAGTGCAAGCCATTGTGCAATCGCACGGCAAACAAATGATCGGCTGGGCTGAAATTGCTCAAGCGCATCTTTCTTCTTCTTCCATTGCGCAACATTGGAAAGATAATTTCGCTCAACTCGCAGTACAGCAAAATGCAAAAGTAATCATGTCTCCCGCAAATAAATTGTACATGGACATCAAATACAATGACTCAACACATCTCGGATTAATCTGGGCTGGATATATCGGGGTGAAAGATGCGTACGAATGGGAACCGACAACAATCGTCAGCGGAGTCAGGGAGGACGATATCCTCGGAATCGAGGCGGCTCTTTGGTCTGAAACAATTCAAACAATGACTGATGCTGAATACATGGTTTTTCCGCGGCTTCCCGGTTATGCTGAAATTGGATGGTCTCAAGTAAAAGGCAGGACGTGGGAAGATTATGAAAGGCGCCTCAGCCGCCACGGAGCGCGCCTCAAAGCGCTAGGTGTAAATTTTTATCCATCCTCAGAAGTTGCCTGGAAATGATGCGATATCTTCTGTTCCTTTGCAGCCGCTTGTAATTATTTCCGTTCTTTGCCGTTGAATTTTGTGTAGATCACGTTCAACAGCGGCGATTCACCGTTCGGCAAATAATCTCCCGTAATCTCCCAAATGCCAATGCCGTGAGCATTATTGTCAAGAACATATTGCGACTTCGCTCCTACCGATTCTTCGTCGTCATAAGAAATAAATTCATTCCATTCTGAGCTGATAAGATACGGCACTTTGGCGCGGTCATCCCAGTACCGCCTGAACTTATCCATTACTTTCACAACATCATTATAATCTGAACCGTGCAATGGAAAATGAACTGAGTCGGTTCCGTTGAATGATGCGTACGGCGCGGTGCATTGCATAAACGTATGCGCATAAAACGGAACGCCAATGTTGATCTTTGAAGCTGGAATATTGTACGTTTGAGTATACAGCTTGAATGCCGCATCAACGTTCCGAACGCTGTCGTCGGCACGGGGAGCATACAGCGGAGAATTGTACCCGCTCAACGAATCCCATGGGCCGCAGAAATCATATGTCATAACATTAAGCATGTTCAAAAAACCGGAAATTTTTTCTACCTCAAAACCTGCTGCCGTTTCAGCACCGGCTGGGAGTGCAGCGGTAAGCAGGAGTTTTCTACCTGTCAGTTTTTCCAACGCATCGAGACTGTCCCGTGTAATCTGCAAAAGTAATGTGCAATTGACTTTATCGTCCGGTGTTCCATTGTGAGCAACATAGCATGGGAATTCCCAGTCAATATCTATTCCGTCGAAACCGAACTTTTTGATCTGTTCAACACACGAATGAGCGAATGCTTTTCTCGTTGGATCGCTCGATGCAACTTCCGGAAAATTGTATGAATCCGCCCACCCGCCGACTGACAGCAGCACTTTCACCCCGTGATGGTGTGCAAGATCGGTCAATGCTGTACCCGATTTAAATGTTCCTGTTGTAGAATCGCGCTCTCCTTTAAGAATCATCTCGTCAGCAACCGAATCACGCCCGACGATTTCTCCGTCCGGCAAAGGATAGAAGAACGCATAATTAATCATCGTAAGCATGTTGTAAGGTATTTTCTCCGGCGTCATCGGATTGTCCATTGTTCTCCATTTCCATGAAGGATAATAGCCGATGATTTCTTTTCTGCCATTAGCGTTATTTTCAATTTGCTGCCCGAGTGCCGGAATGTCTGCCAAAATTAACATTGCCAAACAAAAAAAGACGATTACGTTTTTCATCATGCCTCCTGAGATAACACATCTTTAGGATTTCTGAATACTAAGTCGTCAGAACTGCCGCTCCGGAACCGCCGGATTCTATGTCGTCATTGGCGTCATCTTCGATTTTCCGGAACGGAACCAACCATGTTATTAGAAATGACGGCACCGTTGCAATCATTACCCAAATGAAAAAATGTTTATAACCAAGATAATCGCTGATCACGCCGCTGATCATCGAAGGGAGCAAATACCCTATTTGCATGAGCGATGTTGCAAATGCATAGTGTGCCATTTTATATTTTCCGGGCGCGATTTGCTGCATCATAAAGAGCATCAATCCAACAAAGCCAAAACCGTAGCCGAAATATTCAAACACCACAAGGATCGTAATGGTAAAAAAACTCGTCGGCTGAAAAATCGCCAAGATCACATATACGGCGAAAGGAATGTTGAAAAAAGCGCACAACACCAGCAACGCTTTCCGAAGCCCTCTGTTTGCCGTGAAGTAGCCGGATAAAACAGAGCCCACGATAAACGCCAGCGGCGGAAAGATACCATAGAGCACGCCTACATCTTCTGTCGAAAGCCCAAGCCCGCCAATGTCCCGTCCGGCACGCATAAAGAGCGGTACAATTTTGATTGCCTGCCCTTCAGCAAAGCGATAGAAAACAAGAAACAAAATTGCCCACACAATATATTTCTTCTGAAAAAATGTAACAACGACGTCCCAAAATGTTGTGACGGTTTCTTTGATCGTTTTCACTTCGCCTGATTTTCCACCTGTCGGTAGAAAACGCCAATGATAAATGCTCATCAACAGCAAGATTACACCGAACGAAGCCATCACAATTGTCCATGCGGATACAACGCCAATACTTTTCTCCATGCGTCCGGCTAAATACACAAACGCGCCTTGCGACAAAACTTTCCCGACATTGTAAAACGCTCCCTGCCACCCGACAAATTCCGCTTGTTCTTTATTTGATAACACATTGATATATACACCGTCGGCGGCGGTATCATGAATTGCTGAATTGATTGCAATAATGCCGAACAGAATAAGCGTCCACGTAAAGAACGACGGAAGATGAAGTGAAAGCGCAAGTAACCCAAAACTGATGCCGCCCAAAAACTGCGTTGCTAGAACAAAATACTTTTTCGTCTTGAACATCTCGAGCAGGGGTCCCCAGAGAGGTTTCAGCGCCCATGGAATAGCAACGAGGCTGGTAAAAAAAGCAATTTCGGAATCGCTCTTGCCCAAGCTTCGATACATCAACACAGCAACTACATTAACAATAACAAAAGGTAAGCCTTCGGCAGTGTACAGCGTTGGCACCCAAAACGCAGGGCTGGTGGGTTTTGAAGCTTTAACGGCCATGAAAGAATCCTTTTCTCGAATAATCACAGGAATGAATTCAGTGTCACATGCATCGCACGTTACGGCGTTGCATCAATCTACATATTTTTTTAACGAAGTAAAATCGTGCACTTACAAAAACGTCCCGTCACGGCGCTGAACGTAACGGGGCGTGGTGGAGAAACACGATGCAGGCCTTTGATAGCATCCTGCATCTCAGCAACATTGATAATTATTTCAGCAAAATCATTTTTTGTGTGATAGCTCGGGCACCTTGCTCGAGTCTATAAAAATACACGCCGCTGTTAAATTTATCCATGTTCACATTGAAATCATAGCTTTGATGCGCCAGCGCGTTGCCTTCGAATACCGTCATCACCAGCTGTCCAAGCGTGTTGTACACTTTCAGGCTTGCCGGTGCATTCCGATCAACCGTGAAGCTAATCTCTGTTGACGGATTAAACGGGTTGGGATAGTTGTTGCTCAGTTCGAATTTTTCCGGAACGGAAGCCGGCAATTGTTTGACGGCGGTCGGTGTATGGGTGAACCAATATGGATCGCCATATACTTTTCCATCGGATGCTGTGAGTGATGCGGAATATTTTAGATCATCCGATGTTTCTTCCGGAAGAGGCCATGTCGGCTTCCAGTTGCCGCTAGAATAATCAGGTATTGCCATTTTATAACCCCAAAAATCGGTAGCAACGCCTGCGGCTCTGAACTGCTGTAGCCAAGGAATGAATCCAATACCATCGTCTGAAGGAACTGTTGTGCCCGATGCACCAAGCATTGTCGTAATTCCTGCACCGAATCCGGGATCAACATTTTGATTGCCGTTCTGATGGAAATTCGAATGATTCCCGAACATGGTTGCAGTGTAATCGTTCATCCAATCGGTCTCGTAAATCCATGTATAATGAGTGCTCGCAGTATCGGCATTCCATGTTGTTATCGCATCAGTTATAGATTGTGGTTTAAAATAAACATTATCGTTAATTTCGATAATTCTTGCCGCTTCAGCCGTTGTTACCCAATTTGCCTGCGTTGTATCAATGCCAAAACCGCCTGCAATTTCTTTGCTCAGCGTATCAAGATCAATAACAGAGCCGACGCCCGGAGCCCAAATACGATCCCACCATGGGTATTCACCGTTTCCCATTCCGCCAGCGAATGCAGCATAAAAAATATTGTGCTGGCATACCCAGTTCGTTGCATTCATATTAAAGAATGGATTCTTAAACGTGGCAACAACGGTGTTATGTTCAAAATCAAAATACCGCATATAGGATGTTACACCAACTGCTGCCACATATCCATTCAAGCCCAGGAATGTATTATACTTCATAGAAATCGTATCGGTGGGGAAATGGCCGAGATCGTTTCTGAACCTGAGTGCCTCTCCGGTGTAATCACTTCCGGGATTTACAAAATTTCTGAATTTGCAATTTGTAATCCAAAAACTATCCCAGTTGCCCGAATAGTCAATGCCGAACTGACTCCATTGTTCAAACACGACATTATCAATATAGCATTTGATACTGTCGCCGGTCACCGTTATTCCAAACCCATCACCTGAATTTATTGTGTTGTTTACCGAGATACCGATAAGGTAAAGGTTTTTGATTTTCACAATTGAGCCGGACTTGGTGAATGTAAACAAATGTCCCGGTATGGATGCATCAGAAAGCACGTCCGGCTGGATGCACGGGGGCCTTCCGTTGGAACCTGATTTACCAATAAATGTGACGCTGTTATCCACTGCCACGGTTGCATCGAACGTATATGGCGTATCAACAGAAACGAGTTGATACACAAGGTGTGGGGTGCCGCTTGCTTGATCTTGTGCTACAACTTTATCAAGCGTATTGGCTATTGGTGTTGCATACACAACAAGCGTATCATTCGCGGCAAACGAATGGTTCGGCATAATAAGCAACATCATCAGTGCAACGAAAAGAGTTGCGTAGAGAAAGCGTTTCATCTTAACTCTCCTTCTTTATATTAGGATTGTGTTGATTGTCCGTTTTTGCTTGTTTTATTTTATCGAAAACGGTTTTACTCCTACAACTTTTTCCCATCTGCCTTTTATTGTAAAACCTCCTTTCCTAGGCATTGAACCGAATTGAAATATGTACCAAGGTTTAATTAATTCGTTACTACGCTCTTTGTGTTCTTCTATCAAAGAATTTGATCACAATTGATAACGAAGCCCTAATTCCATTGTATACTTATAATTCTGCTGTTGTGACGGCACACCGGTTGGTGCGGCAATGACGCTGACGTCGTTGGCGCCGGAAAAATTATCCAAACTGTAGAATACTTGAAGTCCTTCTATTGGCAGTTTCTGCCTGAGAGCAATATCCCAGCGGTGATATGCTGAAGTGTACGTTCGCAACTGAGGCCAGAAATTTGGTCCGGTAAATATTTTGTCCGAAAAGATAGATGACACACGAATCGAGAATCCTTCGTAATCATATCCGATGGAAAAATTCAGAATATTGTCCGGTTGATAGAGAAGCGGGGCGTAATAGCTTGAATCAACATATCTGTTCGGGCGGGTATAGTTAAAGGTGATCGGGTATTTTGCTTTTGAAAAGATATGCGTGTAGTTTATGTTTGCTACTAATCCGTTAAAGGGCGGCGGCAAATACCAAAAATGTGTTTGCCAATCAAGCTCCATTCCGTAATCATCTATTCTGTATGGATTGTTGATGTACGTTGTAACGGCAATTCCGGCGGAAGTCGGCGGTGCGGACCAGGATGGATAATACTTTGCCAGTTCCGCTACTGTGGGAGGCGTAAATTGATATTGGTATATCAGATTGGAAATTTGTTTCAGAAATGCGCCCGCGGTAAACAATCCGATACTATTGTCATAAAAAGAAAAATATGCATCGTAATTTTTCGACCGTATTGGATTTAAATTAAATCCGTTCCACTGAAGCGTGCCCGCGCTCTGTGCTACAGTAATTATTGGTGCTAATGATGAATAATCCGGATACGATACCGTGTTGGAGTACGCAAGGCGCACATCAAACCATTCTAAAGGTTTGTACCGTACCGACACATCAGGAAGCCAGTAGGGGTGATATGTGGCAATTGTCACCACGCGGTTATTGTATCCATCGTACGGATTAGGTCCCTGCAATCCTTGAGCGGCAGTATAAACTGTTTTAAGTTGTTGATAACGAACACCGGGGATGACAGTGAGCGAATTCCCAACATTGATGGTTGCCATTACATAGGCGGCACCAATATCTTCCGTTCCTGAATAATCACTTCTCGTTGAGTTCCCCAAATCATAATTATAGCTGATATTTTGAGGAAGCTGATGTGCATTCATAAAATTCACTATTGTGTGCAAGCGAGAAAAATCCTGCGGTAAAGCCATCATATAGTTCCCGTCGAGAAATTTTCCATAATTAAAATTTGGATCAATAAAAATTGACATCGGCGCAGTATTGGGATTTCCAGACGCCGATTGAAACCAGGGGAAGGCTTCCTTTAATTGATTGATAATTGCTCCTCCGCTGGCGTAAAGAAAAGCCTCGCCATCAATTGCATTCAAATCGTACGATCTTGTTTGGTGTCTGTATTTCCCGCCAAACTTTACTACGGAGGAAAACATATCCGATATATTGATTGGAAAATCGAAGTCTAGGGCGGCGGTTAAATTTCGTTCTCTTGTAAAGCTGCTGGTTGATGAGACCGTGCTCAAAAATGTGTTCGACAAACTATCATTGGCGGCATTAGCGACGGTCTGAGGATTTAAATTCGCTTTATTAAAAAACTGGCCGAGATTAGCGCCGTTATTTATAAACGTGAATACCCAGTCGTTCGGGTCTTTTGTTTCGGAATATGAATGAGAAAGTGTTACATTGGCGTGCATAAACGAAACCTGCTGTTCATAGTCGAACACGTTTGTAATCATATTCAACGTGCTTTTGGTGTATTGCGGCACGAAACTTTGGTTGGATGCGGTCCCAATTGTGTATAGTTCCTGACGGTCTTCCGTTTCTGTTGTGCCGGCACTGAAGAAATTTGAGAGGGATATCTTGCCGTTGGGAAATTTATAATCCAGTCCGATAACCCCATTCTTCCGCTGTCTGTCCCGCGCTATGTCATCTGTTCTAATATTTTGAGTGAGATAGTCTACAAAGGAATTACCCTGAGAAAGATAGGAAGCTCCCAATTCATTGGAAGAAAGGTTTCGTCTCTCTAAGGATGCTTGGAAAAGAACACCTAATTGACTTTCAAAAAAACGATTTTCAATTCCTACGACGTACTTGTAATTGTTGAACTTGCGATAGGCATCGGGTAAACCAATGTATGATCCTTGGGCAAGAAGATTAATTTTGAATACTCGATTTTCTTCCGTCGTTTGCGCCTGCCGCAGCGTGAAGTTTACTGAACCGCCTAAGACATCTGCATCTTGATCGGCAGTTGCAGTTTTTGAAACTTCAATTCCGTTTAGCATATCAGAGGAAATCATGCTCAAATCTGTACTTCGGTCGCCGGAATTTGATGAAGCTATTTTTACCCCATCAATTAAAATTTCATTGTACTTCGGGGCTAACCCGCGTATCACAACTTGCGCACCTTCACCGCCCGTTCTTAAAAGCGAAATTCCGGGAAGCCTTGCTACAGATTCAGAGGCGTTTGCATCGGGCAATTCCTGAATCCTTGCCGCAGAAACAACATTTTTTATCTGCATTGCTGAAAGCTGTTGGTTAATTGCCGCGTTTTGTCCTTCTGCTTGAGCGGTCACGACAACAGCTTCTCCCTGAACCCCGATTGCTTCCAATTTAAAATTCTGTCTCGCGTCAACGCCTTCCTGAATTTTGATATTCATCTCCATGCTTTTGTAACCGATATAGGTGGCACGAATGGTGTACGATCCTGCAGGTACATTTTTGACTATATACTTCCCGTTGATATCGGTTGACGCCCCCAAACTGGTCCCCGTAAGAAACACCGTAGCGCCGGGAAGCGGCTCACCGGTTTGAGCATCTTTTACATATCCTTCCAGATTAGAACTTACTACTGCTGCGAGGGAACCGGAATAAACCGCACAGAGAATTGTGATGCTTGAAACAACCATAAACCTTCTATACATTTTTTTCTCCTTTGGTAATTGATTCCAATGGAAAATTTTTTTCTTCATTCTTTGTATTTGCTCAGTCATAAAGACTATAAGAAGTTATTCAGCACTTATTGGTTCATTAATATCTATCACTGAGCTCGCGCCAAGAATCGCTGCTTCGCCATCGCTGAACTGGGAAGGGAAAACTGCAATTTTCCCCCGCAGTGAGCTGAGCACATTCTCGTTGAAAGATTTCAGTGTTGGCTTGAATAAAAACTCTCCGGCATGCACTAATCCTCCCGACAGGATGATTGCTTCCGGGTCAAACGAGACAACGGTACTCGCCAGCATCTTCCCGAAAATTTCGCCTGTTACTTCAAAAGTTTTGCGTGCCAGAATGTCTCCCTCGATTGCAAGATCATAGAGTACTTTCGCGGTCAAGTTACTGTACGTTCGCTCGCGCAGCTTTGATGCATCAAGCTCGCTTGACATAAGCTCAAATGCTGTTCTGCACATACCTGTTGCCGAGACGTATGTCTCTACACAGCCTCTTCGTTTGCACCCGCACTTTCTGCCGTTCGGTTCAACAATAATATGACCCAGTTCACCGGCAAACCCGTTCGCTCCGTTAACCAGTTCGCCGTTCATCACAACGCCTGCACCTAAGCCTGTCCCTAATGTGATGGCGACAAAATTTTTCATGCCCCGCGCTAATCCGTACTTCATTTCACCAAGAGCTACGGCGTTACTATCATTGATAACGGTAATCGGAAGGTCGTACTGCTGTTTCAGCAAATCAGCAATATTGATTGTTCCCCACAATAAATTTGCAGGGTTTTGAATGAGTCCTGCTCGATGTTGTGCCGCAGGTGCTGCGATACCAATTCCAACTGGATGCACTTCATGTGTATCAATCATGCAGATTTCACGAACTGAGCGGGCAAGCTTAGAGATGAATTCTTCTATGCTTTTGTTCGCAGATGTGGAAAAGTTTATTTTCTTAATACACCTGCCGTTAGTATCCACAAGGCCAAGCGATGTATTGGTGCCGCCGATATCAATGCCGATTTTATATTCCAAGTCTTTCAATGTCTGCCTCTTTCAAAGAGCGATACGATAGTCAGTAAATATTTTTCGAATAGACAACGCCGCAGCACCGAGCAGCGGCGGATTACCGGTTAAAGATGTCGGAAGTATAGCTGTGTTCCGCTGCTTTCCGAAAAAACCTCTTTTATTAACTGTCTCCATGATTTCCGGGTAAATCAATTCCCATGCTTGTATAATCGTTCCCCCGATGATGATTACTTCTGGATCAAATGAACGGATGATGTTGGCAATGCCCAAGCCGATATATTGCGCGGATTTTGTAAGCGCTTCTTTTGCCACATCGTCGCCATGCGCAGCCAATCCAATGATACTTTCTAATGATGTGTTTGCAGTTTGCTCCTGAGATAATTTTTTTTCTGCTGCATAACGACGAATCGTAGCGCGGTCCGACGCATACACTTCCCAGCACCCTTGATTGCCGCACGTGCACCGTTCTCCTCCTTCCACAATTGTCATGTGGCCGAATTCCCCCGCTGCATGTGAACCACCGCTGAGAATATGGTTATCAACCACAATCCCCGCGCCGATACCGGCGCCTACAGAAAGAAAAACAACATTCGTCGGATTAACTTTATGGGTTCCCAAAAGAAGTTCAGCCAAAGCGGAAGCTTTCGCATCATTTTCCACTGTCACCATTTCGATGGCTGGCGCGTAATCACGAACGACTTGTCCCAAATCCAAATCCTGCCAACCCAAATTCGGCGCGTAGACAACTTTCGATTGCGCCGCATCAACGATTCCCGCAACCGTAACCCCGATGCCTCTGAAATGATGCGGATGAAATTGCCCCCTCATGACATTCAATTTTTTAATGCATAGGGAAACAAACTCTGAAGGGTTTCCGATTTCCGTTTTTATCTCCGCACTGCTGATAATGGTGCCGTCCATATCTATAACGGCGAGTTCTGTCTTTGAAGAATCAAAATAAATTGCGCCAACATAATGTTTTCCTCTTTTCACACGCAGGTTGATTGGACTTCGACCAATTCCCCTCGGACTGTGATCTGGCTCCTCAATGATAAGGTCTTCAGCAATGAGACTCGCAACAATGCTTGAGACGGTACTCTTGTTAAGCTTCGTCAAGTCAGAAATCTTTGCCCGTGAAATAGGCTGTCGTTCGCGAATAGAGTTCAAGATAATTGCCCGGTTAATGTTCCGCGCTACCTTTGCGTTGATACTGAGAATATTACCGTGTCTTGTCTTCTTTGTGAGAGGCATACATAAATTTCAAATTTGTTGGTTGCTACAACTTATTAAATATTTAAACAGCTTGAATACTTTTGTTGCCTGAATATTATGCAGAAATAAAGAAATGTTTGTTGTTTCAACCAACAAATGAGTTTAATAAATTTTCGTTAACTTGTCAAGTACTATTTTAGAAAACATAACTTTTGTGGTTTTTGGCGTCTCTAGGGGGATTCGTAATACAAAATACACATAAAATCCTCATTGTTTCGTGTTTGTTTTTGCTACAGTTCCTTCGTACTTGGCTAACAAGTACTCGTCAATAAAATTTTTCATGCTTGCCAAAATGATTAACAGCGACTAAAAAGGCAATTGCCTATTTCGTCACGCTTGCTTGAATATGCTCGGCTATCACTAATTTCAACGGCGATATTTTTTTATTTCGACAAGCAATATATGCTCTCGTATTTCTAAGAAACATCTTATATTGATTGTGACGAATTTCACTTTACCCATTCATTCTATTGAAAACTCAGAAAATCTTTCTTATCTTGATGCAGTTCGAATCGGGCTAAAGAATTTAATAGTGTATTTTAAGCGTCAGCAGCTTAATCCCATAGATGATCGGGGTTTCGCTAGAAGTTCATTTTTCAGAATTTGCAATGCGCCGATAGCTCAACTGGATAGAGCATCAGCCTACGAAGCTGAGGGTTGGGGGTTCGACTCCCTCTCGGCGCACTAAAACATCAAAAAAATACTCATGCCTACTGATACGATGGAAGCGACAGTTGCCCCGCACGTAATTTTTTTTCGCCCAGCGAAAAACGTGTTCGACGCCATTGTACGATTTATTAGCCGCTACCCTGCAATTCTCTCAGCCTATTTTATCTACGGCTACTATTTCATTTCGACAATGAATTTTTATATCCGATTCAAACAAAAACATTTTGGTGCAAGCGAAGTCTTGTCGCATTTCGATACAATCCTCTGGATGTGGCTCCTTGCATGGTTGCTTGTTCGCATCATCGAGCTCCGTGAAAACCTTCACAAAAAAGAAAAAGAAAACCTTCAACATCAATCCTTAATTCAGATAAAAGAGACACAGCTTAAAACTTTGCATGAAGTTGTGTTGACTCTGAAACACCAGATCAACAACCCGCTTGCCATTATCCTCGGCTACGTACGTTTAGCGCAAAAGAAAAACACTGATCAGGACATCACAAAAAAGTTGGACGAAATAGAGATTGCCGCTCAGCGTATCAATAGTATCGTACGTGATTTTACGGTTGCCCGTGAGTATGAAGTAACGGAATCCCCCGTAGGCAATCTTGTTGTTCTCCCTTCTGAAACAAAAAAATCATAGCTGTTATTTCCATGACGTTGCATGAGCGCTGGATGATGCACGCTGTCTCCGAAGCGCGGCAGGCATTTCAAAACAATGAAGTTCCTGTCGGGGCTATTGTTGTGCATAATGGTGCCATCATCGGGCGGGGATATAATCAGGTTGAAATGATGAACGACCCGACAGCGCATGCCGAAATGATCGCCCTCACGGCAGCGGCATCTCATCTCCAATCAAAACAATTGAAAGGCTGCACGCTTTATGTTACACTCGAACCGTGCCCGATGTGTGCCGGAGCAATTGTGCTTTCAAAAATTCCGAACCTTGTCTTCGGCAGTTATGACCCGAAAATGGGGGCTTGCAGTACTTTATATTCTATTGTTGAAGATAAGCGATTAAATCACCGTGTGCACACAATCGGCGGAGTTCTCGATGATGAATGTGGGGAGCTTTTGAAAGAGTTTTTTAAGAAGAAACGGGGAAGAGAATCCTGAGACTGTGCGGTACCGTCACTGCGTTGCACCAACGCCGCTTTGAAGTTTCTCTGCGCGATCTGCCAATCGTAACTGTTCGATCAATTCATCGAGCTTGCCGTCAATCACTTCTGCCAAATTATACAATGTAAGCCCGATGCGGTGATCGGTCACCCGGTTCTGTGGAAAGTTATATGTGCGGATTTTATCACTCCGGTCGCCGCTCCGGATCATAGATTTCCTTTGCGCCGCCATTGATGCAGTCTGTTCTTCCAGCTTGATTTCATAGAGCTTCGCGCGAAGCATTTTCATTGCCCGCTCGCGGTTCTGAAACTGCGACCGCTCTTGCTGGCATGCGACAACAATTCCCGACGGTTTGTGTGTAATGCGCACCGCGGTTTCAACCTTGTTCACATTCTGACCGCCTTTGCCGCCGGCACGGAACGTGTCAATCTGCAAATCAGCCGGGTTGATATCAACCTCAACATCTTCCACTTCTGGCAGAACAACAACGGACGCTGCAGAAGTATGGACCCGCCCTTGCGCTTCAGTTTCAGGAACACGCTGCACGCGATGCACGCCGCTTTCAAATTTCATCATGCCGTACACATCGTCTCCCGTAATTCCGAAAGCAACTTCCTTAAAACCGCCCTTGCCGGTTTCGTTCCAATCGAGTGTTTCAACTTTCCAGCCTTTTTGTTCGGCAAAACGTGTGTACATGCGGTATAGATCGGCGGCGAAAAGAGCGGCTTCTTCGCCTCCGGTGCCGCCGCGAATTTCCACAATAATATCTTTACTGTCATTCGGATCTTTTGGAACAAGAAGCTGCTTCAAATGTTCTTCTAATTTTTCCAATTGCGGCTGAAGTTCCGCCAATTCCATTTCTGCCATTTCCTTCAACTCCGCTTCGCCGCCGTGATCAAGAATCTCCTTGCTTCCTTTCACACTCATATACAACTGCTTATAGCTTTGATACACTTTAATAATTTCTGAAAGCTCACGGTATTCTTTACCCAATTCCTTGCTTCGCTCTTGATTCGAGATAATGGATGGGTCGGAAAGAAGGCGCGTTACTTCATCGTAACGTTCTTTGATTTTTTCTAATTTCTCAATCATATGTTAGCAGAAAAATACAACGGCGGGCAATCATCCTACAGCAACCTTCTGAAGTTCGGAAGAAGCTTCCACAGCATCCACACCAAGTGCCGCCTTCATTGCTGTCAGCGAAACTTCCATCTGACTTTCATCCGGCTCTTTTGTGGTAACTTTCTGAAGCCACAAACCTGGCGCGACAAGAATTCTTCCGAGACGCGTTGTGCTGTGCCGGGCAGAAAATTTAAGAAGTTCGTACGCAATGCCGCCGACAACCGGGATGAACGGAAGATGTGTGAGCAAACGAACCGGCAGCGACAACGGATGAATAAATTGAAGAGTAATAAGATCAAGAAAAGAAAAAAGAAAAATTGCAATGAGCATAACTATCAGCACGAAGCTTGTGCCGCAGCGCGGGTGAAAACGTGTATACTTCATCGCTGTCGTGATTTCCAGCCGATCGTTTTGCTCGAACGTAAACACCGCTTTGTGCTCTGCCCCGTGATATTGAAACAACCGGTGAACATCTTTCATCAGTGAAACGCTGTAAAGATATGCGAGAAGAATCGTAATACGGATTCCGCCGGCAATGAGATTAAATGACAGCGGCTGCTGCTCAACATTGAAAAAACGCGTCGCTATGAACAGAGGAAGAAAAAAGAAAATACCCACACCAAGCACTAATGAAACTATTAAGGTAAGTATAAGGGAAAGAGTGTTTTTTCCTTTCTTCACCTTTTTGTCTTTTGTGTCCGTTAAATCGTCCGCATCGGCAAGGGCAATTTCTGCAGAATAATTCAGTGTCTTTATCCCGATGTACATCATTTCCAGTAAGCCGAGCGCACCGCGAAGGATGGGAATCTTCAGCTTCGGATAACGTTCAAGCAACGAGTGAAACTCTTCCTTCTTCACCACAATTTTTCCGTCATGCCGACGTACGGCTGTTGCGATCACATTCTTCGCACGCATCATTACTCCTTCAATCACCGCTTGCCCGCCTACCTGCAGCGGCTCGTTCGGATTGAATTCCGGGTTGACGGGTTGCCATGCATCAAATCTTTTATTGGAACTCATTTTCTTCTTTGTAATTAAAAAAAATCATTTCTAATGTTATAATATACAATTTTTTAGGCGACGTTCACAGTTCAATAGCCAACTGCCTCGCCGGAGCCGCGTGCATCTGGTGCACCAAACAAAACGCCATCCTTCTCATCAAGAAGAACGGCATTGACAATTGCAGAATAGCTGTGTATATCAACATCATAACCCATCGCTTTTAATTTTTCGACTGTGTCCGGTGAAAGCCCGTGCTGTTCGGAAAAAATTATATCGGGCAGCCATTGCTGATGAATGCGCGGTGCATCAACCGCTTCCTGAATATTCATTCCAAAATCAATCACATTCACAATCACCTGTGCAACTGACGAAATAATCCGCGAGCCGCCTCGCGCGCCAAGCACCATGAATGGTTTGCCGTCTTTCAACACAATGGTTGGTGACATGGAACTGAGCATTCGTTTATTCGGCGCGATGGCGTTAGCCGTGCCGCCGACAAGTCCAAACATATTCGGTGCACCGGGCTTCGCGCTGAAATCATCCATTTCATTATTCAGTAAAAATCCTGCCCCCTCTACAACAACTTTTGAACCGAAAAGTCCGTTGAGCGTTGTTGTTACGCTGACGCAATTTCCCTCCTTGTCAATAACAGAAAAGTGGGTCGTTTGATCAGATTCATGAGCCGGCGGAATTCCATGAGAAACGGCGCTGCTCGGCGTCGCCATAAGAGAATCAATAGTTGCGCGTCGTTCGTCTGCGTACTTTTTAGAAAGCAGCCATTGAAGGGGAATCTTTACAAAGTCTGCGTCACCAAGAAATTCAGCGCGGTCCGCAAACACGCGCCGCATTGCTTCTGCAAGCACGTGAATCTCGTGCGCCGAATTCCAACCAAAACTTTGTAGATTATATCCCTCAAGGATATTGAGAGTTTGGATCAACGCCGTTCCACCAGAACTCGGTGAGCCCATCGAAATTATTTCATATCCGCGGTACGTTCCACGCACGGGATCGCGCAACACAGGTTTATAATTCAGCAAGTCTTCTTTCGAAATCAATCCGCCGCCTCGTTTCATTTCTGCCACGATCATGTCTGCAGTTTCACCGGAATAAAAACCGTCACGCCCGTCCTTCTGAATTCTGCGAAGTGTTGCCGCAAGGTCGGGTTGTTTGAAGAGATCACCTTCGGCGTACGGGGCGCCGTTATGCGTAAACTGCTTCATCGAGCCTGAAAATTTTGAAAGCTCCGGAATAACATGTTTAAATTTTTCTGCCATTTCGTAGGTCAGAGTATAGCCGTCTTCCGCAAAGGTGACAGCGGGCTGCAAAACATCTGCACGTTTCATCGTGCCGAATTTTTCCAGTGCAAAAAGCAGCCCTGCGACAGAGCCGGGCACACCAACCGAAAGATGTCCGTATGTGCTTTTCTCGGGAAGAAAATTTCCATGCTCATCCAAATACATATTTTTCGTCGCCGCGGCGGGCGCTTTTTCGCGGAAATCAATGGTCTCCGTTGTTCCGTTTGCAAGCCGAACAACCATAAAACCGCCGCCGCCAAGATTGCCGGCTTCCGGATACGTGACGGCCATTGTAAACGCTACGGCAACCGCAGCATCTACAGCATTACCGCCGTGCCGGAGAATTTCGACGCCAACGTGTGCCGCAATCGGATCGTCGGAAACAACGATGCCATGATATGCTCTCACCGGCGTGCGTGAAGCTGCTGTCAACACAGATTGTTGAATAAAAAGAATGATCGCAATTGCAATAAACGACATACTTCTTTTCATTGGACATCTCCTTGCGGTTGTTGAATTTCTGCTGTCACAAACTGAAGCCGGTTTTTCTCAATACGTTGTATAATAAACAGGATGTTTTGATAAAGAATGCTCTCATTCTCGCGCGGAATTTTCCCGAACAAATGGAAAATAAACCCGCCGAGCGTATCATATTCTGCGTCTTCCGATTGTAAAGGAATACCAAGAATATTCGATGCTTCCTCAATGCCGATGTTCGCATTGAAACGGAATGTGTGTTCCGCAATTTTCTGAACTTCGGATTCAGCCGTACGTGATTTGCCGCCATCTCCTACAACCGCGCGAATAATGTCCTGAAACGTCACAATGCCGGCAGTTCCACCATATTCATCCACAACAATTGCGACGTGCGTTTTTTTCTCTTGAAAGTCCTCAAGCAGCGCTCCGACGCTTTTACTTTCCGGAATAAAATACGCTTCACGGCAAAGTGAAAGAATATCAGCGCCTTTTCTGCCGGAAGAAAGAAGTGGAAGGACATCTTTCGCATAGAGAATTCCGATAATCGCATCAATCGAACCGCGCTGTACGGGAATACGGGAATGATGCCTCTTCGCAAAAAGCGCGACAACGTCTTCGAATAATAATTTTCCCGCATCAAGTGCGACGATATCAGTGCGAGGCGTCATAATTTCCCGTACGATCGTCTCCTTCGCATCAATCATCCGGTGAATGATATTGCGTTCCTCTTCATTGATTTCACCGTCTTCGCTGACCACATCGGCGAGAATTTTCACGTCTTCATCGGTCAGCGGGGCGCGCTGCTGATCAAGCGGTAATCGCCGTTCGAAAGCACTGATGAATCCGACAAGAGAAACAATAAGAGGATACAGGATCAAAGAAATGAGATACAACGGAGGCGCAATTTTCCGCGCGGCAGACGAAGGCAACCGCGCCGCAATGACTTTCGGAGTTGCTTCACTCACAACAATGACAATAAATGTTACCGCAACAACCTCCACAGTAAATGACAGTGTTTCATTCCATCCAAACTGTGCGGCAATGCGCGCGGTGAGCAAAGCAGCAATGACGGCGATAGCGGTATTGACAAGTGTGTTTCCAACAAGAATAGTGATAAGCAACCGACGCGGATGCCGCAACAAACGGACAACATATTTCCATCCGGCAGGTTTCGCCGAACTGAGTTCTTCAAGTGCAGATTCGTGGAGAGAGAACAGTGCAACTTCCGCTCCAGAAAAAAAGGCGGAACATGCAAGAAGAACAATGATTGCAATGGTAACAGAAACGCTGACTTCACTCATTATTTGTCAGTAAATGTAATGCATAAACCATCAACAACGCAATAGCCCCGTTATGGCGGGGCTATTGGATTCCTGCAAAAATGGATTGGTGCGACTAAAACGGTAGGTCGTCAGCTTTTTCAGGCGCAGCATCAGAAGCAGCCCCTGCATCTGCCGGTGCTTCAGAAGCACTCTTGCCGCCGCCATCGAGCATAATCAAATCTGACGCGACAATTTCAGTAATATATTTTTTGACGCCGTCTTTCTCATAGCTGCGCGTTTGAAGTTTGCCTTCAATGTATACTTTCTTACCCTTCTTCAACCACTCGCCGCATATTTCTGCCAACTTTCTCCAGGCAACAATGTTGTGCCACTCCGTTCGTTCCTGCATGTTCCCGTCCTGGTCTTTCCAGGAATCGGATGTCGCAATACTAAACGTCGCAACGGCGATTCCGCTGCTGGTGTAACGCATCTCCGGGTCTTTTCCGAGATTGCCGATCAGTTGGACTTTGTTCAGGCTTTTTGCCATGACTGCCCCACCTAGTTAGTGAGAAAATGAGGTTGAATTAATTCCACACAACGATGGATAAACAGCGGAAAAACTGCCGCCTACTGTTTTGTTCCAGCGACAGCATTCCCCACAAGCATTGTATGGTTAGTGAGTATAAAAAGTTTTGAGGAAAGAATCAAGGCATCACGGATTTCATCGTGCTCAGGAAAGCCGGCGATTTGCTGGCGCCGGATGGTATATATTGATGTTCCATCAAATGCATAGGCTGTAACCGACGACGCTGACGAAATAAGAACTCCGCTTTCGAAGCAATTGAGTGCAAGCGTTGTGTCTACTGCTGGAAGAGGAATGCTCCCGACATAATTTCCGAAAATGTCGAACTCAACCGCACGATGAACATCTAAGACAAACACGGTATCACCGGTGCTGATTGCGATATCAACCGGATCTGCGAGCGTTCCTGCACCGGCTGAGTACGAACCGAATTCTTTTTGAAGATTCTGATTCTGATCGAACTTGAGAATGCGCTTGCCTTCAGATTCCACAACAAATAATTCTCCCTGTGATGACATGGCGCAGGCGCGGGGATAAAAACTGCCGCTGTAAGACGACGGCAAATTCTCTTCAGTAAATGACTGAATAAAATTCAGTTTGCGATCAAATCGCTGTACGCGGCGGTTATTATAATCCGCAACATAAATATCGAGCGGAAATGAGGCACAGACATCGGTCGGATGGTCAAATTCCAAATCGCCCCAGCCCTTACCGCCGATAAATCTAAGTTGATTATTGCTTTCTGTCCATTGATACAGCTTATCGGCACCGGCATCAACAACGCATATTTCTCCCCCTCCATTTGTCGAAAACGATACAGCGTCAGCAAAATTGCCGACGGAATAATCAACCACAAACATTACTTTATGAGAAGAATCGCGCGGTGCAACAGGAATGCTTGCCTGCGTTTCGACGAAAGAGACAAGCAACAATAGGTATGCACAAATTAAGAAAAAGTTGCGGTGCATATTGCCGAACTATAAGTGCGATGCTATTTTGCCGTCATATTTGCAAGAAGCCGATATGACGTTTCATCTAAACTGAGCAGACGGGGGAAAAGATTCAGCGCGCAGTAGTACACGCTTCCTTTGCCCATCGGTCTTTCGACAAGCAGCGGTGCATGAACAGCTTCGGAACTCATCAACACTTTCATTCCGTTGTCAAATGTGCCGCGAAGTCCGCCAAACGAAAGCGGGAACATTGTACCAAGAAAATTATTTGCTGCAATTTTATTGGGAGTTTCAAAAACTCCATTCGCGCTATCAACTTGCACTGCTTCGTCACTGCCAATGAGAGGAAGATAAGAAAAATTGATCGCATCATCCAGAAACGGATTTTTTGCTTCACTTTCATATTGCGGAAACATAATTAGCTTTCCGCCATTGCTGACCCACTGGAATAAAGCCGTTACATTCCCAGGAGATGAAAACGCGCTGTGCGCAGAAAACCGGTCAATCACAATTACGGCTAACTTCGACAGATTGTCCTCCGTAAATTGTACCGAATCAAGCTGTTCCGGTGAATGACCTAAACGAGCAATGGCAACGCGCAATGGACTGTTGCTGATAACAGAATACAATCCGATTTTTGTTCCAGCGCTGCTTTTCACATCAAGATAACGGCACACAACACTTCCAACAGTAAGATTTCCGCCCGCCCGTAATTTTACTTCATGATTTTCGGTGATGAGCGTGTCTTTCCATTGAAGGGGAACCGTATCCGTTACAACATAATTCTTCCCGGGAAGGCTCACTTTCACTTTCGGAGAAGAAACCAGCGAATCGGAGATGTACATGTCTCCTCCCGAATGGTCGCGCACGTTGCTTCGTACACGAACATAGACGACACTGTCCCGGTATGTAGCAATTTGCGGAGTCAACACCTCCACAGAGCGAAACGGTGCAATGATAAGCGGAATTTGCCTGCGATACATAAAACTCCGGGCGCTGTTCTTATCTCTGTGCACTATAAGGAATGTGAAGAATGCGCGATTCTGAAGAGAAGAAAAACCTTGAGGCGTTTCTGTTGAAGTGAGTTGAAGCTCGCGGGGCGTAAGGACCCTAAACGTTTGACTATCATCAAGTGCATAGAACGATTTTCGGCTTTCGTTCACTACCCATTCTTTCTGAATCGTGCCCGGGAAAACAATTTGTGTTGTGCTGTCTTTCATCCAAGCATCAAGCTGTTCGATACGGAAAAAAAACAACTGGCGCGGCGTTACAATGCTGTCGCTCACGCTGTACGGAATACTTACTCCTAAAACGGCACAGCGCAAATTTTCAAGCTTTGATTTCCACGTTGTAAGAATTCTGAGATCGCTTGCATTCAGCATATACTCGTACATGCCAATCGAAGCATCGACAGTCCTGATAACTGTCTCGAGGGTTTTAAGCTTTTTCTCGACGCGTTTTTCATTTTCAACAGCGAAGGAATTACGAACGGATAGATAAAGTTTTTTCAATTGTGGGCCAAAACTCGGCAACCCGGCATCAAGCGATGACGGCACTTTCGCCGGTTCAGGAAAAACCTGCCGATACTCATGGTGCTCATTTTTCTCCCACAATGGAATTTGAAATCTCAGGCTCTTGTAACAAAGCGTGGCTTCGTTGGCAATTTGCAAGTAACTTTTTTTCCACAAAAGATTTTTTCGTTCAACCGGAACCTTCACCACCTTTTTCGTTCCATTTGTTTGAACAAAAATACGCTTGATTGTACCGGCATGTCTGCGGCTGAAAGCAATTAGTGTATGTTGAAGGTCAGCAAGCCGAGTTGAAAACCCATTGGTGGATGGTCTTACTGCTGATGAAAGCGGATCGCTGTTGAGTACCACAACGTCCGGCTTTACTAGCGTCATCAGCGTGTCAAGCTTACTATCGAGCGCCATGGCAAGATTGGGTGACGAGTGAAATCTGCCGTCGCCCGCGGGAAATTCATCCACCGGGATATTCAAAAAAAACGACTGTGCACCCAGCAATGACAATGCCTGATATGATTCTTCTTTTCGCCGAGCCGCAAGCTGATAAAACATTTCTCCGCTGAAATCACTTGGCAGATCCTCACCATTGGTAACATACGCAACGGCGACTGTTGCTCCGCGCGCAATTCTATAGTAGGCAATCGCCGCACGGTCTTCAAAGCCCGGTGCAAGTGCGATCATTAAGATAACGCTTGGGTTTTTCAATTCATTGATATTTTGCACGATAGCATTGTTACCAACCGCAGGAAAATACGGCGACGGCTGTTGTGCATGTGCAGATATGAAGCCGATAAGAAGAATAAAAAGAAAAAGTTTTTTGAATCTCATTCGATATTCCAAGATAGACCACAAAAAAATAAAAAAGGGGACGCCAGTGTTAGCGTCCCCTTTTTATTGTAACTAAACAGACTTTAGAACCCAAGCTTCAACGTAAAAACCTGATTTGCATTCATAAATGCTTGATGTCTGTACCCATAATCTAAAGTCATATTTATTCCACCTAAATCATAATTGACGCCGGCTCCGAGTGTATAATCGAAAAGCTCGACTGACTGACCTGTGGGATCTTTCGGAGCGTTTGGCGACAGGTTATAGCCTCCGCGAACGAAAAACAAATTACGGAAACCATATTCGGCGCCGAACTTCCAAATATCGTCCTGGTAGTTATTATTCTCATAATCCGTGAAAATAGTAACATTGTTCATTTCGTCAAGCTTCTTGTCATACGCCAACGCAATTTCCATTTGCGAAGGAAGCTCGAACGCTGCCGCTTGTACATCATACCACTGTGTGCCGCGGATGTCACCGACCGTTGAGCCCTGTCTGAGCAAATTTGATCCGCCGAATGTCATGTTCGGACCAACATTCCTTACCACAACACCAAGTTTCAATTCAGGAAGTCCAAGACCATTGTACTGCACACCGGCATCAAAAGAAAATCCGGTTGCCGACGTGCTCATAATGGCTTCGCTTACGAGGTTGAAATTTGCGCCGACGGAAATACGGTCACTCAACAGACGAGAATAGGTCAAACCCGTTGTAACAAACGTCGGAGAATAAGTTTGCCCTGTCCCGTCGGGGTTGTCTTCGGTTGTTACCAGAATGTTCCCGAAGTTAATTGATTTCAGAGAAACACCGAATGTTCCGATGCCTTCTGCTGTCACACCGACGGCGCCGTACTCAACACCAATATCTGCAAGATAGGTCATGTGTGAGAACTGCGCTTCCGTACTGAAGCCTGACCGTGCCAAGCCGGCCGGGTTCCAGTAGATTGCATCAACACCAGAGACAAATGCAATATTGCTGCCGCCGAGAGCGATTGCTCTCGCTCCGACAGGAACTAAAAGCTCCTGCGCGCCGGCAGTACCTGTGCGATTTATGTTTCCTGCGATAGCAGACAAGCACATCAAGCTGCTAAGCACGAGGAAACTCGCCAACCGCCTTACCGTGATATACATATAATTTCTCCTTTTCATTGAAATTAAAGGGACGATCAACTTTTTGGTTTCCATTGTTCCGGACTCTTAATAGTGATCCAGGAATTGCTGTTCCGGAATAATTGCCAGCTTCAATGTTTTTGTCTGACCGATGTCCGGCAGGTCTATATATGCAACATACATACCTGCTGCAACGGGCAATTGATACTCGTTCAAGAGATCCCAATCCTGATACTCAGAAGCGTCATTCTTTTGCAATGTTCGAACAAGAATGCCCGCCAAATTGTAAATACGGATTATTGCCTTCTGCGGCAAATGTGTAAACCTGACAAACCGAGTATATTTATCTCTCTCAAGTTTGTTAAACCCAAAGTATGGGTTCGGGAAAACATTGATTTTGCTGACATCCTGCTTAGCCACCGCTGCCGAGTATTGCGCCTTGGGGACTGTATAAGAAAATTTATCTATCCCAATTTGGAGCGGTTTGTTATAAAGAATCTTGATATCATCGCCTGTAGTGAAAGCAGACGCCATAAATACCCAATTCCACGTTCCACTGTCTTTTACAGCTGTAGCGGTCGGACTTATGACAGAAGTAACGTATTTAGTGTTTACTACCCACACGTACATTCTATCTCTTGTATTCCACACTTGAAATCCGTCCTTTATGCCGTTTGCGTCTCCATTTGTTTTACCGGCATTACGATCATAGACCAGAAGGTTTACCTGCTCATGTTTATCTATGTTCCACACCTCGAAAGGAATCCTTACTGTGAAAGGGGCAGTAGTGCCTGGTGCCGGATTGAGCGGATGATTTTTGATAGAGTAGTTACTGGCACCAAAAATAGTCGCTATGGAGCCGCCGGACTTTGTTATTACAACGGTTTTACCATTTATTGTGGTATCACCAGTTACGCCTGTCCATTTGAGCTCATAACCTTGTTGCAGGTCATTGATATCTGTTAGCGGTACACCTGTTGTCCCACCGTAAAGCGGCAAGGTGGTAGTTACGCTCGCATCACCATAACCAAACAATGTAAAATCAGTTATGTCATAGCCACCGCTGACGTACTCATTTTGAGAAGCACCGGAGCCGGCACGTCTTAATTTTGTGCCATTCAGATAAAGCTTACCAATTGTGACAGGGGCATCAAAACTGCCGTTCACCTCAACTGTCATGCCGTCAAAGAGAGCGGGGCTTAATCCTACGTTATAGCTATTGGTTCCGGTTGAACCGCCGGGACCGTATAATCCGGTAGCTTTATAATAAGTGCTTTGGTCATAAATGTCGGCACCACCGTAAATTGTTTGGTTTTTAATTGCAAGTTTCCCGGTTGTTACATCTTTAACATCCCATTGATGTTGAGTCACCATATTCTTGGCAACCTGCGTTAACGTATCGATGCCCGACACATCAATAAGACCGCCATAATAACCATTATTATCGCCCCAATTGTCATCAAACATCTTATAATTGGTTATTATTGGTATGCTACCAGAAACTAATAGCACTATATCTTCGCCGCCTGCAAAAACACCATTTTGGCTTCGATTAGTTGTATCGCCATTTACTAAAGAGTCTAAGCTAATTTCACCATAAAACAAAGTATTTGTGGACCTATCCAATGTAACCGGAATAGGATTACCTGTATTGTTACTGATCGGTTCATAAGCAGTATCAATAGTAACACCTGCAGGCAATTTTATTTGAACTCCATCGCAGTAATCATAGTTAGGCGATTGAACATCTACCAAATAGTGAATCTCAAAATGACCTGGTGTCTCGCTCCATAAACCTGCAGAGGTCAATGATGAACCGGTCAAATCAGCAGTTTTGCCTAACCTTTTGCTCTTGCTAAGCGCGGTTTGGTCAACCCACTTTCCATCAGAGCCAAGCGTATATACTTCGTTGTGGAAGTATACCTGATATTGATGACCGGTTACAGAGAACGGGTCAACAACTGTCACATTAGTGCTCGCATCTGCGATTCCTGTGTGCGTAACATTTGAAAATGACCCTTCATCTGGAGCGGTGTAACCAGCCGGCAACGACTGCGCACGAACATCCAGGATGTTGCCTGCTATAGGGCTTTCAAGATTATTCGGCTCGACACCCGTTCCATTATAGCTGTATGCGGTTACCGCAAAATAGTAGTCACGGTCATTCACAATTGGCGTGTTTGTCAACGCATCTTGAGCGATGGTAAGAGAATGAGTCAACCCCGAGTGGGTTCCGTATTGGACCGGCTCCATTACAATGTATCCCGTTATCGGGTCAAAGGCAAGATCCTGAATTATACCTTGGCTTGTTGTCAAGTCGTATGTGTAAAGACGCTTGGCGCCAGTCGAAGAATTTGAAGGTAATTGCCAGACATTGTAACCCTGAAAATCATAGCCCTTTGAAGTAAAGTGCTCGATCTCATAGGGTTTATGTGGTGATGCTACAGTCGAATCACCCCATGTAAGCACTATCTTACCATTTAGCTGAACTACTTTTACTTGCGGTGACGGTGGCGAAGACGGAAGATCAAAGAGATAATTATAAGCAGTCTGCGCTATATCATCGTAATATTTCAAGAATGACACACTCGACAAATAATCACTCCCTTGAGCCGCCACTGCGGCTACCACAACTTGCTGTGTGTCTCCTGGCGCCATCGTAAAATATCCTGAGTTAAGGCACATTCGAACGTCGGCCGGCGGGGAAACTCTTGCTTTGCCAATATACGTTGGCCCATTTCCCGTGACAGGATCACCGGGGTAGCAATACGGCGTGCCGTTTGTAACCGATTCAGGAAAAGGTGCGCCTGTTGTGCTTATCAACCCTTTCATGAGGTTATACCACTGTCGTGTACCGTCTGCATCGTTTAATGGCGGATCCGTGAAAGTTGAGTTACCATTGATAAAAAATGAGAAGGACGTCATCGGCAAATTTTTCTTGCCTGGCACATATTTCATATCAAAGATAGCGGTATCAGTCACTGCTCCGGGCACAATAGCGCCCTGAAAGAAATCGTAGCCGACCGCAGGGGGTGCTAGTCCTAAATTGGCATAATTCGCATCTCTCGCAACACCATTATATACAAATCCAAGGCTCTTGTTTACATCGCAACCAACAGCATCATCTCCAGCATAGCCAAGGTCTGCATCGGCCCATTGAGATACGTACACTGTATCCAATGGCACACCGCTTTTGTTAACAAATTTGTAGCTTGTAAAAATAGTGTTCCCTAAAGCTCCCGGCCGGTTATATGCCCAGATTGTTCGCTGCACTTCAATGCCCATCGGATTAGACCCATACAAACTTAATGTCAGCGTCTGGTTCAAATCATTCATGACCATCCATTCGGTTTGGTCGGAGCCGGGAAAACCGGGAGTACATGTAGCTGCATTGTAACCACTGCCGCCGCTAATATGAGCGACGCCATTGGCATCTGTGAATGGAGCGCCTTCGCTTGCGGGCCATTGATTCCAATCATCCCAGTATTGCTGCAAAAGCTGTTCTGCGGTGTAACTTTCAAAACGTTCAATGTAAGTCACTTCATTTGATAGAGCGGCTAATTCGCTGGCCGCTTTGGGATCGTCCGGATTCGTCACCCCGGCTATTGGCTTCATGTCGGGACGGACACGATACACTCTGTTAGCAGGCGCGTCGGGATCGTCCGCCGTAGGCAAGGTTCCTGCCGTTCCGTTTGTGAGTATCCTGCCGGGCTGCAGTCCGTGGTTATAAGTTGAACCGCCTGCATAAAGAGTATCGTTCTTGTATGCTGTCCAGACAAGACCGTCTTCAAAAATTGCGGTCCCGTCATTAGAGCCGATTGGGAATTCAAACCCTTCATTACTCGTTGAAAACTTATTGAAGGATCCGTCACCGTTATTTGAATAGTAATTGAAAATATTATTGATGTCCATGGGCCTGTAAGAATTAGTTGTCTGCACCTTGGACAATCTTTGTGTGTTACCGCTTTTCTCCGCCGAGCCTTTGGCTTGCACCGGAGGCGCTGCAGCCAAAGCAAGGAGAAGAAGGGCAGCGATAACGCCGTTAAGAAATTCTTTACGAATCATAAAGTGTTCCTCCTGGGTTTTCGTTTTCTTAATAATCAATTTTTACTCCGAACCTTATCTGGCGCGGTGAAGTATAATTGTTTGCATTGTTGCCAAGAAAGGCGGCAGAATAAACTTGCTGATAGAGAGCCGGGTCAGTTTGTGATGCTGCGTATGATTGTCCTTCTTGTGTGCCGAGCCAGCCGTCATTCGCCGGATCGCCTGTTCGTATAAAGACGCTGCTTGCATTATGTGCATTCAAAAGATTCTGCACATAGATATAAAACATCGTTTCCAGTGAAGAAATGTTCACGGTCTTGTCTATACGAAGATTAACTTCAAACGTCCAAGGAGTCGTTGAATATCCAATCGGTTCCACGGGAACCTGAAAACGATCATCGCCTAAGTTATTCTGAGATATCCTTTCCAAGGTGAACGGGAAGCCGCTTCCAAACGTCATTAAGAGATTTAATCCAGAACGTTCGAGAATGGTGCCACCATCATCCTTAGCAAAATGGTAGTCAACATTAATGCTTCCTGTATTTGCCTGGCTGAATGTTGTGGGGAACGGTATTTTTGCTGTGTAGCCATGCTGATCCGACGCACCACCAGCCGAACTGTTAGATGCCGATCCCGTACCTTCGGCACTTGCAAATGTATAATTCACCTGTGCTTGTATCCGGTTCGTTCGGCGAAGAGTAAATTTAAACTCTACACCCTTGCTCGTCGCAAAATCACCGTTGACGAGAGAATAATAACTTCTGTTCTCTGCACCGGGTGCAGGCAAAATCAAACGAAACTGTACCAAGTCTCGTATATCCTTGTAGAATGTGGTAATATCGAAAGAGGCATTATCTCCAAGCTGCTGTGAAAATCCTGCTTCATAATGTGTGGTACGCTCCGGCTTCAAGCCTACGTAACTGGTCGGTGTTTGATAGTAGTTTCCACCTGCGGTTATGTTGTACATCAAGCCCATACCGGCATAGGAATCAACTAATTCCGACTGCTGAACGAACTTTCCATACTGTGCGTGAAATACAGTCCGATCCGTTACAGGGAAAGAAACACCCATGCGCGGGCTTATTTGGTTTGTGGCAGGCGTTTTCGTCAACGATGAACGTTTAACAACACCCAGCGTGCTATTGTAATGGACGTTGCGGGAATCCGAAAATTGCCAGCTATCCGGGTTAATGTAATCATATCTCACCCCAACATTCAGGTTGATATCAGGTAGCTGTATTCCGTCCTGGACATACGCCGCAGCATTGACCGGATGCGGTGGACCAAAATCTGTGATATCACCGGTTGCTTTATCTACTGCATCATTGGCAATCGGATTTCCATGTACATCATATCCATAATTATTAGACCCTCCCCCTCTCAACGCTGCCGGGCTATTCCAATTCCCTGATATTCCCGTAACTCTTGACGGTCCGTAATGACGAATCGTAAAGTAGGTGTATTCACCGCCGAACTTCAAAGCATTATTGTCGCTCTCTGAAGTAAAGTCTAATCTTCCCCCCAAAGATGTCTGTGAACTTAACGCGGGCGTTGTAGCAAGCAGCGCTCCCGGCTGATAGACTCTGTAACCGCTCGGCGGGGGACCGAAGAAGTTCCAGCCATAAGTGCGGTAGTCTATATTGCTTCCCAAGAAATAATTAAACCCATATTTTGCGTTTGCGGCAGAATCACTGTACGCACCGAAATTCGTTGACAAGTATGGGTCTAACCCGGTTTGTGAATAATTTCTATAATAATTCAGATTAAACTCATAGTACATCTTCGGTGTAAAGAACTGGGTCAATTTAATGTTGCCAAACCCGTTTTGATACTTGTTAACAGGAAGCCTTTTGGCATCAAGAAACGTAGTAACGCTGGCTGCGTTCTGCGAGAACGTATGGGAGAACGATCCTGCTGTACGCAGTTTAATATCCCCGAGATCGAACAAAATTGTTCCCGTATAGTTGTAGCGATTTTGCTGACCACCAATGGTATTCCCGGCTGGATAATTAAGATTAAGAGTGTCAGGGGAATAGTTACTTGGATGTTTAGTAGTGTACTGGGGATCCGCAACAAGCCCTTTAAAATTCATACCACCCCAAAACCTTGTGCTTGGATCGCGGTAGAATTCATTTTCTGCCATTCCAAAGAAACGTATCTTGTTAGACAGTATCGGTCCGCTTACACTGGCAACATAATCGGAATAGCCATAGGAATACCCGCCTAATGATTTGGTATTTTGCTTTGTATAATTATCAGTTTCTGCTCTCAGCGACGCATGCAGTTTTTCTCCGCCCGTGCGAAGATCCGTACTAATAATACCGCCGTTTGCACCGCCGTACTCAGCAGGATAGCCACCTGTTCGAACCTGAATTTGCTCGACAGCATCTTGTGAAATTGTCACGCCACGCCCGCCGTTAACCGGGTCGGTAACATTGACGCCATCCAGCACGAAACCGGTTTCGTCAGCACGGCTTCCTCTCACATAAACATCGTTGCCAACAAGAACAACACCAGGCTGTAATGCGGCAGCTTGTGTCACGCTTCGGATAGGAATCGCATTCAGAACGTCGCTGTCGATAATGTGCGTTTCGTTCGTTGCTGATTTTTCAATTAACGGACGTTGTGCAACAATCTCGACCGTTTGTACTTTCACGCCTTCGGCGGGAAGCGCAAAGTTTGCTTCCGTTGTTAAATCTGCATTTACGCGCACATTGGCTAGCGTAATTGCCTGGTAGCCGATATAGGATGACTTCAACGTGTAAGTGCCCGGATCAAGATTCAGAATTGTAAAGACACCGTTGACATCAGTTGTTCCGCCGTAGGATGTTCCTACAACCTGAACAGTGGCGCCAACCAGTGCTTCCCCTGACTCACGATCGGTCACCTTGCCCTTTATCTTTCCACCAGCCGCCATTAATACCGCCGGTAGAAGCAAGGCAACAAGCAGTAAGGTGTAACGCTTCAGTTGCATGTTTTGTCTCCTTGTTATTGTTCTTGTGGACAATTGTTGATCTGCGCTCCGTACAAAACTACACACATGATCAGTTAATTAAATACAATGAAAAAAACAAACACCGCTTTTTAAACAAAGCGGTATCCATAATTTCTGTCTCTTATCGCTTAAATCGGCAATGGGAAATTTTTGACTTTCGTCTCGTATCAATACTTTCACGCACTCTCTACGTTAGTGACTTCGCTTAATTTACGATTCGCCGATTCATTTGTCAAGTACTACTCGCTGTATCTTCTTTCCCCGCAACAGGGTATCATCATTCTTCTCACAAAAGCCTGCCGAGAAGCGATTGAATATTTCCGCATCTTTCCCATTCGCGAAAAGAACTGCTGCGGTGAAAAGAAATTACAGAGAAAATGCCAAAAAAATCTAAGAGATTATTTATAACGTTTTTCGAAAAGGGGGTAACAGCATACAACTTCCTTGCAGAAATTTCGATGGGAAATATTACAGCAACAACATGATACCAAAAGATCACAAAAAATTCCTTCGGAACGGGCATTTCAGCAACCGCGAAAAAGAAACCGTGGGAAACCTCTACGGCACGAGTCCTCACCAAGAACGAAAAATTATACAACGTTTCTTTCAAACTCGACCCGCGCATTTCTTCTCCTCAGCAGTAACACCATCATGAGACATAATAATCATCATTATCGAGTGTGATGCAAAAGATAGAGATTCGATTCTATTTTGTCAAGTCAAAAATGAGAAATATTCGTTTAAAGCCCGCTGCCAAAGGAGATGAAAAAGGCACATCTTTTTAAGGTTTTTGGCAGCCATTCAGTCACATTTACCGGAGTTAAGGCACAGCACTGAAAATCAATAGAATCAATCTCTTGATTTTTATCTTGGTGGACTTATAGCTGAATAAATACTGTCAAACCAATTACAGCGACACTACCTTGGCTTCATAAATTCCGTCAATGGAATTCATTTTTGCAAGCACTCCATCGGAAATCGGATTATCAACGCTGACGACCGTGAGTGCTTTGCCGCCAAAATTCGAGCGGCCAAGCGCTAACCCTGCGATGTTTATTTTTTCCGATGCGAGAATAGAACCGACTTGTGCAAGCATTCCGGGCTTGTCTGTATTTGTATAAAATAAAAGAATGCCTTCCGGGTTCACTTCAAAATAAAACGAATCGATCCGAACAATGCGCGGCTTTGTTGTGCCGAACACCGTGCCGGCAAATATTCTTTCTTCAACATCGGTGGAATATCCCACCGTCAATAAATGAGAATAGTTTTCGCTGTCGCGTTCCTTTTTTTCGCTGATGCGAATACCCATCGACGCGGCAATAATCGGCGCGTTAATATAATTCACCGGCTCGCTCATCAGATGCGAGAACAATCCTTTCAACACACCGTCCGTCAACAGCTCATGATGTTTTTGCAAAAGTTCGCCGCGCGTTTCGATGGTGATTTCCCGCAGCGTTCCTTTCATCAACTGCGCCTGCAAACTGCCGAGTGTTTCAGCGAGTGAAAGATACGGCTTGATTTCATTTGGAATACCTGCCTGCAATGCAACTGCGTTGACGGCACCGGAAATTCCGCGGTCATGAAGCGCGTCGGCGATTTGTTCTGCAATCTGAATTGCAACTTTCTCCTGCGCTTCTTCTGTTGAAGCACCGAGATGCGGCGTACACACAATGTGCGGGTGTTGAACCAACGGATTATCTTTCGGCGGCTCGCTCATGTACACATCGAGCGCCGCTCCGGAAACCTGTCCGCTGTTCAAAGCGGCGAGCAAAGCTGCTTCATCAATAATCCCGCCGCGCGCGCAATTGATGAGCCGAACTCCTTTTTTACATTGAGCAATTGTTTTCTCGTTCAGCAGTCCGCGTGTTTCATCATTCAACGGCGTATGCACAGTGATAAAATCCGACCGGCGATAAATTTCGTCGAGCGACACCAATTCGATTTTTAATTTCAGTGCAACATCGCTTGAAAGCACCGGATCGAAACCGATCACGTTCATGCCGAACGATTGGCAGCGTACCGCAACTTCGCGGCCGACTTTCCCTAAACCAACAACGCCGAGCGTTTTTCCGAAAAGTTCTGTCCCCATATATTTTTTCCTCTCCCATTTCCCCTGAATCAAACTCATCTGAGCGTGAGGAATATTGCGCGCAAGCGAGAGCAGGAGAGAAACTGTGTGTTCTGCTGTCGAAATTGTGTTGCCTCCCGGCGTGTTCATCACAATAATACCGCGGCGCGATGCCGCTTCAACATCAATATTGTCAACACCGGCACCGGCTCTGCCGATGACTTTCATATTCTTTGCCTGTGCAATAATGTCCGCAGTAACTTTTGTTCCGCTGCGAACCACAAGTGCATCGTAATCGCCGATGATGGATTTCAATTCATTTGCCGGAATTCCCGGCTTCGCGTCAACCTGAAACCCTTCGCGGGTCAGAATGTCAACGCAGCTTTGTTCTATTGGATCGCTGATGAGTATTTTCATGATGGTAGTATGTGAGTAAGTGAATAAATGTACAACGATGTGAATTGTGAAACTTTATTTTTGCCATCCGATTGCTTTAAGAATCGGATGGTTTGATGATGTGCCGTTATGCACCGTCTTCAGGCGCCATTTTCTGTTTGAAGATATTTTACGACAGCCTGAACACCGATACCGGCATCAAATTTGTAACCGCTTTCGCGCAGCGTCATTTCCAGCGCCGTCATCATTGTCACCATATCCATTTCGTCATAATATCCCAAATGCGAAATGCGGAAAATCTTCCCCGCATAATCATCTTGCCCGCCGGCAATGGTGATGCCGTATTTTGTTTTCAAAATCTTGTTGAATGTTTTCCACTCAACGCCTTCAGGCACCCACACCGGCGTAACGGCGTATGACGGTGAATTGGAAAACAACTTCAATCCGAGCGCGGAAACGCCCGCGCGAATCGCCGTTGCTAACCGTTCATGTCTCTTCCAGACATTTTCAATTCCTTCAGCACGGATCATTTCCAGCGCTGCATCAACTCCAATAACGAGCGACACCGCCGGCGTAAACGGCGTATCGTTTTTTTCGTATGACTTAACTGCCTTACGGAGATCAAAATAAAATTTCGGCAGCGTCGAATGTTCCATCGCTGAGATGGCGCGCTGACTGAGTGCAACAAACGCAAGTCCCGGCGGAATCATCAATCCTTTTTGTGAGCCGGTCACGCACGCATCAATTCCCCATTCATCAAAACGCAATTCGTGCGCGCCGACAGCCGTAATGCCGTCAACACACACAAGCGCGTTGGAATTCTCCCGAATAACGCGGGCAAGTGTTTTTACATCCGTTGCCGTGCCGGTGGATGTTTCACTATGCGTAAGATACACTGCTTTTGCTTCCGGATGTTTTCGTAATTCAGAAAGTATTTGATCTGCCGTCGGCGCTTTTCCCCATTCCAATTTAATTTCAACAGCGTTCAAACCGAACGCCCGCGGCATTTTCACCCAGCGCTCTCCGAACTTTCCGCCATTCACCGAAATGATCGTGTCGCCGGAAGAGAACAAGCTGACGAACGTTGCTTCAACACCGCCGGTACCGGAACTCGTAAGCGTAAGCACCGGCTGTTCAGTTTGAAAAAGATATTTGAGGTTGCGGTTGACGCGTGTGAGAATTTCATTAAACTCCGGATTGCGGTGATGAATAATCGGCTCAGCCATTGTTAACATCACATGTTCCGGAACCGGAGTTGGTCCTGGGGTGAATAATCGTTTTTTCATATTGAAGTTCCTGTGAAAAAAAATGTAGGCACAGTGGAAGAATTGATACTCTTTACATATTGAAAGTACTGGAAATACGAAAGAGAATCAAGCTAAGGAGAAAGTGTTGCTATTTTTACGCAACAGCGGTAGTCCGGTCGGAATCCTTTGAAGAAAATCTGCCGTTGCGGGAAGAATTAAATTCGTCGCGGCGGATAAATTTCTTTAACGATGAATCCTGCGCGACTAAGATGTGCTCTTCTATGATTTTCAGCAAGTCGTTTCGACCATCTCCGGTCATGGCAGAAAACGGAACAATTCCATGCAAATAATGATATTTGCTCATTGCCTCTTCGACAGCGATCATCTGTGTCTGGAGCCTGCTGGACGGGGTTTTATCTGCCTTCGTAAGAACGAGAACGAATGGAATCTTGTAAAAGTCGAGCCAGCCTATCATCAGGTTATCGAGGTCGGTGGGACCAAGTCGTGCATCCACTATTTGCACAGCAAACGCGATTTGTTTCCGTGAGTGAAAATAATTTTCAATCAACGCCGTCCACCCGGCTCTCACGTGTTCCGCAACTCTTGCGTAGCCGTAACCGGGAAGGTCTACAAAATAAAGCTGTTTGTTGACAAGGTAATAATTCAGTTCACGGGTTTTTCCCGGAGTTGAGCTGACGCGGGCAGTTTTTTTCCTGTTTGCCAATTTGTTCAGCAGCGACGACTTTCCGACATTCGACCGTCCGATGAACACAACCTCCGGTAAACCATCTTTCGGAAGCTGATGCAAATCTACAGCACCAACGGTAAAATCAACAGAGGCAATTTTCATATATCCTCTCTTCAGATAGAATGGAATTGATTCCGCTACTCAGTCATTGAGAACAACAAGCAGCGGATCGCGGGCTCCTGTATGTTGGAAACGAGGCGAGCTTTGCTTCGCGAAATGTGTTATGCAGTTGTTTCCGGTTTGTCCGCCGCCTTTGCGGCGGAAGTTTGTTCCGGCTCGGAGGTTTGCGCTTCGGTTTTTACTGAAGCTTGTTCAGTTTCTTCCGGCGCGGTCTCTGCCGCATCCGTCTTGGCGGAATTTTCAACTTTATTCTGGCTCGCTTTTCGTGGACGACGTGCACGGCGCGAGCGTGCCGGCGCTTTCGTTTCTTCCTGTGCGACGTTATAGTCAACAAGTTCTAGAATTGCAACATCGGCCCCGTCACCCAAACGCTGTCCCAGTTTCACCACGCGTGTATAACCGCCTGCGCGGCCCGCCACCTTCGGAGCAATTTCATTAAAGAGAAGCTTCACAACTTCTTTGTCATGAATGAAGCGCGCTACTTCACGGCGGGCATGGACATTCTTTGGCACGCCTTCGCTTTCTTTTGCCACTGCGCGTTTCGCACGGGTAATTATTTTTTCCACAACCATGCGGGTTTCTTTTGCTTTAGCAACGGTCGTGCGGATTTTCTTGTGGCGCAACAGCGACGTTGAGAGCGCACTTAATGTTGCTCTCCGATGGCTCGCCGTTCGTTTTAATTTCCTACCTGATCTACCGTGAATCATTATCGTTCCTTTGCTTAGTCACCGTCTTTTAAATATTTTTCGACATCCATTCCGAATGTCAAACCCTGTTCTTCAATGATCGCCGATAATTCTGCAAGCGACTTGCGTCCGAAGTTGCGGAACTTCAGCAACTCTGCTTCATCACGGCGGACAAGATCGGCAATAGTTTTGATGTCGGCAGCCTTCAAACAATTGTGCGAACGAACAGATAATTCCAAATCGTCCACGCTCATCTTCAGCACTTTACGAATGCGGGCAACTTCGGCATCTTCTTCTATTTCCTCTTTTTCACCTTCCAGCTCTGCTGAAAGATTAATAAAGAGCTGAATGTGATCGCGCAGAATTTTCCCTGCATACGTCAATGCTTCTTTGGGAGAAATAGAGCCGTCGGTTTCAATTTCGAGCATCAGCTTTTCGTAATCCGTCTGCTGTCCGACGCGCGTCGGTTCCACGGCATAGCGGACGTTCGTTATCGGTGTAAAAATAGAATCAATCGCAACCACGCCGAGCGTTTGGTCCGGCAATTTGTTTTCTTCAGCAGTCACATATCCTTTGCCTCGTCCAATACGAAGCTCCATATCGAAATCCGCATCTTTGTTAAGGGTGGCAATGTGATGCTCAGGGTTCAAAATTTCAACTTCCGGGCTTTGCTCTTGAATATTGCCCGCTTTGAATTCTCCCGGACCCTTAAGATGCACAACCACCTTGCCGACTTTTTTGTTGGTCGCTTTCAAGCGGACTTCTTTCAGGTTCAAAATCATGTCGGACACATCTTCAACCATGCCGGGCAGTGTTGAAAATTCGTGGACGACATTATCAATATGAATAGCAGTAATCGCATGGCCGGGAAGCGATGACAAGAGTACGCGGCGGAATGCGTTTCCGATTGTGACTCCAAATCCCTTTTCCAGTGGCTGAACGATAAACCTGCCGAACCGGGTGGTGTGGCTTGCATCATCCAGCACAATTCCTTCGGGCATTTGAAAGTTAACAGTACTCATGAGTTCAACTCACTTTCGCACGTAGTTAAATGAAAAAAATATGAATTACTTGGAATACAACTCGACAACAAGTTGTTCGTTCGCCGGCAAAGGAATGTCCGCCCGCTCCGGAACCTGCAAAAATGTTCCCAGCAAATTTGCTTTGTCTAAACTCAGCCACGGAAGCATGGTGTTGTCTTTCATCCGCTTCATCGAGCTGTGAATAGCGTCGAGCTTTCGGCTGCGTTCGTTTACCTGAACAACATCTCCGGCACTCAGAAGAAGCGACGGGATGTTGCACATTTTGTTGTTGACGGAAAAATGTCCGTGCCGGATAAGCTGGCGCGCCGCTTTCCGCGACGCTGCAAATCCAAGCCGGTAGATAACGTTGTCAAGACGCCGTTCGAGAGTCTTTACAAGAATCTCACCCGTTTTTCCGGTCTGTGATAACGCTTTCTCAAAATAATTCCGGAACTGCGTTTCCATCAAACCGTAGTGGCGGCGGATTTTCTGTTTCTCGCGGAGCTGAATTCCGTATTCAGAAACTTTCTGCCGGCGTGATTGTCCGTGCTGTCCCGGCGGATAGCCGCGCCGTTCGAGTGGACATTTTTCAGTAAAACATTTTGTGCCTTTGAGGAACAACTTTTGTCGTTCACGTCTGCACAATTTACAACTGGCATCAATATATCTTGCCATTGAAGAAGAATTCCTTTTTGGTTAGTAATATTTTTTCGTTACACTCTTCTGCGTTTCGGCGGACGGCACCCGTTATGCGGAATCGGTGTGATATCCCGGATGATCGTCACTTCCAAGCCGGCAGTTTGTAAAGAACGAATTGCGGCCTCGCGCCCGGAGCCCGGGCCTTTCACAAATACTTCAACTTTTCGCAGCCCGAGATCGTGCGCTTCTTTCGCCGCTGCCTCTGCAGAAACCTGTGCGGCAAACGGTGTATTCTTCCGCGAGCCTTTGAATCCATTTTTCCCTGCAGAAGACCATGCAATGGTGTTGCCGTAAGTATCGGTCAGCGTCACGATTACATTGTTGAATGTCGCTTTGATGAACGCTTTGCCGTTGACATCAACGTGAATTTTCTTTTTCTTTTTTACGGCAGCAGGTGTGCTGCTGGTTTGTGCTGCTGGTTTTGCCACTCTGTTTTTCCTTTCAAGCTAATTTTTCTTCTCTGCATCTTCGTGTCTCTGCGTTTTATATTTTGACTGATGAACGCTGAGGCGGGAGACGTTGAGTTCTTACTTCTTGGCGATCGCTTTCTTCTTCCCTGCCACTGTTTTGCGTTTACCCTTTCGCGTGCGTGAATTGGTGCGTGTGCGCTGTCCGCGAACCGGAAGCCCTTTGCGGTGACGCAAACCGCGGTACGAGCCGATGTCCATCAGCCGTTTGATATTCATCTGCATTTCCGAACGCATCGCGCCTTCAACTTTATATTCAGCTTGAAGGAGAGTGCGAATCTCGCCGACTTCTTCATCGGTCAATTCACCGACGTGCTTGTTCGGATCAATATTGGTTTTTTTCAGAATTTCGAGCGCTGTTGAACGACCTATGCCATAGATATAGGTTAACCCGATTTCAGCGCGCTTATTTTTTGGTAAATCTACTCCAGCAATACGAGCCACATTTACTCCTAATGAAAATTAACTTGTTTTATCCTTGACGCTGCTTGTGTTTCGGATTTTTGCAGATCACTTTCACGACGCCTTTGCGACGGATGATCTTGCAGTTCTCGCACAGCTTTTTTACTGATGCCCGGACTTTCATACGTTTGCCTTTTTCTTCCGATCACTTATAACGATAGGTGATTCTGCCTTTGGTTAAATCGTACGGCGACAACTCTACTGTTACTTTGTCACCGACTAAAATTTTTATGTAATTCATCCTCATTTTGCCTGAGATATGAGCAAGAATTTCATGCCCGTTGTCGAGTTTCACTCTGAACGAAGCATTCGGCAGGGTTTCTGTAATCGTGCCGTCAACTTTTATTGCGTCCTGCTTTGCCATCTCAGTCAGTGTGTCAGAATTTCTGCGTTGTCTTTTCGAACAACAACAGTGTGCTCGAAATGAGCCGACGGCTCTGCATCGAATGTCTGTACCGTCCAGCCGTCTTCCGCAATGCGGACTTTGTATGTTCCGGCATTGACCATCGGTTCAATTGCCAGCGTCAATCCTTCTTTCAGCTTCATTCCGGTCTTCGCTTTGCCGAAATTCGGCACCGCCGGATCTTCGTGCAACTCGCTTCCGACGCCGTGCCCGACAAGATCGCGAACGACAGAAAAACCTGCCGCCTCAACATGCTCTTGCACCGCCGCAGAAATATCGTGCAGATAATTTCCTGCGACAGCCTGTTCAATTCCTTTTGCGAGAGACTCCTGCGTTACTTTCATGAGCCGCTCTTTTTTTTCTGAAACCTTACCGACAGCGAATGTTGCGGCTCCGTCTCCGTAATAACCGTTCTTTCGAACGCCAACATCTATTGAAATGATTTCTCCTTCGTGCAATGTCCGGGCGCCCGGAATGCCGTGAACAACTTCATCGTCAATCGAGGCGCAAATCGTTGCAGGAAAAAGATTGAACCGATCCCGACCGTAACCTTTGAATGCCGGTTCGCCGCCGTTGCTGCGGATGAAATCTTCTGCCACTCGATCCAGTTCCTGCGTTGTGACTCCGGGTCGGACCTGCGATTCCAGCAATCTTAACACCTCCGCAACTATTTTGCTGCTTTCGCGGATAAGGGCAATTTCATGTTCGGTTTTCGTTTTAATCATTAAAAAATATTGAGCGTTTTTATTATCCTCGTCCGATACGTCCGCGAATTTTACCGCTCTTCATAAATCCATCATAATGGCGCATCAAAAGATGCGATTCAATTTGCTGCAAAGTATCAAGCGCCACGCCGACAATAATAAGCAAACTTGTTCCGCCGAAGAACGATGCGAAGCTCGATGTTACACCGAACCGCACCATGAATGCGGGCAAAATTGCAATCACGGCAAGAAAGAATGACGCCGGCAGCGTGATCTTTGTCAGAATATTATCAATAAAATCTGACGTGTTTTTCCCTGGGCGGATGCCGGGAATAAATCCGCCTTGCTTCTGCATATTGTCCGCAACATCTTTCGGATTGAATGCAATGGCGGTGTAAAAATATGTGAAGAACACGATCATCAGCCCATAGATGAACGAGTAGGTGAATGATGTGTACTGAAAATATCCGGCAATTGATGCAACAAAGTCGCTGTTCGGAAAGAATGACAACACGGTGCTCGGAATAAACATAATGGACTGCGCGAAAATAATCGGCATCACGCCCGCAGTATTAACGCGCATCGGAATATATTGCGTGACCCCGCCGTACACTTTTCTCCCGACAACGCGTTTTGCATATTGCACAGGAATTCTTCGCGTTCCCTCCGTCACCAGCACGACGCCGGCAACAATGAGAATCATCAACGCCCAAATAATCAATTCAACAATAATTGGGCGCGCACCGGAACCTACTAACTGAAACTCATCCAGCAACGCATGGGGAAACCGCGCTATAATACCGATGAAGATAATAAGCGAAATTCCGTTGCCGATACCACGGTCGGTAATTTGTTCGCCGAGCCACATCATAAAAATTGTACCCGTCGTCAGAATAATAATTGTGCTCAACGTGAAACCGATGCCTTGCACCGCTGCCGGCACAATCGGAACACCGCCCGCATTCAAGCTTATGAGACGTACACTCACACCCCAGCCTTGAAGCGCCGCGATGAGCACTGTTCCGTAGCGTGTCAACTGCGTAATTTTCTTTCTGCCGTTCTCACCTTCCTTCTGCAATTTCTGGAAGTAGGGAACAACTGCGCCGAGCAATTGGATGATAATTGAGGCGCTGATGTACGGCATGATACCTTCAGCAAAAATAGCCGCATTGCTGAATGCACCGCCGACGAACAAATCGTATAAACCGAACAATGTGTTCGATGCCTGATTTCGCATTGACTCGGCAAGCACTGTCGCATCAACGCCCGGCAGTGTAACGTGTGCACCGATGCGCACAACGATCAGGAGTCCTGCGGTGAACAACACACGTGTCCGCAGTTCCTGAATTTTGAAAATGTTTCGAATATTTTCGTTAAATCTGCTCATGAGATGTCGTTAAATTATTTCGCAGGAGCCGCAACAGACTGTTGCAATTCTTTCACCGTGCCGCCTGCGGCGGTAATTTTCTCAACGGCAGATTTACTGAATTTGTGTGCCGAAACATTGAGCTTCGCTTTCAGTGAACCGTTGCCGAGAATTTTTACCAATTCTGCTTTCTTGGAAACCACACCTGCTTCATATAACACTTCCGGCGAAACCGTGTCTTTGATTTTTCCTTCTGCCGCAAGTTTTTCCAATGTTTCAACATTCACTACACGATATTCTACTCTAAATGGATTCGTAAAACCGAATTTCGGAAGACGGCGCGTTAACGGCATTTGTCCGCCTTCGAATCCGCGTTTGAAACCGGAACCGGAACGTGAATGCTGGCCTTTATTGCCGCGCGTTGCTGTTCCGCCGTGACCCGAACCTTGACCGCGTCCGATGCGTTTTGTTTTTCTTCGCGAACCTTTCGCGTACCGTAAGCTGCTCAGTGTAACTGTCATGAAAATTTCCTCTGCTTATATCGCTGCGCTGAAATAAATCTGCGGCGCATTACTTCACTTCTTCCACTTTCACAAGATGCCGCACCGCTTTCACCATTCCGCGAATTTGCGGTGTGTCCGTATGAATGACAGAATAATTCGGTCTGCCAAGACCAAGTGCTTTAATTGTGCGTTTGTGTGCTTCGAGCGTATGAATCACGCTTCGAATTTGAGTAATCTTAATTTTATGCGCTGCCATAATAATGTATTGCCGTGTTAGTTCTGAAATAATTCCTGGACTGAAAGCCCGCGCGATTCCGCCGTTGACTGTGCATCACGAAGACTTAAAAGTCCTTGCAATGTCGCTTTCACAACATTATGCGGGTTTGCTGAGCCCATTTGTTTCGTCAATATGTCACGCACGCCGGCAGATTCGAGCAGCGCACGAACACCGCCGCCGGCAATTAATCCTGTTCCGGGAGACGCTGGTTTCAAAAGAACTCTTCCTGCACCGAACTTTCCAATAACCTCGTGCGGAATTGTACCGTTCACAATCGGGACTTTGACAACATTTTTCTTTGCATCGTCAACGCCTTTGGAGATTGCATCGGCAACTTCGTTCGCCTTGCCGAGTCCGATTCCGACATGTCCGTTCCCATCGCCGACAACGACAATGGCATTGAAACTGAACCGCCGTCCGCCTTTCACCACTTTTGCGACTCGGTTAATGTGAACCAGTTTGTCTTTTAACTCAAGCTCGCTTGCTTTAATGCGTGCCACGTATACTCCGAATAAAAATTAAAAGTGAAAAATTAAAAACGAAAAATTAAGAATTATCGCCGCCAAAAACCTGATATTTAATTTCTCAATTATCATTCTTAAACGTACCTTCGCTGTCGGGAGAGGATTCGAACCTCTACAGACGCCTCCAAAGGGCGTTGTCCTGCCATTAGACGACCCGACAATATTCGGCTGTCGTGTTCGGCGCATCCCAACTGGCGGTTAAAATTTCAAGCCGCCTTCTCGCGCGCCGTCGGCAAAAGCTTTTACCCTGCCATGATAGAGATAACCGCCGCGATCGAACACGACGTGCTTGATATTTTTCTCCAGCGCTTTCTTTGCAAGCAATTTTCCCACGATGACGCTCTTAGAAACTTTGCTCTTCGCGGCTTTAATTTCTTCTTGTAGTTCTTTCGAAAGCGACGATGCCGCGGCAAGAGTAGTGCCGGTTGTATCGTCAATAATTTGGCCAAAAATATTATTCAGGCTGCGGTACACGCTGAGACGCGGGCGTTCAGTCGTGCCGGTAATCCGTTTACGGATGTGCTGCTGAATTTTCTTTCGCCGCAATGTAGCATTTTTGTTGATCATAACGTTCTTACTTCACCAATTGAACATCGGTACATTATTTTGTGCCGCTCGACGCAGCAGTTTTTCCTGCTTTACGGCGGATGTATTCGCCTTCATACTTAATTCCTTTGCCTTTGTACGGCTCCGGCGGACGCAGTGATCGAATTTTTGCTGCCACCAAACCGACCAACTGTTTGTCACTTCCGCTAATCATAATACTGGTTTGAGTGGGTGCTTCCAGTTTAATATCATCCGGAGCGCGAAATACGATCGGATGAGAATAGCCGAGCGCAAGCTGTAGAACTTTTCCTTTCATTTCCGCACGATAACCAACGCCGACAAGCTCGAGTTTTTTTGTATAGCCTGCCGTCACGCCTTTGATCATGTTGGCGATCAAAGCACGAAACAATCCGTGCAATGCGCGATGTTCTTTCACATCACTCGGGCGCGTGACAAGAACTTCTTCGCCTTTCACTTCTACAGTAATGTCGGGATGAATCGCCGTGTTGAGCGTTCCTTTTGTTCCGCTCACTTTCACTGCTCCGTTTTTGATTTCCACTTTCACGCCCTTCGGAATCGGGACGGGCTTTCTTCCAATTCGTGACACTGTATGCTCCTTAAAACTCCAATTCAAAAATAAAATTTACCACACAAAGCACATGACTTCGCCGCCGAGATGTTCTTTCAGCGCCTGTTTGTTTGTCATGATACCTTTTGATGTCGAAATAATTGCGACACCTAATCCATTGTTGACACGCGGCAAATCATCGGCAGAGCGGTACCGGCGAATGCCCGGACGGCTGACACGGCGTAAGCCTGTAATAACACTCTGTCCGTTGTAATATTTTAATTGAATCCGAATCACGCCCTGCTTTTCATCTTCGACCATCGCATAATTCGTGATGAGCTTTTGTTCGTGAAGAATGCGCGTGATTTCTTTTTTCAGATTCGACGCCGGAATATCAACGCGCTTGTGATGTGCGCGAACCGCATTGCGAAGCCGAGTAAGATAATCTGCGATTGGATCAGACATTGACATTGAACATTACCTTCCTAAAAAATCATTGCAATGATATACTGAACTACCAGCTTGCTTTCAGCACGCCGGGAATTTTTCCTTCCAGCGCCATCGAACGGAAGCACATTCTGCAAACGCCGAACTTGCGGATATAGGCACGGGGCCTTCCGCAAATGGTGCAGCGATTATGCTGACGCGTTTTGAATTTCGCCTTCCTTTTTGCTTTCACAACCATTGCTAAACGTGCCACAACAACTCCTGTTTTATCGTTGAATTTGTTCGCGTTTCACGAACGGCATTCCGAATCCTTTCAGCAGTTCCATTGCTTCAAGGTCCGTTTTCGCCGTTGTTACGAACGTAACATCCATTCCGCTCAATCGCGTTACTTTATCAGCGTCAATTTCACGGAAAATAATTTGCTCTTTTATTCCCAGCGTATAATTTCCGCGGCCGTCAAAAGATTTATCCGACACACCCCGGAAATCTCGGATCTGCGGCATGGCAACACTGACTAACCGATCAAGAAATTCGTACATCTTTCTCGAACGCAGTGTTACACGTGCACCGATTGGAACTCCCTGGCGCAATTTGAAATTCGAGATCGCTTTTTTCGCTTTGGTGATTGCAGGTTTCTGTCCCGTAATCGCCGCCATCTCTTGCGCTGCAATTTCCAAAAGCTTTGCATCCTGCGTCGCCATCCCGATTCCGCTGTTCACGGAAATTTTTTCGAGACGGGGAACCTGCATGATGCTTTTATAGGAAAAGCGTTTCATCAACGCAGGGACAATTTCTTTTTTGTACAGTTCGAAGAGGCGGGGTGAAGCGCCTTTCTCCTGCTTGTGAGAAGCTTTAGCTTCCTTCGATTCCGTTTTCTGTGATGCTTTTTTTTCTTTTTCTTTTGCCATAGCTGTGTTATCAGTGTGTGCCATGTTATTCGCATAGCACCGATGGATGTAAGCTTAAAACATTTCGCCGCAATTGCGGCAAATTCTCATCGTTGTTTTTTTGCCGGACGCTGCATCAGTAACATGCTTATGACCAATACGCGTCGGTGCGCTGCATTTCGGGCATTTCACCATCACGTTCGATGCGTGGATTGGCGCTTCCTTCTGCACGACACCGCCCTGTGGATTTTGCTGCGACGGCTTTGTGTGCCGCTTGATCATATTCACGCCTTCAATGATGATCCGGTTTGTTGCGGGAAATACTTTTAATACTTTCCCTTCTTTGCTGAGATAGTTGCCGGTTTTGACAACGACTGTATCATTTTTATGAACATGCATAATCAAACTCTTTGATAAAGTTATAATACTTCAGGTGCAAGCGAGACAATCTTCATGAATTGTTTTTCCCGCAGTTCGCGCGCAACAGGACCGAAGATGCGTGTTCCACGCGGTTCGTTTAGCGGAGTGATCAACACAACGGCATTCTCATCAAACCGAATAAAGGAACCGTCTTTGCGGCCGACTTCTTTTTTTGTCCGGACAACAACGGCGCGGGAAACTTCGCCTTTCTTCACTCCGGCTCCCGGAATAGCCGACTTTACAGACACCACGACCAAATCGCCGACACTGGCGTACCGGCGGTCATGACCGCCAAGAACACGGATGCAGCGCACTTTTTTCGCGCCTGAATTATCCGCCACTACGAGATTCGTTTCTTCCTGAATCATGACATACTCCTGAGGATCAATTACTTTGCCTTTGTGACAACTTCAACCAGGCGCCAGCGTTTCATTTTGCTGAGAGGCCGGGTTTCCATGATTTTCACCGTATCGCCGACTGCCGCTTCGCCTTTTTCATCGTGCGCCATCAGCTTTGATGTCTGACGGAAATATTTCTTGTACAATTTGTGCGGCACGCGCCGTTCAATCGCGACGACAATGCTTTTCGCCATTTTCGCGCTGACAACTTTTCCAACGCGTGTTTTGCGCCGGGTCGTTCGGTTATTCATTCGTCGTGCTCTCCGTTCCCGATGCGGCAACCGCCGCTTTCGTTTTGCGTTCTGTTAATATCGTTCTCATCCGGGCAATATCCCGGCGGATGTGACCGATTTCAGCAGTGTTATCAATCTGCTTGGTCGCTTTTTGGAATTTCATGTGAGCAAGATTTTCCTGCTCTTCGATAATTCTCTTCTCCAATTCGACATCAGAGAGTTGACGGACTTCAAATGCTTTCATAGAATCGTACTTGAATTAATGGGCTTCGTAATCGAAGCGTGTAACAAATTTTGTTCTGATTGCCAGCTTGTGCGCGGCAAGCATCAGCGCTTCGTGCGCCAGTTCTTTTTTTACACCGCCTATTTCGAACATGACCGTGCCGGGTTTTACGACCGCGACCCAGAATTCCGGGTTTCCTTTACCGCTTCCCATACGTGTTTCTGCGGGTTTCTTCGTTACCGGCTTATCCGGAAAAATACGAATCCACACCTTGCCTTCACGTTTCATCATGCGGGTCAGCGCAACACGGGCAGCTTCGATCTGTCGCTGCGTAATCCAGCCGGGCTGCATTGCCTTGAGTCCGAAATCGCCGAAGGAAACCTGAGCGCCGCGCGTTGCCACGCCGGTCATTCGCCCGCGCTGCGATTTTCTGTATTTGACACGTTTCGGCATTAACATAATATTAGAACTCCAGTTTCGATCTGAAAAATAATTTCATTTAACGGCTGCTCGAGCCTAAAACTTCGCCTTTGCAAATCCACACTTTGACGCCAATTAATCCGTAGATTGTTTGCGCCGCGGTGTTTGCATAATCAATATCCGCACGCAGCGTATGGAGCGGAATTCGTCCTTCTTTGTATTGTTCGCGGCGCGCCATTTCCGAGCCGCCAAGCCTGCCGCTGCACATCACGCGAATTCCCTCTGCACCCATGCGCATTGCAGCGGTAATCGCCTGCTTCATTGCGCGTCGGAATGAAATGCGTCCTTCGAGCTGCGATGCAATATTTTCTGCAACAAGGAACGCATCCAATTCGGGGCGCTTGATTTCGCTGATAAGAATTTTCACTTCCTTGCTGGTAACTTTTTTCAACTCTTCTTCGAGCTGTGAAATTTCTTTTCCGCTTTTGCCGATTACAATACCCGGCCGCGAGGTATGAATCGTAATGCGTGCGTTTTTTGCTGTCCGCTCGATTTGAATGCGGGAGACGCCCGCTTTTTTCAAACGGTTCCGGACATAATTTCTGATCATGACATCTTCGTTCAGCTTCCCCGCGAATCCCTTTTCTTCATACCAGTTGGAATCCCAGGTTCGAATAACTCCTAAGCGAAAACCGATTGGATGTGTTTTTTGTCCCAAAGTAATCTCCTACAACCCGTAACGGTGATTGAAATTCATAGTTGTATTCCTCATGCTGTGAGTTGTTTTTTATTTCTTTACGTCGCGCTGCGCAACAATAATGGTGACATGGTTCGAGCGTTTCAACATACGAAATGCGCGTCCCTGGGGTGCCGGCAAAATCCGCTTCATAGACGGGCCGCCGTCAACAAAACATTCCTTCACATACAACGAGTCGGTATCAACCCTGCCAGCATCATCTTTGTTTTGAATATTGGCAATGGCAGAGCGCAGCACTTTTTCTGCCGCTTTCGATGCATGCTTCGGCGAAAAATGAAGGATGTTCAATGCATCGCCGACCGATTTGTTACGGATGAGATCAATGATTAATCTCATTTTTCGCGGCGACGTTCCGATAAATCTGTTAATTGCTTTTGCTTCCATACACAAACTCCGATTGAAAAATCCCTTCGGGATACTCGTTACGCAGGCGTCGTTGTCGTTTCTGATTTCAGGCCGGGATGCCCGCGGAAAATCCTCGTCGGTGCAAACTCGCCCAATTTGTGTCCAACCATCGCTTCCTGAATATACACCGGAATAAATTTGTTGCCGTTATGAACGGCAAACGTGTGACCGACAAACTCCGGCGAAATAGTTGACGACCGCGACCATGTCTTAATGACTTGTTTGCGGTTTGCTTTATTCAGCTCTTCGACCTTTTTTAACAGCTTCGGGTCAATGAACGGGCCTTTTTTTACTGAACGACTCATAGATTCACTTTAGTTGAGTGTTACTTACGACGCTTTACAATGTATTTATTCGATTCTTTTTTCCGCTTTCGCGTTTTCAGACCTTTCGACTTCTGCCCCCACGGGCTTACCGGATGTCCGCCGCCCGATGTTTTTCCTTCACCGCCGCCCATCGGATGATCAACCGGATTCATCGCAACACCGCGGACGTGCGAACGAATGCCAAGCCAGCGGGAACGTCCCGCTTTTCCGATGCTGATGTTTTCATGATCGAGATTGCTCAACATGCCGATCGTTGCGTAACAATTGCCGCGCACGTTGCGAATTTCACCGGAAGGAAATTTCAACAACACAAAATCGCCTTCCTTCGCCTGAACGATTGCAAAATTTCCCGCGCTTCGTGCAACCTGCCCGCCCTTGCCTTCCCGCATCTCAACGTTATGCACCTGTGAGTTCACAGGAATATTCTTCAATGGAAGCGCGTTCCCGATTTTTATTTCAACTTCATTGCCCGCGACAATCTGATCGTTTACTTTCAGTCCTTCAGGCGCGAGTACATATTTTTTTTCTCCGTCAGGATAGACAACAAGCGCAATGCGCGTTGAGCGGTTTGGATCATACTCAATAGCGAGAACTTTTGCAGCGACATCATGTTTTGCGCGTTTGAAATCAATCACGCGGTAGCGGCGTTTGTGCCCGCCTCCGCGGTGACGCGATGTGACCCGGCCAAGATTATTTCGTCCGCCTGATTTTTTAATCGGCGCAAGCAATGATTTTTCCGGTTCAGTTTTCGTTACCTCTTCGAACGTTGAGATCGAATAGTAACGAGTCGCAGGCGTATTTGGTTTTAATTTACGAATTGCCATAAGTTTTTCTCGCTGCTGCTTTATACGTTCTCGAAGAAATCAATCTTCTGATCTTTTGCGAGCGTTACGATCGCTTTTTTGAAATCGGCGCGTCTTCCGGGAATCCGTCCGCGCTTTGTCATCTGCGCTTTCGTTTTCCCTTTCACATTCACGACACGAACACTTGTCACACTGACGCTGAATTTTTTCTCGACGGCTTTTGCAATATCAATTTTGTTTGCTACACCATCCACCTCAAATGCGTATTGGCGCTGCTCGCCAAGTGCAGTCATTTTTTCAGTAATAATAGGACGCTTAAGAATTACGCTCATTGCATTCTCTCATCAATTTGAAAATGTTTTCTGAAGAGCTTCAACCGCGCTTTTCTGCATTACCAGCACTGCGCTGTCCATGATTTCATACGTCGAAGCTTTTGCCGCTTCGAGAACATTCAGTTTTTGAATATTGCGGCTCGAAAGAAGAACGTTTTTGTCCACCTTCGGAACAAGGAACAGAGTTTTCTTTGATGAAAGCTGTAATGCGTCGAGCACCGTTTTCATCTCTTTTGTTTTCGGCTCATCGAGTGTGAAATCTTCGACGATAACAATATTCGAACCTTTCGCTTTATAGGACAACGCCGATTTTCTTGCAAGAATTTTCACTTTTGCCGGCAGCTTCACAACATAATCGTGCGGATGGGGGCCGAATATCGTACCGCCGCCAATTTGCAGCGGCGAACGGCTGGTTCCTTGACGCGCGCGTCCGGTTTTTTTCTGCGCAAACGGTTTTTTACCGCCGCCGCGCACATCGGAGCGCTCTTTCGTTTGATGCGTTCCGTGCCGCTGGTTCGCCATGTATGAACGCACCGCAAGGTAAATCGCATGATCGTTCGGCGCAATTTCAAAAATTTCCGGTATGAGTGTTACCGTCTCACCGGATTTCGAACCATCTTTTTTCAGCACTTCTATTTTCATCATTCAAGCACTCTCTTCAAGAAGTTCCGCAAAAGCGAAACAAAATTATTTCCTGATTTCGACATATGTGTTCTTCGCTCCGGGAATCGAGCCTTTCACCAAAATCAAATTCGATTCCGGAATGACTTTTACAACGACAAGATTTTTCACAGTGACATTGTCGAATCCCATACGACCCGCCATGCGCATTCCTTTGAATACGCGCGATGGATACGACGATGAGCCAATCGAACCCGGCGCACGCACACGGTCTGACTGGCCGTGCGTTGTCATTCCAACACCGGAAAAGTGATGGCGGCGAACAACGCCCTGAAACCCTTTTCCTTTTGACTTTGCCGTAACAGAGACTTTATCTCCTTTTGCAAACACATCTACCTTCACCTCTGCGCCAATTTTCAAATCTGCGGAATTGAAATTTTGAAATTCACGCAGCAAGCGCAGCGCCTTAGTGCTCGCCTTAGCAAAGTGACCTTGAAGGGCTTTTGTGAAAAGGCGATCGGGTTTTTCATCAAAACCCAATTGCACGGCCTCGTAGCCGTCCCGTTCTTTGGTCCGGATTTGTGTAACATAACAAGGTCCCGCTTCGATGACGGTGCATGGAATAGAAATTCCATTCTCATCATAGATACTTGTCATGCCGATTTTTTTACCTAATAAACCGCTCACAATAATAAACTCCTTCGGTATCTTTTTTCGAAACCGGAAACTCCGGAATGCATTCGGAGGTGAACACTCCGGAAGAGAATCGTTTAGACTTTGATTTCGACATCCACACCAGCCGGCAGATCAAGCTTCATCAACGCATCCACCGTTTTTGTTCCTGATGTGAGAATATCAATCAGCCGTTTATGGGAACGAGTCTCAAACTGTTCGCGTGACTTCTTATCAACATGCGGCGAGCGCAGTACCGTGTAGAGCGATCTTCGCGTCGGCAGGGGAATAGGGCCAGAAACCACGGCGCCCGTTGACTTCACAGTCTTAATAATTTTCTCCGCCGACTTGTCGATAAGATTATGGTCGTACGACTTTAACTTGATGCGTATTTTTTGACCAGCCACAGCATAACTCCTTTGAAATGCGGTCTGTTTTTTTGCAGACCGCATCACGGAAAAAGAAAACATTATTTATTCAATAATCTTTGTTACAATACCGGAACCGACTGTGCGTCCGCCTTCACGAATAGCGAAACGAAGTTTTTCTTCCATCGCTATCGGCGAAATCAGTTCGATCGTCATGCTGTCCACGTTATCGCCCGGCATAACCATTTCCACTCCCTGTGGAAGCGTGACAACGCCCGTTACATCGGTTGTGCGGAAGTAGAACTGCGGACGATAGCCATTCAAAAACGGCGTATGGCGCCCGCCTTCTTCTTTCTTCAACACATACACTTGAGCGGTAAATTTTTTGTGCGGCGTAATCGAGCCCGGTTTTGCAATAACCATGCCGCGCTCAAGTTCGTTCTTTTCAATGCCGCGGAGAAGAAGTCCGGCATTGTCGCCGGCGACAACTTCATCCAGTTCTTTGCGGAACATTTCTGCACCGGTCACAACCGTCTTTTTGTGCTGTCCCAGTCCAATCACTTCAACTTCGTCGCCGACCTTTGCACGTCCGCGATCAACTCTGCCCGTACCAACAGTGCCACGGCCGGTAATAGAGAATACATCTTCCACCGGCATCAAAAACGGTTTGTCAACATCGCGCTGCGGAAGAGGAATATAGCTGTCAACCGCATCCATCAATTTGTAGATGCACTCAAAAGCAGGATCATCCGTTTTTACATCCGGACGAAGTGCAGCTTCCATTGCTTTCAACGCCGAACCGCGGACAATCGGAATCTCGTCGCCGGGAAATTGGTACGATTTCAACAAATCGCGCATTTCCATTTCAACAAGGTCCAACAGTTCAGGATCATCAACCGCATCAACTTTATTCAAAAAGACTACGATACGCGGCACGCCAACCTGACGTGCAAGAAGTATGTGTTCGCGCGTTTGCGGCATTGGTCCGTCGGTACCAGCAACCACAAGAATGGCGCCGTCCATCTGCGCCGCACCGGTGATCATGTTCTTCACATAATCGGCGTGACCCGGACAGTCAACGTGCGCATAGTGACGCTTTTCGGTCGAATACTCGACGTGTGCAGTTGCAATGGTGATTCCACGCGCCTTTTCTTCCGGAGCATTGTCAATGCTGTCGAACGTGCGGACAGACGATAAACCTTTCTTCGCCAAGACCATCGTGATTGCAGCGGTCAAGGTTGTTTTCCCGTGATCAATGTGGCCGATTGTTCCGACATTGACATGCGGTTTGCTGCGATCAAATTTTTCTTTTGCCATAAGGATGTCTCCTTTAGTATAGATAAGAAGATGAGTTAATCATTGTTGCTCAAGCAGGAACGGCTTCTTTGCCTTTTACTTTTTCGATGATCTGCTGCGAAATAGATTTCGGCGTTTCGTCATAATGCGAAAATTGCATTGTATAGAGCGCGCGTCCTTGCGTCATTGAGCGCATTTGTGTAGCATAGCCGAACATTTCCGAAAGCGGAACAGTCGCTTTCACCACTTGTGCATCTTTGCGGGACGAAATTCCTTCGATCTTTCCGCGCCGCGAATTCAAATCGCCCATCACGTCACCGAGGTATTCCTCCGGCGTCACGACTTCGACCGCCATGATCGGCTCGAGTAAAACGGGATCGGCTTTCTTTGCACCGGCTTGAAATCCAATTGAGCCGGCGATCTTAAATGCCATTTCAGAAGAATCTACATCGTGATACGAACCGTCGAACAATTTTACTTTGATATCTTCCATCGGATAGCCGGCAAGAACGCCATTCTTCATTGCCTCTTGAATTCCTTCAGACACAGGCTTGATGTATTCCCGCGGAACGACGCCGCCGACAATCGCGTCTTCGAATTCGTACCCTTTTCCTTTTTCATTCGGCCCCACTTCAAGCCAAACATGCCCGTATTGTCCTCTGCCTCCGGATTGGCGGACAAATTTTCCTTCTGCCTGTACTTTTTTTCGAATGGTTTCTTTGTACGCAACTTGCGGTCTGCCGACATTCGCTTCGACTTTGAATTCGCGCTTCATGCGGTCAATGATAATTTCAAGATGAAGCTCACCCATTCCGCCGATAATGGTCTGGCCGGTTTCTTCGTTCGTTGAAACACGAAATGTCGGATCTTCCTCGGCAAGCTTCTGAAGCGCTTCGCCCATTTTTTCCTGATCGGCTTTCGTTTTCGGTTCAATCGCCTGATGGATGACCGGCTCCGGGAAAATCATCTTCTCGAGAATAATCGGATCGTCTTCGTCGCATAAGGTGTCACCTGTGCGCGTGCTCTTAAAACCAATCGCCGCAAGAATGTCGCCTGAATAACCTTCATCAACATCTTCACGATGATTGGCGTGCATGCGAAGAACTCGTCCGATGCGTTCTTTCTTTCCGCTTATCGAATTGTAAATGTACGAGCCGGCTTTTACTGTGCCGCTGTATATTCGGAAAAATGTCAGCCGCCCGACAAACGGATCGGTCATAATCTTAAACGCGAGCGCCGTGAATTTCTCATCGTCACTGACGGTGCGCTGGATGCTATCCCGCATATTGGGATGATGTCCGGTAATTATACCGTCATTGATATCAGTCGGCGCAGGAAGAAAATCAACAATCGCGTCCATAAGGTTTTGGACGCCTTTATTTTTAAATGAAGAGCCACACAACACCGGTACGATACTTACTTTCAAACAGGCGCGGCGAAGAACGCTAATAATTTCCTGCGGCGTAATTTCTTTTCCTTCTAGATATTTCTCAAGGAGCGTATCGTCTTCTTCGGAAACCGCTTCGAGCATTTTTGTGCGGTACTCTGCCGCAAGCGCTTGAAGATCGTGAGGAATATCAATATCCTCCCACGTTGTTCCGATTGTTTCTTCGTTAAAGATACGCGCTTTCATCGTGATCAAATCAATCATGCCGCGGAACATTTCCCCTTGGCCGACGGGCAAATGTATCGGCACCGCATTCGCACCGAGACGATCTTTCATCATTTGAACGGCGCCGAGAAAATCCGCGCCAACACGATCCATTTTATTAACAAATGCGATGCGCGGAACGCCGTACTTGTCAGCCTGACGCCACACGGTTTCAGATTGCGGTTCAACACCTCCAACAGAACAAAACAATGCAACGGCTCCATCAAGAACGCGGAGCGAACGCTCAACCTCAATTGTAAAGTCAACGTGACCCGGCGTATCAATAATGTTCACGCGATGGTCTCTCCAGAAACATGTTGTCGCGGCGGAAGTGATTGTAATGCCGCGTTCTTTTTCCTGTTCCATCCAGTCCATCGTCGCTGCACCGTCGTGCACTTCGCCCATGCGATGCAATACGCCGGTATAGAACAAAATGCGTTCTGTTGTCGTCGTTTTGCCAGCATCAATGTGAGCCATAATGCCGATGTTACGGGTCCGTTCTAATGTATACTTCCTTGCCATACTCCTACGCTACATCTTCCTCTTCTAACATCTAAAGACACTGCATCGCCACAGACGCATATCTGCGCGATTTTTTTTCAGCAAAAAAACACTTCGCTTTTTATTTGCTTACCACTTGAAATGCGCAAAAGCTTTGTTTGCTTCCGCCATCCGGTGAGTGTCTTCTTTTTTCTTTACAGCATTTCCTTCACCGTTAGCAGCGGCAAGAAGCTCAGCAGCAAGCTTCTGCGACATTGACTTGTCCGAACGTTCGTTGGCATAGGTTATGAGCCAGCGGATTGCAAGAGCGGTTCGCCGTTCGGGACGAACTTCTGTGGGTACCTGATAGGTTGCTCCACCAACGCGTCGTGCGCGGACTTCAATTAGCGGTGCAACATTGTTTACAGCTTTCTTAAACACATCTATTGAAGGAACGCTTGCGCGTGTACCGACAACATCAAGAGCATCATAGAAGATAGATTGAGCAAGATTCTTCTTTCCCCTCTTCATAATGCTGTTGATAAAACGAGAAACCAACGGATCGTTGAATTTCGGATCTCCCTGCGTATGTCGTTTTTCTGCTGTTTTCTTTCTCATTGATCAGTTCATTCTCTTACTTGGGGCGCTTTGCTCCATATTTAGAGCGCCCTTGTTTGCGTTCATTCACTCCGGCTGTATCCAAGGTTCCTCGAATAATATGATAGCGAACGCCGGGAAGATCTTTCACTCTGCCGCCGCGGATCAGTACAATAGAGTGTTCTTGCAAGTTGTGACCTTCGCCCGGAATATATGCTGTTACTTCGGCGCCATGGGTCAATCGTACACGTGCAACTTTTCGTAATGCTGAATTCGGTTTTTTCGGTGTTGTTGTATAAACTCTCGTGCATACGCCGCGTTTTTGAGGGTTTCCTTCAAGCGCCGGCGCCTTGCTTTTAAATAGTATGCGCTCTCGACCCGACCGAACCAATTGGTTTATTGTTGGCAAAACTATATACTCCGGTTTATCTCTGTCCTATAAATTTCGTAAGAAAGCTAAACAATATAAGAAAATTGACCGCCTATGTCAAGAAATTTTCTTTTAGAATTATGATGTAACCGATTTAGTTTTCCTGCGTGTTTTTTTGACAACAACAACCTCTTCCGGCGCCGCTTCTTCTGCAGGTTCAGCCGGTCGTTCAACAACTTTCGGCGGTTCCTTTGAGGATACAAGAACATCGCGAAACTTCTTTAAGCCTGTGCCGGCAGGAATAAGGTGTCCCATAATAACATTTTCTTTCAAGCCGAGCAGGTAATCAACCTTCGCTTCAATTGCCGCGTCGGTCAATACTTTGGTCGTCTCCTGAAACGACGCTGCCGAAATGAAGCTGTCCGTCGAAAGTGAGGCTGAAGTAATGCCAAGCAGAATCGGTTCAGACATTGCTGGTTCAGCATCGCGGAGTTCTGCAACCTTTTTACTCTTCTTCTTCACTTCGGTATTTGCTTCTTTTGCTTTTTTCTTTTCAACAATCATGGCATTCTTAAATTTCGTATCACCCTTATTGATGATGAATACCATTCCTTGCAGCTTCGCGTTCTCCTCTTCAAATTTCACTTTATCAACATAATCGCCTTCGAGGAAACGCGTATCTCCGGAATCGGTGATGCGGACCTTTTGCATCATTTGCCGCACAATGGTTTCGATGTGCTTATCATTAATCTTCACACCTTGCATGCGGTACACTTCCTGAATCTCATTCACAAGATATTCCTGAACTGCACCCGTGCCTTTGATGCGCAAAATATCATGCGGGTCAATGGCGCCATCCGACAACCGTTCGCCGGCACGAATAGTGTCATTTTCCTGCGCGAGTACATGTTTGCCAAGCGGAAGAAGGTATGTTTTCGATTCCTTCTTGTCATGACTTTCAACAATAACTTCGCGCGACCCGCGTTTCTGTCCACCGAAATGAACGATACCGTCAATCTCGCTGACCAAAGCAGGATCAGCGGGTGAGCGCGCCTCAAATAATTCTGTAACGCGCGGAAGACCTCCGGTGATGTCACGCGTTTTTCCGCTGTCGCGCGGAATCTTTACAAGAATCGTTCCTCCTTTGATTTCCTCACCGTCATCAACCATCATGTGAGCGCGCGTAGGAATAATATAACTTGCAATCTTTGCGCCGCTCTTGTTGGTGACAATAAGAGTAGGACTCAGCGTTCGGTCGCGTGAATCAATAACGACTTTTTGAATGTGCCCTGTCTGCTCATCAGGCTCTTCACGGTATGTGATATCTTCTTTCAAATCTTGATATTTCACAATGCCGGCATGTTCAGAAATGATAACTGCATTGTAAGGATCCCATTCGTATACAAGTTCGCCTTTCTGCACCGGCGCACGATCTGCCAACTGCAATAAAGCGCCGTAGGGAATATCGTACTTCGTAAGAACGCGATTGTCCTTGTCAAGAATATTCACAACTCCGCTGCGTCCTAATGCAAGAAGTTTCGAACCAAGATCTGTGGCGACCGAAATGGATTTCAACCCTTCGTATTTAATATGCCCGTCAAACTTCGATACGATTTGTGACTGGGCAGCAATCAAGCTAGCAGTACCGCCGGTGTGGAATGTCCGCAGAGTTAACTGCGTTCCCGGCTCGCCGATGGATTGCGCGGCAATTGTTCCAACGGTTTCACCGACTTCCACAATCTTGCCAGTGGTCAGATTCCGTCCATAACATTTTGCGCAGACACCGCGCTTTGCTTCACATGTCAGCACCGAACGAATTTCTACTTGTTCAATTGAAGTTTCAGAAATTGCCGCTGCAATATCTTCATCAATCAATCCACCGGATTTCACAATTACTTTACGCGTTAACGGATCAACAACATCTTGCACGGCAACGCGGCCGAGAATACGCTCGGCGAGCGGTTCTTTCACATCTTCGCCTTCTTTTAATGCGCCGGTCATCACGCCGCGAATCGCGCCGCAATCTTCCATTGAAACAATTGCATCTTGTGCTACGTCAACAAGACGGCGGGTGAGGTATCCGGCATCAGCCGTTTTCAATGCGGTATCGGCAAGTCCTTTGCGCGCACCGTGCGTTGAAATAAAATATTCGAGAATCGAAAGTCCTTCACGGAAATTCGCGATGATCGGGTTTTCAATCAGTTCACCGGTTGCACCGGAAAGAGATTTCTGCGGCTTTGCCATGAGTCCGCGCATACCGGCAAGCTGACGCACTTGTTCTTTCGAACCGCGCGCTCCGGAATCAATCATCATATAGAGAGAATTGAATCCTTCTTTCGATTGCTGAAGCGAATCAAAAAGTTTCTCTGCAACACGGCTTGACGTACGCGTCCAAATATCAATCACTTTATTATAGCGCTCTCCGTCCGTAATAAATCCGTTTTGATATTGCGCTTCAACCGCTGCAACATCTTTTTCGGCTTTAGCAATGAGCTCTTCTTTTTCTTTCGGAATTGCAACATCGGCAACACTAACGGAAAGTCCGCCTCTCGTTGCATGGTTAAATCCAAGGTCTTTCAATGCATCAAGAAATTGAGCGGTGCGAAGATTGCCGCATTTGCGGAACGACGCTGCAATAATCTGAACAAGCCGGTTCTTATTCAACAATTCATTCACATAACCGATTTCTTTCGGAACAATTTTATTGAAGATAACCCGGCCGGTTGTTGTCTCAGTCTGTTTGCCGTCAATGCGGACTTTAATGCGCGCATGAAGTGAAATTTTTCCTTCGTTATAAGCAATCGTTACTTCTTCCGGCGAAGCGAAAATCTTTCCTTCGCCAGGCTCGTTCGCTTTCGATTTTGTCAGATAATAACAGCCAAGAACCTGATCTTGTGTCGGTGTCACAATCGGCGCGCCGCTTGCCGGCGAAAGAATATTGTGGCTCGACAACATCAGAATGCGTGCTTCAAGCTGCGCATCGAACGACAGCGGAACGTGCACCGCCATCTGGTCACCGTCGAAGTCGGCATTGAATGCGGTACACACCATCGGATGAATGCGAATCGCTTTTCCTTCGACAAGCACCGGTTGAAATGCCTGAATGCCGAGCCTGTGCAATGTCGGCGCGCGATTCAGCAGCACCGGATGCCCATCAATAATATTTTCAAGAATTTCCCAAATTTCCGGGCCCTTCTTATCAACTTGCTTTTTCGCGCTCTTTACAGTTTTTGAAAGCCCGCGCTCAATAAGTTTACGAATGATGAACGGCTTGAACAGCTCAACCGCCATATCTTTCGGAAGCCCGCACTGATGCAGCTTCAACTCCGGGCCAACAACGATGACTGAACGGCCGGAATAATCAACGCGCTTGCCGAGAAGATTCTGCCGGAAACGTCCTTGCTTTCCTTTCAACATATCGGAAAGCGATTTGAGCGCACGATTATTGTCACTGCGCACAGCGTTCACGCGGCGTGAATTATCGAAGAGCGAGTCAACGGCTTCCTGAAGCATTCTTTTTTCATTGCGAAGAATTACTTCCGGCGCCTTAATGTCAATCAATCGTTTCAAACGATTGTTGCGGATAATAACGCGGCGGTACAGATCGTTAAGATCCGATGTAGCAAAGCGGCCTCCTTCAAGAGGAACAAGCGGACGAAGTTCCGGCGGTATAACCGGAATAACATTCAGCACCATCCACTCCGGCTTGTTCAACATGTTGCCATTCGGATCGCGGAACGATTCGATGACACGCAAGCGCTTTAGCGCCTCTGTTTTCTTCTGCACCGACGTCTCCACCTTCACTTGAGCGCGAAGCTCCAACGAAAGCGTTTCGACTTCAACACGTTTTAAGAGATCGCGAATAGCTTCGCCGCCGATTTTTGCAACAAACTTTTTCGGATCGTCATCATCGAGATCTTGATTCTTTTCCGGCAAGGATGAAAGAATTTCAAAATACTGATCTTCCGTGATCAGGTCTTGCATTTGCAATCCTGTTGTTCCGGGATTTGTGACAACGTATGACTCGTAATAGATAATCCGCTCGAGGTCTTTGTTGCTCAGTCCCAACACGTAACCGATTTTGCTCGGCGTGGAACGGAAATACCAAATATGTACCACCGGCACGGCAAGGCCGATATGTCCCATGCGTTCCCGGCGCACGCTTTTTTGCGTCACCTCGACTCCGCACCGGTCGCAAATAATGCCTTTGTAGCGGATGCGTTTATATTTCCCGCAATGGCATTCCCAATCGCGCACGGGGCCAAAAATCTTTTCGCAAAACAATCCGTCTTTTTCCGGACGAAACGACCGATAATTGATCGTTTCCGGTTTTGTGACTTCGCCGTACGACCGCTGTAAAATCGCATCGGACGATGCAAGGCTGATCGTAATCTTCGAAAAATTCTTCTTTACTGCTGTGTCATGTGATGTAAAAGGCATAAGCCAATCTCCAAAAAAATAAATTGGATGAACGTGCACATGTGTTGCGGCACTCGCAACTATTGATGCACGCACAATTCATATGCGGCTGCTATTCGATCTTCACTTCGAGACCGAGCCCTTGCAGCTCGCGCACCAACACATTAAACGATTCCGGCACATTCGATTCCGGCAAATTATCACCTTTCACGATTGCCTCATATACTTTTGCACGGCCTACAACATCGTCGGATTTTACCGTGAGAATTTCCTGCAATACGTGCGAGGCGCCGTACCCTTGAAGCGCCCAGACTTCCATTTCTCCGAATCGCTGACCACCAAACTGCGCCTTCCCGCCCAGCGGCTGCTGTGTGATAAGCGAATACGGTCCGATTGACCGTGCATGAATCTTGTCGTCTACGAGGTGCGAGAGCTTCATTATATAAATGTAGCCGACAGTGACTTCCTGATCGAACCGCTCACCTGTTCGGCCGTCGTACATAATGCTCTTCGACTCGTGATTCAGGTTCGCTTTTTTCATCTGCTCCTGAATGTCTTCCCACGACGCGCCATCAAAAATCGGTGTCGCGAATCTCACGCCGAGCGCTTTACCTGCCCAGCCAAGCGCAGTTTCAAATAACTGGCCGAGATTCATACGCGAAGGCACGCCAAGCGGATTCAGGATAATATCCACCGGTCTGCCGTCCGGCATGAAAGGCATATCTTCACGCGGAACGATCGAGGCGACAACACCTTTGTTTCCGTGCCTGCCCGCCATTTTGTCGCCGACAGAAAGTTTGCGCTTCTTTGCAACATAAACTTTTGCAAGCTGCACAATGCCGGGCGGAAGTTCGTCGCCAAGTTGAATTTTATTTTTCTCGTGCTTGTATGCTTCTTCAATGTGGTTCAGCGCGTCAAAATAATTTTCGTAGATGCGGACAACAAGATTGCTCTTCCGCTTATCGTCTACCCACTCTTCTTGATAATTTAACTTCTCAATGCCGTCGTATTCTGAGAAAGTGCCTTCTTTAAATTGTGTGCCGCTGCGAAATACCATCGCACCGTCCATGTCGCGCACGCCGGTAGATTTTTCGCCGTCCAACAGAAGGTCGAGCTTCCTGCCAAGCTTCTCTTTATGCTCCTTGATATCTTTTTTTCGTTCTTTCTCAAGAAACTCGAGACGCTTCTTGTCTTCTTTTTTCGTCTCGGCATCTTTTTTCTTCCGGCTGAACAGCTTTGTGGCGATCACAATCCCCTTCATTCCCGGAGGCGCTTTCAGCGAAGCGTCTTTTACGTCGCCAGCTTTTTCGCCGAAGATCGCTTTCAGCAATTTTTCTTCCGGGGTCGGGTCTGTTTCACCTTTCGGTGTAATTTTCCCGATGAGAATATCGCCTTCTTTTACTTCTGCGCCAACGCGGATAACGCCGTCTTCATCAAGATCTTTTGTCGCTTCCTCACTCACGTTCGGAATTTCGCGCGTGAGTTCTTCTTCGCCGCGCTTTGTGTCGCGCACTTGCAATTCAAACTCTTCAATGTGAATGGATGTGTACACATCTTCTGCGACAATGCGTTCGTTAATGATAATAGCGTCTTCAAAATTATAACCGCGCCACGGCATGAATGCGACAAGAACATTGCGTCCGAGTGCAAGCTCGCCATGGTTGGTGGCACAGCCATCCGCCAGCACATCGCCTTTTTTGAACCGCTGTCCGGGAACCACAATCGGCTTTTGATTGATCGCCGTATCCTGATTAGTGCGGAAAAATTTCACAAGGTGATATTCGACACGGCGTTTATCGTCAAAGCTCACGAGCGCTTCGGTATTGGTTTCTTCGATATCATAAAGCACGGTGATTTTTTCGCCGGACACATTTTCAACAACGCCGTTGCGTTCGGCAATCACGCATGTACGGGAATCACGCGCTACCATTTCTTCCAAACCGGTGCCGACAATCGGCGCTTGCGGACGAAGCAACGGTACGGATTGACGCTGCATATTTGAACCCATCAATGCGCGGTTTGCATCATCATGCTCAAGGAACGGAATGAGCGCTGCCGCCGCGCTGACAATTTGCGTCGGGGCAACATCCATATATTCCACTTGCTCGGGAGTGTGAACAACAAAATCTCCGCGATGACGTGATGTTACGCGCTCTGTGAGAAATTTTCCTTTCTCATCAAGCGGTGCATTCGCCTGTGCAATGATATATTCATCTTCCTGCTCTGCATTAAGAAATTCGATTTCTTCGGTAACTTTTCCTTTTCGCACCTGGCGGTACGGCGTCTCAATAAATCCGAACTCATTCACCCGCGCATGCATACAGAGCGAAGAAATAAGACCGATGTTTGGTCCTTCGGGGGTTTCAATCGGACACAACCGGCCATAATGTGTGTAGTGAACGTCGCGCACTTCAAATCCAGCGCGTTCGCGTGTCAAACCGCCGGGTCCGAGTGCCGACATTCTCCGTTTGTTCGTCAGTTCCGCAAGCGGATTTGTCTGATCCATGTACTGCGAAAGCTGATTCGTGCCGAAAAATGCGTTGATGACACTTGTAATCGTTCGCGCGTTGACAAGATCGGCCGGAGAAAACGCATCCTGATCGCGAATGTTCATACGCTCACGGATAGTCCGGCACATACGCACCAATCCAACATTGAATTGTGCGGCAATTTGTTCGCCGACCGTTCGAACGCGGCGGTTTCCTAAATGATCAATATCATCCACCGACGTTTTGCCCTGTTGTAAGTCGAGCAAGTAACGGATGATGGCGATGATATCGTCTTTCGTCAGCGTGGTAACCGATTCTGCAACTTCGAGTTTTAATTTCGAATTCAATCGGTGACGTCCGACATCACCAAGATCGTAGCGCTTCGGGTTGAAGAAAAGTTTATCAATGAGACTTTTCGCTGTATCAAGATCAGGTGCTTCGCCTGAACGCAACTGACGGTAAATAACTTCAAGCGCATCCTCTTCAGTGCGAACACTGTCTTTTTGAATCGTGTTTGCAATGACGGAGCCCTGGGAAATATCTTCCGATTTCAAGAAACGAATCTTCTTGACTTCCGATTTCTTGATCCTTTTAACGGTTTCTTCTGTGAGCGTTGCATCTTTATTGACGATGATCTCACCTGTCTTGCGGTCAACGACATCGCCGCAGATGATACGGTTCAAATAATCTTTGAGATCAATATCGGCAACCTTCACTTCTTCCACGAGATTGAATAGCTCAAGAATTTCATCGTCGGAAGAATATCCTAACGCGCGCAATAACGTCGTGACGGGAAATTTTTTCTTGCGGTCAATGTACGCGTACATCACGTTATTAATGTCGGTCGCAAATTCCACCCACGAGCCGCGGAAGGGAATAATACGCGCAGAAAAAATCGGCGTGCCGTTCGGGTGCACCGACTCGCTGAAAAATACTCCCGGTGAACGATGCAACTGGCTGACAATAACGCGCTCCGCACCATTAATGATAAACGTACCGCGGTCCGTCATGTACGGCAGGTTACCGAGGTACACAACTTCTTCAATCGTGTCCGCGAATTCTTTTCCGCTTTCATCTTTCGTCGAAAGGCGGAGTTTCGCTTTGAGAGGAACCGCGTACGTTAAACCGCGCTCCTGACATTCGCGCATCGAATATTTCGGCTTCTCAACATAATATTCGACGAACTCAAGAAGATAATTTTCCCGCGTGTCGGCGATAGGAAAGTTCATCAGAAACACCTGCTGCAATCCTTTAGCCTTTCGCTTGTGCGGCGGAATACGTTCCTGCAAAAAATGTTCAAACGACTCAAGTTGAACATTAAGAAGATCGGGATAGTCAACAACGGTAGGGATGCTGGCAAACGAGAGGCGCCCATTGCGCATCTCACTCAAATTTTTGGATTGGCTCGTCAAGTCAATCACTCCTTCGGGTCAAAACGACCCAATTAAAAGTTAAACAATGTGTCGAAAATCTTTTGGGAAGAAAATATGGCATCATGTTTTTTTCGAGGGAAACAATACGAACCGCTCTCGAACACTGCCATTGCCGCCTTCACGTCCCAACGCGAGGCGTTTCTTCAAGACAGCGACAGAAGACTGCACAAGCCGATGGCACACGCACGTATTTTTCAGGGGTGCCATCGGCTTGTTTCGAACAACAACCATCAAGGAATGTGTAATTCAAACATTCTCCAATGCAAAAAAGTTCTGAAAAAACAAACCCGAAACCGCGATTACTTCAATTCGACTTTCGCGCCGGCTTCTTCCAGTTCTTTTTTCAGCTTTTCTGCATCGTCCTTGTTCAAACCTTCTTTGACATTTTTCGGCGCACCGTCCACCAGGTCTTTTGCTTCTTTCAGCCCGAGACCGGTCGCCGCGCGCACAACTTTAATCACGTTAATTTTTTGGGCGCCCGCTTCTTTCAACACAACGGTAAATTCCGTCTGCGCTTCAGCGGCTGGTGCAGCGGCTGCGGCGGCTGGACCCGCCATCATAACCGGAGCGGCGGCGGTAACGCCAAATTTTTCTTCGAGGGCTTTTTTTAATTCTGCTGCTTCGAGCAGCGTGAGCTTTTCAATCTTTTCAACAAGTTCTGCTACTGCTGACATTGCTTTTTTCTCCTTTAGTAAATTAAATTATTTCACATTTATGCAAACGAACGTCCCAAAATTTCTTTTGGAACTATGCAGCTTTCTTCTTCTCAATTTGGCCGATGACGCTGACAAGATCGCGCATCACCGCATTGATCGAGCCGACGATGCCGGAAATTGGCGACTGAATGCTGCCGAGAATTCCTGCGATGATTTCATTGCGTGACGGAAGTTTTGCAAGCTCATCCAGCTTCGAGCCTTCGAAAACTTGCTTTTCTATCACACACACTTTGCAGGAAAGTTTCTCGTGTTTGTCGCTGAATTTTTTGATAATCTTAGCCGGGGTTACCGGATCGTCGTAGCTGAAAGCGATACCGGTTGGCCCGATGAGATTTTTATAAACGCCGTCGTACCCGGTAACATTCTCCAGCGCCTTGCGGGCAAGAGTGTTCTTGACTACCTGATAGTCAATTCCCGATTTGTGAAATTCGCGGCGCAGGTCTGTTGCCTGCTCCACGGTGATTCCGGTAAAATCGGTAAAGAACATTCCTTTTGCCCGGGAGATTTTTTCCTGAACATCGGCAACGATCTGTTCTTTCTCTGACTTTTTCATTCGTGAATTATTCTTTCATTGTTCAGCAATGAGAAGCCCCCGCTAAAGCAGGGCATCGCTGAGATGATTATGTGTTGAGTGCGTAATTTCTTTAGTTATCGAATTAGACTTGAACAACGCCGCGGTCAATGTGAACGCCGGGACCCATCGTTGATGAAAGCGCAATGCTTTTCACATATTGACCTTTTGCCGTTGCCGGTTTCAGCCGCGCGATGGTGGCAAGAAACGCCTTTACATTGTCCACTAGTTTTTCTTTTTCAAACTGCGCTTTACCGACCGTGGCATGAACTACACCGGCTTTGTCTACGCGGAATTCAATCTTTCCAGCTTTCACTTCTTTTACCGCGGTAGCAACATCCGCTGTAACGGTGCCGCTTTTCGGGTTCGGCATCAACCCGCGGGGACCTAAAATTTTTCCTAACTTTCCAACTTCCACCATAACATCGGGCGCGGCGATGATGACATCAATATCTGCCCATCCGCCTTGAATTTTTTCAACATATTCCTGCAGACCGGCATGGTCGGCACCGGCAGCTTTCGCTTCGGCATCTTTTGGCGGCTTTGCCATCACAAGCACGCGGACTTGTTTTCCTATGCCGTGCGGCAATGCAACGGTTCCGCGGATTGCCTGATCTGCTTTTTTCGGGTCCACGCCTAAGCGAACGGCAATATCTACCGACTCGCTGAATTTCGCCGTTGCCGTTTCTTTCACAACGGCAACCGCTTCTTCTATAGAGTAGAGTTTCTTTTTATCAAGCTTTGAAAACGCTGCTGTAAAACGTTTACTGTATTTCATAGTATGTTCCTTCTATTAGTGGTGCAAACGTTACGCTGTGTGTAACTCCCACGTATGACATTACCCTTCGACTGTAATTCCTAAACTTTTCGCTGTTCCTTCTACCATGCGCATTGCTGCTTCAACGGATGTTGTATTGAGATCCGGCATTTTTGCCTGCGCAATTTCGCGCACCTGAGCGCTTGTCACTTTTCCGACCTTTGTGCGGTTCGGCTCAGCGGAACCTTTCTCAAGTTTCGCCGCTTTCAGAATGAGCACTGCGGCGGGCGGAGTTTTAGTGATAAATGTGAAAGACTTATCCGAATACACCGTGATGATGACCGGAATTATTAATCCCATTTTGTCCTGCGTTTTCGCATTGAACTGCTTGCAGAACTCCATAATATTGATGCCTTTTTGGCCAAGCGCGGGACCAACCGGCGGCGCCGGATTCGCTTGTCCTGCTGGAATCTGAAGTTTCACATAACCGGTGATTTTTTTTGCCATAAAAATTTCTCTTTTTAATGTTCAGAAATTACTTTTCAACTTCTACTTGGCTGAAGTCAAGTTCTACGGGCGTCTTTCGTCCGAAAATGCTGACCATAACTTTCAGTTTCATTTTTTCATCGTTCACTTCTTGTACAAAACCGGAAAAATTGTTGAACGGGCCGCTGATGACCTTGACGGGCTCGCCGATATGGAACGGGACCTCAATCAGTTCGCCGCCGCCTTTCTTCTCTTCAATTCTTCCAATGAGGCGTTTCACCTCATTCGGCTGAAGCGGAACTGGCTTGTCTTTCGATCCGACAAATCCCATAACAGACGGAGTATTGAGAATTGCATACTTTGCTTTTTCGTCCAACAGCGCTTCTACAAGAATGTAGCCCGGAAAAAATGTTTTCGTTTTACTTTTCTTCTTCCCGTCTTTGACCTCAAACACTTTTTCCGAAGGCACAAGAACGTTGAAAATTCTTTCCTGCCATCCCGCCTGGATGACTTCGTTCTCGAGATACGCCTTCACTTTGTTTTCATGCCCGGAATATGTCCGAACAACGTACCACTTTCTTTCCGCTGCTGTGCCGGCTTCCATCAAAAAATCCCCTTCAGCGTTTGGCTCACGACGGTGTCAACCAAATAAATGAACACTGCGATAACCAAACACACCGCCAGTACAACGGCAGTAGAATCACGAAGCTCCTTTTGTTTCGGCCACGTGACTTTACTCATTTCTTTATACACATCCTGAAAAAAACCTATTATTTTTTCTTTCATTTTCGGCGCTCGCTAATAAAAATAATGTTATCGTTGCAGGTGTGGAGGGACTCGAACCCCCAACCAACGGTTTTGGAGACCGCTACTCTACCAATTGAGCTACACACCTGTGAAGTATTTATGATGTTACTTCGTTTCTTTATGCGGCGTATGTTTTGAACAGAACCGGCAATACTTTTTGTATTCAACGCGGCCGGTTTGCTTCTTCTTGTTTTTTGTCGTTGTATAATTTCTGTTCTTGCACACCGTGCATTCTAATGTAATGATATCTCTCACATCTCACTCCAATTTTGAAATCTTGATACTCGTTGTTTTCTCTTCGAGCTTGCGACCGGGATTGAACCGGTGACCTCTTCCTTACCAAGGAAGTGCTCTACCAACTGAGCTACGCAAGCGCAGCTGAGCGGGAGACGGGACTCGAACCCGCGACCAACAGCTTGGAAGGCTGTGACTCTACCAACTGAGTTACTCCCGCGCGGTAATTATTTCTTTTCTTTCGAACCCGATCCCGCGACAAGCGGGATGACTCTACCTGCCAACTGAACTACTGCACCTTTCTTACTACACAACATTTTTCCCTTCAGAAGATTCTTGTGGGTAGGGAAGGATTCGAACCTCCGAAGGCCGGAGCCGACAGATTTACAGTCTGTTGCGTTTAACCACTTCGCTACCTACCCGCTGTGGTCGAGCTGGCGATCGGACTTGAACCGATGACCTGCTGATTACAAGTCAGCTGCTCTACCAACTGAGCTACGCCAGCACGTTTTCTCCGGGAAAAGCTTCCGTTGCAACAACGGAATACAACCAATCTATCAGAAAAAGAGACAATAATCCCGTTGGCTTCTGACTGGTAGAGCTACATAATATAAGATAATTTCCTATAAAGTCAATGAGATTTTAGCTGGTTTTTCTCGTTTTTTGACCGCAGCCACAAAAAACAAGACGTAGGAAGAAAAAATCAAAAAAACGCTTGCGTCTAATCTAAAAACAATCTATTTTTGAATCGCAAATAACAGTACACCGTTTTTTGCGCTTGTAACGCCCTCCGGTCCCACACTGGAGTATTGTTATGCTGAAAGATCTTTCAAAGAAACCTTCCTCTTTGAGATTTTGGAAACGGCAAACAAAACGGTCGGTGAGAAGACGATGTTGTCGCCTCCAAGGCATGTGAACATTTTTCTCGGCGGCGTTGTGGTATCAAGAGGCAACAAACCCGGTTGTACGCTTGCTCAAAATATAACGGGCAGGTTTTTTGAAAATCTTTTTAGAAAGGATTGTTCCATGGAAAAGGGAACAGTTAAGTGGTTCAATAGTGCAAAAGGTTTCGGATTCATTCAGCGTGAATCCGGTGAAGATGTTTTCGTGCACTATAAAGCGATTACTGGCGAAGGATACAAAACGCTGAACGAAGGGGACAAGGTTCAGTTTGATGTAGAGAAAGGACCCAAAGGCTTACAAGCGGCCAATGTGAGCAAAACCAACTAACAATTTGCTACTATCCTACAAACCCCGTCCCGATTTATCTGGGCGGGGTTTGCATTGTACTCAGGAAATATTTCTCTCTCAGTTGAAATTCTTTTCAATTAGCCCTACCTTTTTTACACTGTTCGTTTGTTGTATTGCAATTAAAAAAATCACTCGCGCTCATGACGACTCAACAATTCTCAACTTCACTGTGGACATATTTGTGGGACTTTGTTGATGAAGGGTACGACGCTGTGTTCAATCACGTTAAAGAAAACGGAATTGATTCTGTCAGCGTTGCAACCGCGTATCACACCGGGAAATTTCTGCTTCCGCATAATCCCCGGCGAACAGTCATTTTCCCTGAGGACGGTACGGTGTATTTTCAACCGAACGAAAAACTGTATGGCAAACTTCGCCCTCGCATTAATTCGTTGGTGAAAAATGGGAACAGTCTGCAAACAGTAAAAGCTTTTGCCGACAAACGCGGCGTGCAGACTCGCGCGTGGGTTGTGTGCTGTCATAACACGGCGTTCGGAATGACACATCCTGATATTGCATGTGAAACTGCATTCGGCGATAAATTATTTCACAATCTGTGCCCGGTAAACAACGACGTCAGAAAATATATCGCTGCGCTTGTTGCCGATGCTGCATCAGCCGGCGTTGATGTAATTGAACTTGAAGCATTTCAGTTTCAAGGCTACGTTCACGGATTTCATCACGAGCGCGAAGGTATCGTTTTATCACCTGCGGCTCAATTTCTTTTAGGATTGTGCTTTTGCCCATCGTGCACTGCTTCGGCAAAACGTGCAGGCGTGGAAATTGAAAAAATCAGGAGCTGGACGAAAACGATTTTGAGAAATTTCTTTAACTCCTCCGATGATATGTCAGAGAAGAATCCAACCGTATCTTCACTCCCTCAAGATTTGTTTTCTCCGTTTTTCCAGTGGCGCACATCGGTGATCAATTCTTTTGCAGAACAAATTATGAGCGCGGTGAAATCAGCGCAGGTAAAAATTCGCCCGATGGTTTCAATTGATCCATTCGGATGGACAATTGCCGGAGCGGATATCAAAACCCTTGCAGAAATTACCGGCGGCGTGCTCGCGCTTGGTTATGTGAAGGATGCCGCAAAGCTTAAAGCGTTGATTCAGAAGATGCAATATGAAATTCCCGAAAAAGAAATCATTCTTGGAATTCATGTCGGTTTACCTGAAAGCGGCGGCAAAAAAGAATTTCTTGAACGCATGAACGCGGCGCGAGAATGCGGCATTCACGCTTTTAATTTTTATAATTATTCATTTATTCCTTATGAAAACCTCCGCTGGATTAAGGACGCACTCCAAAATGAGATGAAAATTTGATTAAGGTGCAATGATGAAAACCCCGTCTTCGTCAACAAAAATTGTTCGCGCACCGCACGGTACCGCGTTGTCATGCAAAGGATGGATTCAAGAAGCGGCGCTGCGCATGTTAATGAACAATCTCGATCCGGATGTCGCAGAAAAGCCGCAGGAGTTGATCGTGTACGGCGGCACCGGAAAAGCTACGCGCAATTGGGAATGCTATGATGCGATTGTTGAAAGTTTGAAGCGGCTTGACAACGATGAAACGTTGCTCATTCAATCTGGAAAACCGGTCGGAATTTTCAAAACATATCCCGACGCACCACGCGTGCTTATCAGCAACGCGATGCTCGTGCCGAAATGGGCGACATGGGATGAATTCAGAAAACTCGAAGCGCTCGGCTTGACAATGTACGGGCAAATGACTGCAGGAAGCTGGATTTACATCGGCACGCAGGGAATTTTGCAAGGAACGTACGAAACATTTGCCGCGGCTGCGTCAAAACATTTCGGCGGTACGTTGAGCGGACGTTTTCTTCTCACTGCGGGACTCGGGGGCATGGGCGGTGCGCAGCCGCTTGCGGCAACAATGAACGGCGCTGCGTGCCTCGTTGTCGAAGTTGATCGCCGGCGTATTGAAAAGAGATTGAAAACAAAATACCTCGATCGTATAAGCGAAAGTTTCGACGAAGCGTTAGCTATGATCCGCGAAGCGAAAGAAAAGAAAGAAGCGCTGTCCGTTGGACTTCTTGGCAATGCAGCAGAAATCATTCCGAAAATTGCTGCAGGAAAGTTTTTGCCTGACATCGTCACCGATCAAACATCGGCGCACGATACGCTTAACGGTTATGTCCCTGCAGGGATGTCGTTCGAAAAATCGCTTACCTTGCGAAAGAAGAATCCGAAACAATATATCGCACGCGCGCAGACATCAATTACAGAACATGTGCGCGGACTTCTCAAGCTTCAGAACAGAGGTGCAATAGTTTTCGATTACGGAAATAATATCCGCGGAGAAGCGGAAGCGAACGGCGTAAAACGCGCATTCGATATTCCCGGATTTGTGCCGGAATATATTCGTCCGCTGTTCTGCGATGGCAAAGGTCCGTTCCGTTGGGCGGCGCTCTCCGGCGCTCCGGAAGATATTTATCGCACCGACCGCGCAATAATGGAAACATTTCCTGAAAACAAACCATTGCGCAATTGGATTGAAAAGGCGCAAAAGGAAGTTGCATTTCAGGGGTTGCCGGCACGCATTTGCTGGCTTGGGTACGGCGAGCGCGCGAAGATGGGGAAAATTTTTAACGACCTTGTTGCACACGGCGAAGTGAAAGCGCCGATCGTTATCGGACGCGATCATTTGGATTGCGGAAGCGTTGCATCGCCGAATCGAGAAACGGAAAAAATGAAAGACGGCAGCGACGCAATTGCCGACTGGCCGATCCTCAACGCACTGCTCAATGCAGTCGGCGGAGCAAGCTGGGTCAGTGTGCATCACGGCGGCGGCGTTGGAATCGGGAATTCAATTCACGCAGGAATGGTGATCGTTGCCGACGGAACAAAAGAAGCGGAAGCGCGGTTGCAACGCGTACTGACGTACGATCCGGGAACGGGAATCGTTCGTCATGCCGATGCGGGATATGAACGCGCAATAGAGAATGCAAAAAAATGGAACGTAAAAATTCCGATGATGAAATAAATTCAAAGTACGGATAATGAAAATTCTCATCCATGGCGCCGGCGGCATCGGCGGATATTTTGGAGCGAAACTCGCACACGGAGGTAATGAAGTCTGGTGCGTTGCACGCGGCGAACATTTTGCCGCGATGAAAAAGAACGGATTGCGCGTCAATTCTACAGAAGGTGAATTTCGCATCCATCCCGACCATATTATCAATTCTCCGGCAGGGGCGCCACTTGTTGATTTTGTTCTCTTCTGCGTGAAAACGTACGACACAGAATCCGCTGCCGCCCAACTTGAACCGGTTGTTGACGATAAGACTGTCATCATTTCTCTGCAAAACGGAATTGACAATGAAGAAAAGATACAAAGCTTGTTGAAGAAGGGAATTGTGTACGGCGGAGTTGCAAATATTTCGTCGCGTATTGTTGCCCCCGGCGAAATTGCTGAAACCGGCGGCGTTGTTCGCATCGCATTCGGACCGATGAATAACTCTTTACTTCCAGAGCGCGCTCAAGAAATTCTCGACTGCTTCGCACGCGCAAAAATCACAGCGCATCTTTCAAATAATATCTTGATAGACCTCTGGCTCAAATTCATTTTCATTACGTCCGCTGGCGGATTTATGGCAATGTCACGCTTGACGCAAGGTGAAGTGCTTGCCGTGGAGCAAACACGAACAACGGTGTTCAGCGCCATGAAAGAAGTTGAATCTCTCGCTCTCGCACAAAATATTCAGCTCGATCCGCTTGAGGAGGAAAAAGTTTTTAACGGAATGAAAAAATTCGATCTCAATACGCGGCCCTCAATGTATTATGATCTTGTGCGTGAAAAGCCGATGGAGATTGAAGCGCTTAACGGAACCGTTGTCCGTCTCGGAAAACAACTCGGCATTCCGACACCGATCCATAACACAATTTATTCGGCGCTTCTTCCATTTCATCTGAAGAATTCTCGCTGAAAATGCAGCGCGAGATTCCATCTCGCCTGTCGAACCTGCCTGACGGGAGGCAGGTTGAAAATTCGACCTACAAATAACGAAAACTACCGCCACATTTTATGATTCGTTCGGACAAATCAAAGATTGGCTTGTGTGCTGATTGCGTGTTTCACTCAACAACAACAAATAACAGGGGAAGTGTTTTTCATCTATGCAAGAGAAGTAAAACAGATTCATCGTTTCCAAAATATCCGCGCTTGCCGGTGCTGACATGCAGTGGCTTTCAATCCAAAGTTTCTTCGCCACTAAGTCACAAAGACGCGAAGGAAAGCGGATGAATGAATTATTGGATTGTTTTAATCACTGAATCACAGGAAGCTGCAATATCATCAATCCAATTATCCAAAAATCCATCAATCCTATTCTTTTTATGAACCTCTTTATCAAAAATATCGGCCAGCTTGTTACCGTCGCAGCACACGTCAAACCGTACAAAGCAGGCACCGACATGCGCGAGCTTCACGTCATCGAAAACGGAGCGGTGTTAATTGAAAATGGAATTATCCGCACCGTCGGATCGACGGCTGAAATTTCTCCGCCGAATAATATTGACGTACTCGACGCAGACGGGCGAATCGCCCTGCCGGGATTTGTTGATTCCCATACTCATACCGTGTTTGCAGGAAGCCGTGAAAATGAATTTGCGATGCGTGCGGAAGGAAAATCGTATCAGGAAATTGCAACAAGCGGCGGCGGAATTATTTCGACAATGACGGCAACGCGTGCCGCTTCGAAAAAAGAATTGCTGCACACTGCCGAGCGGCGCATCAACGAAATGCTCAGGCACGGCACAACAACGGTCGAAATCAAAAGCGGCTACGGATTGAATCCTGAATCGGAAATGAAAATGCTGGAAGTGATCAACATTCTTCGCCGCGATTCGCTTGCAACAATCGTTCCGACGTTTCTCGGCGCGCATGCGTTTCCGCCGGAATTCAAGGATGACAAGCAGGGCTATGTTGATCTCATTATCAACCGGATGCTGCCGTACATCGGCGAAAAGCAATTTGCGACATTCTGCGATGTCTTTTGCGATGAAGGATATTTTGATCTTCATCAAACAGAAAATATTTTACTCGAAGCGAAACGCTATGGAATGATTCCAAAACTTCACGCCGACCAGCTTGCGGCAATCGGCGCAACAAAGCTTGGCGCGGAACTCAACGCCGTTTCAGTTGACCACCTCGAACGTCTCACGAGCGACGGAAACGAAGCTTTGAAAAAGTCTTCTCGCCACGGCGAATCTTCGGCGTGCGTTGCAACTGTTTTGCCCGGTGCTTCGTTTTTCCTCAACCAGCCGTACGCACCGGCCCGCTCTATAATAGAATCAGGCATACCGCTTGCAATCGCCACCGACTTTAATCCCGGCTCCGCGATGTGCTTTTCCATGCCTATGATGATGACAATTGCATGCACGCAAATGAACATGACACCGGAAGAAGCGATCACTGCCGCAACATTGAACGGTGCCGCCGCGCTCGGACTTTCCAGCGAGATCGGCAGTATTGAAATCGGCAAGCAGGCGGATATTGTGCTATACAACGTTCCGAATTACTGTTTTCTCCCGTACCACTACGCGCTCAATCATGTATGGAGAATTGTGAAAAACGGAACAGTGCTGGAATTTTGATCGCTTTACCTTCCCGTCTTCGTTATTTGTAACTCCTTTCCCCCTTCTTTATATTATTTCCATGTCTGCCAAAGAATTTTATTCGCTTGAATCGGAAAGGATTTTCCAGCTGCACCGCAGCGGTGCAGAAGGCTTCGTCGTTTCGGCACAGCTTTCGGCGCTGGCGGATGCAGTTATTTCGAAATTGTGGAATGCCGTTCCTCGTCCTGCCAAAGATCAGTGCGCCGTTTTTGCGCTCGGCGGTTACGGCAGATACGAAATGTGTCCGCACTCAGACTTTGATTTAATGGTGCTGTGCGAAAGCGAGCGCACGAAAGAGCAAACTACCGAAGCGATCCAATCGTTTCTTCACGCATTATGGGACGCCGGATTTGATATCGGTCATAGCGTTCGCACACTGAAAGACTGTCTCAATCTTTATCAAACCGATGTAGATTCGTGGGCGGCGATTCTCGAAAGCCGCTTCGTGTGCGGCAACGATGCAATGCGGGAACGCTACGCCGAAGCAATTCTTACAGAAATCACAAAGAAGCGCGATCTCAAATTCGTCACGGCAATTATTGACGGCATCAACGAGCGGCATGAAAAATACGGCAATTCGGTGAAACTGCTCGAGCCGAACATCAAGAACAGCGCCGGAGGCTTGCGCGATCTTCACAACTTGTTGTGGATGTACCGCTCCGCCGATGTGGAGTATTTTGCGTTCGAGCCGTTTCAGTCACGCGAATCGTCCTGCAAGATGATGTTTGAAATGTTTGAACAAAAAAACCTCATCAGCGGAGAAGAGAAAGAAGCGGCGACGCGTGCGCTCAGCTTTATGCTTCGCACACGCCACGAAATGCACTATCACTCAAAAACAATTCACGACTCGCTCGATTTTTCTATTCAACGTGAAATTGCAAAAGGGCTTGGATATCTGCCTACCGAACAGGCAGGTGACGCTGCTCTGAAATATGTTGAAAACCACGCTGTAGCGTGTGTCGAGGCGTTTATGCGTGATTATTTTCTTCACGCGCGCACAATTTTTCGACTGAACCAGCGACTGACAAGCCTCTACCGCAAAAGTATTCAACCGTCATCGTGGCGTGCGCCGAAAGAACAAATTCTCGACGACATCTATGCCGCGCGCGGCTCGTCCCTCGTCTTGCGCAACAGCGCATTCGAATTCACGTCGCCGGCACAAGTGCTGAAAGCATTTTATTGGTGCGGAATACATTCGCTGGAGTTAGGGCAATCGCTTCAGGCACGGTTCGTCAATCTGTCGTCCCGCTACGCGGGATTATTTGATCAGAATGGAATTGCTGCGCTGAAAGCGTACTGTGAAACCGGCGCGGTGTTTCTCGACATCGTACGAATGGAGCACAACGTCGCTTCAACGCTGACGCTGATGAACGATTTCGACATCCTCGGAAAATTTATTCCGGAGTGGGGCGAGCTCGTCGCGTTTTTCCAGCACAGTGTGTACCACTATTATACGGCAGACGCGCATACACTTATTGCTCTCGATCATGCCGAACGCTTGCGCAGCGAACACAATATTCTTGCTGAAGCCTATCATTCGCTCTCACGCAAAGAATTGTTGTACCTTGCAATCCTTTTTCACGACATAGAAAAACCACACGGCATTACCGAACACGAACTCCGCGGCGCGGAAATTGCGCACAGCATTCTTCAACGCCTGCAGATTCCCGATGAACACGATGATATCGGTTTTCTCATCCGCAATCATTTGATGATGGAACAAATTGCATTCCGCCGGAACATCAGCGACCCGGCAACCGTCGCCGAATTTGCACAGCAGTTTGAAACGCCGGAACAGTTGGATCTGCTTTTTGTGCTGACGTATTGCGACCTGTCCGCCGTGAACAAAAATGTTTGGACGAATTGGAAAGAATTGCTGCTGCAGGAATTATATCTGCGCGCCCGCGACGTGCTCGAGCGCCATCTTGCAGTGCCGGAAGCGATTTCGTTTCAGCAGGAACAATATCAGAAATCGGTGCAAACGCTGGTCGGAACAATTTCGCAGCAGCTTCCGCGCAGCGATGTCGAACTTCACTTTTCGTCAATTCAAAATGAAGCGTACGTTCAGGCGTTTTCACAGGATGAAATTACCGAACATATCAGGCAAATTCAGCGGCTTAATATTGAAAAGGGCGCAGGCGGCGCCCCAATTTCCACCATCATCGCGAGCGAGAATTCGCACAGCACCGTTACGGCAATCACGCGCGACGCACCGTTTCTTCTTTCAAATCTCTGCGGCGTGCTGACGGCAAACGATGCAAATATTTTCGATGCACAGATTTTTACGCGCGACGACGGCATCGTCATTGACCAGTTTCGCGTCGTGGACGTGCTTACCAAATCCTGCCTGCGCGACGAACAGGCAGAAAAAATCCGCCGCGATTTTGATGACGTACTCCGCAACGCAGTAAAACTTGAGAATCTTTTCGAGAAACACAACCGGCGATGGAAACGAAGACAGAGACCGTTGCTTCATCCCAATATCCGCATTGATGTGACGTTTGAAAACGCGCCGGATTGTACGATCATCGATGTGTACGCGCCGGACACGACCGGCTTTTTGTACAAAGTGACGCGGGCGATTTCGAAGCTTGGACTAAGCATCACGTTTGCAAAAATTGCGACGCGTGTGGACGGCATTGTAGATTCGTTTTATGTCGTGGATGAACAGAAGAAACCGATTCTTTCCGACGAGCGGCGCCGGCTCATTCGCGAACGGATCCTTCAAAAAGTGAATCAGCTTATCAACATTCAACTGACGAACGAGAAAGTAAATTCATGAGCAATATTCCGCGTCAACCCATCGGCGTTTTCGATTCCGGCATCGGCGGCTTGACCGTTGTGCGCGCGTTGCTGCAGAGGCTTCCGCACGAAAATATTGTGTACTTCGGCGATACGGCGCGCGTGCCGTACGGTCCGAAGTCACCGCAGGTTGTCCGCGAGTACGCGCTCGACGATACGGAATTTCTTCTCTCAAAAAATGTGAAGATGATCGTCGTGGCGTGCAACACCGTTTCTGCGGTCGCACTTGATGTGGTTCAGAAGAGAGCGAAGATTCCCGTGGTTGGCGTGATCGTGCCGGGAGCGAACGCGGCATCGGCGGCAAGCAAGAAGAAACGCATCGGCGTCATCGGTACGCTCGGCACAATTTCGAGCAGCGCGTACACGAACGCCATCAAACAGATTGATTCCTCGGTGCACGTATTCAGCCAGCCGTGCCCGCTTTTTGTGCCGCTTGTTGAAGAAGGCTGGCTCGACCATAAAGCGACGGAAATGATCGCGAAAGAATATCTTTTTCCGCTTTCACTGGAAAAAATTGATACGCTCGTACTCGGCTGTACGCATTACCCGCTGCTGAAAAATGTTATTGCGAAAACATTGAAGGATTCCGTAACATTGATTGATTCCGCCGAGGCAACAGCGGTAGAAGTTGACCGCGTGCTTGAAGAGCATGCGCTTCGCAACACAAGCAAAGAAAAACCGAACCTTCAGTTTTTCGTCAGCGATATTCCGGCAAAGTTTTCTGAGATCGGCGAAAGATTTCTCGGTGCAAAATTAGGCGTGGTGAAAAAAGTGAGCGTGGGGTAAAGGTGCCTACGGCGCTTGCCTAAAAAGGTCTCTAATCATTTTTCAAGCATCACCAACGTTACAACGACAGCCAGTAACTGATCTTCAGCAGAATTACATTATCCGGCGGTGTTCTGAACGTGCGGTTGAATTCATCTCCAAGCGTGTTCCCGAATCCGCCCGGTTCTGCAAACGTGCTGCCGTGCGACCAGACGAGATACATTGTGCTGCCGGGGAAATATTCCCACCGCAGCACCATATTGGAGTTGAGAAATGTTTGGTTGAAATCCTGATTGCCCGGATAAGCGTACGCGATAAGGTTCGAGTTTGCGTTCAGATACGAAAAGCTGAAGTATTGTCCCTTCGCAAAAAAAATCTGGCTGTACAACTGCAGCGATAACTGCGTTGTGAACGTGAACGAGCCGCGCAGTGTGAAATTGATTTCATCTACGTTGCGATGGCCGAACACGCTGTGTGTTATGTTGGCCGGATCGGTATAAAAATCATTTGCCCAGCCGGTGCGGTTGCGCGTGCGCGTGTATCCCGCAGATGCCTGAATTTGCGATGCCGGCGTTGGGCGCACATCAACACCGAGCTGTGTTTGCCAGTACCGCATTCCCGCATAATCGTAACCGTGATAAAAAAGAAGGCTGCCGATGAACGGCTCGCGCGTATCGGATTGAACGTATGCAACAGAATAGAGTGTGAACGGAGTCTGGTATAATCCGTAGCCGCGAGACTCGCGGTCATCATAGGCAGGCAAATTATATGAAACGCCTCCGTAAAACGAATAATAATTGAGTAATTGAAATCGCGTAAGGAAAACGCCTTCCCGGATAATTCCTGCTTTGTCGAAATTCCACCGAAGCTGATGCTGGTATGAAAAATTGTAATAGCGAAAAGTATTTCCCGGCACGTTGTTCTGATAGATGACATCGCCGATGAAGCCGTGATCGTTCGGACGGTAAACGTACCCGATGTCGTTAACATCATATTTCCGCGTTGTGTAATCCGCAGTAATATCATACAGCCAGTGTTCGCCTCCCACTTTCCCGAAAAAGAAATTTCCTGAGCTGCCGGATTTTTTCTCGAGCGTCGAAGCGTCGGTGTTGCTCGATCCTGCAACAAATCCATTGAATGCATATGTGTTGTCGCTGAATTTCAATCTCCAATCCACGCCGCCTGTAGAAGCGGACGCACCGCCGTCACGCGCAACCGAGGTAAGAATCATGCCAATGTTTGATCCGCTCCACACATCCTGTTTGAAACGGACGACACCATAATTTGTGAGTGGTGCTGCAAGATTGTTGTGCAGCTCCCCGCTTGAATCTTTGTACGTGTAGAGTTCCTTCTGCGTCATGGCATCTAACGCTCCAAAAGAAAATCCGCTTTGCGTTTTTCCGGTTGCCTTTGCGGCACCGATGATCGCCGCCGCTCCCGGTTCATCGGTGATCACACCGCCTGCGGGCGGATAAACGGTGATCGCCTTTCCGATGCGGCGTGAATAAAATAATCCGGGATCGGTTCCAAATGTTGAGAAGCGGAGAATCTGTGTCCCCTCAATAAAGAAAGGACGCTTTTCAGGATAGAATGTTTCGAACGTGGAAAGATTGAGAACGGCGGGGTCGGCTTCCACCTGACCGAAATCGGGATTGATGGTAAGATCAACGGTGAAGTTGCTCGACACACCGTACTTTGCATCAAGCCCGGCGTTGGGAAGAAATTCCCGCCGGCGCGTACGGATAGATGTTTGCGGCTGGAAAGTTCCGTTCGCCACAACATACGGAAGAATTTCCACATGATGAGTGATCGGTAAATTGCTCAATCCGGTTAACAGCCCGAAGCGCGAAGTAAAACCGTTGTCACTTTTTTTAATCAGTGACCAATAATCGCTTTCATTTTTTCGCTGGATGGTACGGATGAATTCAATCCCCATCTTCGTCTGTTCAGGGTTGTAGCGAAGCTGGCTGAATGGAATTTCAACTTCTGCGGTCCATCCATTCGGGAGAATCCGTGTTTTTACATCCCATACCGGGTCCCACGAATCGTCGTCCTCCTCGCCGTCATCGAATTGAAGAATATCAACTTTCGTTCCCGATGCGTTGATGGTAAATTCATAATCATTCTGGTGATCATGATAGCTGTCAATGCGGATTGAAATGTAATCCGATTCAATCTCGTCATCGCGGCGGGCAAGCCGCCGTACGATTTTCTCCGGCTCTGAATCATACATCATGCAGAAAAAATATAGCGCATGGTCGTCATACACCACGCGGATTTCTGTCGGTTCGGTTGCCGACACTCCTTCCGCTGGGTCTCTTTGCAGGAAGCCGTTTGCCGGTTGTGCTGACGCCCAGACAGAATCGTTATCATAGCCGTCAATGACGGGCGGAACGGAGACACGCAGTGCGCTTATCGTCCGCTCAGATGTTCCGGAAAACACTATCGCCGGATAAAAAGCAAATACAGCCGCAGCAAACAATCGCTTCATGCAAAAAAGCAGTTAAAAAGAAAATAATGACGAGAATTGTGCGGCAATATACTCTTTCACTTGCGAATATTCAAGTAAAAAATTGAATTGAACCGGATTTTGATGTCTGAGGAAACGTCAGACAGCACGAAACGCTGTCAGACGTTTTCACTGCAGCGGCTGATTGCCGATCCCCTTTTTTCGCATCAGCGTTTCAATATCTTTGATGTCGCGCGGTGATTCTTTTGAAAGAATTTCATGTCCGTCGGCGGTGACAAGAATATCGTCTTCAATCCGCACGCCAATATTGAAATATTTCGGATCAACACCTTCGCTGCCTTCGGCAATGTAAATTCCCGGCTCCACAGTCATCACCATTCCTGCGGCGAGCGTGTCTTTGCCGGCATCGTGCACATCAAGTCCGACCGGATGCCCGACGCCGTGCATGTAGAAGCGGCGCATTTGTGCTCTGCTTTTCTCTTTGATTATGCCGAGCGTAAAAAGCCCGTCCGTGATCGCTTCTTCCGACTTTGTCTGAACATCTTTCCAGCTTGTTCCGGGTTTGATAAGATTGATGCAGGCATTCGATGCATCGAGCACAATTTTGTAGATTTCTTTTTGCGGCTCGGTGAATTTTCCATTGACGGGATATGTGCGCGTCACATCGGAGGCATAGTTATGATATTCTGCCGCACAATCCGCGAGCACAAGATCGCCGTCATGAATTTCTCTCCGGTCGGTTTCGTAATGAAGAATCACGGAATTTTCCGCCGCACCGACAATGCACGGATACGGAATGTCTTCTGCACCCATGCGGTGAAAGACGTAGAGATACAACGCCTGCAAGTCGTACTCGTGCATTCCCGGCTCGCACGACATCATCGCTTGATTGTGCGCTACCGCGCTGATGTGCGCCGCTTTTCTGATCATCGCAATTTCTGCAGGCGATTTCACAGCGCGCATTGAATACACCAGCGGGCCCGGATCGCATACTTCTATTGAAGAATGCCATGCCGGCGATTGATCAATTATATTTTGCACCGGCTGCATCAGTTCCTTAATTTCGCCGTTGAAATCCGATGAGAAAAACGGCACATACAAACGCTTTGGTTTGCTTGAAAAAAGAATACGCGTGAACATTGATTTGAATTTGTCATTTGTCGCTGCATACGCGAGGCCGCGGAGTTTCATTGCGCCTTCGGGCCCGTAACGGCGTCCCGTCCATTGTTCGCGTGATGGAACGCGCGGCTGCACGAACAGGATTTCTTTCGTCAGCATCATCTTAGAAGTATCGGATGGGTCGTGCATAATTGTGCCGGCGGGAATCAAAAGCAAAATTGCGTTCGGTTCAGAAAATCCTGTGAGATAATAAAAATTATCGTTTTGGTGATAGGGATAATCTACATCGCCATTACGCACGCGTTCCGGCGCAGAATAAAACACAGCAATGGAGTTCCCGCCGAGTTCTTTCATCAGTGAATCGCGGCGTGCTTTGTATTCTGCCGGTGGAATAAGGTCTGTGTCGTACTCGATGTACTTCTCCGCCAAAACCGGATCTGCCTTCGGCTGAAGATCTTGTGCCGCAACGGAACATGGCGCCAAGGGGGTCAATGATGCGAAAAAGAAAAAATAAAAGGAAATTACACGTTTTAGCATATCACCTCAATTGTCATTCAGCAAATGAAAAATTTCTTTGCAGTTTTGCGTGAGATAAATTTTTATCTCGTTTCAATTCCCGGTGCTATGTTCACCTGAAATTTTTGTTTCTCCGTTTCTTTTCCGTGTTTCACTGTGACGGTATATTCGCCGGACGCCATAAATTTTCTTCCCTCGCCTCCGTAATTATTGATGAACTCCGCCGACGGGCGCAAATCCCACGTCACGCGATTAAATCCCGGCACGCCCGGCGAGTTGATGTTTGCAACCGTGCGCCCCGCCGCATTGGTGATAGTTACCGCTGCCGGATCGCCGGTATATTCTTTGATGAAAAACGTAATCATTGCACCTTCCGGAGGATTGCTTCCGCGGTACACTGCGCTGCCTGACGATTCCACCCAGCCTTCGTTCGGATAAAATCCGTACGCAGGACGGGGCGGAAAGAGCGTTAACGGTTTTTCGCGCACCGAATCAACGAACGCTTCGAGCGGTTGAATGTCATCAAGAATATAAAGGCTTCGCCCGTGTGTTGCGATAACAAGATCGCGATCACGCGGTTGAATGGTCATATCGTCAACCGCAACGGTGGGAAGCCCGCCAAACTTGGTCCACTTCTCTCCGCCATCGAAACTGATGAACAATCCGAATTCCGTTCCAGCGAAAAGAAGCTTCGGATTGTGCAAGTCTTCACGAATCACGCGCACGGGTCCGTCGGCAGGAAGATTGCCGGCAACACTCTTCCATGTTTTTCCCTCATCGGTGGTTTTGAAAACGAGCGGCGCATAATTTCCGCTCGGATATCCGATGACAGAAAGGTACGCGGTCTTCGAATCAAAATGCCCCGGCTCGACACAGCTTATCCATTCGCCTTTGATCGTCTTCGGCAAATACCCGGAGAGGTCAGTCCATGTTCCGCCCTCATTCTCCGTCACCCACAATTTACCGTCGTCGGTTCCAGCCCAGAGCATTCCTGCTTTCACCGGCGATTCGGCAAGCGCGTACACGACACCGTAATTTTCCGCTCCGCTGCCGGTGGTGAGAATGCGTTTAAGATTTTGCGTGGAAAGATCGGGGCTGATGGCTTTCCATTGTTTGCCGTGATCGTACAGCTTGAATACGCGATTGCCGCCCAAATACATTGCACCGGTGTCGTGAATACTCGGAATGAGAGGCGCATTCCAATGAAAACGAAATCCCGTTTCGCCTTCCGCCGGCTGCGGACGCAAACCGCGTGTTTCTCCTGTTTTCAGATTGATGCTGTGAACGTAACCCTCCTGCGACTCGGCGTACATCACATTCGGATCGTGCGGATCGAATACACAGTAAAATCCGTCGCCGCCGCCGAGATTCGTCCAATCGCAGTTTGTGATTCCTTCTTTTGAATAGGTCATGCTCGGACCTACCCAATTCAGATTATCCTGAAGTCCGCCCGCGACACGATACGGCGTGCTCATATCCGTGATGACATGATAAAATTCCCCGCCGGCGAATTTATTGAGAAACGCCCACGAACTTCCTCCGTTGAAACTTTGATAAATGCCGCCGTCAGTGCCGAGAAGAATTTTTGCACAATGTGTGACGGTGCCGGCGGCACTCGTTTTCGATGTGCGCGGATCAATAGCAAGTGCATGGCAATCGGAATGAATATTCTTGAAGAAATTTTCCTGAAATGTTTTTCCACTGTCGTCAGAAACATGAAGCATGAAGCCGAGTACGTACACGCGCTTCATATCAACCGGATCAACACGAATCTGACTGAAATAAAACGGGCGCGGATCAAGCGGACTCAGGCGCGTCCATGTTTCTCCGCCATTTTCAGAACGAAAGACTCCGCCGCTTTTGCTGTGCACATTATCAATATCAACTGTCCCTCCTTCGTCGCTTTGCACAACTGCATAAATCACGTTCGGATTTTTTTGAAAGACATCGAGACAGATGCGGCCGGTCAATGCCGGCAAACCGTTCGACAGCTTTTTCCATGTTGTTCCGCCGTCGGTGCTTTTGAAAATTCCGCCGGCATCTTTTCCATCAGTGTACGATGAGCCGTACACGAACGACCACGGAGTTCTACGGCGCGCATACAATGCGGCATACACAATATTCGAATCGGCAATCACAACATCTCCGCAGCCGACTTTTTCCGCTTCATCTTTTGATGCAGTCAGAACGGGTTTCCACGTTTTGCCGCCATCTGTTGTTCTGTAAAGCCCGCGCTCGCCGCCCGGATTCCACAAGTCGCCCATCGCTGCAACGAAGACTGTGTTCGAATCTTTCGGATTTACGGCAATGCGTGCGATCGTTTTGCTTTCCTTTAATCCGACATTCTTCCACGTTGCGCCGCCATCGGTGGAATGATACACTCCGTCGCCCCAGCTCGAACTGTTGCGATCATTTGCTTCTCCGGTGCCGACCCAAATGCTTTTCGGGTTTGACGGATCAACGGTAATCGCGCCGATTGACGCGACCGGTTCCTTTTCAAAAATTGCGGAGAAGGTTGCGCCGTCGTCGGAGGTTTTCATCACGCCGCCGGTTCCAAGTCCGACATAAAACGTGAACGGGTCTTTCGAATCAAGTGCGATGGACGAGACGCGACCGCCCATGATTGCCGGACCTATGCTGCGCGCCTTCATTGACTTGAGAAGAATTTCGTCTGAAACAGAAGACGGGGCTGATTCAGAGGATTTCGCTTTCATTTTCTGTGCAGATGCGCAATGCGGCACTGAAGCGATGAGAAAAATGGTCAACACCGCTGCAAAAAATTGTCCGGATGGTTTCATGGCATTCCTTCAAAAATGTAGAGAAAAACGTTCGTGCGAAGCAAATGTAAGAAAAATACTTCATGAAGAATTAAGAGGCAACTGCTTCAACGGAGTTTTACAAAAAGAGATGAAATTTTCTTTGGGGGGATATACACCGACGTACAAAACTTAGAGGTTCCAGCCAAGCGATAGGTTAAATGTTGTCGGAAGCTGGTACACAACGTCGCCGTTCACATTGTTGATATAAAAAACATTCCTTTTGTTGTACACGTTGATCAGCGTTCCCTGAATATTGAAATGCATTAAATTCCAATCCATATCGTACGAAGCACTGAGATCAAGGCTTTGAAAACCGGGCAGGCGCGCGGTGTTCAAATCTCCGAAAAGAACCTGGCTGTACAGCGGTTGTCCGGTATACCCGGGCAAGTTGTACGGATCGGGCTGCACGGCACCGTAAAATCCGTTTATCGGAGTATACGGCAAGCCGCTTGTAAATTTCCATTTCGCTCTGAGCCATAATTTGCCAGCCGGCTGCCAGCCCGCGGTTGCTTGTATCTGGTGACGAAGATCGTACCGCGGATAATATCTTACACCGTCGAACGAGCGGGTTGTCTTGCCGAATGAATAGCTTCCTTCAATATACGATGCCTCGATATCATATTTGAAACTGAGATCAACACCATACGCGCGTCCTGTTCCGACAAGAAAGTCCGGTTCGTTGCTGTATACTTTGTCCCGGTTCACACCGATCAAGCGGGAAAAATCTTTGTAATACACTTCCGCTTTGACGGAACTTAAAACATTTGGAGCTACAGTAACGCCGAAAATATATTGTGAAGCTGTTTCATCGCCTATATCGTCCGGTGCCGCCGCCACAACTTCGAAAGGAGTAAATACCAGATTCACGTCATTCAGGTCTATCAGTCTTTGATGATACAACCCGTACGCGGCATACACAGAGACCGGCTCATCTATGCCGTAGGAAACCGACAACCGCGGCTCTGCCAAATATCCGTAGCCGCCCCCCATAATTTTTGTGAACGCTCTCTGGAGATCTGTTCTCAACCCCGCTTCAAACGACAACCTGCTGCTGCTTTTGAATGAATACGTCATCCACGCATCGGGCTCAATCTGTGATTCCGATTGTGTAATAACGCTTCCGTACGTGTTTGTAAAGGAATATGTGTACGTTGGAAAATTAAATCGAAGCCCGATATTTAATTCGTTGCGTGATTCAGTGTACGAAGTAACACTGCCATAGAGCGACGGATTTGAAATCTGCGAAAGCTGATAGCGCAGCACAGCAGATTGTTTCGGCAACTGTTCAGCCTTGTACGACGAAAATGCAGCTTCGCCCTGCATGTTGAATTGATCACCAATAAGAAAATTTCCGGAAACGGCGCCGGAAGTATTTCCCCAAACAAAATCCGGCTGAGTTTGATCCCGAGATTGTATGTTATCTGCACTTGTCAAAAATTCGGCGCTGAAATGACCTGTCGCCGATAAGTTGGCAGTAGTCTTCACAAAGGCATCATAAAAATCAAACGGCAGTCCTAACGAATAGAATTTATTGAGAGCATTCTGATACAGCGGGCGGCGGAAGAATGCTACGAAACTGCTTGTGCCGCTTGAAATAGGGCCTGTTATTTCCAGGTCGGACGCAAGGAGATCGAAAGTTCCGGCTGCTTTGTAATTACGGTTATCGCCGTCAATTGTTTGAATATCGAAAACCGATGAAAGCCGCCCTCCGTACTGCGCACCGAAACCGCCCGAACTGAAGTTCGCTACCTTCACAATAAGCGGATCAACGAAACTAAAAAGTCCGAACGCATGAGAAAGATTGTACACCGGCATTCCGTCAATCATCACAAGATTCTCATCAGCACCCCCGCCCCGCACAAAATATTGGCTCGATATACCGCTCACGGTAACAACGCCGGGCAATTGCGTCACATATTGCACCACATCGCTTTTGAATATCCCGACATTCTTTTGCAGTTCTCCGGTTGTGATAATTTTTGTGCTAACGTTTCCGCCGGGTCCAACAACCCGCTCCCCGGTGACAGTAACGGCCGGAAGCGCCTTCGGAGATTCAGCCAATTCAAGCTGAATGGTTCTGTGCGTGCCGGAAATATTTCCAATTTCAAATGTTTTTGCTTCGTACCCCACAATTGACACCCGAAGCTTAACATTTTGCGGGTTGACATTTCTCAAAATAAAATAGCCGTTGACGTCTGTAACAGTTCCAATTGTAGTACCGATAACCACGATTGTCGCATAAGGAATTCTCTCGCCGCTCGCGCTGTCAATGACAGAGCCTTGAATTGTCGCTTTTCCCTCCTGTGCTTTCAGCGATGACGCACAAAAGGGAAGCAAGAGAAAGGAAACAAAAACCAAATAGAACTTTTTCAAAAAAGAATTATCCTTGTTGTATCTACCGCTGCACCCGCAATGATACCGGTGCCGGAATTTCGCATAATGTTGGAAAAAATAATCTTGTCCGTTCTCATCACTAACGGATTCAATGAGCGGTTTGACGTAATAAAAAACCTATACAAGTTATCGTCAATTTGAGTAACAACGATACCGGCGTACAAGTGTGCAACTTTCATTTTACTCACATTCCTTTTAGCAATCTTTAATGCATTATTGTAGTCGGTGGCGTCAACGCTGACCTGCAATGTAGTCGTTTCGAGTTCTTTGAAAGGATTCAACGAATCCACGGGAGTGACATTAAATGCACCGACATGAAATTTCCCGGAAGCATCAAGCCCTCTGTATTCAAGAAACATTTGAATGAACGCGGCTCGTGTTAATCCAGACATGTTCACTTTGAACGTTATGTTGGCTCTTGCCTCATCTGCACTCAAAAGCCCGCTATACGAACCCCAGTTTTGGATTTTTATGTAACTAACTGGAATTGTAACGCGCGCGGACACGGGCGGGTATCCATCATGAAAAACATGGATTGAATAATTTCCGCCGGAAGTAATATGGAAGGGTGCAAAATAAAATGATACGGTGTCACCATCAATTACTGCTGTCGTGTCCACCAAGTTAACATATTGGCCGTTCCCAGATAATGAAACGGAAGCGCCATGCACAGGCTGTGACACATCTGACGGCGACTTCATTACAGATGTTACCCTCACATACACGGCTTGCTGCTCGGCAAACAGCACAGAGTACACATTCAATTTCGGAGTGTATTCTATTTCCGGTTGGAAGGGATTATTGCAACTGAGGGAAGCAAAAGAGACCAGAAACAAAATGCAAAACAGAATGAGATAAAGATATAGATTTTGTCTTGGAGAAATAATTTGGGAATGTGAACGAAAGTATTGGAAAATCATTTGAGTAAAACCATTTTTTTTATTTCAACATAATTGCCTGCGGTAAGCCGGTAAAAATACGTTCCGCTCGCATACTTGCTCCCGTCGAATTGCGCTTTGTACGTTCCCGGCGATTTTAACTCATTCACCAATGTGGCAACTTCGCGGCCGAGCAGATCGTACACTGTCAACGTTATTTTCTGACTACTGGATATTGAATACCGGATATTTGTCAAAGGATTAAACGGATTCGGATAATTCTGCAACAACGAAAACGAAGCTGGCTGCTCCTTCGTTTGATGGATAACAGCTGTAATGCTGCTGCTGCTTTTAAACAAGCCGCTGTTAGTCGCTGCATAAAGATAGCCTTGCTGGTCAAACATAAGCGCTGCAACACTGGAATCTGTGAGTCCATTGTTTGCAGATTGCCAGCTTGATCCGTGATCGGTTGACACGAACACGCCATGGTCAGATGTGCCGGCGAAGTACTCAGAAGAATGGTTCACAAGAAAACACGTGACGTTTCCCTCGTTCATAGATGGTATCTTCTCCCAATTCTCTCCTGAATTATCCGAATAATATGTACCGGCAGTATCTGTTCCCGCAAAAATCCTTCCTTCAGCATCTATTGCTATCGCTTTCACAGAATAAAAAATGAACGGGGATGAAATGTCTGTTTGCGTCCAATACGTACCTCCATTTGTGCTCATGAAAACACCGTTATATTGTGTGCCTGCATAGAGATTGTCCGACGCATCCAGCGCAAGGCAATAAATTCTTGAGGTTGATAAACCGATAGTAGGCGTAGAAGAGCTCCAAACATCGTAATACGCTCTGAAGATTCCCCCTGTGCTGCCGATGTATTCATAATTTAAATCCGGAATCTCCACATAATCATATGCCCAGACTTCGATAGAAGGAATCCAAGAATTTCCTCCATCCGGCAGATAGAACAATCCGTCACTTGATGAAAGATATAAACGCTTACTGACCGAAGAGTAATATATTTTATTTCTGTCTCCTCGTCCCAAGCCATCACTTACTCTCAGCCATCGTCCGACAGAAGCTGGGTACTCATAAACACCGCCCGGCACACCGGCAAAAAGATTTCCTAAGCCGTCAAAACCAATTACGGTAACTGACACGGGGCTAATACCACATTGAAGCCATTCCGATTTTGTACTGTCAAGAAAATAAATGCCGTCCCGCTCCGTTCCCGCATAGGTTATATTATTTGGATTATAAAACGCTGTTGTCATTGGCGCCAAGGAGACCTTTGGAGCAACTTCTTTCCAGTTGCCGGTGGAGTCATTATAGACAAAGAGTCCATTGTTTGTAACCGCAATCACTTCGCCCATCTGGTCGGATTGTAACGTCAAAATCGCAGCCGAGGCAGGAATCCCATCGGCATCGTTGATCCAATTGCTATCCTTAGGGGCTGCGGAAAGGATGCTGCGGCCTGTTGAAATGAAAACCTTCTCTTGTTCCCTGTCTGCAATTATAGAAGAGACCGATATCAACGACATTCCATAGCGTTTCCACGTTTTTCCGCTGTCTGAAGAAATATAAATTCCGCCGCCGCGTGCCGGTGAAATTTGCGAAGCAGGATAAGCTTCTAACCCCGCGTAGACATTCCCTGTGTTATCTTCTGCTATTGAAAGTACGGGTACGCGATAATCGGACGGCACTTGCGAAGAAAACCATGTTTTTCCATTGTCGTCCGAAATTGAAACTGTCGTCCATCCTCCTGCACAGATTCTGTTTCCGGAGATAGCCGCGAAAGCTTCTCCGTTTAAGTTCGTTCTAAACCATGATGTTCCCTTATCGCTTGATTCGTACAGTCCTTCAGTAATATTCCCCGCATACACATTGCCTGAAGAATCTACACCAAGGGCGTCGGCGCCGAACTCTAAACTAAACCCCAACGCTTGCCAGCTTCCTCCTTTATCGGTTGAGCGATACATTCCTACGGAAGTCGCAGCAAAAACATTGCCTGACGGATCAACCGTAAGCAGCTGTATCGCTCCTGAATATGGCCCATTAACTTTCGACCATGAAATTGACTGTGCGTCTGCCCGAACAAAGAAAATTCCACAGATAAAAATAATCGTACCGCGAAACAAGCGTGCATTTCTCATTCAAACATTCTGCTCTTCAGCCCCATTAAATGATTGGAGAACTGTCTGCTAAAAATAACGTTTCGCTTTCATTAACACAACATATTTTCTGATAAGAAATTTTTTCGGCGGGGAAAAGAGGACGGCGATGGGTTCTGCTTCAGAATTTAAAGTGTCGGTGGTGTGTCTCCTGCAACTTGAATCCTGAACCATTTTGGCATTCAGCCATGCTTCGTTATGAGTACACTCTCAGCGATGTGCCTGATAACGATGTGCTGTATTTCATCAGCGGGCTTGCGGCAGGACCATTAATGACCGAGCCGTTCGTTGCGAAGTTGGAACCATGAACCGGACAGTGAAATTCATTTCCGGCTTTGTCGTAATACACGGTACCGCCCTGATGAGTACAAGTTTGGCTTACAGCTACATAATCCCCGTTGATCGTGCGCGCAACAATGATGCCGTTTTGATAAATATAGCCGCCGTTATTTTTCAACGCAGCATTCGCCGGGTCTGTTAGATTAAGTGTAAAATCAACATTCGTCGGCGGAGCGGTAATAAGATTGCTGGAGTTTGGCGTACATCCGGCAAGAAAATAACTGCATGTCATCGCAGCCGCTCCTAAACCGAGAAGTGATAAAAATTCCTTTCTGTCCATTCTGTCCGCAGCCATACACGAACTCCTTCTCTGCTATTTGTCAATGATGAGTAGTTGATTAAAAAGAAATGGTAGCGAAAGGCGACAGAAATAAACTCGCTTAGTGTGGGCTTTTAGTTTGTCTATGATCTGAGAGTTTCATCTCTTCTTACAAACAACAGCTATCCCCGAAAGCAGGTTCCCCAATTTCTATAATCACTATAGTCACAAAGAGATGAAATTAAAACGGATTGATGGATTTGCGGTCAGATCATCAATCCATTCATCCATGCATCCAACAATTCTTTTTCTGTCTGTATGCTCTGCGGTTGAAGTTACGCTACCGCGGCGTGTTTTAGTTTTTTCAGGAAAAATAAAATCAGAACCCAGGAAATAATTGCCGCGAAAACCAAAATTAAAAAGAATTGCCATAATTCTAATTTAACATAATATCGCCCGACAAATCCTGCAAGATAGCTGCCGACCGCCTGGCCTGCGAACCATCCTCCCATCATCATTCCTTTCATCCGCGGCGGCGCGACTTTGGAGACGAACGATATTCCCATCGGACTTAAAAATAATTCTGCAAGTGTGATAACAAAATACGACGAGATCAGCCAGTACGGGCTGACACGCGCGAACGCAGTTGTTGCCGCAGATGTAGAAGATGGCAAACCGAGCGATGCAAAAATCATGACGGTGAATGCCAATGCGGTGACGAACATACCAAGCCCTATTTTGCCGGGAGAAGAAGGCTCCATTTTCTTTTTGTTGAGCCATGCAAATCCGCCGACGATGATCGGCGTGAGGAATAAAATGAACAGCGGATTGAACGATTGAAAGCTTTCGGGGGAAATCGGACTGAGATCGGAAAAGGTGAAAAATTTGAATACGATGGCGGCAGCTGCAGCCAGAGACACTGCTCCGCAAATCAATCGCGCTTTTTTCGACGAAGCTTTTCTCGCTGCGGTTGATAAACATAAAATGAGCGCCATAATAGAAAGGAGTGAAATTGGATTGAACAAAAGATAGGTCAGCCTGTCAACCATGGTTGCCGTATAATTTTTTGCAAATAACGTCAGAGTGAAGCCGTTCTGATAATAGGTCATCCAGAAAAAGATGATGATCAGGAAAATAATTATCAGCGCGGTGATGCGTTCCTTTTCCTGTGATTTCGTAAGCTGGATTTCTTCTTTCGGTGCGTGCGCATCTTTTGTTCTGTAATCCGCATCTTTATAATATTTTCTAAACGAGAGGAAAATTCCGATGCTTATGAGCAGTCCGATTGAGCAAACACCGAACGCCGCGTTATACGCATGAGCGAGCGACGTGTGAAAATGTGTCAGCATAAAATTCTTTGTTGTCGCCGCGGCAATCGGTCCGAGGAACGCGCCTAAATTTATTCCCATGTAAAAAATATTGAACGCAGCATCTTTCAGCGAGCCGTTTGTTTGTGAATAAAGATTCCCGACAATGACATACGTGTTCGGTTTAAATAAACCGTTTCCAATTGCGATAATGCACAACGCTGTGAAGAGCAGCGCCGGCTCTTTCGTCGGCACAGCCAGTAACGCATAGCCGATGCACGATGTGCTTGCACCCAGAACGACGGTTCTGCCGTAACCCAACAACCGGTCGCTCACCATACCGCCGAAAAGCGGAAGGAAAAAAGTCGCAGCGATGAATAAGCCGTAAATGTTTCCGATCGTTGCGGCATCCCAGTGAAAATTTTCCTGCAGATAAAGAACGAAAATCGCGAGTACAGTATAGAAGCCGAACCGCTCCCACATTTCAGTGAAAAAAAGAACGTACAATCCCTTCGGGTGATTTTTAAACATTGGGCTGCCTCATTTGAATGGATGAGAGTTCAGTGCACGGCACGCTATGGGCGCACCGTGATTTTCAATTTAAAAACGCAGGATAAATATAACCAGAAAATTTTTCAATTCCGTAAAAAACTTTACCACAGAGGGCGCAGAGAAGCATATTCATCAAAAGCTGAAACCAAGAAGCCAGACGCTCCCGACTCCAAATGCGATCCCTGAACAGGCAAACATCACTCCGCGATACACTTTTGCTGTGCTTGCAAAACGGACCGAGAGCGAATTGATTGCAGAAGCAAAAAAGATCATTGCTGCGATTGTTCCAATTCCGTACGAACCTAGGAACAGCACTGCCAGTGCGTTTGACGGCATGGCAAGCATTGGAACGATTGCAAAAACATGCGAGCTTCCGGCGAGGCCGTGCAGCGTGCCAATGCCGAACGCGGCGTGGGTGTGAATATGCTTCTTTGCTGAATGTGATTTTACACCTGCACTGCTGTGAATGTGAACGTGTTCATGCGTTTCGCCGTCGTGAACATGTAGATGAGTATGAACATGCAATGTCTGACGCAGCGTCCACAGACCGATGCCGATCAAAATGACGCCGACGAAACGATCGCTCCAGCTCGAAATAAGATCCATCGGCAAAATATCGCGCAGGATAAGCGATAGAATTCCGACAACAGCTACACCCGAAGCATGTCCCAGTCCCCAGCGTAGACCGGTGCGCCATGCACCACGCTCGCGTTTCTCAGCCAAAGGCTGATCCGCCTCTGGCGGAATTGCCAGCGGAGCGATGGCGGCAAGATGATCGGGTCCGGAAAAAACATGAATGACGCCCGCAGTGATTCCTGCTATAATAATAAGCACCAGCGATGTTTGGCTGAAAATAAAATTATGCATACGAAGATTATTCTTTCTCCAAAGTGTACTTGGAAAACCATCGTACTGAGCGATCAAGAACGTTGATATATTCGTTCGGCTCGTTGCGCAAGCCGTGTCCGGCTCGCGGATACACGACAAATTCTACTGTCCGTCCGAGTTCGTGAAGCGCCTGATACATTTCGCGTGAGTTGGCAATGTTTGTGTACACGTCTTCGGTGCCGTGAAGAATAAGCGTCGGTGTGACAATATTTTTTACGTACGCCATCGCCGATGTGCGAATCCACAAATTGTTCGCGTCGAGCGGTTTCTCCCAGTAATTGTAACCGAAATACATCTGTTCGAATGACGGCTGAAATGAATTGCTCCAATCGGTGAACCAGCTGAAAATGCCGTACATCGAAACCGCAGATTTGAACCGCGGCGTCTGAGAGACTGTCCAGTTTGTCATGTAGCCGCCGTAACTGCCGCCGGTCACACCCATTTTCGTGCTGTCCACAAATCCTTTTTGAATCAAATAATCAACCACATCCATCGCGTCGCGGAAATCGCCGCCGCCGAGATCATACCGATTCGACTGCGCAAATTCATCCGAGTAACCGGCGCTTCCGCGCACATTCGGCATCACCACCATCGCCCCTTCGTCCGCAATTTCCTGCACCGGGTAATATTGGTACCATACATTGTGATAATTGCCGAACGGCCCGCCGTGATAGGCGAGCAGCAGCGGGTATTTTTTCCCTTCGACGTAACCTGCGGGTTTGACCAACACCGCTTCAATGTTATATTTCCCGTCACGGCTTTTCACAGAAATCACTTCCTGTGATGTCTGTGGAAATTCCGCTAGCTGTTTGGAAAAATCGGTCAGTGTTTCAACGCTTCCTTTCTTTATCAAAGCGATCTCTCGCAGCGTTGTTGCCGTTTCTTTTGTAGTAGCGAGAAGCCCCGGCTTATTTGTGGAAATCTCGGCAAGCGTGAATGCACCGTCAGCAAGTTTTTCGATCTTTCCGGTTTCAGTATTTACTTTGTAAAGATACGCGTTTGTCCGCTCATTCACTTCGACAATGACCGCTTTTCCGTCCGGAAACCATTCACAATTATTAACGGCATACATGAATGATTTTGTAAGATTGCGGCTGCCTTTTCCATCTGAATTCATTACGTTCAGTTCCGTTTTTGCAAATTCAATATCCGGAACGGTTTGCGTGATGTAGGCGATGGATTTTCCGTCCGGAGAAAATCGTGCGTGGGTTTCAGGTCCTGCGGCAGAAGTAAGCTGCGTTTGGTTTCCGTCAACATCAATTGTCCAGAGATCGAATTTCTGCTCGTCGTTGTATTCGCCGGTGTAATTGGTTTGATAGACAAGTGTTCTGTTATTCGGCGACCACGAACAATCTTCCACGCCGCGGTCGAGTGTTTTCACTTTGCGTACAGTTCGGGACATAACATCGAACAACCACAAATCTTTTCCCGGTTTCGGATTGAGCGAGGATGTCCAATCCATTTTCAGTTTCTTTCGCTGCTCCGCTTCTCCTTGCTTTTCTTTAGAAAGCTCTTCTTCCGAAAGAATGGCAATTGTCTTTCCATCCGGCGACCAGTGATATTCCTCGACACCATTGGGAAGACCGGTCAACGCGACTGCTTCGCCCCCGTTCATCGGCAAAACAAAAAGCTGGGCTGTGCCGCTGTGTTTGTGAAGCGTGTCGTCGAGAAACTCGCGCGGCGAAACGAATGTCAGCCATTTTCCATCCGGTGACCACGCAGGAGAATAGCAACTGCTGGTTGACGATGTCATTTGCCGCACGGATTTGTCTGCAACCGTGAGAAGATATACCTGCGACATCCATGTGCTGGTTTCGAGATTCGGCTTGCGAATCGTGAAAGCAATCAGTTTTCCATCAGGAGAAAGCGCGATGGACGACGGCATTTCGAGCTTCACATGATCAGCGGCGGTGAAGCTTCGCTGCGCGCTGAAAGAAAAAACAAGCGGCACAGTGGTAATCAAAAGGATGTAAAATGCGGTGCGAAGGTTTTTCATAAGATTTTCTTTCTATGATAAAGAGTTTCAGACAAAATCATGTCCAATCTCTATTTCCATATACACGGTTCCTTCAAGCGGATTATGATAATATGATTCTACAGTTTTAAATCCGAGCGAGCGGTACAACGCAATTGCCGGCTGAAGTTTTTGCAGTGTATCGAGCCGCATTGTGCGATAACCAATTGCACGGGCTTCACGAATGATTGCCACGGCAAGCTCGCGACCGATGCCGTCGCCGCGGAATTCCGGACGAACGAAAAGCCGTTTCATTTCACAAATTCCGTCGGACATTTTTCTCAGCGCTACGCAGCCGGCAGTTTTTTCATTACTCGTTGCAATCAATAATCGTCCGGCGGGCGGGGCGTATTTGCCGGGCAAGCCGGCAAGTTCCTCTTCAAATCCCTGAAAGCACAAATCTTCATCAAGCTCTTTTTCGTATTCACGAAAAAGCTGGCGGACAATCTCCATCTCTTCACTTGATGCTGAATGAATGACGCAGCTCATTTCCAATAGTTCTCCATACCGTCGGCGGGTTTCCATGTTGATGCCGGCTCAAAGTAGTGCCACAGCAGCCGCGAAACATTTCGCAAGAGCACGTAGCCTTCGTTGTCTGCTGTCCAGCGCTGGTCTTCCTGATGATTTGTGATGACACAAAAAACATAATCGCCAGATTGAAAATCCCCTTGGGATGGCGCACCTTGCCTGCCGGCAGGCAGGCTCACGAATATCGTTTCGGATTTTGATGCATCCACTGCGCCGTCTTTCGCCGCAGCGTGAACGTCCGGCGGAATTTCCCCGAGTGCCATCTTGTCCCAGTAATCGCGTGAGAGTACGCGGAACATTTCTTCGCTTGCCGCTGGACTCACTGCTTTTCCGTCATGAATCATTGTGAAGAGTCCGCACATTTCGCGCGGCGTTGTTTGTCCCCAGCCGTATTTTTCCCAATCGCCATGCCTGCCGGGAGTGCGCGAGTTGACGCGCGTGTTGTGAAAGCCGTGATCTTCCAGCCACTGGTTGATCGCACGACCACTGTCGGCAAGCGTTTGGCACCACAATGCCGCAATGTTGTCGCTCATTGTCATCATCAGCATCACAACTTCGGCAAGAGGAATGCGCGTGCTGTCTTTCAGCGAGCCGCAGATGCCGCCGTCGCCGTACGAATTGAGCGAGTCGCGGTACACGAGCACCGAATCGTATTTCAATTCGCCGCGGTTAATTTTGTCGAACAGTTTCAGCATGATGGAAACTTTGATCATGCTCGCCGTCGGAAAAAGTGTATCGGCGTTGATGGCGGCGGTTTTTCCGGTTGAAAACTGATGAACGTAAATTCCGACTTGACCGTGAAAGTCTTTGATAAGTTCGCTCAGCTTTTGCTGAAGTACAGTGTCTTCTGTCGCCGTTGGCGCCATATTCCATTCCGCCGGAGAATGTTTTTGCAGTGCAGCGAGCGGCGTGATAATAAAAAAAAGCATCGGAAGCACGGTGAAAAAAAGTTTTTTCATGAAAATTTGTCCTTATCGTTTTCATTAAGCCATCACATCATTGCAGTAATAATCTTTCACCGCTAAGATGCAAAGGTGCTATTTGTTCTTAGAAATCTTTTCCAGCTCTTCCGCCGCCGAATCAATCAGCGATGCCTCTTTCTCCAAAATTCCGCCCACTAAAACAATTTGCTCTTCTGCAAGCTTCCATTGCTTTTGTTCAATCGCTTCGCGGACGCCGGGAATTGTTTTCACGCCGTAGCCGGTGTAAAATCCGGGCGCATAGATTTCATGTTTGAACCACGGACGCCCGGGCAATCCTGCTTCGCTCGTAAGATACCGTTCACTCAGCATCAATTTTTCGTTCACATCTTTTAAAGAGACTCCTTTCACATCAGCAACCATCTTTGCGGCGGCGGCGTACCGCGCGGCGCTGCGCGTCAGTTCATCAGCGGAATTCAGCAGCGGTGCAAAATTCAAATACGGAGGAACATCTTCCTTTTTCGGCGGAACGGATTTTACCCACGGATCAGCAGTTGCCGTAAAAACCCCTTCCTCAATTTCCTTGTTGCGTTCCTCAATATCATCCTGTTTGCTCTTCAGAAGCGTTTGAAGTTCATCAACATATTTATTCACAGTTTCGGCAAAGTCGGAAAAGGTAAACGGCAGAAGCTCATCATCCGCAAGGCGCATCACCGCCGTGCCGACGGTTTGCGACAACGCTCGCCCATAGACAAAGCTCGTATCGGAAAAATGTGTGTACCAGTAAATGTCGTCATAAATAGAATGATACACGCCGCCGCCGTCTTCGCCGCCGTAGCCGAGATTCGCCGACGCAATGCCGAGATAATCAAGGAAGACGGTGTAATCCGAACCGGAGCCGAGCGCTCCGATACGAAGATCGGCACGCTGGCGCACTTCCTTCCGCTGATCGGCGGAACCGTTTGCGATGCGCGCAAGCTTGTCCCGTTCCAGCGCGGAAAGTTTCGTTTCAGGATCAACGATGTCGGCAGCAACACTGTTGAAGAAATGTTCGAGCGTGTGCGAGCCTTCTATCCAGAGATAGCCGCGTCCGTTGCCATCGGTATTGATGTACGCCACCGCTTTCTGTTTCAATTCTTCGGCATGTTCTTCCGCCCACTCGGTCGAGCCGAGCAATCCTTCTTCCTCGCCGTCCCATGAACAATAGACGATTGTCCGTTTCGGCTTCCAGCCCTGTTTCAGCAATTCAGAATACGCACGCGCTTCTTCCAACAGCGCGACCTGCCCCGAAATCGGATCTTCAGCGCCGTTCACCCACGCATCGTAATGATTACCGCGGATGATCCACTCGTCCGGATATTCCGAGCCGGGAATCACAGCGATAATATCGCGGATCGTTTTAATGTCCCAGTTCGATTTCATTTTCAAATGCACTTTTGCATTTCCGGGTCCGACGTGATACGTGATCGGCAAAGTGCCGCGCCAGTTGTTCGGTGCAACAGGTCCGCTCAGCGCCGCAAGAAGCGGCTGTGCGTCGGCATAGGAGATCGGGATGCACGGAATTTTTGTAAAGACCTTCACATCGTTCATCGGAAGCCGCTTTGCATTTTTCGTCGCGCCGATGCCCGGCGTCAGCGGATCGCCCGGATAGAGCGGCATATCCATCACGCTTCCGCGCTGCACGCCTTCCGGCGGACGATACGCGCCTTTTGGAAAAACGTCGCCTTCGGTGTACCCGTCGCTTCCGGGATCGGAATAAATGATACAGCCGACTGC
>JAJYOK010000009.1 GCA_021796215.1 Bacteroidota bacterium
ACGCTGAAAATGGTTGACGGTGTTCTCTTGCTTGTTGACGCCGCTGAAGGCCCGCTTCCCGGAACAAAATTTGTTTTGAAGAAGTCGCTTGATCTCCATCTTCAACCGATTGTCGTCATCAATAAAATTGACCGCAAGGATGCGCGCGCCCACGAAGTGCTTGATGAAGTATTCGAGCTGTTCCTTTCCCTCGGCGCGACCAATAAGCAGCTTGATTTCCCAACGTTGTATGCAATCGCGAAACAGGGAATCGCGAAGAAAGAATTGGAAGATACAAGCACAAATCTTGAGCCGTTATTTGAAGCGATCATCAATAAGGTACCGGCGCCGGAAGGAAATCTCGAAGAACCGTTCAAACTTCTTGTGACAACAATTGATTACAACGATTATCTCGGCAGGCTCGGCATCGGAAAAATTTATCACGGCAAAATGGACCGCGGTTCGCAGATGAAAGTTATTCACCGCGACGGTACGGTGGAAGATGCGCGTGTGACAAAAATTTATACGTTTGAAGGATTGAAGCGCATTGAAACCGATGAAGCGACTGTCGGCGACATCATTGCGCTTGCCGGAATGGAAGACGTTGACATTGGTGAAACGATTGCCGACGCGCGCGATCCTCAGCCGCTGTTGTTCGTTTCTATTGAAGAACCGACGATCTCGATGAATTTTGTCGTCAACAACTCCCCGTTTGCCGGACAGGAAGGTAAATATGTCACGACACGGAATCTTGGCGAGCGGCTTACACGCGAACTGCGTTCAAATGTCAGCCTGCGCGTGGAGTTGACCGATTCGCCGGATATTTTTCGCGTCAGCGGGCGCGGTGAGCTGCATCTTTCGGTGCTGATCGAAAACATGCGCCGCGAAGGATACGAATTGCAGGTTTCCCGCCCAGAAGTCATCTACAAAAAAATTGACGACGTAATGTGCGAGCCGATTGAGCACGTCATCATTGATGTGCCGGACGAATACACCGGCGTGGTGATTGAAAATCTCGGCAAGCGCAAAGGCGAAATGAGAAACATGATTTCTTCGAACGGTAACACGCGGCTGGAATTTTATGTCCCGTCGCGCGGGCTGATCGGTTTTCGCGGCGAGTTCATGACGCAGACAAAGGGAACGGGAATTCTCCATCATAATTTTCACGGCTACGAGCCGTACAAAGGCGACCTGCAGCACCGCACACGCGGTGCGCTGGTGGCGATGGAAGACGGTGAAGCTGTCGCATACGGTATGTGGAAACTGCAGGAACGTTCGACGTTTTTCATTGAACCGGGCACGCGCGTGTACACCGGCATGGTAGTCGGCGAAAACTCGCGCGAGCACGATATGACGGTCAATGTCTGCAAATCGAAACAGCTGACGAACATGCGGGCATCAGGCTCCGATGAAGCGGTGCGCCTTGAACCGCCGCATTTGCTGACGCTTGAACAAGCGATTGAATGGATCGGCGACGATGAGTATGTCGAGGTGACGCCGAAGGCGATTCGGCTCCGGAAAAAAATTCTCGGAGCGAATGAACGCAATCGCGCCTCGAAGAAAAAAATCGATGCAGGCGAGCAAGGTTGAACGACGTAAACTTATAGCTCTGGATTGTTGGATCGATGAATGAAAGACAAGAAGAGTTTCAGAAATCCAATAATCCATCAATCCTAATTTAAAAAGCGGCATGATGTTCTTCTAATACCATGCTTACCATTCCTCAACGGTTATTCGGTAATACCGGAGTGAAAGTTTCTGCACTCGGGCTAGGCGGAGGGGAAATCGGCGGGAATGATTTGAGCGGCATAGAAGCCGAAACGTTTCTCAACACGGCAGTTGACGAAGGAATTACGCTCATTGATACCGCCCGTGCGTACGGTCGTTCTGAAGAACGTATCGGATCCGCCTTCGGCGGACACTCGCACCGCAGAAATGAAATTGTTCTTTCCACGAAAGTCGGTTATGGAATTCCCGGACATCGGGATTGGACATCGTCGTGCATCACCGCCGGCGTTGAGGAAGCGCTGCGTTTGCTTCGCACGGATTATCTTGATATCGTTCATCTTCATTCATGTCCGAAAGAAACATTGCAATCCCAAGGTGGTTTTCAACACGGCGAAGTTGTCGAAGCGCTTTTGCGATGTGCTGAAGCAGGAAAAATCCGCGTTGCAGCTTATTCTGGTGAGAACGATGCGCTTGATGAAGCCGTTGCGTCGAACACCTTTGGAAGCATTCAATGCTCGGTCAATTTTTGCGACCAGCGCGGGCTTGACAGATCGGTGAAGCGTGCACACGAAAAGGGACTCGGTGTGATTGCAAAACGGCCGGCGGCAAATGCACCGTGGAGATTTTCCGAACAACCGCGAGGGCATTATTGCGAACAGTACTGGCTTCGATGGAAAGCAATGAACATTGACACGCCGGGAATTAGCTGGCATGAACTCGCACTTCGCTTTGCAGCGTTTGCTCCGGGCGTTCACTCTGCCATCGTCGGCACGAGAAGCACCGAGCATCTCCGCCAAAATATTGCGTTGGTCAATAACGGTCCGCTTCCTGACGATCTTGTCGCAAAACTCCGGTCTTCATTCCAACAACATGACGAAGAGTGGGTCGGCTTGGTGTGAAGTTGAAAAACCAAGCCAAAGGCATGGACGATTCAGGTTTCGGAGAGCTTGGAAAAATTCGGCAAACTACAACTCATGCAACGCCGCTAAGCAAGTTAAAGAGTCATGTTACGCAAAAAGATTGTTTTTGAAAATTAAAACCAGGGTAACGTCATTCCCGCGGAGGCGGGAATCCGGATGGTACGCTAAAGCGTACCATGACGAACTTACCTTTTTAGGCAGATTTTTCTCATGAGTAACTGAATTAAAGAGGATTCTTTGCGTTCTAGCAAGAGATGATTTTACGATGAAAGATTTTTCAGGAATACTAGAAATTGATGAACGAAGCCACGCCGGTTTTGTGCGCGATCTTTCGCACGGATTGTTCCGTAAGCCCGGCGATGCGCGCATTGCTCCGCACATCATAGCGCTGAATAAATTGCGCGACGGCGTTTTCATAGAAGGAACTGCAGTTGAAGGGAAAAACGAAAGCTCCGACGTGAAAATTGTAACTCATATCAACGGACTTACGCCTGATGAATGGAAAGCGGTAAAAGATTTTTCCCGACACGCAGTTATCTCTCCCAATGAATGGATCAAACTAGAAAGTCCGCAGAGCAATCATTCGATGCGCGTCGTTGATCTGTTTTGTCCCGTTGGCAAAGGGCAGCGCGCGCTGATCGTTTCTCCGCCGAAAGCGGGTAAAACGATGTTGATGCAGCAGCTTGCACACGCCGTCAGCACGAATCACCCGGAGATTGTTGTGCTGGTGCTGCTGGTGGATGAACGTCCGGAAGAAGTGACGGACATGCGGCGCTCGATCAACGGAGAAGTTTTTGCAAGCTCGAGCGACAGTGAGCGCGGCAGTCAGGTGCGGCTTGCGCAGCTTGTGCTTGAATATGCAAAGCGGAAAGTCGAAACGGGAAAGGATGTCGTGCTGCTGCTCGATTCGCTGACGCGGCTCGGACGCGCATTCAACATTCATCAGAAAAGCAGCGGACGCACAATGTCCGGCGGCGTTGACATCCGCGCGCTCGAAATTCCGAAACGGATTTTCGGCGCGGCGCGGAAATGCGAGCACAGCGGCTCGCTTACCATTATTGCAACGGCATTGATCGAAACGAATTCGCGCATGGATGAATTGATCTTTCAGGAATTCAAAGGAACAGGGAATATGGAACTTGTGCTTTCCCGCGACCTTGCCAACGAGCGCATTTTTCCCGCCATAGATCTGAATGCATCCGGCACACGGCGCGAAGAATTGCTGTTCGGTTCGATGACGACAGTGTACCAGAATCTGCGGCGCTCGCTGTCAAGAAAATCTCCCCGCGACGCAATGGTTGCCGCGATGAAGCTGCTGGAACAATATCCGACAAACGAAAAACTGCTGCAAAAATTTTCTACGTGAATAAGTTAGCCGCAAAGTTACAGCAACAACGTTCAGCAGAATCTTAATATAACTTGAGTTTCACATGAACCTCCAAAACGAAATCCTCAAAGAGCATTCAAAGCCGCACACATTGAAAATTGCGCGGTGGGTCGGGAGCGATAAAAAACGTTTCGCGCAGTTGATGGAATTATTTCTCCACGGTGAGTACCGCGTTACCCAACGGGCGGCATGGATTGTCTGCCACTGTGCGGATCTTCACCCCGAACTTATCAAGCCATGGCTTAAACGGATGATTGAGAAAACAAAAGAGCTTGGAGTTCATGATGCGGTGCCGAGAAATGTGCTTCGCATTGTTTCGCGCACAGAAATCCCCGCAAAATTATTGGGTACCGTGACAACGCTTTGTTTTGATCTGCTTTCGATTCCGGCAAGTCCGATTGCCGTGAAAGCATACGCGATGACAATTCTTCAGAAAGTTGTGCGCCGCGAGCCGGATTTGAAAAACGAACTCTATGCCGTGATCGAATCCGCCTTTGGCAGACTTCCGCACATGAGGCCTGCGCTGAAAGTGCGAAGCCGTGAGATGATGAAAGAACTGGGGAAAAAACGCGATGAGAAGATGGTCTCAACCTCTTAAGCGGAGGCCATCTGGTTCACAATTTTCCGCCCGAAAGACTAAAGAGCAAAAACGTCAGCACAATCAAGGTGACAATGACGTAAAGATGATCTTTCTCTTCGAGGAATGCGAAGATTGAGAATGCCACGCGGGCGATTGGTGTGAGAATAAGCAGCAGCAATCCAAGCTGAATGATTCCGCTGCTGTGTAACGAAATCGCCTCCGAAATCACTCCTCCCACGCTTCTCAATGGCGACGGTTCACTGTTGAAGAAATGATAGTTAGGTTTCTCAATGCCGTGGCTGATGAGAAAAAAGACGCCGCCGAGAAATGCCACCGTAGCGGCAATGATGACACCTATCCTTAGTAAATTACCAATGATGATTTCAACACGCAAATCGGTCCATTTTGAAGACTCCGGTGAAACCGAAGATTTGTTGCGAAAGTTTTTTTCTTCCATGTCAAATTTTTCCGGCTAATCCGTTGTAAATCATTTCAATTCCCATCACGAGAATGACAATTCCGAAAACGATGCGCAATGCTTTTACCTGTGCGGCCATCAGCACACGCGCGCCGAAGAGCGAACCGGCAAGAACGCCTAACATCACCGGCATGGCAAGTCCCGGGTCAATGTAGCCACGGTTGAGATAGACACCGGCGCTTGCCGCCGCCGTAACGCCGATCATAAAATTACTTGTAGTAGTAGAGACCTTGAACGGCAAACGCATCGCGTGGTCCATCGCCAATACTTTAACTGCACCGGAACCGATGCCGAGCAAGCCGGAAAGTACACCGGCAAGTCCCATTAATCCGAAACCCGTGCCAACGTTGTGCACGGTGTACTGTTTCATTCCCTCCGATGTTGGATACGAGCTGTTCATCCGCAGGCGGACTGCCAGCGGATCGGGTTGAATATCGTTGGAGTGATCTTCTTTCGGCTTGCTCGAAAGATATGCCGAGTAGATCAGCACGAAGCCGAAAATAACCGCAATGACTTGCGTTGATAGGACTCCGGCAAGAAATGCACCGCCAAGAGCGCCGAGCGTCGTGGCGATTTCGAGAAACATTCCAATGCGGATATTCGAGTATCCTTCTTTCACGTACGCAGCAGCGGCGCCGGACGATGTTGCAATGACGGCAATAAGTGATGCACCGATGGCGTACCGCAGATCAACGCCAAGCGCGAGCGTCAGCAGCGGTACGATGACGACACCTCCGCCGAGGCCGGTGAGCGCGCCAAGTAACCCAGCGACAAATGAACCGCCGCCGATTATAAGTGTGAGTTCAAGATAATTCATATAGCATAGGTATTAAAAAGCTTTTTGTAAAAGATAATACGCACTATAATATGCGGAGAAAAATATTCGTTTGCCAGAAAATTGAAGTAGAAAAAACAGGGCGGTATTTGTATCGTGCTTAGTTATTAATGAACAGAGAGCTTCTGTTCGCTGTGAATTAAGTCGCTTACGGTAACAAAAATAAATCCCCGCGCGCGCAAGCGGGCAATGATTTCCGGGAGCGCTTCTGCTGTGTGCCATCCCCTGCCGTTGATATGCATGACAATGATTGAGCCGTTGCGTGCCATCTTTGTAACGTAATTGATGAGCACGTCTTTTGAAAAATGCGGGTCGGGATCGCCTGAGGCGAGGCTGTATTCCACAGTTGTCAAGCCGAGGCGCGCGGCAATTTTTATGACTCGCTCATTGTATTCGCCGTATGGTGGACGATACAGCGTCGGTTGACGACCGATAAGTGTGTACATTGCTTCCTGCGTGCGGCGCAATTCATTCCTGACCTGTTCGTCGGAGAGCTTTGTGAGATGAGGATGATAGAACGTGTGGTTTTCCAGTTCGATGAACGGAAGCGATGCAAGATATTTTGTTTGTGCCGGTTCGTCTTCCATCCATTTCCCGCCGAGAAAAATTGTAGCCGGTGTCTGTGTTTCGACAAGTATTTTGGTGATGCGCTCATCGTAATGACTCGGCGCATGTGTCGAGCAGGCATCAAAGGTTAATGCGATTTTTTTCTCGGAAGGGTTGCCGTGAGAAACGACATGCGGCTGAACTGGAGGGAGCGCAGGCGTTGGGCGAAAGGTGTACTTAGACGGAGCGGTTGGCGGTACATCCGCCTGCCGAGACGCCGCTTTTTGACGTGCCGGCAGTTTTCTACCCGATAAGAGCGCGTTCTTATCAGAGTTCACCGCGACGGTAGTTTTTTCGTTGTACCGCCGACCATTCTCCGCTCTCCCGGCTGTAATCAGCAATGGAAGCACAAGCACACCTACGAACATCGCCCGCCTCTTCAACCACAGCCTTCTTATGTCCGGTATGTGATGTGCTTCCATTATTGAAAGTCCGCCGTGCTTTTCCTTTTGGCAGAATAGCAATGCTGAACGTACATTATTCATTCATTTGAATTGCAACGTAGAAAGTGTTTTGTCCGCGACGCACAAGAAGTGCGACAACGTCGCCTTTCTTCAAATCTTTGACGATATTTTCAAACTCACCGACGTTGTTCACGTCTTTCTGATTAACCTGCTTGATGAGGTCATTCTTATGCAAACCAGCATCTTCTGCCGGGCTGCCGGAAGCGACATCGGTGACGACAACGCCGTGATCGTTTTTGTAGCCGAACTGTTGTGCAAGGTCTGGAGTCAGGTTCTCAATTGTCAAGCCGAGATTTTTGCTCGTTGATTGTTCAGAAGAACCGTTCGCTGCGAGGCTGAGATTTTCCGGACGCTCACCAAGCTTGACAGTGAGATCTTTTTCTTCACCCTTTCGAAGAACAGTAAGCTTGACATCTGTTCCCGGCTCCGTTTCAGCAACTTGATTGCGAAGCGTCGTGCTGTTGTCCACGGGCGTTCCATTGATTGCTGTGATGATATCGCCGCGCTTGACGCCAGCTTTTTCCGCCGGAGTTCCCGACTGAACATCAGCAACCAGAGCGCCTTCGGTTGATTTCAATTTCAAAGCTTTGGCAAGGTTGTCGTTAATGTCTTGCAGATAAATGCCAAGATAACCGCGAGAAACTTTGCCGTTCTTTACCAATTCTTCCATGATTGATTTTGCCATATTGATTGGGATGGCAAATCCGACGCCGGCGTTGCTGCCGGTGTTGCTCTCAATCGCAGTGTTGATGCCCACAACATTGCCGTCGAGATCGGCAAGTGCGCCGCCGCTGTTTCCCGGATTGATAGATGCATCGGTTTGAATAAAATCTTCATAATCGGTAATGCCCACCGAAGAACGGCCTTTCGCGCTGATAATTCCCGCGGTGACGGTATGCATCAAACCGAACGGATTTCCGACCGCGATAACCCACTGGCCGATACGCACACTATCCGAATTTGCCAGTGAAGCGGCAGGCAGGTCATCTGCATCAATTTTGATCACGGCAACATCGCTTTGAGGATCGGTGCCGATGACTTTCGCAGTATACTTCTTTTTATTTTCTAATGTGACGGTTAATTTATCGGCATGTTCAACGACATGGTTGTTGGTGAGAATGTAGCCATCCTTGGAAATAATAACGCCTGAACCAAGCGCGTGAACCGTTTGCTTTTGATCACGCGGCATATTGAAAAAATGCTTGAAGAAATTGTCACCGAACATTCCGCCAAACGGATCGTTTCCGGCAAACGGGCTTTCAACTTTTGTGACCTGTGTGCTGAAAATTGCGACGACGGATTTGTTGACCTTTGCCGCCGCTCCTTCAAACGCTGCGCTGAATTGATCGAGCAGCGCGCGGCTTTGATGTGTTCCCATCGTGACCTGAACGTCACGCCGCGGCGATGATCCTGTCACCGCAACAAATGCAATTCCGGCAATAAATCCGATGGTAAGCAAGGCAGCCCGCCATGTCATATTTATGTGGATTTTTTTCATAGTGTTACTCCTTTCATCTTACCATTAGACGGCATTCGCCTTCTTGAAGTTCCGTCCCGATTGCGCAATCAAGGAGCACCGTACAGGTAGTGAATAGCGATTTCAAAAACAAAGAAAATATAATTATGGTTTCCTTCGGCTCAACATCAACAGTTGGGCGACAAAGCGGCGTAGAGAAGGGAAGAAAGCAACAATGCAATGTTAGCGATGCAGTACAAAATCTGTTTCGTATAAATCGTAGTTTGTTTTCTTCATGTTAAGCTTTTCATAAATCTTTTGAGCGCGCGTGTTGTGGCGCTCGACATACAAACGCAAGCCGCACACGTCTCCGCGCTTTTTTGCTTCCTGCTCGATGTGCTGAAATAATTTTGTGAAAACGCCGCTCTTCCGGAATTCCTGCTGGACATAGACGCTTTGAATCCACCAAAACATTCCGTTTCGCCAATCACTCCATTCATACGTGACCATTGTTTGGCCGACAACGCGTCCATTGTGTTCTGCAAGAATATAAAACCCCTTCGAAGCGTCGTGAAGCAACGCTTCAATGCCCGCAATAAGTCTTTCGCGGTTGAGTTCAATATGCTCAGTTTCCCGTGCAATTGCCGCATTGAAATCGGCGATAATAATCTTATCAGAAATTTGTGCCGGGCGAATTGTGATATTCATAATGCTTTTCTCTCCCAACCTTGGCAAGGTTTCATGGTAGACAAATTTTTCCTAACACTGCCGGATGCGAAGCTCCGGTCACTGCGGGAATGTTTGAGGGGTTTCCGGCAATTGTTTCGTTGGCAAGTAGCGCAAAGCAGATCGCTTCTTTTGCATCGGAAGAAACGCCGAGCACATTGCTGGATTCGACATGCGCCGGTGCGAAGTAGCGCTTCAGCGCTTCCATCATGAACATATTATGCGCTCCGCCGCCGCTAACGATCAACTCATCAATGGGAAATTTTCTGTGAAGAAAACGCATATATTGCTGGTACACCGACAGCGGCGTAAATTCAGTCACCGTTGCAATGATGTCCTGCTCGCGTGCGCCACGGGAATTTTTCAGGATCTTTTCGATAAACTTTTCGCCAAACAGTTCGCGCCCTGTTGATTTTGGCGGTTTCACCGCGAAGTACGGTTCGCGGAACATTGCAGCAATAAGCTCCGGCAAAATTTCCCCGCTGAGCGCAACGCCGCCGCCGCGGTCAAAATCGTTGGTGTACAATTTTTTCATCAGCGCGTCAACGAGCATATTGCCGGGACCGGTATCGAACGCGCGCACATCGTACACCGTGCAATTTTTTGGAAGGATAGTGATGTTGGCAATACCGCCGATGTTCAAAAGCGCGCGATGTTTCGCTGCCGAACGAAATGCCACGAAATCAAAATAGGGAACCAGCGGCGCGCCTTGCCCGCCGAGCGCCATATCGGCAGTGCGGAAATCGCCGACGGTAACGACGCCTGTCAGTTTGGCAATTGTTGAAGGATCGCCGAGCTGCAATGTTGAGCGGACATTTTTGCCGAAGAGCTTTTGTGGAAAGGGGAGATGATGCACCGTTTGTCCGTGCGAACCGATGAGGTCGATCTTCGAAAGAGAAAGATGTGCTTTCTTTGCAACGGCTTTTACCGCATCGGCGAAAAATTGTGCGAGAAGAATGTTCAGCGTGGAAATCGTTTCGACGCTGCCGGAGCCGGGAGGCGAATTGCGCAGGACAAATTCCTGAAATCCTTTCGGGTAGGGAAATGAAGCGAACGCCCGCTGCCTGAATCGTGTTGATATTCCGGCGCCGGAGATTTCCACCAGCACAGCATCAATCGAATCCACCGACGTGCCGGACATCAAACCGACGGCGAGCTTCTTTTTTTTCTTTATCAGAGAAATAAGCGGCTGCATGAGAAATTTGCGACTGAAAAACAAACAGATGTTTTACAACTTTTACTTTTTCATTTTTAATCTTTAACTTCAGCAGTCACCATGAATTCAAATAATACAATTCTGCTCGGTGCCCACATGTCTATCAGCGGCGGCGTGCACACGGCGGTTGACCGTGCAGCATCGATCGGATGCACGGCATTGCAAGTGTTCACGAAGAACAACAATCAGTGGAGCGCAAAACCGCTTGACAACAATGACATTCAAAGCTACAAAAGGAAAATTTCCGAAGCAAGGATTGTGCCCGTTGTTGCGCACGATTCATATCTCATCAACCTTTGCGCTGTCAATCCCGGGATCCTAAAAAAATCCCGCGAGGCATTTGTTGATGAACTTAATCGCTGTGAACAATTAGGAATTCAACTTCTCAATTTTCATCCCGGCGCACACGGCGGCGCTGGCGAAAGCGACGGCATTAAAAAAATTATTGAGAGTCTGAACGTTGCACATGAAAAAACAAAAGGATTTCACGTGCTCAGTGTTGTCGAAACGACAGCAGGACAGGGAACGGCCGTCGGTTACAAATTTGAACATCTTGCAGAAATCATCCGCGGTGTTGACGAGCCGAAGCGCATGGCGGTCTGCATTGACACGTGCCATATTTTTGCCGCCGGCTATAACATCGGAACCGGCGAGGGATACGAAAAAACATTTCAGGAATTTGATGAAATTGTCGGGCTGAACAGGATTGCCGCTTTTCATGTCAACGATTCTAAGAAAGGGCTCGGTTCACATGTGGATCGCCACGAGCACATCGGCAAAGGAACGATCGGATTGGCGGGATTTGAATTGTTAATGAATGATCGGCGGTTTATTTCAGTTCCCAAAATTCTTGAAACGCCGAAGAGTGAAGACCTTCACGAAGATGTGGAGAATATGAATGTGCTGAAAGGATTGATGACGAAGCAATAAAAACAACGGCGGCCTAACACCGCCGTTGTTAGATTAAATTCGAGTTGGCGCAGAATTAAAAAGACAATACACCGGAATTACTTCTTCGGCTCCAGTGCTTCTGCAACAATAATGCCGGTATCGTTCGAAAACTTTTCGAGATACTCATGCAGCGGCCCTTCAGTGATCTGCACTTTATAGCCGACATTCGGCGCGTGCATGAAGTGCAGTGTGCCGTCATCCATTCGCACGGCTATACCTGTGTGTTTAATATCCATGCCGGGAATATTTGTTGCAATGCCGATGAGGCTTCCCGTGGGAATTTTGTCTTCGAACATGTGAAGATTTCCTTTCGGCATGAAATACATGTCGCGCGAATTGATAATGTCTTCCTGTTTTTTAATGGCTTCATAGAACTTATCATCTGCCAATTGTTTGTACAGGTCGCGGTGTGTCGTCATAAAATTGATCGGCTTCGGAATCGGTTCGAGATTTTCTTTTCCGAACAACTCTTCGGTCGCAATTTTCAGCACGCCTTTTTTCTCATTGTCGTACCAATAATCGGTCGTGTAGTGCAATCGGCTCGGGTATCCGTTGATAATGCCATGGCGGTAGCGGATAAACTGAAGCTGCGCCTTGTAATCGTCAAAAGTGAATTTTTTCATTTTAATACAGCGCGCGAGCACAAGAGAATTTTCGTAGAATGAGACGCAGTCAAGCGCACGCATATTGATGACGAGGTGTTCCGGTCCCGGTTCTTCGAGCACATGTGCGCCGTACTCGGTTCCGATGAACGATTTGCCCATCGCGACAATGACTTCGTTGATCGGTTTGTTCACGAGGTCCTCTGAAACCGCGAGATCAAATTTTTGCCTGCAGATCTCTGCATCTGCATCATCGGCAAGTGCAAGAAGATTTTTTATTGGAGAATCTTTCCGCATAAACGGAAGCAGCGGTACAAATGCGGAGAGCGCTGTTTTGTTGATGAAGTCCCGGCGATTCATAGTTTTCCTTTCAAAAGTTTTTTCGGTTGTGTGTGCTTGTCCGCCGCCTTCTGACGGAAAAGTTTTTCATTTTTACTTTCATTTTAGAACGGTACATCTGTTGGCGCCGCGGGCGGCGCATATTCATCAAAGGTCGGCATAGCAAGGTTTTCAAATCGGGCATATTCTTTGATGAATGCAAGCTGAATGTCGCCCGTCGGACCATTACGCTGCTTGCCCACAATAAGCTCTGCAACACCTTCGGTTGATTTTCCGGCTTCTTCGAGAATATTGTATTTTTCCGGGCGATGAACAAAAAGCACAACATCGGCGTCTTGCTCAATAGCTCCTGATTCACGCAAGTCTGCAAGCATGGGCCGTTTGTCGCCGCGCGCTTCGACTGCACGATTCAACTGGGAAAGCGCAAGTACCGGAATATTCAATTCCTTAGCGAGTGCCTTTAACGAACGCGAGATTTGTGAAATTTCCTGCTCGCGGCTCTGTGCAGATTTTGGTCCCTGCATCAACTGTAAATAATCAACGATGATCATTCCCACGTTGCGTTCAACTTTCAGCCGGCGAGCCTTTGCGCGAAGCTCAAGAATGCCGAGAGCGGGCGTATCGTCAATGAAAATTTTTGCCGCGTGCAATTTTCCGATCTGCGTGCTAAGTTTTCTCCATTGATTTTCCGGGAGTCTGCCTGTGCGGACACTATGCGCGTCAACGCGCGCCTCTGCGCAGATGAGGCGAAGCACCAATTGCTGTGACGACATTTCAAGGCTGAAAAATCCGACGGGAATTTCGTGATCCACCGCGGCATTACGTGCGGCAGAAAGCACAAATGCGGTTTTTCCCATGCTCGGTCTGCCTGCAACAATGACAAGATCGGATGGTTGAAATCCGCCGGTGAGGTTGTCGAGTGTTGAAAAGCCCGAAGGCACGCCGGTCACGCCGCTGTGTTTTCCGTGAATGCTTTCGAGCATTTCCATTGTTGCAAACACCGCATCGCCCATGCCGATAAAACTTTTTTTCAGCCGCTTTTCGGAAATCTGGAAAATTTTCTGTTCGGCTTCGTCGAGCAAATCGAGCGCATCTTCAGCATCGTTGTACGCGCGGCCGCTCACTTCAGTGCTTGCTGCGATCAGTCCGCGCAGAAGAGCTTTTTCGAGAATGATCTTTGCATGGTATTCCACATTGGCGGCAGACGCTACGCGCATTGTGAGTTCAGAAATGTACACCGGTCCACCGACCTGATCGAGCTTTCCGCGGCGCCGAAGTTCTTCCACAAGCGTGATGGAATCAACGGCTTCGTTCCGTTCAAAGAGTGAAATCATTGCCTGAAAAATTTCCTGATGCGCCGGTTTGTAAAAAGCCGATTCGTCCAGAATTTCCAGCGTTTTGGAAATTGCTTCCTTTTCCAGCAGCATTGCACCGAGCACCGCCATTTCGATATCCACCGCCTGCGGCGGAACGCGTCCTTCGGAGGTTGCTGTGAAGTTGCCGTTTATATTCCGAGATAATTCTGCCATACCAAAGCTTAGAGTTTAGAAATCAAGGTCGTAGAAAAATTTCGTACGACTGAGTGATGCAGCTGGCGCAACGGGTACGTGATGGACCGATATAATGTTTTAACAAGATTAACAATAAATCGTCTCATATATTCAGGCGACAGGTTTGTTAGTTGCAAATCGAGACGCAATGAAATGCCAAGAAGTCTTGTAATCGGCAGTTGCTGTTGTTCTAAAATAAGAACATCTCCCATTTCCATCAAGAGAAGATTTCTTTTTGGTCGCGTGAATTGCGCCCAAGAAAATTTTGCAGGAAGTATCCCCGCAGATTTCATTCTCTTCTCCAGCGATGTGCCCGGATATACTCGTAAGCCGACGGAGTTGGCGAAAACATCAATTTCTTTTCTGTGCTTTTTCACGTATGCCATGTCATTTTTGCATTCTTCATATGTTTCGCCGAGATGTCCGTAGATAAAGAACAATTTGGTTCGTATTCCCAATTCCCGGCACCAGTGCAGAACATTTTCCACCTGGGGCACAGTGATTTTTTTGGCGATGCTCCTCAACAATCGTTCGTTCGACGTTTCCATTCCGATGTCAACATAAAAACAACCTGCGTCTTTCATTGTAGCAAGCAAGTCATAGTCAACGGTATCGGCGCGGACTTCGCATTCCCATAAAAGATTGTATGGTTTAATCATTGCACAAAACTCGAGCACATGTTCACGGTCCGCGGTAAAAGTGCTGTCAAAAATTTTAAGCGCACGTATCGGCTTTTGGAAAGCACATATTCCAATTCTTCCTGAACAAGCTTCATGCTTCTCAGTCGCACGCCGCCGGGAAACATCCGCGACGCGGAACAAAAGGTGCACATCACAGGGCAGCCGCGCGATGTCATCAGGAAATCTGCGTCGAGCCCTAAAAAATCAATTGACATCTTGTAATCATTTTCGAACAAATGGCGCGCGGGCATTGGCAAGTCATCCAAATCATCAATGCGTTCCGGCGCATTACTGATTATTGTTCCATCCCTGCGAAATGCGAGACCACTGAGAGCCGTAAGGTCGAGATTGGTATTGCGGACGAACTTGTGGCATAATGAAAGGAACGTGTATTCGCCTTCGCCTTGAACAATATAATCGATGGATGAAACATGGCGCAGAGTATCTTCCGCAGTAAACGTTGCGTGAACACCGCCGTATACAACAGGAACATCCGGTAATGTTTTTTTTGCAATGCTCGCAATGTGAAAGCTTCCTTTTCTTGTCGGAGTTGTTCCGCCGATGCCGATAATTTTCGGTTTCCATTTTTGAAGATCGCGCTGAAAGTCGCCTTTGTAAAAATGAAAATCAAGAATTTTAACACGATAGTCATGTTGTTCAGCTACCGCAGCAATGCTGGCAAGTCCGAGGGGAAGCATTTGGTCGAAAAAATTATTCCGCTCTGCCGGATAAGCAAGAATAACATCGGATTCATCGTTGGTGTTTGTGTCGAAATTGCTCATTGTGCTTTCATCTCATCGTACATCTTTCTCAGTTTCTGCACGTCTTCCCATGTCGGGCGCTTCCAGTTCGGATTTCTTAACAAGGCGGCCGGATGAAATGTGACCATCAACGGAATGCCGCGGTAGTCGTGAATTCTTTCACGAAGCTTTGTCAGAGAGTCAGTTGTTTTCAATAATGTCTGCGCAGAAATTCTGCCGAGGCACAAAATTATTTTCGGTTTGATGATCTCAAGTTGTTTCCACAGATACGGCTCGCATTGTTCAACTTCTTCCGGCTGCGGGTCGCGGTTATTCGGCGGACGGCATTTGAGAATATTGCAGATGAATACTTCTTCGCGCTTAAAGTGAATCGCTTCGAGAATTTTGTTCAGCAGTTGACCGGCTCTGCCGACGAACGGTTCGCCTTGTGCATCTTCATCAGCGCCCGGTGCTTCGCCGATCAATACAATATCGGCGTGAGGATTGCCGACTCCGAAAACAAATTTCGTGCGCGTTGCACCTAGCGAACATTTCTGGCATTCACAAATCTGTGTATTCAATTCCGCGAGCGTTGCAGCAGACGACCACGGTTCGTTCGGATATCCGGCGCCCGATGGTTCGCTCGTCTTTTTTTCTTTTTCCGGCTCTGAAGGATAAATGACATTGCCGAAAAGATCTGTTTCCTGCATAAGAAATTTCTGAATGTTAGAAAGAACCTGGTAAACTTCTGAACTTTTCTGCTCGGACATGAATGCTGAGATTTTTACTGTGCCGTCTTTTTTGATTTTGCCGCAAGTCTTTTGCTGACACGATGCAAAATTTCCGCCGCAACATCGAACTTCGGCATTTTAGGCAGTTTTTCTTTCGTTCCGTTTTTTCCGATGATTGTTACAATATTTGTGTCGCTGCCGAACGCCGCACCTTCATTCCGTGTGCTGTTGAGAACAACGTAGTCGAGATTTTTTGAACGAAGTTTTTCCGCAGCATTTTTTATTTCGTTATTCGTTTCTAATGCAAAGCCGACAAGTACGGCGCCGCTGCGCTGCGCGCCGAGCTCTTTCAAAATATCTGTCGTTTCTTTCATTTCAAGCGTCAACCCTTTTTGAGCCTGACCGCTTTTTTTAATTTTCTGCGGTGCCGGATGTGCGGGTGTATAATCGGCAACAGCAGCCGCCATAATAACCGCGTCAGCTTTCTTCGAGTGAGAGAGTACGGCGCGTTTCATTTCTTCTGCGGTTTCCACATTGATGCGGTTGACATTTTTCGGCGTTTGCAAAGAAACAGGTCCGGCAATCAGTGTAACTTCTGCGCCGCGCAGCGTGGCAGCGTTTGCGAGCGCAAATCCCATTTTGCCGGATGAACGATTACCGACGAATCGTACCGGATCAATCGGTTCGTACGTCGGTCCGGCAGTGACGAGGATTTTTTTTCCGGTAAAATCCCTCGGGGTTTTCTTCAGCACTTCTTCAACAAACGAAACTATTTTTTCCGGCTCAGGAAGCCGTCCCGGTCCGACAAGTCCGCTCGCCAATTCCCCATCTTCCGGCGGAAGAATAAAATGTCCGCGTTCGCGCAGCGTTGAAAGATTTTTCTGCGTACCAGAATTAAGATACATATCAACATCCATTGCCGGTGCAATAATAAGCGGGCATCGCAGAGCGAGAACCGTGGACGTAAGAATATCGTCAGCCATACCGTAAGCGATTTTTGCGATGGTATTTGCCGTTGCGGGCGCTATCACCATCGCGTCAGCCCATAAGCCGAGATCAATGTGTTTAACACCGAGGTCGGTAGAGGTGTGTATATCACCGGGCCAAAGCGACACAATTACTTCTTCCTGTGAAAGAGTTGAAAAGGTAAGCGGCGTAACAAACTGTGTTGCAGATTGCGTCATTACCACGCGCACGCGGGCGCCGGATTTTTTTAACAGGCGCACCACAGTGCACATTTTGTAAACAGAAATTCCTCCGCTGATTCCCACGAGGATTTTTCTTTCCGTCGCCTTCTGCGCCATGTTCACTTCCAGAATATTATGCCGTTTGTGCTGGGGCGAATATTCAATGATGAAGAACCCTGCAACGCCGTATGGCATGCAGGGTTACTGTTTGAAAAATATTGTGTGAAGGAATGATGAGAAGTTACAGAAAACTACGCTTTCTCATCTTCCGGTTCTTTGTAACGGAATTCGAGCTTATCGTTCATCAGCTCGTCAATTGCAGTTTCTGTCGGCTTCGGGTTCTTTTCGAATTCCAGGCTGATACGAAGCTGATCCGGATTCATTTCCGTTGTTTCTTCGTCTTCATTGGTGTTCTCCAGCGGCAGCGTGACAATTGTTTCAAGGCGCTGGTTGAATTCGATCTTGAGCTCCTCGTTGATTTGGCGCGCTCGTTTTGACAAAACGACAATTGCCTCGTACACATTTGCCGCTTTTGATTCGAGCGTTGTTATTTCAAGTGACTTGATTGCCATGCTTTTACCTCGTTTATGATTGAATTTGTTTTTTTATAATTTCGTCAACTTCGTCAATCGCCTGTGCCAACATATCGTTGACCACGTGGAAATCAAATTGCTGCCCCATTTCCAGTTCCAGCGCAACGCGTTCCATTCGCTTGCGAAACGTTTCTTCATCTTCCGTTTTTCGGTTACGCAGCCGCTGTTCCAGCACGGCGATGCTCGGTGGTTCGATAAAAATCAAAACGGCGGTGCCGCCGTATAATTTTTTGATGGAAAGTCCGCCTTTGACATCAACATCGAACACCATTGTTTTGTTGCTGCTCACAGCGCGGTCAATTTCACGCTTTAACGTTCCGTAATAATTTCCGTAGATCAATTCATGTTCAGCCAATTCGTCTTTCTGAATCAGCCGTTCAAATTCTTTTTTTGAAAGGAAAAAATAATCAACGCCGTCAATTTCGTTTGGGCGTTTTGTCCGCGTTGTGCCTGAAACAGAAAACTCGAACTCCGGATGACGCGCAAGAATTTCTTTGACAATGCTTGTTTTTCCTCCTCCGCTCGGCGCGGAAACGACAATCAATTTTGAACGGCTCATAACGTGTGTCGCCTGTTACAGGAGGCAGGGAAAATCTGCGCTCTACTCGATATTCTGAATTTGTTCCCGGATTTTTTCCAGCTCTTCTTTAATCGCAACAACAGAATGCGCGATTGTTGTATCGTTCGATTTTGATCCAATGGTGTTCGCTTCGCGGTTCATTTCTTGAATAAGGAAATTCAACTTTCTGCCCGCGCCGTCTTCTTTTTCCAGCGCTTCAAGAAAAAATTTATTGTGGCTGCGGAAGCGGACGCATTCTTCTGTAACATCCAGCTTGTCGGCAAGCAGAGCTATTTCCAGTTCAAGGCGCTCAGCATTAATTGCCGCGTTATCGCCAAGCAATGCGGCAATGCGTTCCTGCAGCCGCGTGCGCTCTTCCGGAATACGTTCTTTCGAAAGCTTTTCAATGACATCAATTTTTTTCTGTATGCCGTTGATGCGTGCCGCGAGATCGTTTGCAAGTTCGCGTCCTTCTTTTTCGCGCATCGTGCGAAGGTTGTCTATTGCGAGAGCAAGTGCTTTCGTGAAGGCGTTCCACTCTGCAGCATCGCTTTCGCCCGACTCCCGGCTTTCAAAAATTTCGGAGAACTTGAGCAAATGTTCAAGCTTCACCGTTTCCTTGCTCTTCACAACCGCGCGCAATTCGCGCAGAAGCGTGTAGTACGCACGCGCCGTTTCTTTGTTCACTGCAAGCGGAGCCTTTGCAGAAACATCGCCTTGCACGTTTACCGACAACGTAATTTTTCCCCGAAGGATTTTTGACCGGACCAGTTCCCGGATTTCATTTTCCCTGAGTGAGAGCGATCGCGGAAGCCGTGCCGACACTTCCAGGAAACGGCTGTTAACGCTTCGGAGTTCAACCGTGGCATTAACGCTGTCAACGCTTGCTTCGCCGCGGCCGTAGCCGGTCATGCTTTGAATCATTCTCTGCCTAAAATTCCTATAATTTCATTCAAAATACGAAAAATCGCTCGGTGAGGCAAGGAAAACTTCTTGACCCGTTATGCACCGAGTTATTCACATCTTATTCAGGCAGAAGTTTGATTTTACACCGCTTTTTGGTATCTTTTTGCAAAGAATGTGGATAATTCATGTCCCAAAGGGATTCCATTGGAACTTGCCAACTACTACACGCTGCTCCACATCGCCAACGCTCTCAACGAATCATGTGCCGGAAAAAGAATTACGCAGGTGTATTCCCAGCAGCGAAACCAGCTATGTGTTGAAATTGAAAACGATTGCACGCTGGTGATTTCCTGTGAACCGGCGGCAAATTTCCTTTATGCCGATAGAAAATTCAACCGAGCGAAAAAAAATACAGTTGATCTTTTCCCGGCGCTTGCCGGAAAACGCATCGAGGAAATTTTGTGCCATGCTTCTGACAGAAGTGTGAGTATTGCAATTGATGACAGCGGTGCGCTGTTTATTGATATGTTCGGTTCGCGCGCGAATGCTTTTCTTTGTACTCCGGCAGAAAACAACAATATGCGGGTTGCCGATGCTTTTTTGAGAAAGAAGGAAAACGTCGGAGCAGTGCGCCCGCCGTTTCATAAATTTAGCTCTGTCCAAGATCACAGCGCGCTATATGAAGAAACACGATTTTTAGATGCATTACGGTCGAGCGGTGAAAGTGCGGTTTTTCCTGCACTGAAAAAAATTATCCCCACGCTTGGAACGCTGCTTGCAAAAGAAGCGCTGCTTCAAGCCGAGGTGCTTCCATCAGCTTCGATGGGCATCATCACTGACCGCGAACTGAGAAAAATTATTGCAGTAACGAGAAACCTGCTTCGCATGTTGACAACATTCTCCGGCGAAGCGCAGCCGCGCGTTTATTACGAAGACCGAGCGCCGGTATGTTGTTCTTTGATTCCGCTGCGGATCTTTGAAAATTATGAAGTTCGTCTATTTGACGATTTGAATGAAGCAATCCGAACATGTGCCGGCGAATCAAACCGTTCGGCATCTCTTTCAAAAGAAAAAACAGGAATTGTCGCCCGTCTTGAAAGCGAGCTGAAAAAGTCGGAACGCACGCTTAAAAAAATGAAAGAAGAATATAGCGCTCACGACCGCGCATCGGAATATGAATTATTCGGGAAATTGCTGATGCTGCATTTGGCCGGAGTTCAAAAAGGAATGAAAGAAGCGAGGCTGGAAGATTCAATTACGCAGTCCGGAGAAAAACAGATTCTTCTCGATCCATCGCTCTCGCCCGTGCGCAATGCAGAGCGGTATTTTGATAAGGCAAAAAAAGCACGTGCAGCAAAAGAAGAAACCGAACAGCGAATAAAGAATCTTCTTCATCACGCAAAACTTGTGCGCCTGCTTCTCGCAGAAGCGGAAGAGCTTCAATCAAAAGAAATGCTGAAGCAATTCACCCATACACATGCAGCGGAATTAAAAGAGACTATCGGATTGGAGGAGAAGGGCAGCTCGCCGCTTCCGCCGTTTCGGATATTTACTGTGGACGGCGGCTTTCAAGTGCTCGCCGGAAAAAGCAGCGTGAATAATGATCTGCTTACAATGAAATATGCGAAGCCGAATGATCTCTGGTTTCATTGCCGCGGTTCGGGAGGTTCGCACGTTGTGTTGCGCGCCGGTACCGGGCACGGCGAAATTTCCAAAACCGCGATTCAACAAGCTGCGGCAATTGCCGCGTACTATAGCAAGATGAAAAACGCATCCATGGTCCCTGTCGCAATGACGGAAAAGAAATTCGTACGCAAACCGCACGGCGCGCCGGCCGGTACGGTAACTCTCGAGCGTGAGAAAGTTATTTTCGTAGAACCAAAACTTCCGGCGGCAGAATCGCATTAATCAAAATATCTTATGGCTGACAAAATTCTTGTTGTTGATGACGATCAGTATATCCGGCTTTTTCTGCAAAAACGGTTAGGCGCGCGCGGATATGAGATTATTCTTGCAGAGCACGGTGAAGACGGCTGGCAAAAAGCAAAATCTGAGGCGCCCGGACTCATCATATCGGATTGGATGATGCCGAAAATGGACGGATTGGATTTTTGCAGAAAAGTCAAAGGAGACGAACAGCTGCGCTACGCATACTTCATTCTTCTCACCGCACGGGACACGCAGGATGAGCGCACCGAGGGCATCGAGATTGGTGCAGATGATTATTTGACGAAACCGATCAACGATAAAGAATTGCTTACGCGCGTTAGAGCCGGACTGCGCATCAACAGTCTGCAAAAAGAATTGACGGCGCTTCAGCATCAAAAGGCGATCATGGAACTTGCGGTTACACTTGGGCACGAAATCAATAATCCACTCGGCATAATGATGCTGACGCTGCAAGTGATTCAACGGAAAAGTGACAGTCAATCGCTTGCCGGCATACGAAAGGAATTGGAGTCATGCATTCACAATGGAAACCGCATCGCCGAAATTGTGAAGCGCCTCTCGCGTCTCGACGACCCGCACTTCGTGCCATATTTAAAAAATTCCGACATAGATATGCTTGATCTTTCCCAAGGGGATTCACAATCAGGAAAATGATGAGCCGGCATTTCCAGATCAAGCGGAAACTTTTTTTGCCTATTATTGCGCTGTGCTTGAGCGCCGAGGTTTCTTTCGGACAAACATCGCCCGAATATTTCTATCACGGGCGTGAGTACGGTTCCGAAGCAATTTACAATCCGCTATCGCTTATCATCAACGGCGGCTTTGATGTGCTGCAGGCAAGCGCACATTCGCGTGCTCTTTCAACGCTTTCAATGGATATCGGAGCAAAAAATGTGTGGGAGAATATCAGCAATCCGTTTCCGCAGATTAACAAGTTTGGATGGAGCAGGTTTTTGGGTCAGGAAGTTTTTCCGACAAGTCTCGCGATCACGAAAGCGCAGTACTGGCCTAATTATACGCTGCATCTTATCGGCGGCGGAATGACATCGCGCGCAACGCTTGAATGGTTTCATCATCATGACATTCCTTATCCAAGTTTATGGACAGGAGTTACCATTGCGGCGTATCATTTTGTCAACGAAGCGGTGGAGAACGGAGCATTTGTCGGTCCGAATGTTGACCCGATTGCCGACATCTGGATATTCGATGTCGGCGGAGTTGTTTTGTTTACGTCGGATCAAGTGTGCGAATTTTTCAGCCGCACGCTTTACCTGACCGAGTGGGACGGGCAGCCGACATACAATCCGACGTTCGGCACAGTAGAAAACGAAGGACAAAATTTTGTTATGAAATACCCGCTTCATTTTCTTTCACATGTCAGCTTGTTTTATTATTTTGGCGATAACGGAATGCTTGGACTTTCTTTTGAACGCAAGAACGGACACAGCATTACAGTCAGCGGCGGATTTGTGTCGAAAGAACTGCGCACAGTGGATTCACGCAATGGAACACGCACTGTAACCGCCGAACTTGGCTGGATCGCGGGAATCTTTTACGACCGTGATAATTCTCTTCTTGCATCATTAATTCTTTCCGATAAGATTAACGAGAGAGTGAAGATCAATATGTACCCGGGAGTTCTGAATATTGCAGGAATATCGCCGGGAATTTTTTGCAGCATGGGAATGGGAAGTCAATTTATCGCAGGACTCACGGTGCGGTACGTTCCGTTTGGGCTTGCGTACCGGAACGAGATGTAAAAAGGAAATCCACTTCACGATGATAAGGCGTCATTCATGTATTCATTGAAGAACAAAATCGTTTTTATTACCGGCGCATCAAGCGGGATAGGCGCTGCCTGTGCGCATCAGTTCGCTCAGCAGGGCGCACATCTTTTACTTGCGGCGCGACGGATTGAGCAGCTTGAAGACTACGCCCAAAAACTCCGAAGCAGCTTTCACGTCAGAATTCACACACTGAAACTTGACGTGCGGAAAGTTTCCGAAGTGGAAACCGCATTGAACGGTCTTCCGCAGGAATGGAAGAATATTTCCATCCTGGTGAACAATGCCGGGCTTGCGCGCGGCATGGAGCCGCTGTTCGAAGGACACATCGACGATTGGGAGGAAATGATTGATACGAATGTGAAAGGATTGCTCTACGTCAGCCGTACGGTAATTCCCGGAATGATTGAGCGCGGAGAAGGACACATCATCAACATTGGGTCGGCGGCAGGGCATTGGGTGTATCCAAAAGGAAATGTGTATTGCGCCACAAAATATGCCGTCGCTGCATTGACAGAAGGCCTTCGCATGGATTTGCTCGGTACGCCGCTGCGCGTTTCGACAATTGATCCCGGTTTGGTCGAAACGGAATTCAGCGTTGTGCGGTTTCACGGCGACACACAGCGAGCAAAAACCCCATACGCCGGCATGACGCCGTTGAGCGCGGATGATATTGCCGACGCTGTGCTGTATAGTGCAACGCGCCCGCCGCATGTTAATATTCAGGAAATTATTCTCATGCCGACAGCGCAAGCTGCAATCTCACTTGTTCACCGCAAACAGACAGAAATTCAATAAAAGGAGTCCATAATGGACAATGCTAAAGCCAACATATTGATTGCAGATGATGAAGAAACATTCCGAATGCTTTTGAAGGATGTTCTTATGGAAGAAGGTTTTCCTGTTGATCTTGCTGTTGACGGTGACGAGGCAATCAGCAAAGTGAAAAAACAGGCATTCGATATCATGCTGCTTGATCTTCGAATGCCGAACAAAAACGGAATAGAAGTTTTAAGATTTTGCAAAGAGCATTCTATCAACGTCGACATTATTGTTCTTACCGGTGTGGACGATATTCGCATCGCCGTTGATTGCATGAAACTTGGCGCAACCGAGTTCATGGTGAAACCGATAGAGGCGGAAAACCTTCTGCTTAAAATTCACTCCGTTATGCGTGCGCGGGAAGCCGAGGCACGCCTGCGTAATCTTGAAATTCAGTACACGACAACCTTGCTTCTCGATCTTCGCACGCCGTTGAACGGCATGCGCACTTCGGTCGGATATTTTATGAAAGGCTGGGCTGGTCCCGTCATGCCGGAACAAGAACAATTGCTCCACTATCTCAACGACGCCTCGGAGCGCATGCAGTCAATATTGGACGATATGATAGATGTGACGAAGCTCGAAGCGGGGAAAATCTCTCTGACGAAAAGTTCTGTTGATTTGCAAAATCTGATCGGCAATGTATGCCAGCGGTATGAAGTGCAGGCACGCAATGCCGGCATTTCGCTGAATTGTCAAACGGCGGATCAGCACCAGATGGTTGAAGTTGATGCCGAACATATTGAACAAGTGCTGGAAAATCTTCTTGACAATGCGCTGCGTTTCACACCGAAAGAAGGGGAAATTCAGGTCTCTTTCCGTCCAGTGCCATCAGCAGTACAAATTTCTGTTGTGGATTCCGGCGACGGAATTTCTGAAGCGGACATGCCGCATTTGTTCGACAAGTATAAACACGTGATCGGGAAGAAATCAAAAGAGAAGGCAACAGGACTCGGTTTGGCGATTTGCAAAAAAATTATTGAAGCGCACAACGGAAAAATCTGGGCGGAATCAAAGCCAGGCAGCGGCGCACAATTTCATTTCACGCTGCCATTGTAAAAATGCGAAGGATGTTCTGACTTAAAAATTTACCACGCAACATTTACATCTACGCCGCCGCCGCGAAGAGTAAACGAGGGAGAGAAATTGATTTGTGGAGAATTCTCTCCGAGTGAACGACTGACATTAATACTTCCGGAGGTGGATGCAATTTTTCCAAACGAATACCCCAATGCAATACCGAGCGGTAAATCGCTGTACCAGTGCATTCCTTTTCCCACTAAACTCGCTCCTACCAGTCCGGTGAGCAGATAACTTGCCGGTGTAAGCCATACGCGATATTCCGGATAGTTTTCGTTGAGCACCGTGAGAGAACCAACCAGTGTTGCAAGATGCCCTGACGGAAACGAATAGTACTGCGACTGGTGAAGTTGGTATTGTTTCTGATTCGGGAATAATCGCCAATCGCCATCATCATCCCGTATTACAACAATCGGGCTTTGTCTTCCTGTAGAGTGTTTTAAAATCTGTACTACGAATCCGCTTGCAAGGAATGTTTCCACCAGTTGGCTCGAAGTTTGCAACAATCGCCTGCTATTCGCTGCCCAGCCGATAACGGCAAACCCGCCGATGACAGCGAGATGGTACCTTCCATCTCCGGCGCATACAAGATAATTACTGGCATGCTGCAAGAAAGGTGTACTGTTCAGGAAATCTTTTGTTTGAGTATAGGTGGCATGGTCGAATACTGCCAATGCGGCAGTAGCCGCGCCAAGTTCCGCTACAGTTGATAAGTTCTGTGTACGAAAAGTCTGTTTGCCAAAACTATACCAATCGTTGGGAAGCTTAGTAACCATTGAATACCAGTGTACATCTTCGATTTCTATGGCGGCATTGCTCTTGTTTGAAGGAACGCCGGGCGTTGCTGTAAGTGCTCGGAAGTCCGAGAGAGAATCGGCTGCTGCAATAGCGCTGTGATTGTTTTTGAGAGGCAGCGACAAAGCGTTTTCAAAAAGCAACGCGTATAAAAGAAACAGAAAAAATGAAACGGAATGTTTCGACAAAGAAGCTGGATGTGTCATTTCTTTGCGCCTCATGGTAAGTTATAATGAGAGTGAAATATCAAAGCCGATTTCTGATCCATTGAAGAAGGGACCAATGGACACGGGATTTTTTTTTGATGCACCGAGATGTGCAACAGTTTCACCTTCGGGATGAGCCACAATTTCTCCAAAGGCAGAGCCAAGTGCAATTGCCAGGGGATAATCGCTGTACCAATGAATGCCTGTATTCACCATGCTCACACTAATAAGCCCGCATAGCGCGTAGCCCACGGGGCGAATCCATGTCAGTTCCGGATAATTGTCAGCAACAACAATAACTGTGACGAGTGATGTTGTGAGATGGCCCGACGGAAAGGCATCATAATGCGGCACTTGTTTATGGTACTTGATTTGATTCGGAAAAAATCGCCAAACACCTGTCGGTTGAGTGGAAACAAACGGGCTTTCTCTTCCGGTGATATGCTTTATTATCTGCACAACTCCGCCGGAAGCAAGCACAGCTTCAACAATTTCACTGCCCGTTCGAACCGCACGATTATCTCCGGCAATCAATCCGTACGCCGCAAACGCTCCAGCCAATCCGAATTGCGAGCGCCCGTCTCCCATTTCGGTAAAGAAGTCGCTTGCCCATTTCACGGATGATGAACTACGGTACCATTTATCTCCGGTGCGCCATGTGCCGTTATCGGTCAGCACCAGTGCGGTGGTCGCCGCCGCGACGACAGCGTACTCAGGAATTTTTTCCGTTCGAAAAGTTTCTTTGCCATATCTGACCCAATCGCCGGGGACATTGGTGATCATATTGTACCAATGGAGTGCAGCAGGACTCGAGCCGGTGGAGTAGAGAGAGTCATGTGCATTGGATTTTGTTTCATTGAAAGAATATAAAGCAGGAGTCAACGTTGCAGTTGAATCGCGGTACATTGTGGCAGCGTTGTTAATGGCTGGCATCGAAAGCACAGCTGCTGTAAGAAGCCGAATAAAGTTGAAGGAATGGTTCACAGTGCTATGCGCTGGCTTTTGAATTTAAGAAACAAAGCGCCGTCTCATAAGGATGTAAAAAATTTTCAGAAATTAGTGTCACACCTGCTGGAGCGATAAAGCAACGTATTAATTTCATGAATTGTTCAAAGTATCGCAAATAGATGAAAGATATAACAGGGCGGCGTCCATATTTGTTCTCCAACTGATTTTTTCTTAGCTTTTTCACTAAAAGGAGAAAATAATGCGACAGAACATTTCCAGTGGAACACGATGGGAACCGATTGTCGGTTATTCCCGTGCTGTGCGTGTGGGGAATACGGTTTGCGTTACGGGAACAACTGCAACCGGAGTTGACGGCACCGTCGTTGGAATAGGCGACCCGTACAAACAAACAGTTCAGGCAATAAAAAATATTGAATCGGCGTTGAACAAAACCGGTGTCTCGCTTCGCGATGTTGTCCGCACTCGCATCTTCGTTACGGATATCAGTCAATGGGAACAGATCGGGAAGGCGCACCGTGAGTTTTTTGAAAAAATTCTTCCAGCAACGACAATGGTGCAAGTGAGCCGCTTGATTGCGCCCGAGATGCTGGTAGAAATTGAAGCGGATGCTGTGATCGAAACGGAGAGCACATGAAATCGAAGATGGCGCCGCAGGCGACAGAAAAAATTCGATGCCCGTGGGGCAACAATGATTCACTCTATAAGAAATATCATGACGAAGAGTGGGGCGTACCGGTGCATGATGACAGGAAGTTATTTGAGATGATTATTCTTGAAGGCACTCAAGCCGGATTAAGCTGGATCACAATTCTCCGCAAACGCGAAGCGTACCGTAAAGCCTTTGATAATTTTGCCGCGAAAAAAATTGCCCGCTATGACAAACGAAAAGTGAAACAGCTTCTTGCTGACAAAGGGATTGTGCGGAACAAGTTGAAAATTTCCGCCGCGATACGCAATGCACAGGCTTTCCTCGCAATTCAAAAAGAGTTCGGCAGCTTTGATGCCTACATTTGGAAATTTGTCGGCGGGAAACCAAAGCAAAATTCCCGTACGAACATGAGCGATGTCCCGCCTACCACGCCGGAATCCGATGCGATGAGCAAAGATTTGAAAAAACGCGGCTTTACGTTTGTCGGCTCGACGATTTGTTATTCGTTCATGCAAGCCGTTGGGATGGTGAATGATCATCTGGTAGAGTGCTTTCGGTGGAAAGAGCTGGGGTGAGAAGTTTTTTCACTTCGTTTTAATATGAGGGCAGCTCCATTTTAACAGAACCAGCCGCAACAACAGCAGTAATCTTGCACTTTATCTTCTGCGGAACTTTTGTTATATTTCGACTGTTCAACCTTCATAGTCGAAAGGTCAATTATGAGAACAAAAATTCCTGAGCTCTCACGCGAAAAAGAAACACTTATCCTCAACGCCGCACAGACACGCTTTGCACAGTATGGTCCCGGCAAGGTGACAATGGACGAAATCGCCGCCGACATCGGCATGGGGAAGGCATCGCTCTATTATTATTTTCAGACGAAGGAGAAATTGTTTGAAGAAGTGGTAAGGCAGGAAAAAAATCAGTTCTTCGACGACATGCATGCGATGATGGAGAAAAAAGTTTCTTCGAGCGATATGCTGCGGCGCTACGCCTCAAAAAGGATCGAGCATTTCCGGAATTTGGCCAATCTGCGCGCACTCGTATCGCAGCAGCATGGCGATTTGAAAGCGTGCTCATTGGAGCTTTATAAGGAATTTCAAAAAGAAGAAGTGAAAGTGCTCCATGAAATTCTCCTGCTTGGGAAAAAAAGAGGCGAGTTTGGAATAACGAATCTGCAACAATCCGCCGAAGCCATCATGCAAATGCTGTACGGACCACGAAGCTGGTATCTGCATAAACTTCAACGAAATCTCGACGATGAAACTTTCGGGCTACTCGAACAATCTACAAAAGACATTGTCGAAATTATATTACATGGAATCAGAAAAAGAAAATAAAGGGACATAACAAACGCCTTTCCCACTAAACGCAGGCTAAGGAAAAAAAGAAACGTAAAAGGTACATCATGGACGCAGAAGAAAAAGACAACAACGTTATTCAACAACAATCTCTCAAAAATTATACAGGCGCGGAAAACGGCAACGGAGACGAGGACATCGAAAATGTTCCTTTGTTCCGACGGATGAAGGTGATTGTTCCGATCCTTGCCGTGTTGACGATCATCGCAATCGCTGGATTTTATTTCTACATGAATATGCAGCATTATGTTTCAACCGACGATGCGTATGTTGATGCAAATAGTGTGGCAATAAGCACGAAGATGCTCGGAAGAATTATCTCTCTCGGCACAGATGAAGGAGATACCGTTCGTGCGGGACAAATGCTTGTAAAACTTGACGACAGCGACTTACGCGCGCAGGAAGCTTCTGCAAAAGCCGGACTTGAGCTTGCGCAGCAAAGTCTGCCGCTCGCCATAGTTGCGGTGAACCGCGCACAGGACGATTTTAACAGGTCAGAAGCCCAATACAAAAGCGGAGTAGTCACGAAGGAGCAGTACGATCACGCGCAAAAAACTCTCGAAGCCGCCCGTGCTCAATACAACATTGACCTTTCAAAAATTTCTGCTGCAAAGGCACAGCTCGGAGTCGTCGAATCGCAGCTTGCTAATACCGTCATCGCCGCTCCAATGAACGGCGTTGTCGCAAAAAGATGGGCTCTCGCCGGTGACGTGGTGCAGCCGGGTCAGCCAATATTCACAATTTATGATTTGAAAAATATCTGGATAGCGGCGAATCTCGAGGAAACAAAATTAGGACATATTCATTTGAATGATCCTGTTGAGATTGACATTGACGCTTATCCGGGCATGAAGTTTTTCGGAAAAGTTTTCGAGATCGGAAATTACACCGCGTCGGAATTCTCTCTCATCCCGCCGAACAACGCGTCCGGAAATTTCACGAAAGTTACGCAAAGAGTGCCGGTAAAAATTTCAATTACTGACCCTCCGACGACAGACGGACGCGAACCGGTGTTGAGGCCCGGAATGTCGGTGGAAGTGTCGGTAAAAATAAAGTAGCAGCAGGTTTCAATTCTGCACCTAAAGCAACAAAATCATGAGCAAAATCACATCAAATAAAAATTCTTCGTCCCTTTCTGCGGGAATCGGCGTTCCCCACCACGAGCATCCATCATACAAATGGTGGGTTCTCGCAAACGTGATGACGGGAACATTCATGGTTGTTCTCGACGCAACGATCGTGGATGTATCGCTTGCAAAAATTATGGCAACGTTCGGCATTGATGTTGACGCTGTGAAATGGGTAGCAACTTCGTACCTGTTGGTCTTTGCCGTTGTTCTCCCGGCCACTGGCTGGATTGCCGACCATTTCGGATACAAACGAACGTACACAATGGGTTTAGCGCTTTTCACATTAGGCTCGCTTCTCTGCTCATTATCATGGAACGAAACGGCGCTGATTGTTTTCCGAGTTGTGCAAGGTGCGGGCGGAGGATTTCTCATGCCTGTCGGAATGGCAATTGTCACAAGAGAATTTCCGCCGGAGAGGCGCGGCGTCGCGCTGGGATTTTGGGGAATCGCTGCTGCCGCTTCCGTGTCGCTCGGTCCGACACTCGGTGGATTTCTGATAGATAATTTCGCATGGCATTCCATTTTCGACATCAATGTTCCAGTCGGCATCGTCGGAATTTTTGCAACGATGGCCATTCAGCGCGAGTACAAAACGGAAACAACCCGTTCATTTGACACCATCGGTTTTTTATCCGTCTCTACATTTCTTACAGCGCTCTTGATTGCATTGTCCGACGGCGACGCCGGGTGGAACACAGGAGGCTGGACTTCGCCATTTATTCTCTCATGTTTCGCAATCGCGCTAATCGGATTCGTTGTCTTCTTGGCAGTCGAACTGAACATCCGCCATCCGCTGATCGATCTTTCTTTGCTGAAGAATTTCAATTTCGCAATGGCGAATCTCGTTCTCTTCATTTTCGGAATGGGAATGTTCGGAAGCACATTTCTGCTTCCGTTGTATTTGCAAAACGGACTCGGGTACTCGGCGTTTCAAGCCGGCTCGATGTTTTTGCCGATAGGTTTGATCATGGCGGTTTGCGGACCCATCGCCGGCAAGCTTTCCGATAAGACGAATCCCAAGATGCTTGCACTGTTCGGAATTGTGATGTTAGCACTCAGCCTTTTCGTCAATCGCTATCTGTCGCTTTTTTCTGAACGTCCCTCGATCATGATTTCGCTGTATTTGCGGGGTGTTGGATTAGGATTCATCTTCACGCCGCTCAGCGCTGTTTCTCTTTCAGAAATACCGCGCGAGAAAATGGCGCAGGCATCTGGGCTTTTCAACGTCTTGAGACAAATCGGCGGAAGTTTCGGCGTGGCGATCATGGGAACACTGCTGACAATGCGCACAACGTTTCACACGACAATGTACGGCGAGTCAGTTGTAGAGTCTTCACCGGTAACGCAACATGTTTTGCGCGGCATGGAAAGATTTGCGCAGCAGGCTGTTGGCGGACCGCTATCAGAAGCGGCGGTGAGAGCGCAGGCGCTCATCGGCTATCACTTGACATTGCAAGCATTCGTCTCAGCGGTGGATGACGATTTTTTCATCGCCGCTGTGATTACGCTTTTATGTGTGGTTCCAATTCTATTTTTGCGGAGAAAAAAGAAACAGAAGGCTCAGCTGGCAGCATCTGGCATTAAGGAAAAAATTCAGGAAGAAAGAATAATTGTAATGGAATGATTAACTAATGTTACCCAGAAACTATTTTTCAACAGACACAACATTTATGTCGCGTCAAGCAGAAACATGATCTTTGAGTGACACCAATGATTGATTTAAGATCAAAACAGATTAACTATTGACAGAACTATGAGACAGCAACGAATACTCTTGGTGCTTTTTTTATTTTTCATGCAAGCTGAAAACCCTTTCGGGGCGGCGTACGCTCAAGACACGCTGACGGTTGAACAGGCAGTGCAACAGGTGATCCAAAACCATCCAGCCGTTGTGCAGGCAAATCAGAATATCTATGCCTCGGAAGCACGTGTGCTTCAGGCAGAGACTGCGAAATTACCCAACGCCGGATTCGATGCGTTGTACACGCGCATTGGTCCCGTGCCGCAATTATATTTCCCGGGGCTTGGTGATTTTAAGCTCTATCCGGAAAACAATTATGATGCGCATGTCGGCGGACGATATACGGTGTACGATTTCGGCAAAGCGAATGCTGCTATCAACGCGGCACAATCGCACGTCCAATCGGCACGCGATGCGGTTGAAATGACAAAGAGCGGTCTGGCATACCAAACTATCCGTACTTTCTATGCGATTCTCTTTCTCGAAAAATCAATCCACGTGACTGACGAACAAATTGAGGCGTTGAGCCAGCATTTGCAGACTACGCAGAAAAAGGTCGAATCAGGAACGGCGACAAGCTTTGACGTGTTGACAACTCAGGTGCGGGTCGCCGCGGCGCAAAATCAAAAAATTGAATTGGAAAATGCACTGCATCAACAACAGATTGCTTTGCACCAATTGCTCGGTGTTTCGGCAGAACAACAGGTAGAATTACGCGGAGAATTTCTTATGACTCCGGTTTCACTAAATACCGATTCACTCGTTCAGAAAGCGTTTGCTCAAAGGGAAGAATTAAAACTTGCTCGCGATGCAGAACAATCGGCTGAATTGCAGTACAAAACAGTGTCGTTCGGTGCTTTGCCGTCGCTGCAAGTAAATCTCGCGTACGGTGTCAAGAACGGCTACATTCCGAATCTTGATGTGCTGCGGGGAAATTGGGTCGCCGGCGTGCAATTGCAGGTGCCGATTTATGAAGGGAGCCGCACCGATCATCAGGAAGAAGAAGCGCATGCGAACATCCTTGCGGAACAAGCTCATGTAAACGATACGCAGCGTCAGGTTCGCAGCGACGTTGAACGCGCAGTCAGCGACATTCGGGCGGCACTCGACAAACTTCAAATTTCTAATTTGCAGGTCGAACAAGCGAAAGAAGCCGTTTCCATCGCGCGCAAGCGTTACGAAACAGGCTCTGTAACAAATCTCGATTTGCTCGATGCAGAAACAGCAGAATCAGCGGCGCAATTAGGCAATGCGCAGTCGTTGTATAATTATGTGCTAAGTGTATATGAATTGAAACGTGCAACGGGCGAAATGTTATTTTAATTATAAAAAGTAGTATGTCTAAAGGAAGTGAACTTTAAAAAAGTTCGCGACGCGGGTGCGGCGAACAATGTTGAACTGAAAAAAAGAGGAGGAAGCCATGAAGAACTACATTTCTAACGAGGACAAATCGGCACGAATGTTCCAGTCTGGGTTTATGGAATTGTTTACGCACGTGCATCCGGCAACGCCGCTGGTGTTGTTTCTTCCGGTCGTTGCATATTCTCTGCACATAGCGTATGGCACAATGGGTATTTCAATGCAAGTGTCGTTGGTGATTGCCGGTTTATTTGTATGGACGCTCACAGAATATCTTTTGCACCGGGAAATATTTCATTTGCAGCCGGAAAGTGTGTGGGGAAAACGGCTGCATTTTATTATGCATGGCGTACACCACGATTACCCCAATGATTCACGGAGACTCGTGATGGCGCCGGCGATCAGCATACCGCTCGCTGCATTCTTTTTTATTCTGTTTAAAAATATTTTTGGCCCGACGTATGTTTTCCCGTTTTTTGCGGGATTCATCATCGGATATTTGGTGTATGATATGATGCACTATGCGATTCATCATTTCCCGATGAGAGGAAAGCTCGGAACGTATTTGAAGAAGCATCACTTCCGCCATCATTACATGGATTCGGATATTAACTTCGGTGTCAGCTCTCCGTTGTGGGATGTAGTGTTCCGAACACTGAACGAAGAGCAAAAACAAAAGCCGACAACACAAGACATTACATTCGATTCATCAGCCGGCTCAAAATAAAAAAGCTGTCAAATTGCTGTACGCGATCAGGCGGCTAAGGAATATATTTTTGAATGAAAGAAACTATCCTTGAAACGAAGCGTCTTTCACGACGCTTCGGGTCACTTACCGCAGTTGATGAAATAAGCTTTGTTGTTCGACGCGGCGATGTGTTTGGATTGATAGGTCCGAACGGAGCAGGGAAAACGACAACGATAAAAATGTTGACGACATTGCTGCCGCCAACCGGCGGAACGGCGATTGTTGCGGGGTGGGATGTTGTGCATCATCCGGCAAACGTGCGCCGCACAATCGGTTACGTGCCGCAACTGCTTTCTGCCGATGGGAGTTTAACCGGTTACGAAAATCTTCTTCTGTTTGCAAAGCTCTATGATCTTCCCGCAGGCGAGCGCGAAGATCGTATTCATAACGCTATTGAATTTATGGGGCTTTCGGATGCGAAGGATAAACTCGTACGCACATATTCCGGCGGAATGATTCGCCGGCTCGAAATTGCACAGGCAGTGCTGCATAATCCACCGGTTCTTTTTCTCGACGAGCCGACAGTAGGGCTCGATCCGATCGCCCGTCAATCAGTGTGGAAACAGGTTGAAGCACTTGCGCACAACGGAACAACAATTATTCTCACAACACATTATATGGAAGAAGCAGAAAATCTCTGCTCGCGAATTGCAATTATGTATCGAGGGAAATTTGTTGCCAATGGTTCTCCCGCCGAGTTGAAAAGATCCGTCCCAAAGGGATTTTCAATCGGCGGCAATGGCAGCACCCTTGACGATGTCTTTGCTTTTTATTCCGGAGGCACACTCGAATCCGAAGGAGGATATCGTGAAACATCAAGAGTACGCCGCACAGCCCGACGGCTCGGTTAGCCCGCTTCACCGGAGCTTCAGCGAGGCGAGCATTTCAATTTCATCCGCAGGCCGCGCACGTACGATCAGACAATTTTTTTACAAAATGTTCGTTATCGCAGAACTCGAAGTGCGAAAGCTTCGCCACGACCCGACGGAGCTTTTTACGCGCGCACTTCAGCCTGCGTTATGGATGCTAATCTTTGGCGAAGTTTTTTCGCGCATCCGTGCAATACCGACAGGCAATGTCGGGTATCTTGATTTTATGGCTCCTGGAATTCTTGCGCAGAGTGTTCTCTTCGTTGCCATCTTCTACGGCATCGCAATTATTTGGGAACGCGACCTCGGCATTATCCACAAATTTCTTGTCAGTCCGACTCCGCGAATGGCGCTCGTGCTGGGAAAAGCATTATCTGCCGGCGTTCGCGGGGCATCGCAGACGATCATCATCTACGGGCTTTCACTTGTTCTTGGCGTACATATTAATTGGAATCCGATTGCTTTGCTTGGTATTCTTCTTTTTGTATTTCTGGGGTCCGCGCTTTTTTCCACATTCTCGCTTATCATAGCGTGCATTGTGAAAACGCGCGAACGATTTATGGGAATCGGTCAGGTGATGACGATGCCGTTGTTTTTTGCCAGCAACGCAATTTATCCGATTGCGATGATGCCGGGATGGTTGAAAGCGATTGCACACATTAATCCGTTGACGTATGAAGTTGATGCGTTGCGTGCGCTGATGCTTTTAGGTGGAACAAGTGTGTTCGGGATTTTTTTCGATTTTATTACACTTTTGCTCGGAACAATTGTGCTTGCGTCAATCGGCGCGGCGTTGTATCCGAACGTTGCCGCATAGCACATAACGCGGTACTTTTCTTCTTCGAAAGGTGAGAGATGAATAATTTTGTAACGCTGAAAGTTTCTGACGGTACAGAAATGCGTGCGTATGTTGCGCGGCCGGATTCAGCGGAAAAAGATCGCCGCCCCAAAGACGGCGGACAAGCCGGCGTCATTGTGTATCAGGAAGCATTCGGTGTGAACGCGCATATCCGCGATGTGGCGGAGCGTTTTGCGCGCGAAGGATATGTGGCAATTGCGCCGGAATTGTTTCACCGCACCGGCGCAGGATTTGAAGGCGACTACGACGACTTTCCCGGTACGCAAAAACACATCGCCGCTATGAAAGAAGACCTTTCCGAAAAAGATATTCTTGCGGTGTACGATTGGCTTGTGCACGATTCTTCCGTTGATAAAAACAGAACAGCATGCATCGGCTTTTGTCTGGGCGGACGCGTTGCGTTTCAGACGAACACGCTTGTTCCTGTGAGCGCCGCGATCAGCTTTTACGGCGGCGGAATTGCAGAATCGTTCGTGAATCGCGTGCCGCAGCTTCATGGTTCGGCGTTAATGTTCTGGGGAGGGCAAGATAAAAGAATTCTGCCCGAACACAGTAGAAAAATTGTTGATGCATTTCGCTCCGCCGGCAAGCCGTACACGAACATCGAATTTTCTGAAGCTGCACACGGATTTTTTAACGATGCCCGCTCAACATATCATAAAGAATCCGCCGAGCAGGCATGGCGGGTTGTACTGCATTTTTTAAAAACACACGTTTGATTGGGTGAATGGATTATTGAATTGATAAACTTCAATTTTTTCAGTAATCCAATTATCCAACAATCCAGGAATCCATTTTTCTTTGTTGAAGGAGAATTACATTGATGAACTATCGTGAACTAGGAACAAACAAGCTGAAAGTTTCAGCGCTCGGACTCGGCTGCATGGGCATGTCCGATTTTTATGCCGGGCGCGATGATGCCGAATCAATGGCAACAATTCACCGCGCGATTGATCGTGGCATTAATTTTTTCGATACCGCCGATATGTACGGTGTCGGAAAAAATGAAGAGCTTGTCGGGAAAGCATTGAAAGAACATCGAAGCGAAGTTGTTATTGCAACAAAATTCGGAAATGTCCGCGGGAAGGACGGGAGTTTTCTCGGTGTGAACGGGCGTCCGGAATATGTGCGCTACGCCTGCGAAGCGAGCCTGCGCCGTCTCGGCGTTGACGTCATAGACCTTTACTACCAGCACCGTGTTGACCCGGAAGTGCCGATTGAAGAAACCGTCGGCGCGATGGCGTTGCTTGTCAAAGAAGGAAAAGTGCGCCATCTCGGTTTGTCTGAAGCGTCGGCAAAAACACTGCGGCGCGCGTGCGCTGTTCATCAAATCACCGCGCTGCAAACAGAATATTCGCTTTGGACGCGCGATGTGGAGGAAGAAATTCTTCCTGTGTGCCGCGAGCTTGGTGTCGGCTTTGTCGCGTATAGTCCGTTGGGGCGCGGATTTCTTACCGGCAGATTTGCTACACAGGAAAGTCTTTCTCCGGACGATTTCCGGCACACGCATCCACGGTTTCAGGGAGAAAATTTCACGAAGAATTTGGAGATCGTGGAGAAGATTAAAAAATTTGCAGAAGAGAAACATTGCACTGCCGCTCAGCTTGCGCTTGCCTGGGTGCTTGCGCAGGGAAACGACATTGCTCCGATCCCCGGAACAAAACAGAGAAAGTATCTCGAAGAAAATATTGGTGCACTCGAAGTTGAACTAAGCCGCGCCGATCTTGATCGCATGAATGAAATTCTTCCCCCGGATAGTGCGGCAGGAATGCGGTACAACGAGCGAGCGATGAAAGGTGTGAATCGGTGAGGTTATGTTCCCCCCGTTATCCGATCATCTCTCTTAATAACTTCAAATCGTCGTACACCATTCGTGTGATAAGAAATTTCTGGCGCACGTCTTCGCGACCGCGTTCGCCGAAATGTTTGCCCATTTCCGGGTGTTGAAGAATTTCCAATGTGCGCTGTGCCAACTGCTCGCTGTTCTCCGGCTCAACAAGAAATCCCGATTCTCCGTCCACAATTTGCAGCGGAATGCCGCCGACATTTGTCGCCACGACCGGTCTTCCTTTCCACAATGCTTCGGTCACCGTCAACCCGAAACCTTCGCGCGTCGAGTTCTGAATTATGACTGCGGAACTTCGCTGAAGCGCATTGACAAGAACGTTATGTTCCGTCGTGTTCAAAATTACGTCGCCGCTCTCGATCAGTGTTTTCGCTTTTGATTTCACGTTGTCATAAATATCCCATCCTTCAGGATCGTCCGGTGCCATACTGCCGCACAATACGAGGCGGCAGTCGGTTTTGCGCCGCACCAGCTTAAACGCTTCAACAACACCAACGGGGTCTTTCCATTTATCAAAGCGGGAGATTTGTGTGATCAGCGGTTTGTCGGTCGGGATATCATTTTTTTTCAACATCTTGTGAATAAGAGTGTGCGGCAGCATTTTGTTCTTTGCTGTCAGCGGATCAATGACCGGAGCGACGACTTTCTGCTCTACAGGAAGGTCGTCCTTCCGGTAGTAGTCTGCGGAAACGATCACTGCATCGTATCGCAAAATGAAATCGGTGAGAAAGTGCCACAATTCCTGGTTCGGATGTGAGAGGTCAATATGGCAGCGCCAGATCCACGGCTGGCGTTTTTTATAAAAACGAACCAGCGGCAGCGGCTGAGGGTCGTGGATGATCACCGCATCGTGATCAATTTCGCAGTACGATGAAAAATCTTCATTGGTTTTCACGTACACATCTTTCTTCACATCGCTGAGGTTGATGTGGTCTCCCTGAATTGCGTTGTGAAATTTTTTCGTGATCATGAAGAAGTCTTGCGACCCGCGGAGAATCCTCCAGTCTGCGCTGATGCCCGCATCGTTCAACAGCGGAATGAGCGTGTAGAGCATTTCGGCAACGCCGCCGCCGTAGTACGTAGAATTGATGTGGAGCACTTTCGCTCCATAAAGATCGCGGGCAAGCCTGTAAATTTCAGAAATGATTTTATCGCCAACGATCGGACGGTAATCATTGAGAGTCAACGTATTACTTCCTTTCCAAATCAATTAATAATGTCCGCACATCCGAAATAGATTCGACATTAAAGCGTGCTTTCGATACGCTTTTGCCTACTCTGATGGAATATGCTTCCGGAGGAAGCACGCCGAACAAATCTTCATCCGTCCAGTCGTCGCCAATTACAAGAACGAATGGGATGTTTGTTTTTGCAAAATGCTGATTATAGAAAATTCCCTTGCCAATGCCGGCGTTCCGCACTTCAACAGTTTTGCTTCCCGGCAAAACACGAATCCCGAAGTTTGCCGCGAGATTCGACACCGTGTCGAGCAACTCTTTGGATGCGACGGAGCCGGATTCAACATCTGCCTGACGGTAATGCCACGCGAGTGCAAAATCTTTTTCTTCGATGAACGATCCCGGAATCCGGTCAACATAAAGCTGAAGGATGGGGCGCACCTGTTCTTTCCAGACATCCTGCGAGCCCGCAATAGTGGAATGCCACTCAGCTTTTTCGTTGCGCTTCACCCATCCGCCGTGTTCTGCCGCGAGCGTGACGTTCATCGAACCAAACCACGTTTCAAGCGACTGCCGGTCGCGCCCGCTGAGAATGACAACGGAATTTTTTGGAGAATCCGAAAGCGTCTTCAAAATTTGATACAACTCGTTGTCGGGTTTTGCGGCGCCCGGTGAATTGGCAAACGGCACAAGTGTTCCGTCGTAATCGAGAATAAGAAGCCGGCGTTGTGCCTTGGCATATTCTTTCAGCAATTCTTTCTTTGTCGTTGAACTCAGAATTTTCACCGACAAAGAATGTGACTGCGTGACGACATCGTTGAGGCGGTGAAGGAATGCATGGACCCACTGCTCCAGGTTGAAGCTTTGAAGGCGCTGGCGCATGATCTCGTTGCGGCGGCGCTGTTCATCGATGGGCATTGTCAGCGCCCGGTCAATTGCTGCAGCTACATCTTCAGTGTTATTCGGATTCACAATCACCGACTCCAAAAGTTCTTTTGCTGCGCCTGCAAGTTCGCTCAGAATCAGCACACCCTCGCAATCATTTTGCACGGCGAGGTATTCCTTTGCGATAAGATTCATGCCGTCGCGCAAAGGAATAATGAGGGCGACGTCCGAGGCTTCATATAATGCAACCAAGAGTGTGAAATCGAGGTTCCTGTAAATGTAACGGATCGGCACCCAGTCAAGCGTTGCGTACGTGCTGATGATGTTGCCGACTTGCTCGTCAATCTGGCGTTTCAGCGTGGCGTAGCGCTCCACTCGTTCGCGTGACGGGACAACAATAAGAACAAAAGTCACTTTTTCATGCCACTGCGGATAATGTTGGAAGAATTCTTCGATGGCATCGAGGCTTTGCGGGATTCCTTTTGTGTAGTCGAGGCGCGATACAAGGAAAACAATTTTTCTTTTGCCAATGCGCTCGTGAACTTGTTGCACTTCTTCCAGCACCGCCGCATCTTGTCCTGCATGTGAGAAGCGATCGAAATCAATTCCCATCGGAAATACATCCACTTGCACGACGCGGTCGCCCAGCATGATCTGTCCCAGTGCATTGTCGTAACCGAGAATCCTCCGCACACTGCCGAGGAACGCCTGCACATAATCATGCGTATGAAAGCCGATCAAATCAGCCGAAAGAAGACTCTCGACGACATCTTTGCTCTGTGGAAGAAGACGGAGAATGTCGTACTGCGGAAACGGCACGTGAAGAAAAAATCCGATGCTTGCGTGCGGGAAATGTTCGCGCAGCAGCTTCGGCAAAAGCATCAAATGGTAATCGTGAACCCAGATCGTGTCGTCGTGCCGCGCCACTTTGATGACTTTCTCGGCAAACAGTAAATTCGCTTCTTTATATGCCTCCCACTCCGACGCAGAATATTTAGTGTACATCGGAAAGGAGTGAAGCAGCGGCCAAATTGTCCGGTTGCAAAATCCTTCATAGAACTTTTCCACCAGCCGCTCACTCATGAACACCGGCGTATGGTTGTGCTTCTGTATCAGTGTCGCTTCTGCTTCTTTCCGGTCTTCCTTTGAGACTGTTCCGGGCCAGCCGACCCAAAGGGTCTCTTGATCGATTTTGACAGACCGTAAACCGGTTGCAAGTCCGCCGGCACTTGGTCGAAAGTCTAATCCCTTATCGGTTTTCCGAATCGTGATTGGCAGGCGATTTGAAACGAGCACGATTCTGTTGGATTTTTGATGCGGTGCCATGATAGCGCGCCTCCTTTCTCAGCAAAAGTAGTTCGAGCCGTTGCTGTCCGGCTCGCCTTAATGAACTGATGAATGAATAATTTATTCGACTCCTGATTTTGTGAGATACACCGTCCGCGTGGGATAGGCGAAGGAAACGTTGCGCGCGCTAAATTCTTTCATCAATGCAAAATTTATTTTCTGCTGAATGTCCATATAAAGATTGTAATCGCTCGACAGGACATAATAGACGACTTCAAAGATTAAACTCGATTCACCGAATTTCGCAAAGTGTGCGCGGTCAAAAGAAGTTTGATCAAGAGCGCGGATAATATGCTCAACGATTCCGGGAATCTGCGCGACTGTTTCCTGAGGTGTTTCGTAGAGAATTCCAAATTGGAATACGACGCGCCGTTTTGCCATTCTTTTATAATTACGCAACCGGGAGCTCGTCAGATCGGCGTTGGAAATAATCAACTGTTCGCCGCTGAGACTTCGGATGCGCGTCGTTTTTATTCCTACGTGCTCGATGCTTCCCATGTAATCATCAACGATGACGAAGTCATCCACTTCAAACGGGCGATCGAGCAGGATAGCGAAGTAGCTGAACAAATCTTTCAGCACTGCCTGCGCCGCCAACGCGACAGCAACACCGCCGATGCCGAGCCCGGCGACGACAGCAGAAACGCGTACGCCTAAATTATCAAGCAGAAAGACAATGCCGATGCCCCACACCAACACATTGACCGCCGGCATGAATCCGCGAAGGCTGCGAGTGTGTGCTTCATTTTGATATCTCTTCAGCCAATATTCTTGAAACGAATACCCGATTGCCGCAGTAGCAAAACGGATTGCAATAATTGTGATGACAATGATTCCCGCGGTGTCGAGGACGCGCGATACAGTGGGATGGAGGTTCAACGTTTGCGCGCTCGCATACAGTGCACAAAAATACATTGCCGGGACAAGAAACCGCTCAAGGGAATTCACAAGGAAATCGTCGAGCGTTGTTTTTGTCAGACTTGCCCGAACTTTTAATCTTTTGAGAATGATCCTGCGAAACAGAAGTGCCGCAATGACGCCGGCAATGAAGTAACAGAAAAATAAAAGATATTCCGCGAGTGTGTTTCCCAGAACATGGTGTTCCAGTAACCGATGCATTATACGTGCTCCTTTTCTTTGTGCGAGAGTGTCATGGCATAGCCTTCAAAGGGTCCTGGGGGGCTTTTGGCACAATCCCCCGTCTCTTTCGCGGCTGCTTGTTGTTCTGTTGAAGGAAAACAACTGTGCACTCTGAATTGAGCCGCTACTACGTAAGAAACAAAATGCCCGGTAAAATGCAAGGGAAAAATTTTCTGCCGCACATGTTCCTTTCAAAAAAATTCCGTAAATTATTAAGCAGTACCTTCTAACGAAAGGAGTCTTGCATGGCTCATAACGACACCTCTTCTCCGCCGAAGGCAGATGAGCCTCAGGCTCAAGCACTCCAACAACACATTCAAAAATTCCTCGATGAATTTATGCTTATTGAATACAAAGGCAACGAACACATTGTTGCACGGAAGCATTACAAAGAGGTCTTTTCCGAAGTGATTCCAAAATATTTTATTCCGAAAGACAACGACAATGAACATCCTCGTACTTAACTGCGGCAGCTCGTCGCTGAAATTTCAAATCATCGAAACCGACCTTTCGCTTATCGAAACCGATGCCGATATGCAGCGTGCGAAAGGTATCATCGAGCGCATCGGCAGCCAGGCGCTCATCACCTTTGAAGCGGCAGGAAAATCGCCGATTAAACAAGCGGTGCCGCTGCGCGATCACCGCACCGCGCTTGATTTTGTTGTGCGGTGGATTATTTCTGCTGAAGCGGGAATCCCCGGCATTCGTTCTCTGGCAGATATTCACGCCATCGGCCACCGTGTTGTGCATGGCGCTGAAAAATTTACCCGCTCAGTCATTATCAGCGATGAAGTCATCAAAGGCATTGAAGATTGCATTGACCTTGCACCGCTTCACAATCCTGCAAACCTGAAAGGCATTCGTGCTGCGATTGAATTGTTCGGCGAAGGAATTCCGCAAGTGGCGGTGTTCGATACATCGTTCCACTCAACGATGCCGGAGAAATCATTCCTCTACGCTATTCCATATCAGTTGTACCGCCGGCACAAAATCCGCCGGTACGGATTTCATGGCACATCGCACCGTTACGTCGGCTACCGTTACCGCCAAATGATGCATATCGAACGGGAAGAAACGAACATCATCACGCTGCATTTGGGCAATGGATGTTCAGCATGCGCTATTAAGAACGGCGAGTCGGTTGATACGAGCATGGGGTTAACACCGCTTGAAGGTTTGGTGATGGGAACGCGCTCGGGCGATATTGATCCTTCGATCATCGAATATCTGATGCACAAAGAAGGAATGGGCATCGGCGAAATTGATACGCTGTTGAACAAGCAGTCGGGACTGCTCGGCATCTCCGGCTTGACGAACGACATGCGCGACCTCATTGATGAAGAGCGAGAAAACCAGGACCGGCGCGCAAAAATGGCGATCGAGATTTTCTGCCAGCGCGTGAAGAAATATATCGGCGGGTATCTTGCGGAACTGAACGGAGCCGAAGCGCTGGTGTTCACCGGCGGCATCGGTGAAAATTCCCCGACGATCAGAAAGCGGATTTGCCAAGGACTTGAATGGCTCGGCATTGAGATGGATGAATCGCTCAACGAAAAAATGCTTGCAGGAAAAGAAGGGGAGGTGCAAAAGCAATCATCGCGGGTGAAGATTCTTGTTATTCCGACAAATGAAGAATTGCTCATCGCCCGCGACACTGTCCGTTGTGTGAAAGACGCACCGCGAAGATGGTGAGAAAAAAGATTAAAAATCAAATTTGAAAAAGAAAAAATTTGCCGGTTGTTCCATTGAAATGTGCGGAGCAGCCGGCAAATGCTATTTGGCGCTTCTGCAGCCTTCGGGTTTATAAACGCGCTTCGTTGATGCCGGATACTTCGCTAAAAGCGGCTTCGGCCTGATCGGGCGGGGAACGAATCCGCCACCGCAGTTCGGGCAGACAAAATTGAGCTTGTTCTCAACGCAGTCTCTGCAAAAGGTGCATTCGAACGTACAGATCATCGCCTCGGAGGAATCCGGCGGCAGATCTTTATTGCAGCACTCACAATTCGGACGAAGCTCCAGCATCGTTCTCTCCTGTGGTCAAATAATCAAGAGCACCGCTTTTACTTTTTGCCGCCGCCGATATTCAAAAGCGGCGTTAATTTTTGGTCGTATGGCAAAATGATTGTTGAGTTATTCGGGCTATTCACCAACTCTTTGAGTTGAGAGATGTAATACCATTGCAGATAGTTCTGTGTCAATCCGTTGTTGATTATTTTTTGAGCGTTTGCGATACCCTGCGCCTCGATCGCTTTTCGCTGTGCTTCCTTCTGGGCATATTGTATGGTATATTCCATTTGCTGTGCTTGCTGGGAAGCTTTCAGCTTTGCTGCAATCGCATCGCTGACGGTTGCGGGCGGCTCTACGTTCCTGATAAGCACGCGGTCCAAAATAACGCCTTTACCGGAAAGCTCCTGCAATAATAAATCAGTCACCATTTTCGTGTAAGCGTCTCTCTGGAGCGACATCACATCGCTGGCATCAAACTTCGTTGCCGCATTGACCAGCGCCGTTCTGATCGCCGGCCTTACAATAACGTCTTCGTAATTCAAACCAATATTGCTGTACACATCATTTGCCTGCGACGGATCTAAATGATACCAGACGGTCACGTCGAACTTCAGGATAAGCTGATCGCGAGACAGCGTGGCAACAGCATCGTCGCCGCTTCTGCTTCCTTCGGCATTGACTGAAGACATCGTATAGTCTTTCGTCTGGATGGACATTTTATAGACATCAGTCAAAAAGAATATCGGGTGAAATCCGGCAGGAAGAGAGTGTGACCCCACGTTGCCGAACGTAACAGGAACTCCGACATACCCCGGCTCAATAATGGTAAACGATGCAGACAGCATAGTTAATACTGCCAGCCCGAGACTCGCCAGCCCGAGTTTTTTTGTGTTCACCGGATATTGAAGATTTCTTGGTTTGGCAACGAGCAAAAAAATTCCGATGGCGGCAAACACGACGATAAAAAATGAAGTGGTCATGATTTTCTCCTTTGTTTGTTCTGAACGCTAATTTTTGATACTACAATCTACACATTTCTGGAGTTCGCCGCTTGATGTGGTTTGCCGTGTTTGTCATGCTGATTCGTTGAGTGTAACGGAATTTTTTTTGCCCAGCCGAATAGGATGTTTTCAGGTGCCATAAATTGCTTTATGTCGTAGGACATCTCTAAGATGTCCTACGACTTATCGTCAATCCCGCCTCATGGCTTTACGAACAACGAATCTTCCACGCCAGTGTTCACAATAAATTTGTCTAACTTCAATTCCAGCGATTGTCCCATCACGCTCTGCACCACGCGTGTCGGCACGAGAAAGCCGTTGAAATCATGATAGTCAGAGTAATCGGTAATCTGGTCAATTGGTCCGCGCGGAGTGTCGAGCGTTTTCGCGTCGCGCACTTTCAAAAAATCATCTTTAGAAAAATACTGGCTGAACTCTGCGCTGTCCGTCGTCGTGAACTGCACTTCGTAGCATTCTTTTCCGGCGATCGTTTTCATTCCGGCAACTTTGGCAGTAATGCCCATGTCTTTGTAATGCTCGTAGAAGTTTGTCTGTGCTTCGATCTTCATTCCTTCAAGCTGGCTTCCTGTCATTTCCATTTCTCCGCGCGGCGAAACGATCCATCCGTGTTCGCCGTCGAAGCCGGTCTTCTGCGACATTCCGCCAAAACTCATTTCGGAATAGACTTTGTTTGGTGCCTTCTCAATGGTTTTCACGGAAACCGCCGTGCCCATCATTGTGCCGCTCATTTCCATCGTTTTGTCTTTCACGGCATCTAACCTTGCTTTGCCGCCGGTTTTTTCCATGAACTTGTTGAAGATTTCATCCGGCGTAATGGTGATGTTCTCCGCCGGTTTTTCAGGAATCAGATTTCCTTCTTCATCATACATTGCCACTGGACCGAATTGCACAAGCGTATTTTTCACCTCGCTCGCTTTGCCGACGACGGCGATCAGCTCATGATCCGGCTGCAAATATTTCTCTCCCACACGCTCAACATCATCGGCACCAACTTCGTCAAGCCGCTTCAAATACGTTTTGTAATAATCTTTTGGAAGATGATAGCGCTCGATGGCAATGGCGTACTGCGCGATGGTGCTGGGACTTTCAAGGCTTCGCACGAAACTGCCGCTCATATAATTCTTCGCCATTTGAAGTTCGTCTTTTTCCGCTTTTTCTGTGCGGATGCGTTTGATCTCGTACATCATTTGCGTGATAGCGCTGTCGGTCACGGCATTCCGTGCGGACGTTGACGCAGAGAAATTGCCGATCAGCTCGTCAGGTCCCAAACTGCTGTACGCGCCGTACGTGTATGCGTGTTTCTCCCGCAGATTTTCGAACAAGCGGAAGTACGAGCCGCCGCCAAGAAGCGTGTTCATCACGGAAACCGGCATGACGTCCGGCGAAGTGCGCTGCAATTCAACTGTTTGAGAAATACGGATGACGGACTGCACCGAGCTTGGGCGGTCAACAAGTGCGACTTCGGTGCGGCTGATGGGTTTCGGCGTCTCGAATGTCGGATCCGGGATATCGCCTTCTTTCCACGTGCCGAAATATTTTTCGACAAGCTTCATCACTTCATCTTTGTTCACATCTCCAACCACGGCAAGAATTGCGTGATTTGGCTTGAAGAATGTATTGTACATTTCGACGCACTTATCGCGCGTGATGTTGTCTACCGTCTGTTCCGTTTCCACTTCGCCGTAGGGATGATTGTCGCCGTACAAAATTCGCTGGCGCACAACCTCAACGACCGCGTTCGGTTCGGTTTTCCGGAATTTCAAATCCGATTCGGTCTGCGTTTTCAATTTGTCGAGTTCGTTCTGCGGAAACGACGGATGAAGCGTAATGTCGGACATTAATTCAAAAATCTTGTCTGTATATTTCGAAAGCCCCGACGCGGAAACGGTTGTGCCGCTCGACGAAAGGTCTGCGCCGATCATATCCACTTCCTCATCCAATTGATCTTTTGTGCGCGTCGTGGTTCCGTCGCGCAGCAATTGGCCTGCGATATCAATGTAGCCCGCATCTTTGCCTTCGAGGACCGGTTTGCGATCAATCAATAACTGCATGCTCACGGTGGGAAGCTCCGTGTTTCGCACGATAATCACGCGGATGCCGTTATCGCTTGTCAGCACATCGTAATCCGGGAATGCGACGGCAGGCGCCGGTCCGGGGGGCGGAATTTTGCTGCGATCAAGTCGAAGACCACTTTGTGGCTGTGCCGCCAACGGAGCAGCGAAAATCAGACAGAGGCTGATCAGCCTTGGGCTGAGAATCGCAGAAAAGATCGACGCGAAGAAATTTTTTCTCTCCATTTTCAGATTCATGATGGTTGCTCCTTTGCTACTTAGATTTTGGGACATAATAAAGAACGGTGCGGTTTGATGGCATCAAATATTTTTGCGCCACATGCTGAATATCTTCTTTTGTCACTGCGAGATATTTATTAATTTCAGAATTGATGAGATTCGTGTCGTGGAAGAAGAGGTAATAATTCGCCAGCATTTCCGCTTTGCCTTGCACCGTGCGGTTTTTTTCGATGAAGCCCGTCTCTTGCTCGTTGCGGATTTTTGTCAGCTCTTCATCGCTGATGAGCTGCGTTTTCACTTTTCCGATCTCGTCGTCCATCGCAGCTTCAACCGTGTCCAGCGATTTTCCAAAATTTGCTATGCCGAGCACAATGAACAACGACGGGTCTTCCAAATCCATCGGGAACGTTGCGACCTGCAATGCGAGCTTGTCGTTGTCAACAAGCCGTTTGTTCAGCCGCGAGCTTTCTCCGCCTGTGAGAAGCGTTGTGAGCATGTTCAGCGCGTAATAATCTTTTGTGCCTTGGGCAGGCATGTGATACGCTTCGATCACCGCCGGAAGCTGAATGTTATCGTACACGGAATCGCGGATTTCGGCTTTCTGCGGCGGCTCGACAACGGTCGGCCGGTACATCTCGCGCGTGCCGCGGGGAATATCACCGTAATATTTTTTCACCAGCGCTTTTGTTTTTTCTATGTCAATATCGCCGGCAATGGCGAGGCAGGCATTGTTCGGAACGTAATATGTTTTGTAGAATTCTTCGAATTCATCGTACGTCGCTTTGTCAATGTATTGCACCGAGCCGATCGGCACCCAGCGGTACGGGTGGACTTTGTACGCGTGTGAAAAAATTTCTTCGAAGAGAGAACCGTACGGACGGTTTTCGTAATTTTGCCGCCGCTCTTCTTTCACCACATTGCGCTGTGTTTCAATGCCGATGGAATCAATTTTCAAATGGAGCATTCGCTCCGACTCCATCCACATCATCAGCTCAAGCTGATTGGACGGAGCGGTGATGTAATACTGCGTTTGGTCGAAGCTCGTTGAGGCGTTGAACGTGCCGCCCGCGTTCTGCACCATTTTGGAAAATTCGCCGCGTGGAATGTTCGGCGATCCCTCGAACATCAAATGTTCAAAGAAGTGCGCAAATCCGGTACGGTCGGGTTTTTCGTTCTTCGAGCCGACATGGTATATCATCACTTGCGAAACGATCGGCGCCGAATGATCTTCGTGTAGAATTACATGCAAGCCGTTCGGCAGGTCGTATTCAACAAATTTGATGTGAACCTGCGCCGCGAGCACACTGCTGATGAGAAACATCAGCGCCAGAATCCGGTTGCAAACCCCCTTAGGGCAGCTTTTCTTTATCATTGTTTTACCTCAATCTGGTTGGAAGTTGAATGAAAAGTGAGGTATTGTACTATTATTGTGTGTAAAGTTCAACTGATGAATTGGTTTTTGAAAGCGAAATAGCGCGCCGAGGTTGAAAAATCCCGCTCATCATTGTATATTTTAAATGGTCACAATTTGCCGTTTTCCAAAGAATTAATATTAAATTTGCTGTGCAGCAGAAGTTGCAGTGTGCTTCATTGTACATCGCGCGTGAAAGGATTATTGTGGAATGTCAGACGTTAGTGAGGAGAATAAAAACGATCACAAAAAGATTTCCAATTCTTCAACCACCGACGGACTTCCCCTTGCACCGTCGCTTGGTCCTTCTCTTGCTTCGGTACACGTTCCAACGCAATCGGGAATAGTTACAGGCCGCGTCGTCTTCATCAGTTCGCTTGCCGTCATTGTCGCATTTGCTGCCGGGTTCATCGCTCAAATTTTGATGCGGCTCATTTATCTCGTTACAAACATTTCATTCTACGGGACATTCAATGCAAACTTCGTTTCGCCGTCGGGAAATCATTTGGGCTGGCTGGTGCTGATCGTTCCATCTATCGGCGGCATCATTGTCGGATTCATGGCGCGGTACGGTTCTCGAGGAATTCGCGGACACGGAATTCCTGAAGCCATGGAACAAGTGCTGACAAATGAAAGCCGCATTGAACCGCGCCTCACATTTCTCAAACCGCTTTCTGCTGCTATTGCTATCGGTACCGGCGGGCCGTTCGGCGCGGAAGGTCCGATCATTGCCACAGGCGGCGCGCTTGGCTCGCTCGTCGGACAGCTTTTGAAAACAACTGCTGATGAACGAAAAACGCTTCTTGCTGCAGGCGCCGCGGCAGGTATGGCGGCGACATTCGGCAGCCCTGTCTCGGCAGTGATTCTTGCCATTGAACTTTTGCTGTTTGAATTCCGTCCGCGCTCAATTATTCCTGTGTCGCTCGCTGCGGCGACGGCAACTGCCGTGCGCATTGCACTGGTCGGGGCAAAACCGATTTTCGCTATGCCGAATTTAAGCGAGCCGGGCGGCGCCGCGTTAGCTACATACGTCGTTCTTGGAGGAGTGGTCGGCGTTGCCTCGGTGTTCGTTACACGAAGTGTGTACAAGATTGAAGACATGTTTGAAAAACTTCCGGTGCATTGGATGTGGTGGCCCGCGCTCGGCGGAGTTGCCGTCGGCGTCGTCGGCTATTTCGCACCGCGGACATTAGGTGTCGGTTATGACAATATTGAAAATATTGTTTCCGGATCATTTGCATTGAAGGCGCTGTTCTTCCTTTGTATTTTCAAATTTATTTCATGGGCAGTTGCGTTAGGAAGCGGAACATCAGGAGGAACGCTTGCGCCGTTGTTTACTATCGGCGGTGCGTTGGGCGCGGTGATCGGCGCCGGTGCAGCAATGTTGTTCCCGTCGTTTGGCATTGATGTGCGAATTGCGGCGCTCGTGGGAATGGCGGCAATGTTCTCAGGCGCATCGCGTGCGCTTCTCGCGTCCGTTGTGTTCGCATTTGAAACAACGCTGCAGCCGATCGGATTATTGCCGCTGCTCGGCGGATGCACGGCGGCGTTTCTTGCTTCGTTCTTCCTCATGGAAAATACGATTATGACAGAAAAGATTGTTCGCCGCGGGGTGCGTGTGCCGGCAGAATACACGGCTGATTTCCTTGATCAGCTTCTCGTGCGCGATTTTGCTTCGAAGCCCGTTGTAACATTGAACGCTGATGACACGGTGGAGAAAGTGCACGCATGGATTTCATCCGGTGCCAGCGGTTCGCATCATCAGGGATTTCCCGTGATTGATGCGGAAGGACATCTTGTCGGAGTGGTAACGCGGCGGAATTTGTTCAGCGATTCGATTTCCGGATTGAAAATCCCTTTGGGAGAGATGAAGCTTCGCGATCTCATCCAGCGCGTGCCCGCAGCGGTCTATGATGATTGCTCGTTGCGGGAAGCGGCGGATCATATGGTGCACCATTCTGTCGGACGACTGCCGGTCGTGTCCCGCAAAGAACCGGCGAAGGTTGTCGGCATCATCACCCGCAGCGATATTCTTTCTTCACATCGCCGCCGTCTTGATGAAACACAAAAAGCAAGCGCGGGAATTTTTTCCGCATCACTCGGCCGGTTTAAGAAACAGCGTGCGACAATGTAATGAACAGAAGTGTTACAAAAAATTGATTTTAATAGCCACAACATTTATGTTGTGGTGAAAAGAGCAACGGTCTTCCCAATGACTTTAGCCTAAAAAGATTGCTTTTGGCTAAAGCCTCTGTTGATTAGGGCTCTTCGTCCATGACCTGAAGGCCGTGGCAATTTAAATTACATTAGCGCATCAAATCAAGAAAAAATGAAAACCACTCACCAAAAAACGGCGGTGTCTTCCACAGAACGTTTTTCAAACAGAGTCGAGAATTATATCCGCTATCGCCCCGGTTATCCCCCGGAAGTTCTTTCATTTCTCACAGGCGAACTTCATTTGAAACCGTCGTGGATGATCGCAGACGTCGGTTCGGGAACGGGTATCCTTTCAGAAATTTTTCTTCGCAACGGCAATATCGTTTTTGGCGTTGAGCCGAACAACGAAATGAGGATTGCCGCCGAGAAATTACTGCGTCGCTATTCGAATTTCAAAAGCATCAATGGAACGGCAGAAGCGACAACACTGCCGCTGCACAGTGTTGATCTTGTTATGGCGGGACAGGCGTTTCACTGGTTCGATCAGGAGAAAACAAAAAAAGAATTCCGCCGCATCGGAAAGCCGGGCGGTTCGTCGGTGCTTGTCTGGAACACGCGGAGAACCGATACGTCGCCATTTCTGAAAGCGTACGAAGAATTACTGCTCCGCTATTCCTCAGATTACGAGCAGATTGATCACCGCCACGTGAATGAAACGGTACTCTCAAATTTTTTCACTACACACGTCAGGAAAGTTTTTTTCAACAGCCAGCGATTTGATTTTGAAGGATTGAAGGGAAGACTTCTCTCATCGTCGTACGTGCCGCTGAATGATGACGAACGATTTGAACCAATGATAGCCGAATTGAGAAATATCTTCGATCGAACACAGCAGAACGGTACCATTACGTTTGAATATGACACTGAAGTGTACATGGGCGCGCTGGAGTGAAAGAAAGCCTCGAAGAATCATAGCCGATAGTTATTGCATTCTGCCGCTTGTGGGGTTTTTCCCATCCGAAATTTTTCGCAATTTTTCTACTAATCCGCATTGACAAACCTCTCCGTGAAAAGTATATTACAGCAGTTACATCGCAGTAGTTAGAGATATTCAACCACTAAGGCGAATGAACGGAGGGAAGGCACCTTACCTTACCTTACCTTACCTTACCTCACCTTACCTTCGCATCGGTTTCACATCGTAAAGTTTTTTAGAAATCTTACATCTTCGTTGTTACAAGACCACAGCAGAAATTAAACTGGGCGAAAAGAGCGAACACGTATGACAAAATTCTTTCTCACCGCATTCATCATTCTTCTTCTCTTCTCCGGTTGTCCCGACACCGGTGTACAGCCCAAGCCCAACACGTTGCTGTTTGTAGTAGAGGATGTGACCTGCACAGAGGTATTCTTAAAACTTTCGCTTGACCCGAGCGAGAAACAGCGCACAGTAACATTACTGCGCAACGATTCTACTGTTGCAACAATAACTATGGTGAGCACTGACTCTCTCTTTGTAGACGAAGGATTGCTGCCGAACAAAGCTTACGCTTACACGTTGAGCAATGGCAGTTGGAAAGTAACCGCACTAGCAACAACGATGGATACAACTTCCCACAACTGGAGTTGGGAAATTGATACGCTGGGAATTGCTTACAGCATGCTGTACGACGTAGCAATTATTAATGATACACTTGCTTATGCTGTGGGACAAATTTACGTAAAAGACTCAACGGGGCAGTTTGACCCGCAACCATATAATCTTGCAATATGGAATGGACAAAGCTGGAAGTTACAGAAACTTTTCGCCAATGGGTTTCCACCTGCAATTAACTCTGTCTTTGCGGTAAGTGCATTCGATGTGTGGTTCAGCCCTTGGTTTCATTGGGATGGACGAAACTTTCAAGAAATTCCAAGCGACCCAATTTTCTTTGGCATAGGAATAAATAAAATATGGGGAGACTCAAATGGAATTTATGTGGTTGGCACAAACGGCTTTATTGCTCACCGTAGCGCCAATGGCACGTGGACGAAAATTGAAAGCGGAACAGATTTAGATTTTCAAGATATTTATGGTTCAGGCGATGAAGTGCTTGCAGTATGTACTAGTAACTATCCGCTTGGACGAGGAATATATCGCATTCAAGAAAACACGGCTACAGAAATTTCATCGTATCCTATTGGGTATCAGCTTTTCGGAGTCTGGTTCCATCAGAACAGACATTATTATGTCGTCGGCGATGGTATTTACGAAAAAAGGTTTCTATCAGACAACGCATGGAACAACGGACCTCTGGACGTTACAAAGTATGAAACAAAAAAAATGCGAGGGAATGGAGTAAACGATGCCGTTGTGGTTGGAGCATTCGGCGAATGTTTACACTGGAACGGAAAAAATTGGAAAAGCAACAGGGATCAAACAGCCATTACCGATGGTGAGTATGAATCAGTAGCCATAAAAAATAATTTGGTCATAGCCGTTGGCTGGTATGGCTCAAATGGCAAAGCGGTGGTGGCTATTGGAAAACGATAAACACATACGTATCAGACGAAAGGAGGATACAATCAAACTCACACAAAAATAAAACCCGTTACGATGTTTGCGGCATCGCAACGGGCAGTATGCAAACAAGAAAAGCGACCTTGCACCCGGGGCTGTTTAATGAACAGCACTATTGCTTATACAAAAAATCAGATTGCGCCCAAAACAAGTGCGAGTTATGAAGTAGATGCAGCAGGTGTCGGCTCGAAAATGGTGCAGCTTCGTCTGAAGCCAGTTTCCACTGCAGAAACGTTTTATACGCTTATTGACAGACATGTTTCTGCATCGGCATTGAACAAACAAGGGAGCGATCGTCAAAAAATATCGCTGCGCGTGAACGATGTTGTGACGAACTATGCGTTGAACCAGAATTACCCGAATCCGTTTAACCCAACAACAACCATCAACTACCAGTTACCTGCAAACGGCCATGTTATGTTGAAGGTCTATGATGTTCTTGGGCGTGAGATAAGAACGTTGGTTGATGAAGAAAAGTCAGCGGGAAGGTATTCTGTCGAGTTTGATGCGTCGAAATTTTCCAGCGGCATTTATTTCTACACGATCCGGGCAGGAGATTACAATGCAGTGCGAAAGATGGTGGTGATGAAGTAAAAAAATCGAATAAGAGATGTAGGATACCCCCGCCAAAAAGATAGTGGACAAATCAGAGGTGTCCTCCATCTAACTTTTTTGCAATCACAGCGGTGAGCGTAAAAACTCGCCGCTTTTTATTTTTGTCTTTAGGATTCAGGTTTCAAGCGTAATGAATAACAGCCGGTTTGAATCTTGAAGCCTGAATCATGCCTCGTTGCTTATCTCACTATTTTGTAATTGAAATTCGGCGATTGGTACGCGCCCATCAATCGAAGCCAGAGCGGAAGTATCATTTCCATTCCACGCGCACCGGTGAGGTCTCCTAAATCAATCGGCATTTTCCATCCGAACGATTTTAATAACTCTTTCACTTTTGTTTTTGCACCGGCATCGTTTCCGCAGAGAAACACATCGTGTTCGCCGGGGATGAGCGACGGATTCACCATGAGATTGCAGTTCATCGTGTTCAGCGCTTTCACTACTTTTGCATTCGGAAATGTGCGCTGAATTTGCTCTGCAAGCGAATCGGTGTTGCACACCGAAAGACTCGGCGGTATTCCCTTGGAAAAGTCGAGCGGGTTGGCGACATCAACGAGAATTTTTCCGTTCAGATTTTTCTCGCCGGTGGAGCGGAGCGCATCAAGCGATGCCATTCCCGACGTGCAATTGAAAAGTATTTCTCCGAATGCTGCTGCGTCGCTAAACGTTCCTTGTGATGCATGCGCGCCGTTTGCTTTTACCCATTCAGCGGCTTTTTCATTATTCGCTGTACGCGAGCCCATTTTTACTTCGTGATTGAGATGCACCAGCTTTGTGCCGATGGCTTTTCCAACCATTCCGGTTCCCAAAATTCCGACGTGCATGGATTCTCCAAAAATAAGTTGTGAGAGTATGGTGTGAATGATTGTAAAAGAACACCGAAGGAAGCAAATGAGTTCAAGGTAAGGCGAGATTCCATCTCGCCTGCCGGATTGAAAATTCGGATTACAAATAAGCAACATTTCTCCAAAAAATCCGTTCAAACAACTCAGCATCCTCCAACTTTTTTCCCGTTGCCAAGTCTTACAGATATACAGGTCATTTAATGGCACCACACGAAATTGAACTTATTCAAAAAGCCCGTGGCGGCGACGTCGGCGCGTTTGAAGCGCTTGTGTACCAGTATGATAAGCAGGTGCTCACAATTGCCGCTCGCTATGTCAACAGTTCGGACGACGCGAAAGATATTTATCAGGAAGTTTTCCTGCGCGTGTATAAAGGGCTGAAAAAGTTTCAATTGCGGAGTGAATTTTCGACATGGATTTTCAGAATAACAACGAACGTCTGCCTTAGTTATCATTCACGGCGAAAGCGGCACGCCCACGTATCGCTCGACCAGGAACAAGACGAGAACGATGGCGAAACATCTCACAGAGACGAGATCGTTTCGGAAGAACATTCGCCGCACCGGCAGACAGAGAATGCAGAATTGTCTCTCCGCGTTGAAGAAGCCATGAACGTACTTTCGCCGCAGCAAAAATTGATTTTCACATTGAAACATTATCAAGGGTATAAATTGAATGAGATTGCCTCCATGTTAGAATGCAGTGAAGGCACGGTAAAGAAACAATTGTTCACCGCGGTACGACGATTGAGAAATCAATTGAAAGAATTTGCATAGAACGTCCGGCAGCGTTTTGTGCTGCCCGGCATTTCTATAAGAAAGAAATTGCACAGATGTCAGACGGATGGGAAATGCCGTCAGATATCACTTCAAAAAAGGTATCGTATGAATCACAAACAAATCAAAGAGCTTCTTCCGATTTATCTTTACGGCGACCTTACCGCGGATGAAGCAAAGGAAGTTCAGCTGCATCTTGCAGCGTGCGGTGAATGCCGGGCGGAACTTGAATCGTTGAAAGCGTTCAACGATGTAGTATCAAATCAACCGGCAGTTGAAGTTACTGATAAGCTTTTGAATGAAGCACGGGAGGAATTGCATACGGCGCTTCGCCGTGAAACTATTCGGCATTCTGTGTTTGAAAAAATCGTAGAAGGCGTAACCGGAATATTTACGCCGCGCTATCAGTTTGCATCCGGTGCGGCGGCAGCGCTCTTGGTTGGAATTGGAATCGGATATATCTTTTTCCATCAAACGAATGTAGAGCAAACAAAAGAAGCAGGAACATCGCTTGCCACCGAAACATCGCAAAGCAATCCGCAGTCTGCCGCGGCGGATTTTCTTCATGGAGACACGCGAACAGACAATCTTCATTTTCTCAATCTCGATCCTCAAAGCGGACAGGTAGAATTCACTTTTGATGCAGTCACTCCGATGCGTGTGAAAGGAAATGTGAACAATGCGCAAGTGCAGAAAGTGATGGCGCATGCAATCGTCAACAGCGATAACCCCGGTGTGCGGCTGAAAGCTGTCAACGCACTTGCAGAGCAAGGCGGATCCGTTACGGGCGGACGCGACGCCGATCCGGCAGTGAAATCGGCGCTCGTCATCGCGTTAAAATCGGATGGCAATCCCGGGGTGCGGCGCGAAGCCTTGCGTGCGCTGTTGCAAATGCCGTTTGATAAAGAGATCAAAGAGGCAGTTCTTTTTGTGCTGCTCCACGATAAAAATTCCGGAATGCGCGTTGCCGCAATTAACGGACTTGAATTAACGTCGCATGAGAAACGAATGAATGATGCCGATGTTCTTAACGCGCTGAAGAAAAAAATGCACTCAGACGACAACAACTATGTTCGCTTGCAAGCGCGAACTGCCTTACAGGAGGTTTCACAATGAAAACATATAAAACAATTTCTTTGTCACAAAGCAGCCAAGACACGAAGAAAAATGGATTGTTGTATTATTGGATTACTGGAAAATTTGAAGCCATCAATCCATCAATCCATCTATCCAGCGTCATTCGTGTCTTCGTAGTTCAAATATTTTTTGCCGCATTTTTTATCAACACCGCACTTGCCGATTCCGGCACCAGCCGCTCGAAAACATTCACTGTCAGTAAAGGCGGCAATCTTGAAGTGTCCGTGAGCGGCGGCGACATTTCGATTAATACATGGGACAAGAATGAGGTAAGCGTCCGCGTTGAAGGAGTTGACGATGATGATCTTGAAGATTTGGAAATTTCGCAGTCCGACAATACCGTGCGCGTTGATTTTCGTCCGCACTGGGGATTTTCAGGCGATGCCCGGTTTGATATTCGGATGCCGCAGGAGTTTGATGCCGATGTTCACACCTCAGGCGGAAATATTGATGTGCGCGGCGTTGTGAAAGGAAGAGTGAAAGGTGTAACGTCGGGCGGTGATGTCAGCACGGGCGATGTAGAGGGAATGGTGACATTGCGGACATCCGGCGGCGACGTGCAAGTAGGCGCCGTTTCCGGAGAAACGGAGGTCAGTACTTCCGGCGGCAACATTCGCGTTAAGAAAGTGGGCAAGTCATTCAAAGCATCGACAGCGGGCGGCGATATTGAACTCGGTGATGTTGGCGGTGATGCAACTGTTTCGACAGCGGGCGGCGATATTACCGTTGGAAAAGTTTCGGGCAACGCGACGCTTCGGACCGCAGGCGGCAATATCGAATTGCAAAGTGCGAGCGGCACCGTTTCTGCAAAAACGTCCGGCGGCGATCTTGAATTGCATAACGTGACAGGTTCAGTCGAAGGAAAAACATCGGGCGGAAATGTAACGGCAGAACTGACTCCGAGCGGCAAGGGACACAGCGATCTGAGTTCATCCGGCGGGGACATTTCACTTTATATCGATGAAAATGCGCACGCAACAATTGAAGCGACCATTCGTTTGCGAGGTTCATCGTGGTGGCATTCCGATGAGAAATATGATATTCATTCAGACTTCAAAGCGGCGGAATATCATAAAGACAAAGACGACGGAGACATTTACGGAAAGTACATTCTCAATGGCGGCGGCGAGAGTATTACATTGAAAACTTCCGCAGGGAATATTGAGATTCGAAAACTGGCGAAGTAGAATACGGTTTGAGGAAAAAGTTATCTGCTCGATGTTATGCAGAGCGAGAGCAACCGTCATTCCCGAACGCTTTTGTCAGGAATCCATTGGCGAATCTCAGTCAAAAAATGGATTCCCGCTTTCGCTGGAATGACAATCCCGTAGCTTGGTGCTTCAAAACGCAAACCCCAAAACTTTGAAAAACTCATTATGAAATTCTTGATACTCATTTTGGCGGCTATGTTTCCGCTGTGTTCCGCTCTTGCTGACGAAGGAACGGCGCCGCGTGCACTTCCGGAAATACGTGCTGTACGCCTGCCTGCCGGCAAGGCAGGAGCGACGGAAGTGATCAAGATTGACGGACTTCTTGATGAGCATGCATGGCAAAGCGCGCCGCCCATCACCGATTTTGTGCAAAGCGATCCGGTGCAGGGAATCGCCCCCAGCCAGAAAACTGAAGTGCGTTTGCTTTACGATGATCAGGCGTTGTATGTCGGTGCGCGGATGTACGATTCTGCGCCGGATTCCATCATCGCCCAGCTTACCCGGCGTGACGGTCTTACCACCGCCGATTTTTTTGCCATCGCGCTCGACACGTATCATGACAAGCGAAGCGGATTTTATTTCGGTGTGAGCGCGGCGGGAACATTGCTCGACGGCACGCTGCTGAATGACGATTGGACTGATGATTCGTGGGACGGCGTGTGGGAAGGGAAGGCGCATATCGACAGCCAGGGATGGACAGCAGAGCTTCGCATACCGTACTCACAGCTTCGTTTTCATGAAAGTGAAAAAATTATTTGGGGAATAAATTTCCGGCGCGATATTGCGCGCAGAAATGAAAGAGATCAAATTGTGTACACGCCGAAAAGCGAAAGCGGTTACGTTTCCCGTTTCCCCGATCTTGTCGGAATTGAAAATATCGTACCGCCGCGCCGTCTTGATCTTATACCGTATGTCACGACGCGGGCGGAGTATTCGCATCCTGCCGCAAGCGATCCGTTCAATTCCGGTTCGAAATATGTTCCTGCAACCGGTGTCGATCTGAAAGTCGGCATCGGAAGCAGCCTCACGCTCGATGGCACGATCAATCCCGATTTCGGTCAGGTGGAAGTTGATCCGGCAGTAGTAAATTTAAGCGATGTCGAAACATTCTATCAGGAAAAGCGGCCTTTCTTTCTTGAAGGCCAAAACATTTTTAGTTTCGGCAACGGCGGTGCATCGAACAACTGGAGCTTCAATTGGGGCAGCCCGGAATTTTTTTACAGCAGAAGAATCGGCCGTGCGCCTGAAGGAAGCTTGCCGACGTACGATTATGTTGATGAACCGGCGGGAACGAAAATTCTCGGTGCGGCAAAGCTCTCCGGCAATGTGGGCGACAATTGGAACATCGGCACAATTCAGGCAGTGACCGCGAAAGAGAATGCACAGATTCAAACTGCCGGTCAGCGTTCAACAGTTGAAGTCGAGCCGCCCGCCTATTACGGCATCGCACGCGTTCAAAAGCAATTTAACAACGGCGATCAGGCGATAGGATTGATTTCAACATTGACGAGCAGGTCATTCAGCAACGGCAATAATGATTTGCGCGATCAGCTTGACAGCCGCGCAGTAAGCGGCGGCGTTGACGGTTGGACATTTCTTGACGGGAATAAATCGTGGGTGGCAACCGGCTGGCTCGGCGGTTCCCGTATTGATGGAACGGCAGCGCAGATGCTCGATGTGCAAACAGGTTCGCGGCATTATTTCCAGCGCCCCGATGCAAAAAGTTATCACGTCGACAGTTCGGCAACATCGCTATCCGGCTACTCGGGGCGATTCCAGCTTGTCAAACAAAAAGGAAATTTTTTCGTCAACTCGTCATTTGGTTTCATCTCACCCGGGTTCGATGTGAACGATCTCGGATTTGTCTGGCGGAACGATCTGATCAATTATCACGCAGGCGCGGGCTATCAGTGGGTAACGCCGACACAATATTATCAATCAATCTGGACGATGCTTGCAGTATTCGGCAGCCGCGATTTTGACGGCAACAAAATCTGGGAAGGAATATTTCAGCGGACGGAACTTCAGCTTCGCAATTTCTATTTTGTTTCGTACGATGTTGCCTACAATCCGCAAACCGTGAACAACCGGCTCACGCGCGGCGGTCCGCTTGCATTGAACCAACCCGGATTTCAGGTTGACGCATCGTTTCAAACCAACGACAAAGAGAAATGGGTCTTCGGGCTTCAGGGCACAACATACAAACAAGCGTCGAGCAATCAGTGGGATGTTTCTTCAAGCATCGTGTGGAAGCCTGCAGATTATGTGTATGTAAGCTTCGAGCCGGATTTCGGAAAAACGACAGATTTCTCTCAATGGGTCGGCGCCTTTGCCGATCCGTTGGCAGCACAGACATACGGCAGCCGGTACGTTTTCGCCACACTCGATCAGACAACGCTCGCTGCAAGCATTCGGTTGAATTGGACATTCACTCCTCAATTGAGCCTACAGCTTTATTTGCAGCCTCTGATTTCCTCGGGAAATTATCACGACTACAAAGAGCTTTCCCGCCCGCTCTCCTACGACTTCAACCAATATTCGGCGAGCGAAGTATCGAAACAAGGATCGGAGTACACGGTTGATCCCGACGGAAACGGGCCGGCGCCGTCTTTTACGTTTGACGATCCGAATTTCAATTTCAAATCGCTGCGCGGCAATGCTGTGCTGCGCTGGGAATATCTTCCCGGCTCGGTTTTGTATTTCGTGTGGACACAGAGCGGAATAGATAATTATGCTTATAACGGTGAATTTCATTTTGGATCGTCATTGCATCGTCTGATTCGTGCGCAGTTCAATAATATTTTTATGGTGAAGCTGACGTACTATTTGGGCGGATAACAAAGCTCAGAGAAAAAAATAGAAATGAAGTCAAATTTTTTAGATTCCCGCTAAAAAAAGTGCGGGAATGACAGCATTCATTAAACGTTCATCAAACAAACGGAGAATCCTATGAAACGTCGAATACTTTTTTTTGCAACAGCGATATGTTTGCTGGGAATTGCTGTGTCGTCCGCTTCGACAGCAGCATCGCCGGGCACGAAATCGTTCTCGGTAAAAAGCGGCGGCATGCTCGTTGTGGATGTGAAGATGGGCGAAATTTCTCTCGAGCCTTGGGAGAAAGGAGAAGTTGCTGTCGAAGCCAGAGGCATTCCTGAAGAAGAAGCGAAAAATCTTTTGATTGAACAAACCGGAGACGATGTGCGCGTTACATTCGATCCGTCGCACCGCCGGCGTAACTGGAACGGCCCGTTTTTCAGGATTCGCGTTCCCGCGCATTACAACGCCGATCTTCATACGGGCGGCGGACGCATTGAAGAGCGGGGCGCGCTGAACGGCACTTTCGATGCAACATCGGGGGGCGGCGAAGTTCAGGTTGAGCATATTATCGGAAATGTGAAGGTCAAAACCGGCGGAGGAGAAATCGGAATTGATGCGGTTGACGGTGACGCCGAACTCCGGACGGGCGGAGGCCAAATGAATATTCACCACGTAAGCGGCGAATTGGTCGTTGTCACCGGTGGCGGACAAATTCACATTGAGGGCGCACAAAAATCACTTGAAGTGAAAACAGGCGGCGGCAGTATTGACGTGACAGATGCACCGGCGGGGACAAGACTTTCCACCGGCGGAGGGTCGCTTGATGTCAACGGAAGCAGGGGAAGAGTCAAGGTGAGTACCGGCGGCGGACATCTTGAACTGCGTAACCTTACCGGTTCTGTTGAAGCCTCAACGGGCGGCGGCAGTGTGTCGGCAGAACTTGACCCGACCGATGCAGAACCGAGCACGGTTACAACAGGCGGCGGAGATATTGAATTTTCTGTTCCGCCAAATGCGAAAGCAACAATTCACGCCACCATTCGCTTGGACGATGCTTCGCCGGGCGATTATGACATCACATCTGAATTTGAAGCGCAGAAAAAAAACGATAGCAGCGACAATGATGAAATTGACCGGACGTATGTGCTGAATGGAGGAGGCCAGGAAATTAGATTGAAGACGACGAACGGGAACATCGAGATTCGGAAAAAATAATCTGTAGTTTTTTCTCTTTCATATTGAAAAGGCATTCGCTGCGGCGAATGCCTTTTTATATTTCACCAAACGCACGGGTTTGTTCCACTTCTAAGAACAATTCCCATTTTTGCGAAGCACTTGTGCCGCCGCATAGGTTTCCTTCTATAATAAAGTGCTGTAAGGACAATTCAAGTTCTGGCACGCAAGTTGGAACGTGAAGGAGAAACCAATTATTATTCTGAATGGTGGCTCTGTGTTTCGAATACTTGAAAAGAATGATCTTGCGGCAAAAGTGTACCGCTATGTTATCGAAGCGCCCGATGTAGCAAAGAAAGCGAAAGCCGGACAGTTTGTGATTCTTCGTCTGTATAACGACGGCGAGCGTATTCCGATTACACTGGCGGACTGGAATGCTGCGAAGGGAACAATCACGCTGTACGTGCAGGCGGTCGGCAAAACGACAATCATGATGAGCATGATGAAAGCGGGTGATTCGCTGGCGGATGTTGTAGGACCGCTCGGCATTCCAAGTCACGTAGAGAAAGGTCAGCCGCAGGCTGAAAAAACCTTTGTCGCTGTTGGCGGCGGATTCGGTATCGCGGCAATTCATCCGATCGTACGCGCGCATAAGCTTATCGGCAATAAAACAATTTCTATCATCGGCGCGAGAACGAAAGAGCTGATGATCATGGAAAATGAAATGCGCGCAATTTCCGACGACGTGCGCATTGCAACGGATGACGGAAGTTACGGCACAAAAGGATTTGTCACGACAATTCTGAAATCAATGCTCGAGAATCATGAGCCGATGGATGTCGTGCTCGCCATTGGACCTGTGGTGATGATGAAAGCTGTTACAGACCTCACACGGCCGTACGGCGTGCAAACGCTCGTCAGCTTGAATCCGATTATGATGGACGGAACGGGAATGTGCGGTGCGTGCCGCGTTGTTGTTGGAGACAAACTGCAATTCGCCTGCGTTGACGGTCCGGAATTCGATGCACATCAGGTTGATTTTGCGCTGCTTGTTGCACGCCAGAAGATGTACTCGCCGCAGGAAAAAATCTCAATGGAATTGTTCAACAAGATTTGTGAAGCGCAGGAGCACCGTGAAACGGCTGCATGGTAGAATAGTTCAAAGTTCCACAACCTTAAACTATAGACCTGGAACTTGAAACTGACCTTGAACCCTTAATCCGGAACATTTTTTTAATGGACACTGTAACTCAAACTTCAGCCAAACCAAAGCTTTCCAACAAAGAGCGGATGAAAATCCCGCGCCATCCGATGCCGGAACAAAATCCGCTGGAGCGCGCGCGGAATTTTTTCGAAGTGCCGCTCGGCTACACTCCCGAAATGGCAATGGAAGAGGCGGAGCGCTGCCTGCTCTGCAAAAAAGCGAAATGCGTTGAAGGCTGTCCGGTCAACGTGCAGATCCCCAATTTTATAGAACACGTCGCGGCGGGAAATTTTTCGCTAGCTGCTCAGGCGTTGAAACAAATGAATGCACTTCCTGCTGTTTGCGGAAGAGTGTGCCCGCAGGAAGATCAGTGCGAATCTCTCTGTGTTGTCGGAGCGAAGGTGGAGCCGGTTGCAGTCGGAAGGCTGGAGCGGTTTGTGGCAGATTGGGAGCGCGCAAACGGAGAGATGGCAATTCCGGAAATACCGCCGCCGACCGGAAAGAAAGTCGCCATCATCGGCGCGGGCCCGGCAGGATTAACCTGCGCGGGCGATTTGGCGAAGTGCGGCCATGCGGTAACGATTTTCGAAGCGCTGCACAAACCGGGAGGCGTGCTCGTGTACGGCATTCCTGAATTCCGTTTGCCGAAACAAATTGTCGAAGCGGAAGTGCAGTATCTTGAAAAGCTCGGCGTGCAGATCAAATGCGATTTTGTTGTCGGAATGACGCGCACGATTGATGAGCTGATGAATGAAGACGGTTACGATGCGGTGTTCATTGGAACAGGCGCGGGACTGCCGTACTTTATGGGACTTCCGGGAGAAAATCTGAACGGCGTTTATTCCGCGAATGAATTTCTCACGCGCGTCAATCTGATGAAAGGATTTGAATTTCCGAATCACGCCGATACGCCGGTGCCGATGGCAAAGCATGTTGTCGTTGTCGGCGGAGGCAATACGGCGATGGATGCCGCACGCACGGCGCTCCGCTTGCCATGGACGGAAAAAGTGTACATCGTGTACCGCCGTTCGCATGTCGAGATGCCTGCGCGCAAAGAAGAAATTCATCACGGTGAACAAGAAGGCGTTGAGTTTTTGCTTTTGACGAACCCGACGCGCTTTCTCGGCAAAGATGGATGGCTGAACGGCGTTGAATGCCAGAAGATGGAATTAGGCGAACCGGATGCGTCGGGAAGACGTAAGCCGGTGTCGGTTCCCGGCAGTGAATTTATACTCGAAGCCGAAGCGGTGATCATTGCAGTTGGTAACGGCTCGAATCCGCTCATCAATAAAACCACGCCCGGGCTTAGCATAACGAAGTACGGCAACATTGTTGCAGATGAATCAGGAAAAACATCGCGCGAAGGTGTGTGGGCTGGCGGTGATATTGTCATCGGCGCGGCGACAGTGATCAAAGCAATGGGCGCAGGAAAAAGCGCGGCGAAAGCAATTGATGAATATGTGATGGGGAAAAAGTAGGAGGTATCTCTAAAAACAAATTGTTGTTCCGGAGTTTAGCTCCCGTACAAGTGAGAGAGAAAGACAGTTTTTTTCTTTAGTCAATATGCCCGTTCAGTCATGCGCTGTCCGGGCAATTTTATTTTTAGCAACACCACCTTCGTAAGGTTGCTTACAGAATAGCAGCTATTTTTACCCAATTGCTTGTTGCGCCCTTTTCTTGTATTTTCGTTTGAGCCTTTATTCATCAATTTACAGATCGTTGCCAGTGAAGCTGCTTCCTGTTCTCCTTCTTGCCATTAGTGTTGATGGATTGGCACAATCTTCTGCTACAATTCGCGGTAGTGACTCACTTTCATTTACAATGTCATTCCGGCGAAAGCCGGAATCCAGCTATCGGTTCTGAATGCCAGCTTTCGCTGGCATGACAAGAGTTGGCTTATTTGGGTGTTCAAAATGAGTCACTACCCAATTCGCCTTGCGCTTGACAATCACCCAAAAAAGGTTAAACTATTATTCAGCTCACTGAACAAATCCGCCGCAAGCGTTCATAAAGTGTGGTTTCACCGTCAGCCAATTGCTCACAATTACCGCCAGGAAATAACCATGAGACTCATTCGCGCAGCGTTGTTTCTTTTCCTTTCCATTCCTTTCGCCTTACCGCAGAAATAAATTGGGATCTTCCATCAGCAAAATTCATTGCTTCATTATTTTCCCCGCGATGCTTTTTTTCCCATTCGCGCGACCAGCACGAGCACAAAAGGTTGTCTCTCTCACGGACAGCGTGACGGAATACCACATTGGAAAATACACCGACATTTTACTCGATCCAACGCGGACTTTGACGATCGACAGCGTCGCTTTCGGAAGTGCGTCACGTCGTTTCAGGCAATCCAACTCGACAAAAAATAATTTCAATCTGACGACGGATGCGGTGTGGGTGAGATTTACTGTTCAGACAAAGCCTGACCTGCCTTTGCTTGAGAAGAATGGATCTCAAAAAACTCTGACATGGCTTATTACCCCCAATCAAGCTTTAATTGACAAGGTGAGCTTTTATACACCCTCCTCGACAAACGGCACGTTCAGCGAAATGAAAGCCGGCGTTGCTTACCCAATGGCCGAGAGAGTTATTCAGAAACGACTCATTGTCTTCCCTTTTCAGTTGAGGACATCTGAACAAAAAACATTCTACATGCGGTTTGAATCGGAATTCTCGCTTCCTGTTAACATGAAGCTATGGAAACCAGCTGCTTTTGCCGATAGCGAGGCGGACAGAAATCTTCGTTTTGGAGTTTTCTACGGCGCTTTGCTCATAATGGCATTCTATAATCTCTTTCTTTTTTTCTCCGTAAAAGACCTGAGCTATTTGTATTATTCTCTCTATGCAATAAGCGTATGCTTCTATCAATCATGCCTCGATGGTTTTTACTTTCAATTCCTTACTCCAAATAATATCTGGATCAATGAGCATATCTTCACAGCCTTAGCCGGGTTTACTTTTCTCTTTTGGATGCTTTTCGTAAGAGAATTTCTGCAAGTACCAAAGTATTCTATTACACTCGACAGATTCTATAAAATAATGATCGGCATATTAATTGCGTACGTTGCGATTTTAACTCCCGTTTCGGTTATCCTCTCAGGGTCTCTTTTTTTTCTTCTGATCATTAGTAGTAATATTGTCCTTTTAACAAGCGGGGTGTATTGCGTCATAAAAGGAAATAGGAATGCCCGTTTTTATTTGGCAGCAACTTTAATTTTCCTTTTTGGCTTCTTCTCCCAGCAACTTGGAATTGAGCATGGAACTTTATTCGGCGAAAGGACTCTGCAAATAGGAGCGGTCGGGATCATCCTTCAAATGACATTTTTTTCATTTGCATTAGGTAACAGATTCAATACAATTAAGCGAGATAAGGAAAGAGAGAAAGCTTTGATACGCAGCAGGATTGCCGGCGACCTTCACGACGAAATCGGCAGCAACCTGAGCAGCATTTCGATTGCAAGCCAGATGATTAAGAAAAACAGCAGCCTGCAAGAAATTGAAAAAAGCCGGCTTGAAGATATCACTGTGACAGCGAAAGAAACTGCGGACTCAATCCGAGACATTATTTGGTTTATCAACCCGGAACACGATACAACGAGCGATCTGATCTTGAAGATGAGAGGCACAGCAAAGCGTCTGCTTCAAGGAATAGAGTACACGTTCGATTCAAGCGGAAGTAACTACAGGAAATCAAACGACGTGCAATTTCACAGAGATCTGTTTTTGATCTTTAAGGAAAGCTTGCACAATATTGTGAAACACTCGAAAGCGGACCAGGTTCACATTACCGTGGTACAGAACTCTCGCAAATTCCACCTGACAATTGTTGATAACGGAATCGGCTTTGACGAGAAAAATATTAACCAGTTCCATGGTGAAGGAATCAAGAATCTTAGAAAGCGGACACATGAAATACAAGGCGACTTGAACATATCAAGCGAGTTGGGAAGAGGAACCACCGTTTCGCTGATGTTGAAAGCATGATGAGAGAATCCCTCACGTTTCGGGCAGCCCCCTCATTCAAACAGCCTCGATAGGTAAATAAAAATACCACGAACATGCTATGGCGGAGGACACCGTTGTACATTATCATGTATTGCTACAAAGAATGGTGTTTTTCTTCATCAAACATTAAGTGCATGAGTTGTTCAGAATGCGGCAGCAGTTTCGTCCGGAAAAATCTTATCAAGTTGTATCTTGCTACGGCTTCAATCATTGTTATCTTTGCTGTATCATTGTTCTTTGCGAAAAGAATAGTTTTTATCCCAAGTGCAATAGGAGTCCTTTTTGCATTGAGAAAAATAGAAATTGGATTTAACGAGGTTGAAAAACATAAATTGCGCTGCCCGAGCTGCGGCTGCGTGGCGCGCGTTGCACATAGTCACGATGGAAACCTGCCGCGGTAAGGCAAGTACTTTTTCACGAAGGATTAACTAATGTCGGACCAAATCAACACCGTGGCAAATATTTCACTCTGGCTTGTTGAAGACAACCGGCATTTCCAACAGACCATGTTCAGTTTGATCAATGAGTCGGATGGTTTCGAGTGTGCCTTCGCGTTTGATTCCTGCGAAGAGGCGCTGGAAAAATTGAAAAACGCTGCGCCGCCGGAAGTCATCCTCTTGGATATCGGCTTAAAGGGCATGAACGGCATCGAGGGCGTGAAGAAATTTAAGGAAATCACCCCGGCAACCCATATCATCATGCTCACGATTCAAGATGACAGCAATACAGTTTTCGAAGCACTTTGCGCAGGCGCGTCGGGGTACTTGCTTAAAGACTCTTCCCCAGAACGAGTCATCGAATCAGTGAAAGAAGTGATCGCAGGCGGAGTGTCCATGAATGCGCACATTGCGAAAAAAATTGTTGACATGTTCAAGCAGCTCAATCCTCCAAAAGGAAATTACAGATTGACTGAACGAGAAAAGGAAATATTAAGCTTTCTTGTAACGGGTTTGAGCAAGAAACAAATTGCAGATAAGCTCTTCATCAGTTTTCACACAGTGAATACCCACATCAAGAATATCTACGAAAAACTTCATGTCAATACACGGGCAGGAGTAATTTCCAAAGCGTTCAAAGAAAAGCTTGTGTGAACCAACTTGCTTGTGCCGCAGCCTTAAATCCCACCATTTCCTCCCCTCTGATAGTTTCTTTTCAAAAATACCACAATCGTGCGATTGTGCCTTGGAAGTGAATAGCGTAGTTTATGCACCATGTCGTTCAGGATTTCAAAAGTAACTTTAGAATCATCTTCACATTCCTTAGAAGGAGGATTTATGAAAAAGCTGGGTACTGTTTTGTGTACCGCACTCTTGCTCATCTTCGGCACTCATCATGCGCTTGCAACGAAAACGATTACGTTCCAGGTGCACATGGGAATCCAGGTGCAACTGAGCACGGATCTTTTTAATCCTATAACTTTTAACCCTGTAACGGACAGCGTTATTCTGCGGGGTGACTTTGAACATTTCGTCGGCGAAACAGATTGGAGCGGTGAATCTTTTCTGCTGGCAAAATCAAACACGAACGATTCACTCTATTCCATCAGTATTGACTTTCCCGATTCAATTGCGGGAAAGATGGTCCAATACAAATTTGTGGTTCGCAGTTACGGCACGGACATTTGGGAATACATGGTTGACAACCGTTCGTACACCGCAACAACAGACTCGTTACAAACTTTGCCCCTTGTCTATTTTGATGATCTGATTCCTGCTGCTATTGAAACCCATACCATAACATTCCAGGCAAACCTGGATTCGTTAATGCTTGAAGGATTCGACCCAACGGCCGATTCAATTGTTGTCAATAGTAATTTTAATTACAACAACCAAACGGTAATGACTCGTGTAGGCACAACATCTATCTATCAGTATGGTGTTTCCATAACTCGTCCCAAAGGAGAGCTGGTGGACTATAATTTCCGGGTATTTCCCGGCGCCACTTTTTCCAATGGTGGTTATGAATCTTCGTACGATAGGGCGTTTCTTTTTCCGAGTCAAGACACAACGCTTGCCGCCATTCGTCCTACAATCTTCGGCACCGTTCAACACACAATAACCTTCCAGGCAAACGTAGATTCGCTGATACTTGAAGGATTCGATCCGGCAACAGATTCACTTGTTGTGGACGGCGATTTTAACAACTGGGACAGCCATACAGCGATGACCCGTGTAGGCACTACGGCAATCTATCAATACAGTGTTACAATGAGCCGCATTATCGGAGATGAAGTGCAGTATAAGTTTCGGGCATTTCCTACTTCTAAATATTTCAATCAGGGTTGGGATTTGCTTTCCTCCGATTATCTCCTGAATAGAGCATTCCTTTTTCCAAATCAAGACAGCACATTCTCTGCCATCCGTCCGGCAATTCACGTTCCCATTTCGCTGCTTGTGGATTCAATAGCTGCTCACAGAGGCGACACAATTGATATCTCCATCCATGCCACTTTTCCTCAGAACAAAAGCTACAGTTCATCTGAAATTACACTCGCGGGTTATCAAGGCGGCTTACAATTCTTGGGAGTTGATACTTCTTCGACTCTCATCGGTTCGCAAGGCTGGCTCTATCAAGTGAACGGAAACGACTCCGTTGTCATCACCGCATCTGCGGGAGCGTATGACATTGGCGGCGGTGGTGTTTTATTCAAAGCCCGGTTTAAGGTTTTAGACAATGCTGCGGAATTCATTCCAATCACTATACAACACGCAATGTTTAACGCAGGCACAGACAGTGTTGTTACAATGAACGGCGGCGTGAATGTGATGATCATTCCAGTATACGGTGATGTTGATCAGAATGGACAAATTCAAGCGGCCGATGCGGCAGTAATTCTAAAATATCTTGTTGGAATAGATTCGCTTGACATTCAATCATTGGCAAATGCAGATGCGACAAACAACGGATTTGTTTCCGCGTTAGATGCGACGGCAATTCTTAAGTATGTTGTTCATCTTGTTAACTCTTTGCCTGCAGACAGCTCCACGATGGGTCCGTTGACTGCACAAGGCGTTATTGCCATGAACAGCAGTATCTCAAGCCCGCTTGGCTCTGTCGTGGAAGTACCGTTGAATCTCTCTCAAGGGAATAACATTTTATCGTTTGAAGGGAAGATCAAATTCGACCCCAATGATTTGTCATGGCGCAGTATTGCATGGTCTCCATTGCTGAGCAGTTTTAATATTGTCGTTGCAGTAGATTCAACAGCAGGCACCATTCGGTTTGCAGGTGCAGGCTCGCTGCCCGATGGAAATGAAGGGAAATTTGCCTCTCTCTTTTTCCTATCGAAGAAGGATGGGAAATCAGCAGTCGCACTTCAAGACCTGCGCTGGAATGAAGGGCAAAAGGCAACGAATGTAAGCTCAACCAACATTGTAACTTCAGTTGAACAGAATAAATTGAAAATACCCACAGAGTTTTTGATCTCTCAAAACTATCCGAACCCGTTCAATCCATCCACGGCAATTCGCTACGGCTTGCCGCAGCGAAGCATGGTGACGATTGAAGTGTTCAATTCGCTCGGACAAACGGTGAAAGTGCTGGCGAGCGGAGTTGAAGACGTTGGCTATCACGAAGTAGAATGGAATGCGTACGTCTCATCAGGAATTTACTTCTACCGGATCGCGGCAGTCTCTTTAAGCGATCCTGCAAAGAGTTTTATTGATGTGAAGAAGATGCTGCTGCTCAAATGACGAGAGTCATTTAATCGGAAGTTCAATATTATCTATCGGGATTGATGATCATTGCCCGGCCAGTCATACAGTGGTCGGGCAATTTTTCTTTTTACAAATTGCTTATCGCACGCCTTTCTTGTATTTTCTTGGTAAATATCAAATGATATTTCCCCATGAAAATTTTCCTTAGCATCCTTTTGAGCGCAGCATATTCTATTAAAGGACTTTCGCAACCTTTCTTTCCCCCGTTGTCACCTTCAACTCAAAATTATCCGAATCCGTTCAATCCGACCACAACGATTGAGTTTACATTGCCGGATGATGGAAAAGTGGTGTTGAAGATTTACGATGTTCTCGGGCGTGAGGTGCAAACACTCGTGAACGAAAAGATGAAAGCAGGAGAATACCATCAAGCAGTTTTCAACGGAGCGGATCTTGCAAGCGGCATCTATTTTGCGAGGCTGCAGCTGGAAGGCAAACAGTTAATCAGGAAAATGATGCTGGTGCGATAAAATAACAGGTACGTGAAAGACAGGCATTGCAGTTGCATCTTTTCTTGCCTTCTTCTACCTTAGGCAAGTCTATGGATGCAACAACTTCTTCTGCGCTTGAACAGCGTCTCACGCTTTTCGACATGATCATGATCGCCGTTGGCTCGACCATCGGTTCGGGAATTTTTCTCACGCCTTCGATGATCGCCGGTGCGCTGCCATCGCCGCATTTTATCGTCATCGTTTGGATTCTCGGCGGCATTATGGCGCTTTCCGGCGCACTGACGTACGCCGAGCTTGGTGCACTTTTTCCAAAAGCAGGCGGCGTGTATGTTTTTCTGAAAGAAAGCTACGGAGAGTTTGCCGGATTTCTTTTCGGCTGGGCATATTTTCTTGTGGTGAACACAGGCGCGATTGCGGCGCTGAGCATTGCTTTTGCAACGTACTTCGGATACTTCGTGCCGCTTTCTCCCGCGGGAATTAAATTGTGCGCTGTTTCCGGTATCGTGATCGTGACGGCAATAAATGTGCGCGGCGTAAAAACGGGCGGCATCTTTTCCGATGTGTTCACTGTGCTGAAGCTTGTCGGGATTGCCGGCATTATCGTTATCGGATTTTTGTGGGGGAATGCTTCGAAATCGGATTTCACTTCGTTGACGGTGCCGGGCAATCTTAGCGGCGGATTTGCGATTGCGATGGTCGGTGTGCTGTGGTCGTACGGCGGATGGCAGCACGCGACGTTCGCTTCCGCAGAGGCGAAGCAGCCGCACCGCACGATTCCCCTCGCAATGGTGATCGGCGCGATGATTGTTACGCTTGTGTATGTCTCAGTGAATGTTGCCTATCTTTTTCTTCTTACGCCGGGGCAGATTGCGCACTCGTCAAGTCTCGCGGCAGATGCCGTGGAAACGGTTATCGGCAGAGCAGGAGGAGGTGCTATCGCCGTTGCAATTTTCATTTCAACATTCGGCACGACAGGAATTTTTACACTGACAGCGCCGCGCATTTATTATGCCATGGCATCCGACGGGCTGTTCATCCGCACGCTGGCAAAAATCCATCCGCAGTTTCACACGCCGGCGAATGCGATTCTCATTCAATCGCTCTGGGCAATCGTGTTGATTTTGTTCTGGGGAACGTTTGAAAATCTGATTTCGTACGTCGTGTTCACGGATTGGATTTTCTTCGCACTGACGGCGGCAAGCGTCTTTGTGTTCCGGCGGAAATTTCCGAATCGGGAACGCCGATATAAAACATTCGGCTACCCGGTAACGCCGCTGATTTTCATTTCGTTTGCTCTGTGGTTTGTTGTCAGCACGCTGATTGAGAAGCCAGCGCAGGCATGGGCGGGAATTCTTATGCTGCTTTTGGGACTGCCGGTGTTTTACGCAATGAAAAAGAAAAGAGCGTTATGATTTTTTGTTTCTGCAAAAGTTAAACGCCAGTCATCCAGAGCGAGCATAGCGAATCGAAGGACGGATAAGTTTGCTCGCTCTTTGACACGCCGCTTCGCTCCTCGCTCAGAGTGACTGTTGCTGTAGCAGCGTTTCTTGACATCACTTCAATTTCTGAGTATCTTTTTACGTTAAACTTTTTGCGGGACACAAGCGTTACACGGAAGCGGCATTACAGACCGCTTTTTGCTTTTCTTCCTCCAAACAAGTCCCTATGGGACAATGACAATCGAGTATAAACACCAATGGCTGAGAAAAAAAACAGTATCGTTCAAACAATTTCCAAAGGAATTTCCAACAGTGAACCGCCCCAAGGGACGGGGCAGCCGGGAACAATTCCCACCGTGCTGCCGGTTCTTCCGCTGCGCGACGTGGTGATGTTTCCGTATATGATTTTTCCGGTGCTCGTTGGGCGCGAATCGTCGCTGAGGGCGGCGAACTACGCGCTCGAGCATGATAAATTTATTTTCCTTTCCGCACAGCAAGACCCGAATGTTGACGAACCGTCTGCCGATGATATTTACAAAGACGGCGTCGTTGCAAAGATCATTCAGATTCTCAAACTGCCCAACGGCTTGATGAAAATTCTGGTAGATGGAGTCGTGCAGGCGTCGGTGAAACAGATGCGTCCCAATGAACAGTTTCTGCAAGCAGAAGTGGAACTGAGTACCGCTGTTCCCGAAACAAATGCGGAAATGGATGCAGTTGTCCGCCACGCGTCGAATCTTTTTTCAGAATACATCCGCTACAACCGCAATGTTCCGCCGGAAGTGCTTTCGGCGTTCGAGAACATTAAAGACACGCAGCGCCAGCTTTATTTTATGTCATCGAACGTGGTGCAAAGTGTTGAAATAAAACAGCGCATTCTCGCCATTCGCAGCGTGCGCGAGCAATTCATGGAACTCATCCGCATTCTCAACGGCGAGATCAGCGTGCTGAAGATTGAAAAGGAGATTGATTCAAAGGTTCACGACAATATTCAAAAGTCGCAGCGGAAGTATTTCATTCAGGAACAGATCAAGATTCTGCAGGACGAATTGGGCGAAGATGAAGCGACGCCGGAGTTAGCGAAGGTCAAGGAGCAGATCGAAAAATCCGGAATGCCGAAAGAAGTGCGTGAAAAAGCAATGGAGGAGTTTAACAAGCTGAAGAAAACTCCCGCGATGTCGCCGGAGTTTACCGTCACGCGCAACTATCTCGATTGGCTTACCGGTGTGCCGTGGAAAAAACGGACGAAAGACGACCTCAACGTTGAACATGTGAAAAAGATTTTGGATGAAGATCATTTCGGATTAGAGAAGCCGAAGGAAAGAATTCTTGAGCACATCGCCGTTCTGAATCTTGTCAAAGAGATGAAAGGACAGATTTTGTGTCTCGTCGGCCCTCCGGGAGTCGGGAAAACATCGCTGGCAAAATCCATTGCGCGTGCGCTGGGAAGAAAGTTCGTCCGCATTTCGCTTGGCGGCGTGCGCGACGAAGCGGAGATCCGCGGGCATCGCCGCACGTACATCGGTTCGATGCCGGGAAAAATTATTCAGTCAATGAAACGCGCCGGCGTTGTCAATCCCGTGATGCTGATGGACGAAGTGGACAAGATGAGTATGGATTTCCACGGCGATCCGGCATCGGCGTTGCTTGAAGTTCTCGATCCGGAGCAGAACAACACGTTCAACGACCATTATCTTGACGTTGATTACGATCTTTCCGGTGTCATGTTCATTACAACAGCAAATGTGCGGTACCAAATTCCGCTGCCATTGCAGGATAGAATGGAGATCATTGAGCTTTCCGGGTACCTCGACTACGACAAAAAAGAAATTGCGCGCCGGCATATTCTTCCAAAGCAGCTTGTCGAACACGGATTAAAAGAGAAGAAGATTGAATTCACCGATGCGGCACTGATGAAAATCCTACGCGAGTACACGCGCGAGGCGGGCGTAAGAAATCTCGAACGCGAAATTGCAAGCGTGTGCCGGAAAATTGCAAAAGATATTGTTCTCGGAAAACAGAAGAATGGTCATACAAAATCTTCGAAAAAGAAAAAGCCTTCAATTGTCATTGAAGAAAAGAAAATCGAAGAATATTTGGGGGTGCCGAAATTTCGCGAGCGGATGGCGGAGCGCAAGCCGCGTGTCGGCTCGGTCACGGGTTTAGCATGGACGAGCGTCGGCGGGGATATTCTTTCCGTTGACGTGACGGTAATGCGCGGCCCCGAGCGATTGACGCTTACCGGACAGCTCGGCGACGTCATGAAAGAATCGGCACACGCAGCGCTGAGTTATCTGCGCTCCAACGCAAAGCAGATGAAGCTCGACCCAAATTTCTTCACGAAGAAAGAAATCCATATTCATTTGCCGGAAGGAGCGATTCCGAAAGACGGTCCTTCTGCGGGCATCACGATGGCAATGGCGATGCTCTCGGCGCTGAGCGGTAAGCCTGCCCGCGCCGATATTGCAATGACCGGTGAAATTACGCTGCGCGGCAACGTGCTTGCCATCGGCGGATTGAATGAGAAGCTGATCGCTGCAAAGCGCAACGGAATGACGATCGTTCTCATTCCGAAAGAAAATGAAATAGACCTCGTTGAAATTCAGGAGAAAGTCAAAGAGGGATTGAAAATTATTCCCATTGACAAGATTGAAGACGCAGTGCCATACGTGTTTGGGAAAAAATGAAGGACATTATGATCTCTGAAGCTGACAAACAAATGCTCCGTAACAACCGCACGTTATTCTGGGATGTAAATGTCGAGAACATTAATTTAGAACGCCACGCAAATTATGTTATCGAGAGGTTTCTTGAATCCGGAACGCTGGAAGGAGTGCGTTGGCTGAGAAAATATTATGGTGACGGGAGACTTCGGCAGTTTTTACCGACAAAACGCTTTCGCATCCGCTCGAAGAAAACACTGAGTTGTTGGCGATTGATTTTAAATATTTCTTTCGAAGAATGGAACAAACCGTACTCACGAATTCCCAGCAGCGCGCATTAACTGAAATCGGGAAAAGCAGCTTTGCCGCAAATTTTTATCTTGCAGGCGGGACATCGCTGGCGATTCTATTGCAGCCCGCGGTGCAAAAAGGGATTTTATAGATTTGTTCATGATATACAAAGAATGTTTTCCACTGCGAGAAGTTATCCGGTTTTACACAGAGCGCTTTCGGACGGCGGCGGCCGATCAGTATCATCTCTTGCGAAGCCTCACATATTTTGACGATGCGGAGGACGAACCGATGCCTGAGATGAAAAAACAAATCCACTGGAACGATGTCAAATTTTTTTTATTGAAGAAGTGAAAAAACTACAGTAATATTCTTTATGTCCTATCAAGTTACCGCCCGTAAATGGCGCCCGATGGTGTTTGAAGATGTGATCGGGCAATCGCATGTTACAAACACGCTGCGCAATGCGCTGGCGACAGGCAGAGTGGCGCACGCGTTCCTCTTCAGCGGCGGACGCGGCTGCGGCAAAACTTCGACCGCTCGCATTCTTGCGAAAGCGGTGAACTGCCTGAATCCGAAAGATTCGAATCCGTGCAATGAATGCGAAGTCTGCGAAGAGATCAACAACGGACGCAGCATGGATATTATCGAAATTGACGGTGCCTCGACCAACAGCGTTGACGATGTGCGTTCGATCCGTGAAGCCGCCCGCTACACGCCGTCGCGCGGGAAGAAAAAAGTGTACATCATTGATGAAGTGCACATGCTTTCAAAGGGCGCGTTTAATGCGCTGCTGAAAACGCTCGAAGAGCCGCCGCCGCATATTCTTTTTATTTTTGCAACGACGGAAATTCAGAAAGTCCCGTCCACGATTATTTCACGGTGCCAGCGATATGATTTCCGTCGCATCTCAATTGACGATATCAGCAAGCGGCTGCGCTTCATTGCGGGGGAAGAGAAGATTGCGATTGACGACGATTCACTTCTTTACATTGCAAAAAAAGCAGACGGTGCGATGCGAGATGCGCAAAGCATCTTCGATCAGGTCGTTTCCTATTGCGGAGAAGCAATTACAGCACAGCAAACAATCGAAGCGCTGAATATCGTTGATCAGGAATTTTTCTTCCGTATCTCCGACATTATTAAAGCGCACGACCCGAAAGCCGCACTCGACTTTGTCGACGAAATCATGCGCGCCGGATTCGACTTGAAAGAATTTGCCGGCGGATTGGCGGAACATTTCCGGAATCTGCTGGTTGCACGCTCGACACATTCGGCAAATCTTATCGAAACATCGGAAGCGTACCGCCAGCGTTATATGAAAGATGGAAATGATTTCAGCGAACAGGATTTGCTTCGCCTTGTCAAAGCTGCGTCGGAACTTGAAACGTCGCTGCGGTACAGCACGCAGCCGCGTTTTCGTTTTGAAGTCAGCATTGTGCAGATGACAAAAATGGAACAGTCAGTCCGCATTGATGAGTTGCTCGCGCAGATTGATGTGCTAAAAAAAAAGCTTGAATCGAACGGAACATCATCGTTAAATATTTCCGGTAAAGGGGATTCATTCAATGGTTCACCGTCATTCACAAAGAGTGCGGCAGGTGATCAAAAAAAATCCACATACTCGTTCACCCTTCCCCGTGCCGGGGCTGTGTTTGAATCGCGCCTGCCTGCGGGACAGGCAAGCACAGCAACATCGCCGCAATTGAGCGGCGACGCGGCCCATTCTTCTTCACCGCAGTCATCACAAGTTTTAGACGCAACTATTCATCACGTTCAGGCAATGTGGGAACAAGTTGTCTCTGAGGTACGCTCGAAGAAAATTTCTGTGGGAACTGTTCTTGCAGAAAGCCGTCCTTTTGAGATCGTAAACGGTGCGCTTCGTATCGCGTGTCCGGATGAATATCATTCTGCAGCAATAAAACGTAACGGCGTTTTTCTTACGGAAAAAATCAACGGAACACTCAACACGCGGCTGCGTCTTGAATCTGTCGTTCAGCCGTTTGCGGCTGCGGAAAAAAGTTCTGAGCAGACAGAACATGCCGCGCCAAATGGTTTTTCAACAAGCGACAAAGAAAAGCAATTGCCCTCTGTAAAAGATTCTTCTTTTGAAATTTCTTCTTCGTCGGAACCTTCCAAAAACATTCACCCTATCATTGAAGCCTTGGAACGAGACTTTGGCGCTGAACGTCTAAGTCAGTAATTCGAGGAATTTTTCCCAAACAGGTTATTCGGATTTTTTCGGAAAATCGTTCATTTTTCCTCAAAAACGAGCGAAAACTACCGAAGATTAAACCATGGGAACCTTAATTTGTTATTACTTATAGAGGTACTCCAGAAATCTAAATGCCAAAGAAAGGCGGTTCTTATGACTACAAAAATGGAACATATCGCCGCACGCGATAAAGAGGAGTTGTTCCAGCGCGAGATGGTTCCGCACATGAGTCTCTTATATAATTTCGCACTGCGTACAACAGGCAACACCGATGATGCGAAAGATTTACTGCAAGACACATATCTGAAAGCATACCGCTTTATTGATAAGTACGAAAGAGGCACGAATGCAAAAGCGTGGCTGTTTCGCATCATGAAAAATTCATTTATCAATGATTATCGCCGGCAAGCGCGAACACCGGAGCAAGTTGATTACGATGAAATTCAGGATTACTATGATCTGGTAAAAAAACATTCGGATGACTCGAACGACTTGCGGTCTCAATTCTTCAAGAACATGCTCGATGATGATATTGTCAAAGCGATGGAATCGCTGACGGAAGAATTTCGAACGATCATTATTCTCTCCGATCTTGAAGGATTGACGTACGAAGAGATTGCCGAGATACTTGAAATTCCTCTCGGTACAGTTCGCTCGCGGCTTCATCGTGCGCGGAAGGTGATGCAACAGAAGCTTCGGAAGTTCGCGGTTCGTGAGGGGTACATCGCACCGCCGGCACGGAAGAAAATCAAAAAGAACAAACCGGAAGAATCTATGCTTCTTTCTGCCGCGTAAGCTCGGTTGTATTTGCCGATGTCGTGCAAAGTTCGTACGTTAGAATCAGTAAAAGAATGTTAAAAACGAAAATGGATTCCACTCCCAAAGGGATTCCTTTGGAACTTCGAGGCGGAGTGCATCCTCATTCCATTATTAAATGAAACGATTGTTTATTCTCGGAATAATTTTTCTCTCGCTGGCGTCGGTGTACGCGCAGCAGAAACTTCTCATTCCGATGGATTTGAAACAGACGAATCACCTCAAAGCGTACGGCATTGCGTACTGGTCGCTTCAGCATGGTGTTGAAGTGGACTGGCTGCTGAATTATCGCGGCGGTTCATTTATGATGGACTACAGCGATGCCGCTGCCAATGAATGCCGTGTGCGCGGAGTTTCATTCGAACCGGTAAGCGGAGCACAAGCGGCACAGATGTACGGAGAAATTGAAAGCGATAACTCAAACATGGATGTTGAGAGGCTGGAAAAGGCGCCGAAAATTGCCGTGTACGTTCCGCCGACATTCAATCCGTGGGATGATGCAGTAACAATGGTGCTGGAGTACGCCGAGATTCCGTACACGAAGGTGTGGGACGATGAAGTGTTAGGTGGAAAACTTTCGCAGTATGACTGGCTTCACCTTCATCACGAAGATTTCACAGGACAGTATGGGAAATTCTACGCAACGCATCACAATTCGCAGTGGTACATCGAGCAGCAGATTGAGTATGAGAAAGAAGCACATAAATTAGGATTCAAAAAAGTTTCCGAAGAGAAAAAAGCCGTTGCGCGGGCAATCAAAGATTATATTGGTAACGGCGGATTTATGTTTGCGATGTGTTCCGCTACAGACAGTTATGATATCGCACTTGCGGCGGAGAATGACGATATTTGCGATGTGATGTACGACGGCGATCCGCCCGATCCTGACGCGCAAAAAAAACTTGACTTCTCGAAAACGCTCGCCTTTCAGAATTTCACGCTCGAGATGAATCCGTACCGCTATGAGTATTCCGACATTGACATTCCTCCCAGCGATCCCGTGCCGATCCGCGACCCGAACACCGATTATTTTACGTTGTTCCAGTTTTCTGCAAAGTACGATCCCGTGCCCACGATGCTGACTCAGGATCATGTCAACATCATCAAAGGATTTATGGGGCAGACGACGGCGTTCAAAAAAAGCCTGATCAAACCGACGATAACGATCCTTGCGGAACGGGAAGGAACTGAAGAAGTAAAATATCTTCACGGAAATTACGGACGCGGCTCGTTCACATTCTACGGCGGCCACGACCCGGAAGATTACCAGCATGCTGTCGGCGACCCGCCCACCGATTTAAGTCTCCACAAAAACTCTCCCGGCTACCGGCTCATTCTCAACAACGTTCTCTTTCCTGCGGCGAAGAAAAAGCAGCAGAAGACGTAAAACACCGCTTTAGTTTTACACAAAGTTCCCATCCCGTTTTTTGCTTCTCATTCGTTGGAGTGCTATATTTTCATCTCCTAAGGAGTTCCTTGGACCTGATGATTATTCCCAACGGAACATTCCGTCTTTCTCGTGGCACCACTCCAAAGGAGTCTTCGACATGGATTGGCTACACGGTAGTTGGCGCGGGACCGGCATGTATTGTTTGCCCCGTGTCGTGGGGCGTCTCTGCACATCAATGGAAAGCGCTTCGTGCGATGTCTTCTTTTCTGACATTGATTTTTGTTGATCCGCGGGGAACGGGAATTTCTGGCCCGGTTTCAGACAGGCATGAATATGGAATTCCGACGCTAGTGAACGATCTCGACGCGGTGAGAAATGCACTCGCACTTTCTTCATGGATTGTAATGGGGCAGTCTGCCGGCGGCTTTACAGCGCTGGAATATGCACTTGCATTTCCCCGCGCGACGGAAAAACTTATGATTATCTGTTCGTCACCGACAGGTTTTTTTCATAAAGGAACGATCCGGGATAAGAATCATCCGCGGTATAACGAAGTGAAAGACATCGCGGAAAAATTCCGCCGCGAATTTACCGCGGAAAATTTTCGTGCTTATATGCGTACAGTGTACACTATGGATATTCAGCGTGAGGAAGCAAAGCCGGAAGTTGATGAGATGTTTGCTTCCACCGATATTTCAATCGAGCGTTACAAATATTTTGCCACCGTTGAATTGAGCCGGTATAATGTTCTGGACAGACTTTCGTCTATTGCATGTCTTGCGCTAATCATGGCGGGGAAATATGATATTCACGTATCGCCTTCTCATTCGGAAGTTATGCGCGATAGAATTCCGAATGCCCGCTACGTGCTGATGGAAAAGAGCGGACACTTCCCGTGGCTTGATGAGCCGGAAAAGTTCGTTCAAGTTGTTAAGGATTTTGTTTTGGATAGAGGAGCGAAATGACAACTCCGCCAGAAAGCGGACGGACAAGTGCAAATGTGCGCAGTCAGCTTGATAAGAAGCTGCGCGAGACGTTTCGCGACATCATTGATGGGAAAACTGTGAAGCGGGCGAAGCATGAATTACTTTTCTCCGGCGTTGACGTGAGTAATGTGTTTCTTCAGGAACTTGAGAAGAAAAATTTTCTGCCGGTGACGGTCGAACAAGTGCAATGCGAACCGGGCGAGCGTGTGCCTGCGTTTTATGTTGACGGTGCTGATGCTTATTTCGGCTGGGTGTTCTGGGAAAAGTTCACAGAACTCCGTTTGCGTAAATTATTTGGTTCAATTGTCCGGAATGAAAAAGGAGACTGGGAAATTCAAATTCCCGCCCTGCCTGCCGGCAAGCAGACGCATAGTTCAAAAATTATTTATGCAAATCTTCATCAAAAATTAGAAATGGACATTGAACATCCCGTTGATCTGTAATTCTCTTCCGCTATGAAATATTTCGCAGGCGCGTTGGTACCGTGGTTAATTTTTGTTCTCAGCGTTTCTGTGCCGATTCATGCACAATTGCAAACGGTTAGCACCATTGCCGAAATTGAGCACTACTCTCTTCATCTTTCTATCAACGACGAACGCCATTCTTTTTCTGCAGAAGCACAAATGGTAGTTCGCCTTATGAAGGATTCGCTCGCCACGATTCATTTTTCCTTCAACAAAATTTTAGATTTTAATTCAGCACGCGACTCAGCCGGAACAGAATTTTCAAGAAAGATTACGACACTTGAAGACGGAACAAATGATGTTGCCGTTTCAATTCCCGACACATTGCACCGCGGCGATTCATTGTACGTCCGGCTGCTGTACGATGCCGAAATTGATTCACCGCTGACGGCTTCCGCATTCATTACCGATGGAAATATTCTTTTACCGTCGGATCGCGGCGCGTTGTGGTGGCCTATTCTGTCTCCGGAAATGAATTTGTCACCGCAACCATCCGAGATTGCGCTCACTGTGACGCTTCCGGACTCGTATGCGGCTGTTTCCAGCGGAAAATGCGACACATTACACTCACCGGGTGGTACGGTAGAATGGCGTTTTCATCACACGCACACAATGTCGCCGACAAACGCGTTTCTTCTCTGCGCATCAAAGGAGTTCATCGAAAAATCATTTGTGAGCGCGGATAGTTCCATTCAACTTTCGCTGTACTTTGCACCGATGCAGTTCAATAGCGAACTTGCCGGATATCTCGTGCATCAGCTCGGTATGGCAGCTGAATTTCTTTCTGCGTTGACATTTAGACCTTCTGAGCTTTCTCATCTTCGATTTGCTGTGATCGGCGATGAAGTAAGCGCCGGTAACATTGATGAGCATACTTCAAACGACGGCGCATTCATTCTGCAGAACTCTCCATCGTTTACCGTTCTTGATTCATCGGTGCTGCAGCTCTCAGCGGATAATCTATGGGTGCACGATCTTTCGCATTTGTTCAGCATCGCTTCGGTGGATTCAACGTACTGGTTCAACGAAGGATGGGCGAGTTATCTTTCGGCGAGATTTTTTTTGGAAAAAGCTGACACAACAGAGACACAACGCCAACATGAACGACTTCGCCTTATGGCTGGAGCGCTCGATTTTTATCCGACCTATCCGTTATCAGCGGGGCGGCGTTGGCAAAAAAATGAAACGGCTGTTTTTTCCCGCAAAGGCGCGTATGTGTTTTTGATGCTGGAGTATCTTGTCGGAAGAGATTTGTTCGATGGTATCATCCGTACAATGTACGCAAGGTACCGCACAACACCGATAACAATTCCGGAATTTCAAAAACTGTGTGAAGATGCGTACGGTACGCCGCTCGACTGGTTCTTTAATGAATGGGTCTATCGTGCCGGCTTTCCTGAATTTGTTTTTTCTTCGGATACCGCGCCGACTGCGCGGGGCAGCTATAGCGTGAAAATGCACATTCTTCAACGCGGCGATGTGTACATCATGCCGGCGGATGTTGTGATTACCGCCGCCGCGCGAACTGTGACGAGGCGGACGTTTCTGCAGAAACAGGATCAAATATTTGAATTTGTCGTTTCGGAGAAACCGCTGAGTGTAGAGCTTGATCCTGATTACAAGATACTGCGGTGGCTTCCACGCCTTCGCCTTGTTGCGCATGCGCGTACATCGGAAAGCTACCGCGTGTTTGATCATGATCTGGTCAATTCAGAAAAGGAAGCGCTGCTCACGCTTCAGCTCGATCCGAATAATCTGACAGGCAGCAATCCGCTTGCGCTCTTTTCTCTCGGAAAAATTGCGGTATTGAGAAATGACCTCGTGAAAGCGGAATCATATTTTCGACAGGCGTCAACACTGGAATCGGCAGAGCCGACAGGTTATATTCCTTCACTGAGCCTGGTGAGATTGGGAAACGTGCTGGAGATGGAGGAGAGACGTGAGGAGTCGCTGCAGCTTTATCAACAAGCTTTAAATGCGGCCGAGCGTATTCCGGCAAAGGCGGCGATTACGATTACTGAAGCGAGGAAATATCTTGACGGAAAATTTATTTCATCGGAAGAATTCTGGTACGGAAAGTACTGAACCGTTACAGCGGCAGCTTTGTCTTCTTTCGCCCTCCAGTGGCTTTATCGAGCGCAAAAAATTTGCCGGCTTTTCCATTCATCAAGATAAAAAGACAAGATAAAAGGAGCAACGCATACGGATTCGAAAAAAATCTCCACGAGAAGAGCGTCCCGTTGGTAAGATTGAAATTGAGAACGAGAAGGAATGCAATAATCAGCGTCGGTAGCGTGAGCAAGCCGATGATCAATGCAATGCCGATGAGTATTTCGCCGGTAGGAATGAGACGTGCCCATGCTTCTATGCCGGGGTAGGCAATATGTTTTTGGTACCATGCTGAAATTGCCGGCGCGTTTTGCGCGAAGCGGTCAATATCCAATTTCAAAAATTCGGACGATGTGTACCATTCAAGTTTTCCCAAGCCTTCGCCGACAAAAAAAATGCCGACGACGATCCGAAGGAACGCGATCCATTTTTGATTCATAAAAACTCCAGATAGTAACTTACGGTGAACAATGTATAAACAAAAGCAGATGAAAATCAAGTTGAAAACCCCTTTGAGGCACCGCGCCGCATCAGAAATTTCGCTGCCGCTTCCCGACGGATTTAATTTTCTCGCCACCGTGTACAGTCACGGCTGGTGCTCGCTTCCGCCGTTTTCTGTTGACAAGGAAAACGGTTCATTGCAAACGGTCATTACTTTAAACAAGCGCACAAACATTCCGGTTCGCTTGCTGCCAATTCCTTTGGGACAATCAAAAAATTCGCGGCTTCATGTCAGCGTCGAACGCGGCAATGTGTTGTCGAAGATTGAAAAAGAAACAATCAAAAATGCCGTGCACGCAATATTCCGGCTCGATGAGCCGTTCGATGAATTTTATGCTGAAGCTTCCAGATATTCTGCGTTCCGCTGGGTAAAGCGCATCGGTGCAGGAAGAATGCTGCGGTCACAGACCGTGTTTGAAGACGTTGTCAAAATGATCTGCACGACGAATTGCAGCTGGGCGTTGACGGAAACGATGGTGAAGAATTTTGTTGAAAAGCTTGGCGACAATGCATTTCCAACTCCCGAAGCAATTGCTTCAGTGACTGAAAAATTTCTTCGCAAAGAAATCCGCTGCGGCTACCGCGCGCCGTATTTGCTCGAGCTTGCCAGGCGCGTCTCCTCCGGAGAATTGTTAATGGAAGAATGGCGCACATCCGATCTGCCGACGGAAGAATTATTTTTGCGCGTCCGCTCTGTGAAAGGGATGGGTGATTATGCCGCGGGAAACATTATGAGACTGCTCGGGCGGTACGATTATCTGGCAATTGATTCGTGGTGCCGCGGAAAATTTTTTGAGCTTCACAAAAACGGACGTAAAGTGAAAGATTCGACAATCGAAAAATTTTATGCGCCATATGGCAAGTGGCGCGGTTTATTCTTCTGGCTTGACCTGACGAAATATTGGTACAAGAAAAAATTTCCATTTTGACAAAATGCTGACGGTGTTTCCCAGTCGTCTGGCATCTTTCTACACTGCGGCTTGAATACAAGCAAGAAGCTAGGTATCTTTTTTTAAGTGTTCAGTTATAGATAAAGGAAATGGATTATTGGGTTGCCGAAGTGTTGGATGCAGCGACTTCCATGTATCCAGCAATCCATCTATCCATACATTCTTCCCAATAAGCTTTTGACAGAAAATATCAAGTATTATTTAAGGAGGAAAATTTATGTCCGCCGATCTTCGTTATCCGATTGGAAAATTTGAACCGCCTGTGCAATTCACTCCGGAACTCCGCCGCCTGTTTATCGCACAGATCGAAGCCGTGCCCGACGAACTTCGAAAAGCTGTTGCCGGGCTTTCCGAGCAGCAACTCGATACACCGTACCGCCCCGAAGGCTGGACAGTGCGTCAGGTTGTGCATCATCTGCCGGACAGCCACATGAATTCGTACATTCGTTTCAAACTTGCGCTCACCGAAAATGAGCCGGTGGTGAAAACGTACGAAGAAGCGTTATGGGCAGAGTTTAACGATGCGAAGCATGGCGACATAGCCGTGTCGCTTTCTCTTCTTGAAGCGTTGCACACGCGCTGGGGCACGCTGTTGAAAAATATGAAGCCCGAAGATTTTTCGCGCACGTTTCGTCATCCTGTGACTGGCGTTGCGACGCTTGAACGAACGGCGGCGTTTTATGCGTGGCATGGTCGCCATCACATTGCACACATTACGTCGCTGCGAAAACGGATGGGGTGGTAAACGAGGCAGAATATGACAAATGAAACCATTTCACATCTCTCCTCAAAGAACAACCGCATTGCTTCAATTGATGCGTTCCGTGGATTCACCGTCCTCGCGATGATCTTTGTGAATCTCGTTGCCGGTTACTCGAATCTGCCGCTGACAATGTCGTGGTTCGGAAGTCCGCCGGTGACAACATTTCATCACGCGGCGGAAGCGGCGGGAAACACAACAGGTGTCGGACTTACATTTACCGACCTCGTTGCGCCGTTCTTCGTTTTCATTGTCGGGCTTGTCATTCCGCTCAGCAGAAAACGGCGCGGAGCGGAATGGTGGAAACATGCCGGCACACGAACGGTGATGCTGATTGTTCTCGGCGTCATTTATATTTCTCTCATTTTCGGATTGTCGTGGTGGTGGGGAATTCTTCAGGCAATCGGTATTGCGTATTTTATGGGTGCGGCATTGTCCGCGCTTCCGCGGTTATGGCGGTGGATTTCCGTGTTTGTTGTTGCTGCGTTTCATCAAATTATGTCGCTGACCGTACCGTGGTGGTTGCATCTCGGCAATCCGAACGCATCGTTTTGGACGATTGCAAATCTCTCCGGCGACATGCTGCGTCCGTTGACAATTCACTGCACTCCGTGGGCGTCAATTTCGTTCGGCGTGATTACTGTTGTTGGAACATTGTTGGGAGAAGCACTTGCTACCGGCGACAAGCGGACAATTATACGGCAGTCACTAATCATCGGAACTGTTTTTTGCATTGTCGGCTACGCGCTTCATCGCTTTGATTGGCCCGTGTTCGGAATGAACAAAGAAACAGTTTCGTCATCGTACGCGCTCTTTACCTCCGGCGTAAGCGCGTTCACGTTTCTCATTTTCTATTTGATAATGGATGTGGCGCACATTCAGCGATGGGCGTGGGCGTTTATTGTATTCGGCTCGAATGCGCTGTTAGGATATTTCCTTCAGCCGATTGTCCGGATTGCCGCGTTCTCGCTTGGATTCAAACCATATCTTACCGGGTACAGCGGCTGGATGGGAATGTTTGTCGGATTAATTTGGACTGCCGTGTTATGGCTGACACTGTTGTGGTGCAACAAGAAAAATATTTACTGGAGAATTTAGGAAAGGTTAGCAATTTGATTGCTGATTAAATTATGAAAAAGAAAATTTCAAATAGCGGCGTATCAGCACTAACGCAGGCATCCGATCTCGACAGCCTCACGCTGTTAGGACGCAACGCAAAGCCGGTGCGGAAACTTGAAGCATTTCCGAATCATCACACAGGACGCGATTACGTGATCACGCTGCGGACGAAAGAATTTACCTGCGTCTGTCCTGCAACGGGGCAACCGGATTTTGCCGAAGTAACGATTCAATATATCCCTGATAAGAAAGTTGTCGAATCGAAATCGCTGAAACTTTATTTCTGGTCGTTCCGCAATGAAGGGGTTTTCCACGAGCACTTTGCCAACGTCGTTCTTGACGATCTTGTTGCCGCACTTTCACCGAGATGGTGCAAAGTAACCGCGGAATTTGCTGCCCGCGGCGGTATCGCAATAACAGTTGAGGCTGAAAGCCAAGCCAAAGGCATGGCAGAACATCCGAAGGATTCTTTGATAAAAAGAGATGACAAAAGTTCATTGCCATGACGCAAAGACGCAATGAGTTTTTCGTTATGGATTCCCGCCTTCGCGGGAATGACGCTCCGGCTTCGCAGCAGCGCTGGCTTCCGGCAATTGCCGCAGTGTTCGTCACCAGCCTCGTTATCTCCAACATCATTGCAGTGAAGTTATTTACTGCGGGACCGTTTGTGCTTCCCGCTGCAATTATTATTTTTCCAATCTCGTATATCTTCGGCGATGTGCTGACGGAAGTGTACGGCTACGCCCGAGCGCGGCAAATCATCTGGATTGGTTTCGGATGTAATCTTTTCGCTGTGGCGGCAATGTGGATCAGCATTCAGTTGACGCCGGCGGCGTTCTGGACACTCGGTTACGGCGCTTCGGCATCGGCGCAGCAGGCGTATGAAGCGGTGTTCGGATTCACGCCGCGGCTTCTCGCATCGTCGTTTGCGGCGTACCTTGCCGGGGAATTTCTCAATTCGTTTGTGATGGCGAAGATGAAGCTTGCGACAAGCGGAAAATATTTGTGGACGCGAACCATCGGCTCGACGCTTGTCGGACAGTTTGCCGATTCAGGCATTTTCATTACGCTCGCGTTCATCGGAACGATTCCTTCATCATTTCTTGTGCGCTTGATTGTAACACAATGGCTGGTGAAATCGGCGTACGAAATTGTTGCAACGCCGCTGACGTATGCGGTAGTGCGTTTTTTGAAACGCTCCGAACATCAGGATTATTACGACAGAGGAACGAACTTTAATCCGTTGGCGTGGAAAGAGGGAAAAGAATAGCAAATAAAATTTTGTAGCGAAAGCACTAAGGGAAAACAGCTTTTAGTGCCTTTGCGAATTACCGGAAAGTTGAAACTTCACATTTTCCCCTTCAACTTCAATGTTGTATCGTTTCCCGCTCGCATAAAAATTCTTCAGCACAATTTTTTTAACACAGCCTCGGCTACATTATTCTCAATCACCGTCACAACGATTCCGCGATTTCTGTTTTCAACTCGCAGGAATAAATTTGTTCAACCATTCCGGCAAGTCGTGCTGTAATCCTGGCTCAAATTCAACCGTGCCGATGGACACCGTGCTGCGACAACAAAAATGTACACAGCGCCAGTCCGAATCTTCGACGATTCCACAATGTCCGCAGCGTTTTCCGTAACGTCGTGCGTGTCGCCGCTGCCGCACGTCGCAAGAGAGGTCGTCCGTTGAGCAACCATGGTAATCCTCCGATGAAATGAATCGCTGTTGATTGGTTTGATTCAGCAAGGTAGAAAAGTTTTGTACCGTCGGGTTTTAAATGCAGCGCAGTTTCGTTGACATTCTTTCGATTGATGGATATATTACTTTTCAACCTTAACCGAAAAATTACTTGAGAATGATGTCCCTGGTAAGCCAAAACAAAGAAGAGCAAAAACGACTGATTGGTGAATATCTTAAAGCCGCTGATAGATTCATCAAGTCCGCCGACTTTCCGCGGGCATTGGATCGGGTGAACAAAGCGCTTGCTCTTGAACCGAATAATATGTATGCACTGGCGTACAACGAACGCATCAAAGTTGCAACAGAAGCGTCGCAGAAAAAAGAAGCGGAAGAGCGGATGAAAAAAACAACTGACGAGCGAAAGCCCGTTGTATCGCCGCTTCAGCATGGTGCTCCTGATGCAAAACCTCAGCCCCAAGGGAGTTCTCAACAGGTTTCTGCACCGCCGTCCCGCCCTGTTTCTCCGCAGGTTCCAGCCGACGATATGCTGACGAAGATAAAAAAAGAAGCGGAAGATGCCGCAGAAAAAAAGGCGCAGGAACGTATTGAAACGCTGACGAAAGAATTCAGCACGGCACAGCAAAAATATCAAACGGACATTGTTGAACTGAAATCGAAACTGGATGCCGCTATTGCCGCTCACGAAATTAAGGAAAAAGAAAACACCGTTCAGAAACAACAAAGCGGCACAACAGATCGGCAGGCAGCAGGGGCTTTGCAAACAAACGCAGAGCATCTGAAAATTCTTTTTGCAAAGGCATGGGAAGACGGCACGATTTCGGCGGAAGAGCGTGCGCTGCTCGAGACATTGAAATCGGCGCTCGACATTTCTGACAGCGCATTTATTGAGATGGAAAATGAAGCGAAGAACTTATTGTATTGCAACGCGCTGCGAAAAGTGTGGCACGACGGCGTGATAACGCCGGAAGAAGCGGATGAGCTGGCACATCTCCGTGAGAAATTCAACATTTCTGCGGAAGACCATTTTAAGTATGAAGCAGAGCTGAGGAAAGAAACGCAAGCGAAGAAGTAACTTCCGAGATTGCTAAAAAACACAAGATGGTCTTCATCTCTGAGATGGAGACCATCTCTTTTTTATTGTAGTGAGGGTGCAAAGGTAAATTTTCGATACAGAATTGCTGTAAGCCAAAGGCAATTGAAAATGACAAGCGTGAATAAGACGTATGTCCACACGCTTCCTAAAAGCAGGCACACCGCCAGCGTTACAAACTCGGTTCCCATACCGAACAATCTGTTAAGTTGCAGCGCCGATGAAACGGAATACCATCGGCGAAGTGCGGCTTCATTTTTCTTCTCGCCAATGCACCAGCGGTCAAGAACCTGCACCATTTCGTCCTGCCAGCCGTAAAGTGTGAGAAATATTTTTTGCAGTGTTAATGTGAGACGGTCCTGTGAAAGGTCTTCCTTCTGCAGTTTTTCTGTCGTGCGATTGTTCTCATATTTCTCTTCGAGGTGAAGAAAAGCAGTTTGATAGTACACTTGATAGGAAACGCGGAGATTGACGCCGAGAAATCCGAGAATGCAGATCAATGCGGCTTCTGTACCATACACACGTGCGTCAAGAAGAAAGAAAAACATTCCACCGAACAGAAAGAGATTTACAACGAAGTCTCCAAGCGAGTCCCAAAACCTGCCGCGCCGTGAGTACAATTGTTTTGCGCGCGCAAGCTGGCCGTCGGCAGAATCAAAAATATCTTTGAGATAAAAGCAGAGCGCGGCAATAGTGAGTGCCGACGAATCGGCAAGCAGAATTCCGCCGGCAATGCCGAACAACGTTGATGCGAGTGTGACTTGATTTGGTGTGATGTTTGTCGGAAAGAGAACGCGCGTAAGTATTCCTGCAATCGGTCTTTGCAGATACACGTTTACCAATTCGTCCGAGGCGTTTGACTTGATAGAGTTGTTATAGTTGTATAGTTGTGTCACGCAATCTTAAGGGAAAAGAATTTCAGCACGATGCAGGTCGTCTTGCGTATCAACTTCGATGCAGCGGCGTTCGCCGGTATCAACCGCGTGAATCGAATGGCCCGCAGCAATCATTTCCTGAAATGCTGCTTCATAAAATTCATTTTTGCCTTCGCTTGCGGCAATGCGCCGCTCCAGAATTTCTGTTAGCGTTAATGCACCCTCCTGTGAGAATTTCTCAATGCCGATTGATTCACCGAACGCTGATGACAGCGCCAATTCTTTTCCGATGGCAGTAATGCGCTGATGTTCATCAACCGTAACCTTGATGTCTTCCGCGCCGATTTCTCCGTTCGTCCGCACCGCGAGACAATTCGGATGATGGGATTTCTTCAGAAGACGCACGATGCCGGTTTCGAACAGCACATCGCTGTCGAGCAGTAAAATCGGCTCTGTTTTTACGTGCCGCAGTGCAAGCAAAAGCGAGTACGCGTTGTTCGTTGAAGCATATTCTTTATTCTCAATGAATTCGATATTGAAAGACGGGAAACTTTTCTTCACAAAATTCATGACCATCCAGTGCTGAAAACCGACAACGATGGTGAAGTGAATAATTCCGCCATGGAAAACCGAGCGGAGCGCCCGTTCGATGATTGTCTGCCGGCCGACAGGAAGAAGGCATTTCGGCGTTGTGTCAGTCAGCGGGCGAAGCCGTGACGAAATTCCGGCAGCAAGAATGATGCAGTGCATTAGCGGCGCAATGGAGAATCTGTGATGAGTTGACGCGTGAAAAATGTTTGGAGCGCCTGAATGAGCTGAGAGTTTTCCGCCGTCGTGCCGATGGTGATGCGAATGTGTGACGCTAACATGTCTGTTGAATAAAATTTAACGGCAATACCGGCATTCTGCAAATGTTCACCGAGCGGCACCATGGCTTCAGGCGGTATTTTCACAAGAATGAAATTTGCATTCGAACGGTACGCGGTACATGAATCAAGCGCATCGAAAAATTCATAATAGCGGCTGCGTTCTTCTGCAACTACCGAACCGACATGTTTGTAATATTCTTTGTTCCGCAAAGCGGCAAGCGCAAGCTGTTCCGAAAGCGTATTGTATCCTAAATACCGCGCACTATAGGTGATCAACTTTTCGTACTGTCCGCCCACGCAGGCATAACCGATGCGCATTCCCGCAAGCGCGTACAGCTTGGAAAACGTTCTCAGTACGGCAAGATGCGGAAATTGCCGCGTCAATTGAGGCAGCGATTCCGATGATTCGTTGCTGAACCCGAAGTATGCTTCATCAACGACGACCCGTGTTGCAGGAGATTCATTCAAAATTATTTTCAGTTCGTCGAGCGAAAGAGAATTTCCCGTCGGATTGTTCGGCGATGCGATAAGAAGCAATTGAGGTTTCACGCTCCGCATTGCGGAAACGATTTTTTTCACATCGTACGAAAATGACTGCTGACTACACTGCAAGGGATATTCTGCAACCGTTCCGCCGCATTCATCTGCAACTGATTTGTAATACCACCACGAGTATTGTGGGATCATCATTGTTTTGCCAGACGAGAGATAGCAATGTACGGTTTGCTTCAGCATGTCTTCGCTGCCGTACGAAAGAAGAATATTGCGCTCGGGGATTCCAAGCTGCTGTGCAAGTGTTTCTGAGAGTGTGCTTTTCACTCCGCGGAGAAAATCGCGGGAGTACGTGCTGAGCATTGCGGAATCAACATTATGGAGAATGTCCACGCATTCCGGCGCCGCGCCGAAACGATTTTCGTTTCGATCAAGATAGATTACTGTTGTCATGGTTTTGGCGTACCTTCGAAGGAACTCTTCGAAAGAAGTATAAACAGTTTTTCTTCAAAAAACCACCATGAAAAATTTAGTCCCTAATTTCCGAGCGGTGTAAATCTGTAACCCCGCTTTTCCAATTCCGTTAAAAGCGCGTCGAATTTGTTGTAAAACTTATCGGTTCGTGCTGTATCCGTGCCGATATGCGTCAGAAGAATGAAGCCGTTCAATCCGTGCGGATCGCGTTGTTCGTACGCAAGAATTCTGCTGAAGATCGTATCGCTGCTGAGATACCGCGTTCCCATATCCGGCGTTGTATAATCGGCGTTGGAATAAGTTCCCGGAGTGAAATCTATCAGTGTAAGCCCGAATTCTTTGCTCCATGCGGCGATGCTGTCGTTATACCACTCGTACGGCGGAAGAAAATACGGAGCTTCGCTTTTGGTGATGCCGAACGATTTCATGGCGGAATAATTTGCAGCGATATCGTTCATAAATTCTTCTTTGCTGATTAACAGCGAGTCCTGATTTTCCCACGGTGCATAGAGCAAATGTTTATCGGAATGCCCGCCAAGATAATGCCTGTCTTGCTTCAGTTCCTCAATAAATGTTTTGAATCTCGGATTGCGGTAGAAGTCGCCGGTAAAGAAAAACGATGCGTGAGCGTGATGTTTCTTAAGTGCCGCGCGAACAATTTCCCCGCCTTCGGCAAAATCATGTGCGGTGAAGACGAGATGAATTTCGCGTTTCGTTGTGTCCATACGAATGATTGCACCTTTGACTGTGATGCAATTTTGGAATGCGGCAGAGTTGTCTTGAGAAAAGAGCATTTGAGTAGAATTAAGAATGAAGATATACGCGATCGTGAAAAGCAATGTGCTGCAGTTATTTTTAGAGGCATCTATCATTTGATGACAATTAAAATGATTTGTTGATGAGAAGCAAGAAAAATTCGAGTCAAAATGCGCCTTGCCTTCGAAAGGCTGTTTTTGTATCTTTTCACGGAAGGTAAATAAACGTGCCCGTAGCTCAATTGGATAGAGCAACAGCCTTCTAAGCTGTAGGTTGCGCGTTCGATTCGCGCCGGGCATACAATGGTGTAGCGAACAATTATCAGTATGTAGTAATCAGAAGTCAGAGATCAGCAGCCAATAACAGGCAATCACAACCATTTCTAACCCCTGCTTTCTGATTTCAGACCTTTTTATTTAAGCAACACCATACGTTTTGTTGAAACAAAGCTTCCTGCAGTGAGGCGGTAGAAATACACTCCGCTCGTCAAATTGCTTCCAGCAAAATCCACGTTGTATGTTCCCGGCAATTTTTTCTCATTCACCAGCGTCGCTATTTCACGACCGAGAACATCGTACACTTTCAATGTCACGTCGTTGGCTATTGGTAATTGGTAGTTAATTATTGTTGTCGGGTTAAACGGGTTGGGGAAATTTTGTTCAAGCGAGAAACGCAAAGGCAGTTCTTTTCCCGTTGTTATTGATAAAACTTTTGTTGTTGTGCCTTGCTTCAGAACGATATTGTTGTTCGGGTCAAAAGTGAACGCGGTGGGGATTTTATTGAACGCAAATGTGAAAATCTCGCCATTACTCGAATTAACGACGCGGATTGTGCTGTCGCTTCCATCACTGAATGAAATTTTCAGCTCGATCGGCATTTGAAAGAATGCAGGAGACGATTGTGTCTGCTCAACCTTGAGCTGCACTTGATTGCCGGAAAGTATTGCGTACGTGTTGTTGTACACTGGATGATCCGGCTGTTTTATCCACTCGTCAAAAAACCAGTTAAGGTTTTGCCCTGTCACAGAGTTGATCTTCCGAATAAAATCATCGGTCGACGCGTTGGCAAACGTAAAACCCGGATCGGCGGCGTACGATTTTAACGCGGCGAAGAATATCGAATCGCCCAAAACATATCGCAACATGTGCAGAACACACGCGCCCTTTTCATACGTTATCGCATAATTGAAAAGCGTGCCGAGATCCGGCGTTGATGCTGCCCATTCCGGATTATAAATTGGCCAGCCCGGATTCGACTGCAAGTATCCATTTGCATCGGCATCAATGGCATTTTTGTAAGCAGTGTAACCGTTCACGGTTTCATCCCACAATGCCTCGCAATACGTTGCAAATCCTTCGTTAAGCCAAATGTCGGCCCACGTTGCCGGTGAAATCAGATCGCCGAACCAATGATGTGCAAATTCGTGCGAGATGAGATTTTCATTCCAGCAGTTCGGGCAAATGTTGATGAGCGTTTGATTTTCCATTCCTCCCCAGGGGAACATTGAATCGAGCGATGCGATGCCGATTTTTTCAAACGGATACTCGCCGAACAACATTGAGTAGCGGGTCGCCATCGGACCGATGACTTGTTCAATATGGTGCAGCCACTGTGTTGAATCGCCGGTGTTCCAATAAAAATACATCGGAATGCTGTCATTGGGGTTAGAGAACGTGTGCCAGTACAGAATGTCGAGCTGGTAATTTATTTTCGACGAGATTGTCATCAAATATGTCGCAATCGGATCGCGGCTGCGCCAATGATAGATGAGCGTGTCGCCGCTGGTAGTTGTGTTGACAAGTAACCCATTCGAACCGAGTTTCACTGTTGATGGCACACGCGCGGTAAGATCTAGCGTTGCCTTATCCGAAGGCTTGTCCCAACACGGAAACCATTTTCTCGCGCCTTCAGGCTCGCAATCTGTGAAAACCATACCGTCCGCGCCGGCGTAAAAAGCGCTGTCCTGAACATTTTTATGGTGATAAAAAATTTTCACCCGCACTGTATCACCGGCAGCATATCCTGCCGTGAGAAGAATTGTGAGAGAATTTTGAGAGACAGAAAACGATTGTCCTGCGAGTGCGACCGAATCAATTCCCAGAGACGACTGCACGGCATCGAGTGCGATGGAATTTAACGACGAATCCACAACAAACGTGATCACTTCGTTTGCGGTGAATGAATGTGAGGGAGATGTGGAATAATTGTTGTAGAGATCGAGCGAGAGCGTATAATTTAACACATCGAAAGAATGTTGCAGTGAAATGGCCGGTACGGATTGTACTGCGGGAATCATATCGGTGTGAGACGTCGGTACATTCCGTTCGATTTTGCGGTCATTCGCATTCTGGCTTAACGCGGTCAGAGGAAACAACAAACAGCAGACACAGCAAAGCCACAAGTTTTTTTTCATCACCGCCACAGAAAATCTCTTTTGCAACAGAATTGTAACAAGGTTTTCCCTCTTTGTTTATTGCAACTGGCGTTCGGCAATCATTCTTTTAAAGATGACAAATTGACTGCCGATTTGCAACGGTGGTGTGAAGTCGTTAATCTTTAAGCGTTCAAGATGCAGTTGAACGGATGGCGGGTAACGATGAATATCCCGCTCGCCGAGTTTTCCTAACTGCGCACGCGACGGCGCAACAGAAAAAAGCGATACCAGAGAATCGAATTGCTCGCCGTTACTGCCGGCGGACAACACGATGTAAAGCGAATCGGCAAGCATCTTGTCGTTCACAACAAGTTCTGCCAACGCGATAAGGAGCGGTGTTTCTGCCCTTATTGAAATTCTTTGCCGGATCCAAACACGAACCGGTGTTCCGCTCATTGTCGCCGGGGAAAATTTCCAGAGCTTGATGCGTTCTATGGCGAGAGAATCCCACAACGGATCGCCGCTTGAATTTTCTAAATAGACCGCAAGAACAGAACCATCCGTGCCGATCAGCATCCGTGTGTCAAGATTCCACTGATTGGCGTACACGGTGCGGGGTAAAACGGGGAGCGACACTTGTTCGAGAAGTTGCGGCAGCGTGGAATAAGTAACGTCTGAGGTCTGTAATGAGGAACATCCTATTGCACAGAGACTTAACAAGAATCCGATGATCGTTTTCATTGTTCACCTCCGTTGCTTTTGCATGTACGAAGAGCGCGCCTACTATCTTACGGCGTACACACTCTCTGACTGCAATATACAAAAATTGAAGGTTGATGAACAGTGTAAGATGAAAATGAGGTGCAGAAGCAGTTATTTCGCGCGGTGCTCGAATCGTACTCGTTCAATGACTTCCATGGTCTGTTCGGCGGCAGTATTCCAGTCGAATTTTTTTGCCCACTGCAGCGCATTCGAAGCAAGGCGCTCGCGCAGATGTTCATCACGAAGCAGCAAGAGTATTTTTTCGGCAAGCTGTTCGCGGTCGCCGTATTCATAGAGCAGTCCGGTTTCTCCATCAACCACTGCATCGCGCAATCCCTGAACATTGCTGGAAACCGTCGGTGTGCCGCACGCATTGGCTTCGATGACTGTTAACCCCCAGCCTTCTTTCGCAGAAGTATTCACCGCGATGTGTATTTCGTTGAGGCGGCGTATTTTTTCTTCTTCGCTGACAAACCCGGTAAACGTCACGGAATCCGAAATGCCGTGCTCGCGTGCAATGGACATCAGGCGCGGCTTATCGTCGCCATCGCCGACGATGAGAAGTTTCGCGCCGGGAAGCTGCTGACGAACAATAATAAACGCTTCAAGCAAATGATCAACGCTTTTATATTTTTTCAATCTACCCAGCATGCCGATGAGCGGCGTTGAGCTTTTCGGAATGCCAATTTGTTTGAACGACTCATGCGCCACGCCATAATTGATCAAGTGCGTCCGCTCTTCACGAAAACCCGCGTATATCATTTCACGATGCGTGCTCGGTGAGCCGACGATAAATCGGATTCGCTTATACATCGGCAAAGCGGCACGCTCTGTAAGATAAACGTACGAGGCTGCAGGAAACGGAGCTTCAAGAAAAATACTTTTTCCAAAAAGATGATGCGTTACGCCGAGGAGCGGTTCTTTCACATACAGCGGCGTGTAGAAAGGGATCTTGTTCATGTCGTCAACAATAAGGTCGAAGTGCTGACGTTTAAATGTAGAAAAATATTTTCGGGGAACAAGGTAATTGAAAAGCGAGCGCCCGCCTTCGCGAATGACATGAATTCCGTTCAGATCTTCCGTTGACGGCGCATCGCCAAAACGAGAGCAAAAAAGCGTCACGTCATGTCCCGCACGCGCGATACGTTCAAACACTTCGTGAAGATGAACCTCGGCGCCTCCCGCAAGCGGATTCTTAATATCCTGCCAATTAAAAATAAGGATGCGCATGAAGTACGATGCAGCGGCTTATAGTATGATTGTGGAGTTAATTCTTTTTCCCAATCAATCCGAACGACAGAGACGTATTAATTGCAATCGGTGTGTCGCGGAGCGATTCGCGAATTGCGCGGCGCATTTTCGTCAGGGGCTGAACAAACGTCGGGTACAACGGCAGCGTGATTCCGGTTTTTTTCAATGCCTCACGTGTCGCGCGGTAGAAGAGACTCGGATACATCCATTCGCCATAGGCGTGAACGATCTGCAACCCTTCACGCTCCAACATCCCGTTTAGTTCATTTCTGGAAAATTCCCGTTCCCATCCTGCGAACCATTTGTTGATTGCAATCAGGAAATGTTTGATGAGCGTGTACACATGATAGCGTTGCGGTACATCAACGAGCAGTAATCCGCCGCGTTTGAGAATTCTGATATTTTCGTGCAGCAGCGCTTCGGCTTTGCCGGGACGAAAATGCTCCAGCAATCCTTGGTGAAAAACGATGTCGAATGTTTCATCGGCAAACGGAAGCTGAAACGTATCGCCGCCAAGGATGAAGACGCGAAGGCGTTCTTCCTCGGCAATGCGTTTCATGATCAGAAGGGAATTAATCGAATAGTCGAGCTGGTACACTTCCGCCCCCATTTCAATCAGCGGGAAACTGTCGCGTCCGGTTCCGGCGCCAACCTCGAGAACCTTTTTCCCCTGCAGCTCGGTAACGCGGGAAAGATTCCGCGCTACACGATCTGAATTTGAGTATACCTCGCCGACATTTTTTTTCTCATCCCAGAAACTTTCCCAATGAGACCTCCTTGATTCCTTCATGATTGTCCCCATCACTTCTTCGGTTGTTGCGAAGCGAGACTATCTTTATTCTGTGACGTCTTCAGAGCCATTTCCGCCTGGACTTGGGCAATACGTGATTTGATTTGTTGCTCAAGGCCCGGAGTTCCGGCATACACGTCGTTAATTTTGTTCAACAAGTCAATCGCTTGCTGATATTCTCCCTTCGCATCATAAATTGCGAGAAGAATGGTATAAGGATTGTATTGCGAAAGCTGGTCGTGCGGATTCGATTGAATCTTTTTTTCCAAAATGCCCTGCAGGTCGTTGAGATATGAGAAGTATTTATCTTTCGCACCGGCGTAATTATAGAAGTTCGCGACGTCATACATGAGGCGGTAATCCATCGGAATGACTTTGCGCGGAACTTTTGCCTCCATCGAGTCGAGCGCCTGAATTGCTTTGGCATTGTCGTGCGTCGTGTTGAGGTGATACAACGCGAGCCGGATGAATGCGTTCCGGTAATTCATTGTGAGACGCCTGATGTTTTCATCGAAGTACACTGTTGAATCGTTCAAGCCGCGGTATTTGTAACCGCGATGAAATTCCTTGTAAAATCCTTTCGGCGTATCGTACAAATTTGCGCTGAAAATGGAATCAACGATGATGCCGTCGTCGGACGGAGCTTCATACGGAATAAGCTTCATTGCCAGGCCATCCATCCGCATATAACGGTCAAGTCCGATTTTGCTGTCCGGTGTTGACGTAACAGCAAAATAGATAGGCCGCCGCCACGCGTTCGTTTTAATGATATCGTACACCATAATATCCTGCACGCGGATTGCGGAAATTTTTCCGAACTGCACCGTGCTGGGAAACGTGAACGTAATTTTTCCGCTGTTGAGAATAGCTGTATCAACAAGCGCTCCTTTTTGGTTGACGTCCGTTGTGCCCTCGTATTTTTGAACGACATCTCTTGAAACATCGAGCGTCATTTGGCGCGCTTTCCATTCGCGCGGCTGGATGTTTTCGATTTGGGCATCGGTCAAACTGATCGGCACTTTCTTTGCCCCGAACGGCGTGTCGTTTTTCAATTGCTCGATGTACCACGACGTGTTAATGAGGCTCAAATTAGCAACACGGACATCTCTTCGCACACCTTCCACGGACTGAAGATACCAAAGCGGGAAAGTATCATTATCTCCGTTCGTAAAAAGAATTGCGTCCGGTTCGCATGATTGCAGCAAATCGTAAGAATAATCCCATGCAACGTAATTCTTGCTGCGGTCATGTTCGTGCCAGTTGATGCGGGCCATATTTACCGGAACAGCAAAAAACGCAAGGGCGAGACAACCTGCGATTCCGGTGCGATAATATTGCTCTATATGGAATTTCTTTCTCAAGAAATCGCCAATTGCTACCACGCCTATGCCGATCCACAAGGAGAAAACGAAATACGAGCCGGCATAAAAATAATCACGTTCGCGGGGTTGCGGTTCCTGCATGTTAAAGTAATATGCGAGAATAAATCCCAGCAGAAGAAACGCACTGAGAAATGTCAGCCCCATTTTCCAGTCTTTTTTGAAATGATAATAGAACCCCAGCAATCCAAGCAGAAGCGGTATGCCGAAGGTATACTTCCAGCTCACTCCGTCGTCCTGTGCATCGCCGGCAGCGCCGACATAATTTCTGAGAACGTAGCGGATGTACATGTGATTCATCTGATACCGGAGAAAGAAATCCATATCGCTTGAATAATTCTGCCATGTCGGTGCGTGCATCGGCTCCTGGCTGTAGCGTCGTTTGAAGATCGGGACGTCGCCGTATTGTTCACGGTTCATGTAGCTGACGAAACGCGCGGCGGTGCTCGGATCGTTCTCATTGATCGGTAAACTGTCTACGTTCGCGCGAATAATCACCATCACGTACGTGGAATACCCGACGATGATAAGCAGAAATGAAATGCATGCAATGTGCAGCATTTTCTGTCCCGTCTTTTTCGATTTGTACGCGTAATAGATAACAACAGCAACGAGAAGGAATGGCACATAGGGAAGCAAGTCGCTTTGAAATCCTCCGACTTCACCGGCGATCATGGAAGGAAGCCACTTAACGATGCCGGGGTAGACTACAACGAATGCCGCGAGAGTGACGAGGCTGAACCGGATAAACGATTTTTGAGAAAATTCATACTTGGTAAAATAAATAATAAGTCCAACCGGGAAAATCATCAGCAATGCAAGAGGCCGGACGCCGACACATAATCCTAAGAGATAAGCAATGAGAAAAATATATTTCTCGTTAAAAGGCTTGTCTGCCCGCTCGGACCATTGCAAGGCGAGCCATAAAACGATTGCGACAAAGAACATCGCCGTGCCCTTCGCTTCGAACTCGATGGAATTATTCCAGTATGACGAACAGAAAGCGAGTGACAACGCGCCGATTGCTGATGCGCCGTACACGAGAGCTTTGTCAATTGTTGTTTCCGGCTTTCCCCGGAAACGCACGATGAGTTTCACACTTATTAGATAGAGAAACATCACAACGATCGCGCCCGAAAACGCCGAAACGGTGTGCATGCGGTACGCGATATCGGAATGAAATGGAAGCAATGAGATCACATGCCCGAATAAAAGAAGAAACGGAGCTCCGGGCGGGTGAGGAACCTGTAAAAGGTACGCCGAGGCGAGGTACTCGCCGACGTCCCAGAACACCACCGTCCGCGACAGCGTTATCATATAGACAATTAGTGAAACAAGAAAAACGAATGCTGCGACGATTCGATTGATTTTCGCGTCTGTCATTGATTCCTCTATTCCTTACTAGAATGATAATTGTTCAAAACTGAAAACAGGCTCAATATAGCTTGAAAGCGGCTGAATTGCAAAAAATTTTTTGCTGTGTACGTATCGTTTACGCCGGTATGTCGTCAATTTTCCACAGAGCGAGGCTTTTGTCGGAATATGCGCCGTCGCCATACACACAATGCTCGTTAATAATTTTCAGCGGCACTGGAAAATTGAACGGCTCCGCCTGCAGATTCAATGGACGAAATCCGCCAAGCTGAATATCCGTGTTTGCGGGACGCGCAACATACGTAGAGGTCAGCAAATATTTTGAATGGCTTCTTTTGATGTGCTCCAGTGCTGCTGCGATCTGGCGAAAGGAAAAATGGGGCAGAAGGTCGCGGCAAAGTATGATATCAACCTGCGGCAGATCTTCTTTCAGCACATCGAGCCGCAAAAAAGTACGCTGATCGTTTCCAAACTGTTTTATATTTCGTTGAACCAATCCCCCGACAATATCGGCTCCGATGTACCGCTCAACTGAAAGTGCAACATCTTTCATCCAGAAAAAATCTCCGCAGGGAATATCGAGCATGCGCTGTGCGTTCAATTCCCGTACAAGTGCCGGCAGTTCTTTTTTGATAACCGCTGTGTTAACGCTGTTCGAGCCTGCACCTGACACGCTTTCAGGATCTCCCCACGCATTCGTGCGGTAAATTTTGTTAAAAACAATTTCGTGCTGCATCTTTCCGCGAAAAATTCTGTGAAAGCCGTAGTACAGGGATTTAACAGCACGATAGAAGATTGGCAGTTTCGCCCGCGTTATTTCTTTCACCGTTGTCATTTTGAAGTCGAGACGAGCGACTCGGCAATGCTGTCGCACATCAAAAATCCTTTTTGTGTCAGACGGATACGATTTCCTTCGATGGAAAGCAAATGGTCGTCGGCAAATTGCTGCAATTGCGTTTTGTTTTGTGAAAGGAAATCAACGCCATATCCGCCGAAAGCAGATTGCAATGCCGCAACATTCAGCTCGCCGCAGCGAAGCGAAAGAAAAATTGTTTCGTCCAGCAAATGCTCTCTGTGAATTTGTTCTTCGCCTCCGATCGGCGGAAGGTTTCTCTGTAACGATTCACAATACTGCGTGACATTCCTGACGTTCCACCAGCGTTTTCCGTCGTCAAAAGAATTTTTCCAAAATGAATGTGCCGACGGACCGAATCCGAAATAATTGGAATGATTCCAATAATTGCTGTTGTGCCGGCTTTCAAAGCCGGGCAAAGCGTAATTCGAAATTTCGTAATGCCGAAAACCGCGGGACTCCAGCATTTCGATTGTCGTTTCATACATCGCGGCATCGTCGGATTCGTCAAGCGGTGTCACTGCGCCGCTCTTCACCATCGCATGCAGCGGCGTGTGTTCTTCAACAATAAGGCTGTATGCCGAGATATGTTTTGGCTGCAGCATTAATGCCCGTGTCAAATTATTTTTCCAGCGATCAAGTGTTTGTCCCGGAAGCGAGAAAATTAAATCAACGCTGACGTTCTCAAATTCTGCGCGATAGGCATTGCGCACACACTCTTCCGCTTCTCCGGCAGTGTGAATGCGGCTGAGAAATTTCAATTCGTCGTCATGAAACGATTGAATTCCGATGCTAAGCCGGTTCACGCCGAGCGAACGATAAGCGCGGAGTTTTTCCAGATCAACGGTACCGGGATTTGTTTCGACAGTTATTTCCGCGTTGTGCGTTATTTGAAAATGCTTCCGCAGCGTTGAAAGGATATTTTCCATTGTAGACGGAGAAAGAAGCGATGGTGTTCCGCCGCCGAAGAAAATTGTCTCGACCGGCTCTTTCGCCGAATAGTGTTCCGCATACAGAACAATTTCTTTTTTCAGAGCAGAAAGGAAATCATCCATCGAGCTGTGATTTTCAATGGAATAAAAATCACAGTAGACGCATTTTTTTTCGCAGTACGGTATGTGAAGATAAATGCTTGCCACAACAAACTTTTCGCCACTAAGTCACTAAAACACAAACGAAAACGGATGAATGGATTGCAGATTTATGGATTTTGAAACCATCAATCCATTCATCCGCCAATCCAGCCATCCTTTATTCAATTAGCTTCCCAATTCTGTTCAGCCGCACCGACGCCAGTTTCGCGAAAATATTGTAAATAGGTGTGTCTTGATCCCACGACCAGTACACGAACATCGGCGTGCCGACCACATTATCTGCCGGAATGAAACCCCAGTACCGGCTGTCGAGGCTGTTGTCGCGATTGTCTCCCATGCCGAATAAATAATTTCGTTCGACAGTGTATGTCGTTGCCGGTTTTCCGTCAATCAGAATTTGTCCGCTGGCTTCGAGCGCCGGTTTGTGTCCCTCGCGCTGAATAAAAATATTCCACCGCTGAAAATTTTGCGGTGTCAGCGTAATCGTCATTCCTTTTTTCGGAATAACGATCGGCCCGTAATTGTCTTCGTTGAACGACGCGCCCGGCGGGAAAATTCTTTCATCCGGATAACCGGGAGGATCAATGCGCATGGAATTGAATTTCATGTTGCGCGGAATCGGCGCCTGCGTGCCGTTGACATAGACGACACGATTGATAATCTGCAGCGTATCACCTGAAACCGCCATGCAGCGTTTGAGATAATAGGTAAAGTTTGGCGATTCTACTTCATCGCGCATTCCGGGAAAAACGAACACGATAACATCGCCGCGGTGAACGCTTTTTAATGCCGGCAGGCGAAACCACGGCAATCGGACATCGGTGAACGGAATGTTGCGCGGCGAACACCCGCCGTAAATAAATTTGTTCACCATGAGAAAGTCGCCGGTGAGCACTTCGTTTTCCATCGAGCCGGTCGGCACCATAAACGATGCGATAACAAAATTATTGAGAAGCAGAAATCCGACGATGACAATGCTGGTCTCGCGGAAAAAGTCTTTCACTTTTTGTTTAAACGGAACCGGCTGTACCGGTTTTTTCGGTGTCGCTTGCGGCGTGATTTTCGATTCGTGCTCTGCCATGATCTCTATGCTCACTTGTTATAAAAATTGGATTCTTGGATTAGTGGAAATAAAAAATCATCAATCCATCAATCCATTCGCTTTGCTTTTTCATTCTGTCATCGAAAGTACGGCAAGAAACGCTTCCTGCGGCAGTTCGACGCGGCCCACCTGCTTCATACGCTTCTTACCTTCCTTTTGTTTCTCCAGTAATTTTCGCTTGCGTGTGATATCGCCGCCGTAACATTTCGCCAGCACGTTTTTCCTCATCGCAGAAATGGATGTTCGTGCGATTACTTTGTTCCCGATTGCCGCCTGAATCGCAACTTCAAACATGTGGCGCGGAATGAGTTCTTTCAGTTTGCTGCACAATCGTCTTCCCATATCGTACGCCTTGTCGTGGTGAACGATGGTGGAAAGAGCATCAACGGTTTCATTGTTCAAAAGAATGTCGAGCTTCACAAGATTTGATTCGCGGTAATCGAGATAATCATAATCGAGCGACGCGTAACCGCGCGTGAGTGATTTCAGCTTATCGTAAAAATCGAAAATAATTTCCGACAGCGGAAATTCATACGAAAGATCGGCGCGCGTTGGGTCGAGATAGTTTGTGTTCTTGTAAATGCCGCGCCGTTCCATGCACAATTTCATAATGTTGCCGATGTATTCCGTCGGCGTGATGATCTGCGCTTTGATGTACGGCTCTTCGACTTTTTCAATCTCGCCCATCGGCGGCATTTCGGATGGATTGTCCACCGAGACGATTTCATGATTTGTTTTCGTCACGCGGTATTCAACGTTCGGAACGGTAGTAATCAGGCGTTGGTTATATTCGCGCTCCAGCCGTTCCTGAATAATTTCCATATGAAGCAAGCCGAGAAATCCGCAGCGAAATCCGAAGCCGAGCGCGGTTGATGTTTCCGGTTCGAAAATAAGCGACGCATCGTTGAGTCGAAGCTTTTCGAGCGAATCGCGCAGTTCCGCAAAATCGTCGCTGTTCGTCGGATACAATCCGCTGAAAACCATCGGCTTCACAATTTTGTAGCCGGGGAGCGGCTCGCTTGCACCGTCATGCACTGTCGTTACGGTGTCGCCGACTTTTGTTTCGTGGACATCTTTCATTCCCGCGATGAGATAACCGACGTCGCCGGCGGAAAGTGTGCCGGTGCGTTTGCGTTTCATTTCCAGAATGCCGACCTCTTCCGCTTCCGCCGTGTTACCGGTGTAAAAAAATTTCAGCTTGTCTTTTTCGCGCAGTGTTCCGTCAACGACGCGGATGTACGCAATAGAACCGCGGTACGGATCGAAGAGAGAATCAAAAATCAACACGCGGAGCGGCGACGCAGGATCGCCTTTGGGCGGCGGAATTCGATTAACGATGGCTTCAAGAATTTCTTCGATGCCGATGTTCGCTTTTGCGCTGGCGAGGATAATTTCTTCTTCCTTGCACCCGATGAGGGAAACGATCTCGTGCTTCACCGTTTCGATCATCGTTTTGGCAGAAGGAAGGTCAATCTTGTTGATGACCGGAATAATTTCCAGCCCCGCATCAATTGCAAGATACAAGTTGCTGATAGTCTGCGCTTCAACGCCCTGCGACGCATCAACGACAAGAATGGCGCCTTCGCATGCCGCAAGCGAGCGGGAAACTTCATACGTAAAATCAACGTGCCCGGGCGTATCAATAAGATTGAGCGTGTACGTTTGCCCGCTTTTTGCATCGTATTGCATCTGGATGGCGTGCAGCTTTATCGTGATGCCGCGTTCCTGTTCCAAATCCATATCATCGAGCACCTGATTGACGACGAGGTCGCGTTGTGTGATCGCGCCGGTCTGTTCGAGAAGTCTGTCCGCGAGCGTGGACTTCCCATGGTCAATGTGAGCAATGATGCAGAAATTTCGAAGTTGGTTCATTTCGGGCACAACAGAATTCAGTCGTCAGAAAAACATGAAGCAGCCGTCAATTTAAACATCGGGCAGTAAAACAAAATGCCCGCCTCTGAACGGCGAGCAATTCTTGTAAAAAATATACGGCTTTATTGAAGGAGTTGCAAGGTGAAGATATGTGTGCGGCAGAGCATCTCACACCGTAGCAGTTGTTTTTTCAAACGGCCACTCGCCGTTATTTTTTGCCCACCAAATGAAAAAAGCCATTCCCACAATCAGCCACACAAGCCCAAGTCCGATTGCTTCCATTCCTGAGCTGATAAAAATGTAGCTGAATCCGATGAATGCAATGATGGAAGGAATCGGGTAGAGCCACATTTTGAACGGACGGGCCATATTGGGCTGCGTGCGGCGAAGAATTGTCAGACCGATGATCTGCCCGAGGAACTGAATGAGAATTCTGCTTGAAATTGTTGCGGCAATAATAAAATCGAGATCGAACAAACAGGCAATGCTCGTGATGCTTCCGACAAGCAGCAGCGAGTAATGAGGAAACTGTTTTTTCGGATGCACCGCCGAAAGCCAGTTGAAGAAAAATCCGTCGCGCGCAGCGGCAAATGGCAGGCGCGAATAGCTCATCATCAATGCATAGATGGAGCCGTACGCCGTGACCGCGACCAGCAGCGTCATCACCGAAGCGGA
>JAJYOK010000010.1 GCA_021796215.1 Bacteroidota bacterium
AAATGCTTCTTTTTCATTGAATAAAATTGTAAAGTATACCGCTGTTGTTGAAGACAGTGTCTCCGACGGAATTACGTACACACACAAAGAGATGCTTGATGGAAACCCGATTGCAGGGTTTCCTAACATGATCGGAAATTTGCGCGCAACCTACTCACGCGATCCGTTCTCGGTTTCCATCGAAGTGAAGTACGTCGGCGCTTTTTACACGGATAATTTCAAGAATGAGGCGAACAAAAACGCCGCATATACTGTCGCCAATGCTCAGGTATTGTATGACGTGCCGCTTGCATCGAACACAAGTGTAACGCTGCACGGCGAGGTCAGAAATATTTTTGATGCTCTGTACACGATGAGCGGCGAAGGCAATGCATTCTTTCCGGCGGCTGAAAGAAATTATGTTGTCGGAATGACGCTGCACCTCTAAAAACGATTCAGGTTTCATGTTTCACGGAACAAAGACAGTTCATAACTTTAGATTTTGAACTTGAACCCTGAACCATGAGACTTCAAAATAGATGAATTGAGTTCAATGTTACCGGCGCATTTTTTGTGAAAACAAAACGTAAAAGAACCGCACTCGTTATCTGCAACGGCGAAATGCCTTCGCGAAAAATTCTTTTTGAATTATTGAAAGAAAAACCTTTTATCGTGTGCGCAGATGGCGGAGCGAACAAAGCCCGGGCGTTCGGCATCGTTCCGCATTGCATTATCGGAGATTTAGATTCGATCACGGAAAAAACATGCCGCGCTGCGAAGCGGCAGAAAATTCAAACGATTTACAACCCTGATCAATACAGCACCGATTTGGAAAAAGCGCTCGACTTTGTGCTGAAGAAGAGAATACGAAAGGCGGTCGTTATCGGTGCAACCGGAAAGCGCCCCGACCACACGATGTCGAATTTCAGCATTTTGAAAAAATATCATGCGAAGCTGAACCTCATGTTGAAAGATTCGTATTGCGACATTCGGATCATTTCACGCAAAATATCGTTTGAAGCGCGGAGAGGCCAAATTATTTCTCTTTCGCCGCTTGGCAAATGTTCCGGCATTACAACGCACGGATTGAAATATCCGCTGCACAATGAGTCGCTCGAGTTAGGCGTCCGCGAAGGGGAAAGCAATGCGGCGGTTTCATCGCCGGTTGAAATTTCTGTGAAGAAGGGTGCGTTGCTGTTGTTCGTGGTGAGAAAGAGAGCGGGATAATTCATAACGGATCGAAGGATGAATGGATTTATGGATAATTGTATTTATGATTTCCAATTATCCAGTAATCCAACAATCCAGCATAAGCTATGATCAAATTTTCAATTCTCGACATTCTTCTTATTCTTTTCTATTTCACTGCCGTGTTGTTTATCGGTTTCCGAGCGGCGCGCAGGAAAAAAGATTCTACCGACGAATATCTCCTTGCAAGCCGCACACTCACGCTGCCGATGTTCATTGCGACGCTTGTTTCAACATGGTACGGCGGGATTCTCGGAGTCGGTGAGTATTCGTATCGCTATGGAATTTCAAACTGGATAGTTTTCGGCGTTCCATATTATTTCTTTGCGCTTGTCTTTGCATTAACGCTTGCAAAAAAAGCGCGCGCAACAAATCTTTTCAGCATTCCGGATAAGCTGTACGACGCGTACGATGCAAAAACTTCACTGCTTGGCGCCGCGCTGACATTTGTTCTCGTTTCTCCCGCGCCCTATGTGTTGATGTTAGGAATTTTGGTGCAGTTGATGTTCGGATTGAATTTGACGCTCAGCGTGATTCTCAGTTCCGCCGCCGCACTCATCTATTTGTATTCCGGCGGCTTTCGTTCGGATGTGTACACGAACGCGCTGGAATTCATTCTGATGTTTCTTGGCTTTGCGGTGATTGTTCCTTTTTCGTACGCAAAATTCGGAGGCTTCGGTTTTCTTCAACAGCATCTTCCGCCGCTGCATCTTACGTGGAACGGAGGCAACTCGCTGCAATTCGTGATTGTCTGGTTCTTCATTGCGATGTGGACATTGGTTGATCCGGCATTTCATCAGCGCTGTTATGCGGCAAAAGACGGCGCAACTGCGCAGCGGGGAATTCTTCTCTCAATTCCGTTCTGGCTTGTGTTTGATTTTATGACGAGCACGGCCGGATTATATGCGCGCGCGGCATTGCCGAATTTGCAGCAGCCGGTTTTTGCTTATCCCATGCTTGCTGAAATCACGCTTCCTTCTATTGCGAAGGGATTGTTTTACATCGGCATGCTGGCAACGATCATGTCGTCGCTCAGCAGCTTAACGTTCATCGGCGGAGTGACAATTGGAAACGATATTATAGGAAGAATACTATCGCGTGAAAAACCGGAAATCAGAGCGGCGGCAATTACTGTCTGGACAAAGATTGGATTGATCATCACGGCAATTCTTGCAATTGTGTTTGCGCTCGGAATTCCTTCGGTAGTGAAATTATGGTATGTCATCGGCACGTGTGTAATTCCCGGTTTGCTTGTTCCGCTTTTGGCAAGTTATTTCCCCCGTTTTCATATTCCCGCACGCTATGCGTTTGCAGCAATGTCATTCGGCTGGCTGACATCAACTGTGTGGCTTCTCTACGGACAATTCAATAACGGCGTCTATTTATTCGGCGTCGAGCCGATGTATCCGGGATTATTTCTTTCGTTGGTGTGTTGGGGGATAGGCAGGTTCAAAGTTCCGAATTCAAAGCTGAAAGTTCCAAATGCATAACTTTAGACTTTAAACTTTTATTCAATTCAATAATACACTTTTCGTGATGGCAATAATTTCTTCAAGGCGGAACGGTTTGTTCACAATTCCTTTTACGCCTTTTCTCTCCATCTCTTTTTTCGCGGCGTCATCAACGTAACCTGTAGCAAAAATTATTTTCACGGCGGGATTGATGTGTTTCATTTGTTCGAATGTTTCTTCGCCTCCCATGCGCGGCATACCTAAATCGGAAATCACAAGATCAATATTTTTCCATCGCTGCTGATATTGTTCAACGGCGTCCGCGCCATCAACGGCGGTGATGACATTCCATCCTTCGATTTGGAGAATTTCTGCAAGCATACTGCGCAGCATTTCTTCATCGTCAACCACCAAAATTGTCGGTGTATACGAAGGTTTTTTGGGGGAAGCCGTTGGTGCCTTTGCGGGCAATGGAGGCTCTTCCGGCTTTTGTTCTTGCAGGGCGGGAATGTACATCGTGAACGTTGTTCCCTTATCTTTTACACTTTCCACGTGCACAAATCCGTTATGTGACTTCACAATGCCGTGCACAATGGAAAGTCCCAGCCCGGTTCCTTTGCCCCGTTCTTTGGTTGAAAAAAATGGTTCAAAGATTCGCTGCAAAAGTTTTGTATCAATGCCTTTGCCGTTGTCGGAAACACTAAGCGCAACATAGCAGCCGTCTTTGCATTCGGGTATGTACCTGCGGATTTCCTTGCCCGAGGTTTCAGTTACTGTTAATCTGATTTTTCCTTCCGGAAGTTGAGCTACGGCATCGCGCGCATTGAGTGCAAGATTGAGCACCGCTTGATGAAGTTGATCGGCATCGCCCATGATTAAACCTGAACCGGCGAGAATTTCGGTTTTGATCGAAATTGTTTTCGGAATAGAATGCTGAAGCAGTTTGGCGATCTCGGAAACTATTTCTGAAAAATGGAGCTGCTTCATTGAAGCTTTTTCCGAACGTGCAAACAGCAAAAGCTGTTTCGCAATTCCTCCGCCGCGTTCGGCTGCGCGCGAAACGATGTCGGCATAACGTTTCACTTGAGCAGGATCGTCGGCTTTCATTTTCATGATTTCGGCGGCGCTCAGCACCATCGAGAGCACATTGTTGAAATCATGTGCAATGCCGCCCGCCAATGTACCGACGGATTCCATTTTTTGTGCATGAAGGAGCTGCTGTTCAAGTTTTTTTCGTTCAGTAACATCCTGAAAAGTTGTCAGCAGCATTTTCTTGTTGGCGCCGTAATGAATGAACGAATTTCGTATTTCCACCGGAACAACATCGCCGTTCCACAGAATCATTTCTCCCGAAAGATGCGGGGGAACGGTTTCCGTTTCGAAATTTCTGTGATAGCCGGTATCACTTTCCGCTGCATCCGACGGCTGGTAAGTGCAGTAGAATTTTTGTCCGACGAGCTTTTCTTCGGACAGTTTCACCATTGCACAGAATGCCGGGTTCACCATCACGATGACTCCGTCTTTGTCTGTCAGCCGCATGCCGGTGGCGGAATTTTCCCAGATAGCATGAAAACGTTCTTCGTCTGATTTTTGCTGGATGAAACGTGCAATGTGCTGCGAAATGAAAGTCAGGATTTCCTTTTCTTTTTCGCCATAACGCCTCTGCTCGGAATAGCTTTGCACGCAAATGATCCCGAATGTCTTTTCGCCTGTCTTTAACGGCACGCCGAGCCAATCTACCGATGGCGCACCAATGGATTCTACCTCGCCGCTTGCAACCAGCTCGTCAAATTTTGCAGGCGGTGCAAGGAGCGGCACTCCGGTGCGAAGCACAAATTCCGTCAGCCCCTTTCTGAATTGTTGCGGCTCAGGCCGCACATCAACTTCGTCCACAAAATATGGAAAGCTGACAATATGCGTTGACTCGTCATAAAGCGCGATATAGAAATTTTGCGCGTTCATCAACTCGCTGACAATATGATGGATAACGGAGAAGCATTCCGTCAGTTCAACATCCGAGTTTGTCAATTCAGAGATGCGGTACATTGCTGATTGAAGCCGCTCAGAGTGTTTGCGTTCTGTAATATTGCGGAGATGAACGGTGATACCGTTTTGTGTCGGAAAGGCTCTGACTTCAAACCACAATTCCAGCGGCTCAAAGTATTGCACATGTTCCACCGGAATTTTTTCGTTCATCGAGCGATAGAGATCGTTATAGCCGTCGGTGTTGAAAAGGAATGGGAATTTCTTCCAGACATTTTTCCCGAGCAGATCGTTGCGATTCAATCCCATCGGGGCAAGATATTTTTCTATGCCTGGATTGAGGTATGTGAAGTTCCAATGATGATCAAGCGAGAAGAAAGTGTCGTTTGTATTCTCAAGAATTTCCGCTATCAACTCATTGGATGCCTTCAGTTTATCGAAAGTTTCTCTTCGCTCGCTAATATCAAGCAGCGTGCCGTGAACGGCTGAATGTTTCTCGTATGTTGTTCTGTTGCCGTACACTTCAATATTCACGCGCTCGCCATTTTTTCTGAGGCCGATGAATTCATAATGAAGCGAATCAACTTCGCCTGAGATCCGGCGATTGATGTTATCCGCTACCATACTTTTCGATTCCGGCGAAACTAGGTCGGAGAACGGTTTTCCGATCAATTCGCTTCGTTCAAAGCCGAAAATTTCCGCAAAGCGCTGATTGACAAATTTGAATACACCATCCTGAATGAGGTACACGCCGACCATTGACCGTTCAACAAGACTTGAATAGTGTTCGGAAACGGAGGGAGTCATCGAAAGGATGAGGTTGTACACACCGTAAAGGAGCAAGAGAAGCCCGAGAGTCTCTCCGATGTATCCCGTTACAAAACCGATTGGAATCAACCACGTTGTTTCTACTTCTTCTGAAATTAAATTGCTATGGAAAAGTGAACCGACGAGGATATTGAGAAAAATCAGTATCACTCCGATACTGATAATTGTTAACCCCTTGAGTCTGGTGGTCGTTTTAACGTGCCGTACGAGAACAAGAAAAATAATTCCTGCCAGCACAAGAAAAAAGAGTCGGAGAATAGCGATGGTTTCCATAAAGCGTTATGTAAATAATTTTATTTTTTTATGAAGCTTTGTGTTTCCGCTGTTATGGTTTTTCTAAAACAAGAGTATCGTACACATTAGAATCGTTCGCGTTCAATTTCCCGCCGCCATTCCACTCGCCGGCGTGTTCTGCTACAGATCGGAATTCACCCACGCCTGCACCGCCATGGTCGTCCTGTCCGCCGACGAGAATTGTCATCTTCCAGCGAAAGGAAGGTATTCCAAGATACTTAAGCGGAATGCTAAACTCAACCGACTTTCGTTCGACATTTCCAATCGGGTTGCGTACATCCGCGGGCTGCGGAAGATATTGGCAGAGTATTTTTTGGTGTTCGTCGGTGATGCAAATTCCGCCGCCAACCGTAATCAGCCGCTGAAATCCATGACTATCATCAAACGTATAATGCGAATTTTCGCCGACAAATACCGAACCGCTGTCGTTTCCAACATTGAGAGCAATTGCCGCAAGCGTAAGCTGAAATCCGTATTCCGGATGCCAGCCGGGATTTGAAAGATTTTTAAACTGAAGTGCGAAGTACGCGTATGCGGAATCGTAACGAACAGTTGCATGTGTAAGATCAAAAATTCCCGGTTTGAAATACGCGTTTGTCGGATAGATGTACGTTCCGGAAATGCCTTTGTCGTCACCGGTAGAATCTGCCTTATCAAATAAAATTTTTGCGTTCCGATTATTGTGTTTTACCTGATCAAGATTCAGCATTTCGTACGACGGACCGTGAAGAGCGGGAATATCGAGTCCTGAAATCGGCGAAGCAAGCCGAATGCCGGAAAAATCTTTTTTCCCTGAAAACCCTTTGATGTACCATGCAGAGCTGCTCTCTTCCGAATCCGTAAAAGATTCTTCAGTAATTTTTTCCCCGTTCTCAGTAATGAGGAGTTTTTGTTTTGAGTGAATAATCTCCAGCGTGCTGTTCGGCGAAAGAATTGCATCGGCAAGGACGGCGTCGCCGTTGCCGTACACCCACAGATAATTCACGGCGTATTCTTTCGTCAGCGTACTGTCCGATTGCAGAGTGACATGAACAGTATCACCGTTGGTTTCATATCGTGCGCTGATGTGTGCCGCTCCGGCATAAAATGTGAATGTGACGGTGCCGCCAAGCTCTTTCGGCAATTTTGGATTGATGCTAATCCGCTGATCAAGTGCGTCCACGTTCACGCCGAAATAATCCTGATACGTGCTGCGAATGAATTCTGCAACGCTCCATGCTTGCGAGAACGCGCCCGAAAGACGCGGCTCATCATTTTTTGTTCGTGGATACGCATCGAGCAGTTCTGATAATGTCCCGACGCAGCCGCGATCCAAAATTTGGTGCACCATATTTTGTGTTACAGGATAAATCATATCCTGAAGATCATTTCGCGCCAGTGCATGAATTGCCTGCCCGTTCAGCCATGTCCACACAATGCCGTTATGGTACGCCGCGTCCTGAACATAAATCGGTTCGTAATGATGAAACGGATGAAAGTTCGGATCAGTTTGCGCCAGTGTTGAAACGCCGTATGGATAGATGAGATTTTCCGTCACGCTGTCAATCATTCGCTGCCGCGCATCTTCGGATTTTAACAGGTCGAGGCAGAACAATTGATTCGGACGCATTTCTGCGGAAGGAGTTCCGTCCGCTTTGAGATGATCATGCACAAGGCCGTTTTTTTCATTGATAAAATATTTGTCGAAGTTTTTTTCGAGTGCCGCTGCAATTTTCTTCCATTGCACTGCTTCTTCATCATGCCGGAGAAATTGTGCGATAGTCGCGCCGCTCAGAAGCTGTTCAAGCCACAACGCCTGAATATCGCACGCACGGTTTCCGCGCGGCGACCACGGACCGTTTGGACCGACGGCGTCCATCCATGTTTCGGCATCGCCGTGTGTCAAAAAGAAAAGCGAGTCGGTGTGATATTTCAACGTGCCTTCAATGGAACGTTCGACGACGGGCCACAATGTGCGAAAGACCGCTGTGTCGCCTGAATAGCGGACGTAATTTGCAAGCTCAATCACAAAACGCGGCGTGCCGTCGGCAGTATTGTAGGCAAGCGATGTCGGGTTGATGATGTTCGGAATTCTGCCGTAATTTGTGATTGTCGAATCTTTTTCCTGAAACCGCGCAAACGAAAGCAAAATGTTCCGCGCATCGCCGAAGTTGCCGGTGACGTAGGTCGCACCCGGCAGCGAAATGAATGTATCGCGGCCCCAATAATTATTGAACCACGGCAGTCCGGCAAATATGCCTTTCGTCGGAATTCCGGATTGTGACTGATTCATAATAAGTGCATCCATCGAAAGTTTCGCCCACGCCAGCGCTTTGTTGAAGTCGGAATTTTCAGTGCGCACAAATGAGCGGCGGAGAAGGTGTTCCATTCTTGCTTTTCGTGCCGCGATAAGTCCGTCGCTGTTTTTCAAAACAAACGTGCATACTTCCTTTGCTTCTTTCTGCGGCGATGACGCCGCAACGGCAAAAACGATAGCCGTTCCATTTTGCCGCGACGATTCTGCAATCCATGATGGAATTGTACTGTTTTGAGTTTTGAGCGATGTAAAGGAAAATCCGTCTTCGTTGAATTCATCCTGAGACTGATGTGCTTCTGGCGCAGTTGAAATTGTGTCGGCTGCGTAGAGAAGTGAAAGCGTGACAGCTTCATGGTCTGAAGCAGGAAGCTTCACCGAAACAACAAATGCGTTGATGCTGTCGAGTAATGTAAATGTTTCTTCGATGCCGTTCGGATAGGTGCGGACGAGTTCATGCGGGAAGACAATTGTTGTTGCCTGTGCGCGGTCGAGAAGTTTGCCCCCGATTCGAAGTTCATAATCGCGCAGAAGATTTTGTGTGTTGATGAACCAGCCGCGCCAGCCCGGACTGTTTTGCGCATTCACTTCGCCGTAGAAAGTTCCGGCTTGCTTGTTGGAATAAGCGAACAATCGTCCTTGACCGGTGACATGAATGCCAAGCTGATCAATGAACGATCCATCAGCCGTCTGTGCGTGCGTCGTAAACGAAAAGATAAATAGGACGAGAAGAATTTTTTTCATGGAGTAAAAGTTTTTTTAATTTCGTTCTCCAGCAGCGTTCTTGCGTTTTTCATTGCTTCATTAAGAGGCATTGTGTCGGGAGAGATTTGATGAAGTGACGCGAGATGTAATTTCCTTTTCAGCTTTTCCGTATCGCCATTAATTCTTCCGGCGAATGCGTGGATTGGTTTGTGAAACTTCTCGGCGCGCTGAGCAATTCCGGCAATTCCTTTTCCGAATAATGTCTGTTCGTCGATCGTTCCTTCGGCGGTAATTACAGCATCGCAGTGCTGAAGAAGTTCATCGAAGCGGATCGTGTCAAGAATGAAATCAATTCCGGAAACTATTTTTGCGTTACAGAATGCAGCTAATCCTGCGCCGAGCCCGCCTGCTGCGCCGCTGCCCGCAAGAGAGGCCACGTCTTTTCTTAAATCTTTTTTTAGAATTGAAGAATAATGTCGAAGCGCATCATCGAGAATTGGAAGCTCATCTTCCTTCGCTCCTTTTTGCCTCGCATACGTGAACGTTGCGCCGGCAGGTCCATATAATATATTCGTTACATCGGAAAGCGCTGTGATCTCGCATTCTTTCAAACGTTCATCGAGTTTTCTGCAATCAATATGTGTGAGACGCGCAAGGTGAATGCCGCCGTCGGGAAGTTCATTGCCGTTCTTATCTCCAACGGAGCTTTCAGCAAGAAAACGCGCACCCAACGCGCGGGCGCATCCGGCGCCGCCATCATTTGTCGCACTGCCTCCCATGCCGATAATAATTTTTCTGAATCCGGCGTCGAGCGCGGCAATGATCAGTTCACCGACGCCGAACGTTGTTGCGTGAAGAACATCGTACTCATCAGGCTTCAGTCCGCCATAGGCGGACAAACCTGCCGCTTCCGCCATTTCGATAACCGCGGTGTCGCCCGTGGCGTCATTTTCAATTTTTCCATTGCCAAGAGTTCCCCAACGCGCATTGATTTTTTTTCCAGAGTAGGGCGTAGTGCTGCTTCGCCCTACCGGTCCACATACTGGTGTTGAGAAAAATTTCCCGTTCGTTGCGCGGACAAGGCACTCCAGCGTTCCGTTTCCTCCGTCGGCAATCGGACAAAGTGTGAAATCGTTGTGAGAATTTTTTTTCAACGCTGCGGCGATGCATTCTGCGGCTTCGATTGGTGTGAGCGAGCCTTTCAGTGCGTTTGGCGCAATGAGAAATTTCATAACAAAAGGTAGGGAAAAATCAGTGTGAGAACAAGACGGACATTCAAATTGCATTTCAACCAAATTTTGAGCAAATTTCAACACTCATTTTATACCGAATGCATTATTTCACATCTTAAACGAGGAAAATCATGTCATCAACAGTAATATCAGATATTTGGGCGAGGGAAATTTTAGACTCACGCGGCAATCCGACAGTGGAAGCCGATGTTGAACTTGAAGACGGAACAATCGGTCGTGCGGCAGTTCCGAGCGGCGCTTCAACCGGCGAACACGAAGCAGTTGAATTGCGCGATGGTGATAAGTTGCGCTTCAACGGCAAAGGCGTATTGAAAGCGGTCGAGAATGTCAACAATATTCTTGCCGACGAGCTGACCGGATTCGATGCGCAGGATCAAGTCGGCGTTGACAAAGTGATGATCGAGCTTGACGGTACGCCGAACAAAAGCAAATTCGGAGCAAACGCAATTCTTGCGGTTTCGCTCGCGGTTGCGAAAGCAGCGGCAAAATCGCTGAACGTTCCGCTCTATCGTTACATCGGGGGAGCAAATGCGAAAATTCTGCCAACACCAATGATGAATATTATCAACGGCGGCAAACACGCCGACAACAATATTGATTTTCAGGAATTCATGATCGTTCCTGCTAATGCACCGACATTTGCCGAAGCATTGCGCATGGGAGCGGAAGTATTTCACACGTTGAAAGATGTTCTTCATAAAAAAGGATACAACACTTCGGTTGGCGATGAAGGCGGATTTGCGCCGAGCCTGAAATCGAACGAAGAAGCGCTCGACGTGATTGTTGAAGCGATTACGAAGGCGAAATATAAAGCGGGCGAGGATGTGTTCATTGCGCTCGACCCCGCAGCAAGCGAAATGTATGAAAATGGAAAATATCTTTTCTACAAATCAACGCAAAAAAAAGTGACGAAAGAAGAGATGGTAAAATTCTGGGCGAAGTGGACTAAAGAGTATCCGATCATTTCGCTTGAGGACGGCATGGGAGAAGAAGATTGGGAAGGATGGAAAATGTTGACCGATGAGATTGGCGGCAAAGTGCAGTTGGTCGGCGACGATGTGTTCGTGACGAACACGGAATTCCTCAGCAAAGGAATTGACAAAGGCGTTGCAAATTCGATTCTTGTGAAAGTGAATCAGATCGGCACACTGACTGAAACGCTTGACTGTATGGCGATGGCGCACCGCGCAAAGTACACGACAGTCATCAGTCACCGCTCCGGCGAAACGGAAGATGCAACGATTGCCGACATTGCCGTGGCGACAAATGCCGGACAAATCAAAACCGGTTCAACCTCGCGCACAGACCGCATTGCGAAGTACAATCAATTACTTCGAATTGAAGAAGAACTGGATACGAACGGTATTTTTGCCGGACTGAGCGCATTTCCGTTAAAGAAGTGAGGAGCGAATGGAAAATGGAAGATGCGAGATGAAAGATTCTTACATCTTCTTTCCTCTTTTGTTCAGAAGAAAGGGCGTTAAAATGAAAACAAATTTAACCGCAGTATTATCTTTTGCGTCGCTTGTTTTTTTCTCTTGCAAAGATAATCCTTCGGAAAATTATGGCTACATTCAGAGTGCCGATTATCTTGGAAGAGACGGGTCTGTATATCAAGACCATTTCGCAACGGTTGATTCGCTTGGGGATACGTTGAGTAATTTTTATGAAACCATCACATTACATCTTTCTACTGAGAACCAGCAAATTGGGGAATACCCCGTATCGCTGAAAATACTGGCGCAAGCTAACCCGGTTTCATCTTCTGATTCAATTGTATTTGCTGGCAGTAGCGGCAGTAACTGGTATGCTACGACGAACGACACCGTTTACGCGTTTGCCTATCAAGGAATCGGGCCGAGTCTTGCCTTTCCAAAACGAGGCGGTATTTTAAAGTTGCAAACATCATTCAACTTTGACGTTCCATATGCTTTGCAGAAATATTTCGAAACTAAAAATTTTGACCTCGACTCAATTTATTTAAGCGAACAGAAACGCGCAGTATATTCTTTGCCACTTTTTGTTGGAAAACAATGGCAATGCTTTAAAAGCAATTATTGGTTTCAACGGGTCCGAAAAGTAGAAGGCATAGAAAATGTTACGACGAAAGCAGGAACATTTCAGTGCTACAAAATCCGCTCATCGTTTACCGGTGATGGCTTTAGCCCTAATGAAATATGGTACGATTACATTTCAAAAGATGGAATAATCTTGCGAACTCTACAGATTATAGCAGAGATTACCACTGAAGACAATCCCGACGGATTGGGGCGTGCGACAATGACCGAGCGTCTCGAACTTGTTTCTCTCAAATAATCTGAACTTCTCACACACTTAAACCACTTTTTATGACACCAATCAAATTCGGAACTGACGGATGGCGCGGCGTAATTGCCGAAGATTTTACGTTTGCCAATCTCCAGAAAGTCGCGCTGGCAACTGCGCGCTATTTCAAAAAACATAAAAAAATTAAAAACGGCCTCGTTATCGGCTATGACGCGCGGTTTCTTTCGAAAGAATTTGCGCACGCCGCCGCTCAGGTGATTGCAAGCGCAGGCGTAAAAGTGAAATTGGCGGACAAGATTTCTTCCACGCCAATGACCTCGCTCGGCATTGTGAAGATGAATGCCGCGGGCGGTGTTGTCATCACCGCGAGCCACAATCCTGCGAAATACAACGGCTTCAAAATCAAAGGAGATTTCGGAGGACCGGCGCATCCGGAAATGGTGGCGAAAGTTGAACAGCAGCTTGCGCCGATTCTGAAGGCGAAAGAACTTCCGTTGAAGCTGAAGCCGTTTGATGACCTCGTGAAGAAAAAACTTATCGAGTTCGTTGACCTCACCACGCTGTATGTTGAAGACATCAAGACGAAGATCGAATTTGACCTGATCAAAGTTATCGGCGTGAAGATTATGTACGACGCAATGTTCGGCGCAGGGCAGGGCGTTCCTGAAATGCTCGTGCCGAATATCGGCACAATCCGCAGTTCATTCAATCCGTCGTTCGGCGGCGGACATCCCGAGCCGTTGGCGCAGAATCTTGAAGAACTCGCGCTGGAAGTACGCGAAGGAAGCTACGACATCGGTATTGCAACCGATGGCGATGCCGACCGCGTCGGCGCAATTGATGAAAATGGAAATTTTGTTGACTCGCACCGCATCTTTGCGATCCTTCTTAAATATCTTGTTGAACGAAAACATTACAAAGGAGAAGTGGCGAAGTCGTTGTCGGTCAGCGAAATTATTCCGAAGATGTGCGCAAAGTACGGAATCACGTTGAACGAAACACCGGTCGGTTTTAAATATCTCTGCCGGTTGATGGTCGAGCGCGACATTATCATTGCCGGCGAAGAAAGCGGCGGACTTGGCGTGAAAGGACATTTGCCGGAACGCGACGGTATTTTTGTCGGATTTCTTCTTGCAGAAATTATGGCGGTGCGGCGAATGAAACTGAGCCAGCTTGTGCAGGAATTGTTTGACGAGTACGGCGAATATCATTTCGGCAGAATTGATGCGCATGTGACGGAACAGGAAAAGAAAAAGATTGTCGGCTACTACAGCAAAAAGCCGAAGAAGATCGGCACGTTCACCGTCCATCGCATTGACACAACCGACGGATTTAAATTTTTTGTTGACGGCGGATGGATTCTCGTACGCGCGTCCGGTACCGAGCCGTTGATTCGTTTTTATGCGGAAGCCAACAGCCCGGACAAAGTGCAGGCAATGTTGAAAGCGGCGTCGAAGATTTAACGACCACTCACACTCGGGAATTTTTTCAGAGATTCAAGTTGTTGTGCGGAGCGAAGCATTCATTCTTCGGAAAAAGAAATGGATTCTTCAGCCGCTTTGCTCCTTCAGAATGACAATGAGAAAAGTTCCCGATTATCGAATTCATGCTCACAAACAGTTACAACTCTTATTATAACGTGATGCCCGACGGAACGGTGAAGCAGATCAATCCGTTCACCGGGACAGAAGTATGGGCTGTTCCGGGGCGCGCCAGCAAACCGATCTCCAACGAAATTCCTTCGACTGCAAAATCGCTCACAGCGGTCGAGCGTGAAAACTTCTGCAGTTTTTGTGAGACGCGGTATTTCGAAACGCCTCCGGAGAAAGCGCGGCTTGTCAAACGCGATTCGTGGTATGAACATATCCGCCATCTTCCCGCCGAACGGTACTACGAAACGGCAGCCGAGTTCCGCCGTGTTGGAAATTTGTTTGAGATTGTGACCATTGAATACTGGAAAAAAAATTATGATTATCGCTTAACGAAAGAAGCGATTGAGTGGCGCGATACGTACGTGGCGACGCCGAAAGGCGAAGAACATATCAACGCACTGTACCGCTACAAAATGAAAATGTCGGGAAAGTCAGAGCAGGAAATCCGCCGCAAGACTCAGTTCGAAAAAATACAAATGCTCGACGCGTTCTTCGGCGGCTGCCACGAGTTGATCATCGCACATAAGCATTTCATCAAAGGGGCGACGCACGATACACAGCTTGCGTCATCCGGAGAATTGACGCAGGAAGAACATTACCAGTATTTCAAGCTGGCGCTGGATTCGATGCAGGATATGCTGCAGCAGAATCGTTACATCCGGTACATCAGCGTATTTCAAAACTGGCTTCATCCTGCCGGTGCATCGGTTGATCATTTGCACAAACAGATTGTCGGCTTGGATGAATGGGGTTCGGCGATGCAGACGCAGATTAAAATGCTGCGGGAAGATCCAAACATCTTCAATGAATTCGGCGTCAATCTTGCTTCGCAATACAATCTTGTTTTTGCTGAAAATGATTTCGCCATTGCCTTCGTCGGCATCGGGCATCGTTTTCCGACCATTGAAATCTATTCGAAATCTTATCACTCGCGTCCATTTGAACATTCCGACGATGAATTACGCGGCATGAGCAATCTAGTCCATGCGTGTCACGCCGCGTTGGGCAGCCAGATTTCCTGCAACGAGGAATGGTATTACACGCCGATTGATGCGATCTATAAAATGCCGTGGCATGTTCTGCTGAAATGGCGCGTCAATGTTCCGGCAGGCTTCGAAGGCGGCACAAGTATTTTCATCAATCCAATCACGCCGGTAGACTTGCGCGACAAATTGGTGCCGCGGCTGTATCAGCTTCGCGACAGCGGATTTATCAACAATTTTCGCATCGCCGAAGAATGCCACCTTCGCCCGAATCCGTTGAAATATCATCTTCGATGAAAACTTTGCTATCTACGAAGCACACGAAGGGACGCTAAGAAAAAAATCATGACAACCTACACTGCGACAACCGAAGGTATCACAATCAGAGTTCGCCCCGTTTATCTTGACGGTCAATCCAACGTCATTGCGAAGAAATTTGTCTTCGCATACTTCATTCGCATTGAAAATCACAGAAAGGAAGCCGTGCAGCTTCTGCGCCGCCATTGGTTTATTACGGACGCCGCCGGCGATGTAAAAGAAGTTGAAGGAGAAGGAGTCATCGGGAAAAAGCCGGTGATTGAGCCGGGCAGCGTGCACGAGTACAACAGTTTTTGTATACTTGAAACATTTGAAGGAGCGATGGAAGGAACTTATTTGATGACGCACGAAGATGGCGGGCAATTTCATGTGACGATTCCGCGATTTACACTTCGCGCTGCGGCGAATTGATTGTTGTTGGATGATGAAGAACGAAACTGATCGAATAATTATTTATTGCGATGGGGCATGTTCGGGAAATCAATTCGGGACAAATCGCGGCGGCTGGGGAGCGGTGCTGCTGTTTCAAGGACACCGCAAAGAAATTTCCGGCGGCGAGAAGAATACCACTAATCAACGTATGGAATTGACGGCGTGCATCAGCGCGCTTGAATCATTGAAGCGCACCGATCTGCCCGTCATCATTTATTCCGACAGCGCCTATCTGGTAAATTGTATGCAGCAGAAGTGGTACGAAAAATGGCAGCGCAACGGCTGGAAGAATGCAAAAAAGCAGCCTGTGGAAAACCGGGACTTGTGGGAACGGCTGCTGAACGTGCTTTCGGAATTTAAAACAAGTTTTCGCAAGGTTGAGGGGCATGTTGGTATTGAACTGAATGAGCGCGCCGATCAACTTGCCCGCCTCGCTGCCGAAAAACAAGAGTAATCATAAACCGTGACGGTCTATTTTTTCATGTGCTCTAATTCTTTTTCCACTTTCCGTTGAAAATATCCGTCGGCGAGATACGCGTATAAATTTTTCCCCGGGCATACCGTGATTTTCGAATAATCCTTATGTCCCTTGATGACGTCCGGCGAGAGATGGTATTTCAAGCACAGCCAGGTAAAAAGATTCACGATCGAATTGAGTTGCTTCTTCGTCGGCGTAATGTTTTCGTAATTTCCTAATACGCATATCAATGCATGTCCGGTCGGATCATATTCTGTGTTCGTGTCACCGGCGTACCGAATATCCCGCCCCTCGTAAATTGTTCCGTCAAGATCAATTAGATAATGATATGGAATATCCATCCATTTCTTTTCCGAGCGCGACCAGTTTTGAAGATTGCGCAGATACGCGCGCGGGTCTTCATCCTTTGTGAAATCAACGCCGCCGTGATGAAGCGTGATATGAGTAATTTTCTGAACGGGATGAGTGAGCGTGTCGCGCGTTCCGCCCCATTGTGCGACTGTGACGATGGATTGATCAAAATGTTGAAAATCAACTTGATGCGAACCGGCGCATCCCGTTAAAAGGAAGGCGGGCAAACCGGAAAGAACGAATGCGGCAGAAATGGCAGCGATGGGAAAATAAAAACGTTTCATGTTTAGAGAACTCCTTTAGAATCTCATACAGAGTGGTGATGGTAAAGTGAATTTTGCTCTTTGTTTATACGAGAATTTTTCCTAAAAAACAAACCTGTCACAGGTTGCATTCCTCTAAAAAATTGTGGACTTTTAACAGGCACAGAAATATTATAAAGGAATTTCTATGAACATCATTGAATGGACGTCTGAACTACGGTTTATTGTCGCGCTGGCGCTCGGCTTCCTTGTCGGGCTTGAACGTGAAAGCTCGAAATCCGACGATAACGGAATGGTTTTCGGCGGCGTGCGGACACTTCCGATTATCAGCATGTTAGGCTTCGGCTGTGCGTGGCTTCAGCACATCGGCGTCACGCTTGCCCTTCCGATCGGATTGATCGCTGTCGCCGCGCTCACATCAATTGCCTATGCCGCAAAAATCCGCAGCGGACGTTTCGGCTCGACAAGCGCCGTCACCGCGCTTCTCACGTTTGTCGTCGGCGCGCTGGCAATGCTCGTTGATGTGTGGGTTGCAATGTCGCTCGGCATCATCAACACGATTTTACTGTCGGAAAAATCGGAGCTTGAATCGTTTGTCGAGCGGCTGAACAGAGTAGAATTTCTTGCGACGCTGAAATTCCTGCTGGTCACGATCATCATTCTTCCTGCTCTTCCGAATCGCCCGTACACGCGCTTCAACTTAAATCCGACGACAATATGGGAAGTGGTCATTCTCGTTTCAACAATTGGCTTCATCGGATATTTGCTGTCGAAAAAATTCGGCAACAAAATCGGCATGTGGCTGTCCGGTATGATCGGCGGAATGGTTTCCAGCACGGCGGTCAGCGTTGCGGCGGGAAGAATTGCAAAGAAAGATCCGTCGCGCGCCGGAAGCGCACTGCAGGCGTCGCTGCTCGCATGCAGCGTAATGTATCTTCGTATGCTTGTGCTCATCTGGTTCGTTGCTCCTTCGTTCGTCGCGGTGCTGTGGTGGAAGTTGATTGCACTGGCGGTGATCGGTATTCTTCTTTCAATCGGTGTCAAACACAATTCTCAAGCTCAGTCCGAAAGTGAAATTCCGCAGTTTCAAAATCCGTTTGAAATCAGGCCCGCGGTGGTCTTCGCGGCGTTGTTCGTTGTCCTTTCAATCGTGACGATCTTTGTAGAGACAACAGTTGGCAGTGCCGGTATGCTGACACTTGCCGCTTTCGTCGGCGTCACAGATATCACGCCGTTCGTTCTTTCAATTGTGAGCGGCACAGGTGCAATGAGAGCGGTATTGATTTCCGCAATCATCATTTCAATGATGAGCAACACGATTGTGAAGGGTGCGTACTTTGGCTGGTTCGCGCCCTCTATCCGGAAAGAGACTACATGGCGGTTTCTTTTGTGGACTGCGCTGCATATTCCGTTTGTGATGATGAGTTGAAGTGGATGCCGGGATAGGTTGTTGGCCGATTTTCTAGCCTGTGCCGTCACAGCATTTTGTTGCACTTACTCAAGTTGAAGAGCCTCTTGGAGGAAAGTTGCAACTGCACACACATCTTTGTACCTTTGCCTGCAGATCGGTAGTATATATATGTTGAGAGGGTTCCGCCTTAACCATATGAAATCTTCTTCTTATTTTCAGATCGATAGATCGGAAATGGTAAAATTTTTACCCAAAGAATATCATTATGTTCTTGAAATCGGATGTGGTGAAGGTAATTTTTCACGGTTTCTGAAATCTGGTTGCGAAATTTGGGGTTGCGAACCAGATGAACGTGCGGCCGCTGTTGCAGCCCGGAAACTAGCTAGAATTCTTCTGGGCAACTATGAAACCGTAGCAGAAAAAATCCCCGCGGACTATTTTGACCTAGTGATTTGTAATGATGTAATCGAACACATGGAAGATCATGATTGGTTCTTCGATTCAATTATTCAAAAAATGAGGCCGGGAGGAGTTCTTGTAGGCTCTATTCCAAATATTCGTCACATTCGTACTTTGTATGAGTTGGTTTTCAAAAAGGACTGGCAGTATCAGGATGGTGGAACGCTTGATAGGACGCATCTTCGCTTCTTCACCAGGAAAAGCCTTTTGCGCACACTTATCGCGCATAAGTTTACCATAGAGGAATTTGCAGGAATAAACGTTACTCAAAGTACTATCAATCATATTATTCAATTTTTCATAAATTTCGTCACACTCTGGTGCCATCGAGATGTAAAATATCTTCAGTTTGCATTTCGTATACGGCGAGGATAGCATCCTCCAAGAAAATTCATTTCACAGTGGTCACAACTATCACCTTAAATCCGCTTCTCGATAAAACGCTGTACATTGATTCGCTTCAGCGCGGGGAAATTCATCGGGCGTCGAAGAGTGAAGCAGCCGCCGGCGGCAAAGGAAATAACGTCGCCCGACAGTTGACATGTTTCGGTATTTCAACAACCGCCACAGGATTTATCGGCGGCGAGACGGGGGCGATTCTTGCGCGGATTCTTTCGGAAGAAAAAATCGTCCACGACTTTGTGCAAACAAAATCTCCGACCCGCGAAGGTATCACGTACCGCGAAGCGGACGGAACTGCAACATCATTCTTCGATCCGCCTCCGGAAATTCTTCCGGACGAGGCGGACCTTTTGGTAGAACGCTGCAGGCAGTTCATTGCCAGAAGCCCTCAGCCTAAAGCTGAAGAGCTTATTGCCCGGTGGATCGTATGTGCCGGCAGTTCGCCTTCGCCGTCTGCCGACGATGTGTTCAGCAAAATTATTGCCAATGCGAACCGCCTCGGTGTGTGCAGCGTGCTTGATTCGTACGGCCGCGCTTTTTTATCTGCGCTCGATGCCGTTCCTACACTTGTGAAAGTGAACCGGAAAGAATTTGAAGAAGCATTCGCTGTAACTCTCAACGACGATCTCGATTTCCAGAAAGGATTGCAAATGCTTCTTGATCGCGGGATTCAGTATACAGTGATCACCAATGGCGCACATGCGGCGTACGCGGCAATCAAAGAGCATTTTTGGAAAATTCTCCCGCCGGAAATTCACGCCATAAATCCTGTCGGCTCCGGAGATGCAATGACCGCAGGGATTTTGTATGGATTTCTTCAAGGCTGGAAATTTGAACGATGTCTCACGTGGGGTGCAGCCGCTGGTGCCGCGAACGCGCAAGAGTGGACCGTGGCAAAAGCATCAATGGAAGAAGTGCAGCGTTTAAGCGAGCGCGTTCTCATTAAGCGGCTGAAGAGAATATAACCTCCCTATTTTCCCCCTCATTTTTTTGGGAAAATTTCCTCTTTTTTCCTATATTGAATTCACGTATGAGAAAGACAGCAGTGGTAGCAGCATTTCTGTTGAGTTTTCAAAGCTGGTCGTGCGGCATTTTTCAAGCGATTGCAGTCAAATCCACCACCGGAATTCTCGACAAAGGCATGGAAGCAGTGTTCGAGGAATCTGATCTCGGTTTGGCGGAACAGGCGATTGCTTCCGATTTGAAACTGCTCGAAGCGCTTCACAAATCAGACCCCGGCAACGACCATCTTCTTCTCATGCTGACGCAAGGCTACACCGGCTACGCGCTCGGTTTTGTGGAAGACGATTCCGCTAACGGGATTGAACGGGCAAAAATGTTTTACGCGCGCGCGCGCGATTACGGCTTAGAAGTATTGCGGAAGAACAAAGCGTTCAACGTTGCGTTCGATGAAAATCCAGCGGCGTTCACAAAGAGTCTCGAATCATTTTCCGATGACGATGTTCCGATTATTTTCTGGACAGCAAATGCGTGGGGCAACTTGATCAACCTCAGCCTCGACGACCCGGCCGTGCTTGTTGATTTGTATAAAGTGAATGCGATGATGGAATTTGTGCTTCATCATGACGAGCAATATTATTTCGGAAGCGCACATTTATATTTTGGAATGATCCTTGCCACAACGCCGAAAGTTCTTGGCGGAAATCCGGAGAAAGCGAAAGAGCATTTCGAACGATGCCTTGAGATCAGCAAAAACAAATTTTTGCTCGCGTATGTCTATTACGCCCGCAGTTACGCCGTGCAAGTACAAAATCAGCAGTTGTTCGAATCATTGTTGAAAAAAGTTGAAGACGCACCGATTGATATTCTTCCTGAACAGCGATTGGTGAATGCCGTTGCGAAAAAGAAAGCACGATTGCTGCTCGCGCAAGAATCGGAATTGTTCTAGAACACTTTTATTGTTGAGAAAAATACGCCATGAAAAGAATCCTTTATCTTTTATCCTTTATCCTTTTTACTTCTATTACATTTTCCCAAGAATTTACTATCAAGTTCGCCACGCTTGCGCCGGAAGGAAGCACGTGGATGAACGTCATGCACGAATACGACAAAGCTGTCCGAAAGGAAAGCGGCGGCAGGCTTGGATTTAAAATTTACGCCGGCGGTGTTGCCGGCGACGAGCAGGATGTCCTTCGCAAAATCCGGCTCGGGCAATATCACAGCGCAGGGTTCACCGGCGTCGGCATGGGAAAGATTGTGCCCGAAGTCCGCATTCTCGATGCGCCGTTCTTGTTCAAAAGCCATGCGGAAGTTGATTACATTCTCGACAAATTCGACGGCGAGTTTCGGAAAGCGTTCGAAGACAACGGATTTGTTTTGCTGGGCTGGGCTGAAGTCGGTTACGTGTACGTTTTCACGAACAAACCGATCACGAAAGTGCGTGATCTTGACGGCGTGAAAATGTGGATGTGGGAAGGCGATCCGGTGGCAGAAGCGACATTCAAAGCGCTTGAAGTAAAACCGTTCCCGCTTTCCATCACCGATGTGCAGACGTCGCTGCAAACCGGATTGATTGACGGCGTGTACACTTCTCCGCTGGCGGCAGTATCATTGCAATGGTTCACCAGTGTGAAATACATGCTCGATGTTCCATTGACAAATTCGATGGGCGCCGTACTGATTTCGAAGCGGGAATTTGACAAGCTGCCGTCCGATCTCCAGCAAATTCTTCTTAACGATGGAAAAACGTATCTCCGGAAACTGACTGAGCTAAGCCGAAAGGATAACGACAAGTCGCTTCAAATTTTGAAGAGGAATCACATCACGTTTACGGAACCAGCGTCGCCAAAAGATGCACAGCAGTACGACGAAATTGGGAAAACTGCGCGGCAATATATGGTGGGGAAGTTATATTCGGCTGACCTTTTACAACGGCTTGAGAAAGCGCTTGCCGATTTCCGCACCGAGCACAATGGTGCGAAATGAAAGCACTGTTATTTGTTGACCGCGCCATTGCCCGGATTGCCGGATGGCTGTTGGTGCTCGTTCTCAGCGCGATGATTGTGATGTCGTTCGGTCAGGTAGTGCTGAGAAATTTTTTCGGCACGAGCATTGAGTGGGGCGATATTCTTCTGCGCCACCTCGTGCTGTGGCTTGGTTTTCTTGGCGCTACAATTGCAACCGGCGACGACCGGCACATCAAAGTAGATTTTCTGACGAAGTTCATTCCTGCAAAGCTCCAGAAAATTCTTTCTATTCTGACTTCATTGTTTGCGGGAGTCATCTGTTATTTTTTGTTGAACGCTGCGATTAGCTTCATTCAAATCGGCATTGATCCGGACAGCACGCTTATTCTCAATTTACCAACGTGGTATTTTGTCGTCATCATTCCGGTTGGTTACGGATTGATGGCATTTCGGTTTGTCATTGTTGCGCTGAAACGCACAATCGAAATTATCCACGGCGACTGGACAATTTCGCAAAAGGTTGATCCGTCCTTGACGGAGAAGGCGAGCGTTTGATGCCGGTCATCATTGTTGTTCTCATTCTCATCGCATTGATGTTGTTTGGGGCGCCGCTTTTTTCCATTATTGGCTCCATTGCGCTCATCGGATTTTCTTCGCAGGGCATTGATACGGCGGCTATCATCGTCGAAATGTACCGCCTTGCAAGTCAGCCGGTACTTCTCGCAATTCCGCTTTTTACTTTTGCAGGATATTTACTGGCAGAAAGCAACACGCCGAAACGCCTCGTCGCGCTCACGCAGGCATTGGTCGGCTGGCTCCCCGGCGGACTTGCGATTGTCGTGTTAGCGGCGTGCGCAATCTTCACGGCGTTTACAGGCGGCTCCGGTATCACGATTGTCGCTCTCGGCGGGCTTGTCTATCCGATTTTGATTTCGGAAAAATATTCTGAAAACTTTTCGCTCGGGCTCGTTACAACTTCCGGCAGTCTTGGATTGCTTTTTCCTCCGAGTCTGCCGATTATTTTGTACGGTATTGTTTCGGAAGTCTCCATCAGCCAATTATTTTTGGCGGGCATAGTGCCGGGAATTTTGCTGGTGATCATTCTTTCTGTCTACAGTGTCCGGCAAGGCGTCGCAGCAAAAGTTCAGCGTCATCCGTTCGAGTGGAAAAAAGTCTGGCGTGCATTGAAAGATGCAGCGTGGGAAATACCACTTCCCTTTGTCATAATCATTGGAATTTATTCCGGTTTTTTTACGGCAACTGAAGCTGCTGCCGTGACCGCATTTTATGTTTTGGTTGTCGAAGTTTTTGTCTATCGCGATTTGAAATTATTCAGCGATGTTCCGCGCGTAATGAAAGAAAGCATGATTCTTGTCGGTGCCATTCTCATGATTCTTGCCACGGCAATGGGATTGACGAGTTTCCTCATTGACCAGCAGGTACCGCAGCGATTATTCGAGTTCATCAGCAGCGTCATCACCAGCAAGCTGATTTTTCTTATCATTCTGAATCTTTTTCTCATCATTGTCGGAATGATGATGGACATTTTCTCCGCCATCATTGTTGTTGTCCCGCTTATCATTCCGATAGCGAAACAGTACGGTGTTGATCCGGTTCATCTCGGCATTATTTTTCTTGCCAACCTTGAAATTGGTTATCTCACGCCGCCCGTGGGATTGAATCTGTTCATTTCAAGTTTTCGTTTTGAAAAATCGGTCGGCAAAGTCACGCTTGCAACGCTGCCGTTCATTGCCATACTTTTTGTCGCGCTGATGATCATTACGTATGTTCCGGAGCTAAGCTTGGGATTGATTCAATTATTAGGCGTGAAATAGTACGGCGCTTACTTTCTCCAACTGCCTCATTCCAGCTTATGGTTGAAAAGTAAAATTTATTTTATCTTTCCAGTAATTGCTTGGCGTCATTCCCAAACGTGGGGGAATGACGGATAGAGAGAACTCTGAGCGGTTACTCTTTTCTTTGAATAGGATTACCACCTCAATGCCAAAATCATCAACAATATTGCCTAAGGCAAAAACTGCGCCGCGCAGTGCAGACGCTGCGAAAGTTATTTCCATCCGCGGCGCACGCGTCCACAATCTGAAAAACATCAGCCTTGAAATTCCACGCAACAAGCTTATTGTGATCACCGGTGTAAGCGGTTCAGGAAAATCGAGTCTTGCTTTCGATACGATTTATGCTGAAGGACAGCGCCGCTATGTTGAAAGCCTTTCTGCGTACGCACGACAATTTCTTGAACGCATGGATAAGCCGGATGTGGACATGATCCAGGGATTGAGTCCGGCGATTGCAATTGAGCAGAAAACGAATACACGTAACCCGCGTTCAACAGTAGCCACGACAACGGAAGTGTACGATTATCTCCGCCTTCTTTTCGCCCGCATCGGAAAAACGTACTGCGAAGTTTGCGGGAAATTAGTGGCGCGCGATTCCGTCCACACCGCTGTTGACCGCCTCAATCAATTCGCGGACGGTGCGAAATTTTATATTACATTTCCGCTTCCGAAGCATGAAGGCAAAACGATGAAGCAGGAAGTTGATGCGCTGAAGAAGCGCGGATTCTTCCGGTTTATTGCCGGCAAAGAATTGATTGACACAAACGAGCGCGCACTTTCTTTACAAACGAAAAAAGATGTTAAACATGGCGCCGCAAACGACATTTTCGTTCTTATTGACCGCTTTGTGCTTCGGAAAAAAGAAAAGGAAATGGGACATGGCGCTGCAAGTGACAGTCAAACCCGGCTTGCGGATTCCATTCAGACCGCTTTTGAAGAAGGGGAAGGGTACGCCGCAGTGTTCGATCTTGCGTCGGAAACATGGCTGCGGTTCAATCAGCATTTCGAATGTCCGGACGGACACATGCGCTACGAAGAACCGACGCCGCAGCTTTTTTCGTTCAACAGTCCGGTCGGTGCTTGTCCAAAATGTCAGGGCTTTGGCCGTTCGGTCGGTTTGGATATGGATTTGATCGTGCCGGACAAAAACAAAACAATCCGCGACGGCGCAATTCAACCGTGGACAACGCCGAAGTTTCGGGAAAATCTCCGCGATTTGCTCGCGATTGCGTACGAAGCGAACGTACCTGTGAATGTTCCGTTCAGCGATCTCACTGATGCACAGTTGAATGTTGTCATGAACGGATTCGGAAGACGCTTCGATGGCGTCAACGGATTTTTCAAGATGGTAGAGCGCAAGTCGTACAAAATTCAGTACCGCGTTTTGCTCAGTAAGTACCGCGGTTACACTCTCTGCGATGAGTGCGGTGGAAGTCGTCTGCGCAAGGAAGCGCGCTCTGTCAAGATTAATGACAAAACCGCCGGCGATGTTGTTCACATGACGATTGATGATGCCGATGTGTTTTTCAAAGCTCTTACGCTCACTGATTTTGAGATGAGCATCAGCCGCCGCATTCTCGATGAAATTCAGAAACGCCTTCGCTATTTGGTTGAAGTCGGCTTGGGATATTTGACGCTTGACCGCTTATCGTCCACACTTTCCGGCGGCGAATCGCAGCGCATTAATCTTGCGACGTCACTTGGCTCGTCGCTCGTCGGTTCGGTGTACGTGCTGGATGAACCGAGCATCGGTTTGCACCCGGTTGATAATGACCGCCTCATCCGTATTTTGAAATCGCTCCGCGATCTCGGCAACACGATCATTGTCGTCGAACACGACGCCGACATGATGCGCGCCGCCGATGTGTTGATTGATATGGGACCAGCTGCCGGCGAACGCGGAGGCGAAGTAACATTCTTCGGCACCGCTGCGGAAGCGACCACTCGCCCTGTGTCGCTCACCGGAAAATATCTAAGCGGAGCATTGCGCATTCCCATTCCCGCTTCACGGCGAAAAGATTCAGGAAAATCACTGAAGTTGAAAAATGCGTTCCACCATAATCTGAAAAATATTGATGTTGAATTTCCGCTCAACATGCTTGTCTGTGTAACCGGCGTCAGCGGATCGGGGAAAAGCACGCTGGTGCACGACGTGCTGTTTGAAGGAATTAGAAAGCGCTTTGAAACGAAAGCCGGAAGGATTAACGGTGCGGCGGATCTTCATGGCGTCGAAGAATTGAATGGCGTTGAATTAGTTGATCAATCGCCGATCGGAAGAACGCCGCGGTCGAATGCCGTTACGTACATCAAAGCCTTCGATGTCATCCGCGATTTGCTGGCGAACACACAGACGGCAAAAGTGCACGGCTATCAGCCGGGATTTTTCTCGTTCAACGTTCCCGGCGGCAGATGTGAAACGTGCGAAGGCGACGGCGTTCAAAAAATTGAAATGCAGTTCATGGCGGATTTGTATCTTGTGTGTGAAAGCTGCAAAGGAAAGCGGTACAAGGAAGAAGCGCTCGCTGTACGCTACGACGGAAAAAATGTTGACGACATCCTTTCGATGACGGTGAACGAAGCAATTGAATTTTTCAGCCGCAAGCCGACAGGAAAACGTGTCGCGCAAAGGCTGAAAGTGCTCGACGATGTCGGATTGGGGTATTTGCGTCTCGGGCAGGCAGCGACAACACTTTCGGGCGGCGAAGCACAGCGCGTGAAGCTTGCAGCACATCTCTCTTCTGACCAAGAAGGACACACACTTTTTATTTTTGATGAGCCGACCACCGGCTTGCATTTTGATGACATCGCAAAGCTGCTGAAATGTTTCACCGCATTAATTGCTGCCGGACATTCAGTGCTTCTTATCGAACACAATCTCGACGTTATCAAATGTGCCGATTATCTGATTGATCTTGGTCCCGGCGGCGGAGAAAGCGGCGGAAGGATTATTGCACACGGAACGCCCGAAGAAGTTGCTCGTGTGGCAGCATCGCACACGGGAAAGTTTTTGAAAAAGATTTTATAAAAAAGATCTCTCGCCGAAATAACGACTTATTTTTTTAATACAGCGAACCGAAATTCAGCGTAATAAAAAATCCGCCAAAATCTTTTTTCCTGCTGATGTTGCCTAATTGATCCTGCATGCTGGGAAGTCCATGTGCGAGAGGAATGAAGTAGTACCGAATATTTACACCGGAAAGATTGTCCTTTGCAATTCCGAAGAAAGCGCCAAGCCCGATATATCCACCGAGTGTGTAGTGCGCCTGGCCGTACCCAAGACTGCTGAAAAATTCTTTATCGTATGGTGTGGAAAAAATGAGTGTGGGTCCCAATCCGGCATTGATATACGGACGGAAATTATCTACGATCTCATCTGCAAAGAGACGGTATTGCACGCCGACGTGAAGCGGTACCAAAAGAAAACGATTGATCTTTCCAGGGACGTACGTTTGTCCGTAGTAATCAACATACTCGACCTCGTTATTGTCTTTCGCTTCCGAGATTGAAAGCGCTACCGTTCCATAAATCTCCTCTGTGTATTGATGGCGATAAAACCCGCCGAGACCGAGTCCGCTGTTGGAAAGAAGGATATCCATGCCGTACGCATTATCGAGCTCAGAGGCAGGAGCAGGTTTCAGTATATTTGGGTTCGGCGATTTGAAAACAATGGAAGTGTCCGCCGCTTCTTTTTGTTGCTGCGAAAGTTTATAGAAAGATGATTGCGCTGATGCAGCCGCGAAAATGCCCAGCATGGCTCCGAGCAAGCCTGCAATTCTGAATAACTGTTTCATTCTTCACCTCAACTTCTTTTCAGTGTAACCTTTTTGCGCTCGAATTGGTTTCATTCCACAGAAAACACGGCGAGCTTTAAGTATTTCGTTTCAGGCATAGCGACCAGCGTAGGGTGATCGGGAGCCGCGCCGGCGGTCTGAAGCAATCTCAATTTTCTTTTTGCTTTGACACCGCTTTCCTGTACTGCGTTTAAAAATGTTTCTTCCGAGATATGGTGTGAGCACGATGCAGTGATCAAAATGCCGCCGCTGTTCAATAGCGCAAGCGCTCCGGCATTGACCTCTTTATAGCCTTTAAGAGCGGTTGCAACAGTTTTTTTATTCTTTGCGAACGACGGCGGATCGAGAATGACGACGTCGTAGCGTTTTTCCTGCTGAAGCGCGGAAGAAAGAAATTGAAACGCATCAGTGCAATGGTACGAAATATTTTGAAGCTCGTTCAGTGTAACATTCACTTTGCATTTCTCTATCGCAAATTCAGAGCTGTCAACGCAGGTCACTTCTTTTGCTCCGAAGTGCGAGGCATACATTCCGAAACCGCCTTCGTTGCAGAAGCAATCGAGCACCGACGCATGCTTTACGTGCGGTTTAACGAGCGCCCGGTTTTCGCGCTGGTCAAGATAAAATCCTGTCTTCTGTCCTTCCAATACATCAACACGGAACTTGAGAGAGTTCAATTCGATAATTGTCGGGTCAACGGAACCGCGAAGAATTCCCTTGCGCTGCGGAAGCTGTTCAAGCGAGCGAAGCGGCGATTCGTTGCGTTCAACAATACCGCGCGGAGAAAAAATTGAAACGAGGACATCGCACAGAAGCGTAAGACGTTCGTCCATTCCAGCAGAAAATGTTTGGACGGAAAGATATTCGTTGTACTTGTCAATAATAACGCCGGGGAGAAAATCGCTTTCGCTGTTCACAAGGCGGAATGTTCCGCTTTTCGGGTACAGCTTTTCCCGCAATGCAAGCGCGGAACGGATGCGCCGTTCGAAGAACTGAAAATCAATTTCCTCGTCATCGGCGGTAAGAAGGCGTGCGGCTATCAGTGAATGCGGGTTGTAAAATCCAACGCCCAATTTTTTCAAATCGTGCCGGAGAATTTCGACAATGTCGCCGCTTTTCGGCGCGCCGTTGACGGTGTGGATTTCATTGCTGAATACCCATTGATGTCCGTTCAGCAGCCGCCGCTCTTCGTGTTTTTTCAACACGATATTTTTTTTCAGTACAATACTTGTCATGTCAGCACTAAAGTACCAAGATTGAGCAGGATAGTCAACACAGAAAAAAGCTTTCGTGATGTTTCTATTGAATCTCTCCGTCATTCTTGTATATTTATTCCACACGCCATGTCGAAAGTCATCACCAAATACGTCTGTCAGAATTGCGGTTATGTTTCACCGCGGTGGACCGGCAAATGTCCGAATTGCAATGAATGGAATTCCTTCGTTGAAGAAGCGCCTGTGCCGGCGCGCGTTGCGAGAAAATCTGGCAGCATTGCATCGAAGTTCGAACCGGTTCCGTTAACTCAAGTGAACGGACACGAGGAGGAACGTTTTGCTACAGGCATGTCGGAATTTGACCGCGTGCTCGGCGGGGGAATTGTTCCCGGTTCGGTGATTCTTCTTGGCGGCGATCCGGGCATCGGCAAATCAACATTGATGATGCAGATTGCACTGCTGCTTAAAAACAAGATTGTGCTGTACATTACCGGCGAGGAATCACTCAAACAAATTAAATTGCGTGCCGACCGGCTTGGGCAATATTCTGATTCTGTTCTTTTACTTCCCGAAACAAATCTCGAACTTATCACTGAAATTATTGAGCGCGGTTCTCCCGAGCTTATTGTTGTGGATTCGATTCAAACGATGTTCCGTCCCGATTTAGAGAGCGCGCCGGGAAGTGTGGGACAGGTGCGTGAATCAACAGCGCTGCTGACGCGCATTGCAAAGACAAAAAATATTCCAATGTTCCTTGTGGGTCATGTGACGAAAGAAGGCGTGATTGCCGGGCCTCGCGTGATTGAACACATGGTTGATACGGTGTTGCAATTTGAAGGAGAACGTCATTACTCGTACCGCATTTTGCGCGCAGCAAAGAATCGTTTTGGCTCGACAAACGAGATCGGCATTTTTGAGATGCACGACACAGGTATGCGCGAAGTGAAAAATCCGTCTGAAGTTTTTTTGTCAGAACGCGCATACGGAACTTCCGGCTCGGCTATTGTTGCAAGCATGGAAGGAACGCGCCCGATCTTAATAGAAGTGCAGGCGCTCGTCACTTCAACAAGTTATGGCTTGCCGCAGCGCACGGCAACCGGTTTTGATCTCCGCCGTTTGCAAATGCTGCTTGCAGTTCTGGAAAAACGGGGCGGGTTGAATTTGGGAACACAGGATGTTTTTGTGAATGTCGCTGGCGGAATTCGCATTGATGAACCTGCGGCAGATTTAGGTATTGCCGTCTCGATTGTATCTTCACTCCGCGATGTGCCTGCCGATTCGCAAACTGTCGTTGTTGGTGAAGTCGGTTTGGGCGGCGAAATTCGCACTGTGTCGCACAGCGAGCGGCGCGTGCAGGAAGCAGCAAAATTGGGATTCAAGCGAATCATCGTTCCGAAAAACAATATCAGGCATGTGAAGTTGAAAATGACGCCGCAGGCGACACAGTCAAAAGGCGGAATTGAAATTGTCGGGGTCGAATCAATCACTGAGGCACTGAAAGAAGTTCTTGGATAGAAAAGTATGGAGTAAGAAGTAATGAGTATGGAGTGGTTGGAGCATCGAGAACACTAATTTCTGAACACTCAATACTTCCGGAAGGAAAAATTATGTTTCAGCAGTCATTCATGCAAGAAGCAATTGAACTTTCACACAAAAATATTGCCGAAGGGAAAGGAGGCCCGTTTGCTGCTGTCATTGTAAAAAACGGAGCCGTCATTGCGCGTGGAACTAATATTGTTACCTCAACAAATGATCCGACGGCTCACGCGGAAGTCGTTGCCATTCGTGAAGCGTGCCGCGCACTGAACGCGTTTCAGTTGGAAGGATGCGATCTCTACACAACGTGCGAACCATGTCCGATGTGCCTCGGTGCAATTTACTGGGCGCGTCCGGACAAAGTGTATTTTGCCAACACGCGCGATGATGCCGCGCAGATCGGGTTCGACGATTTGTTTATTTATGATGAGTTGATGCGTCCTTTCGCTGAGCGCAAGATCCCGATGATTCAAAAAATGCGTGACGAGGCACAGAGCATCTTTCGCGAATGGGAAATGAAGCAGGATAAAATTCAATATTGACAAAAATTCAAAAATTCTATGATGACGTTTGACGATCTTCTTGGGTACGGGGGATTTTTCTTTCTAGGTGTTTGCTGGATTCCGCAGACAATCGCAACAATCAAAGCAGGCACGGTATCAATCCAAAAATCGTTTCTTGTGATGTATGCTGCCGGCGCATTGTTGTTAATGCTGCAAGCGATTGCCATTCATAATAATCCATTGATACTGTTGAATGGGTACACAACACTGGCGAGCGGCATCAATTTATTTTACGGATTATTTCCACGAGAAGGAATGCAATGACGAATTTATTGTTAGCGACGCGTAACAACCATAAAGCGGAAGAAATCATGCATTTGCTTGCCGGAAGCGAGTATCAAATTCTGACGCTGAACGATTTTCCCGACGTGCCGGAAGTTATCGAAGACCAGCCGACGCTTGAGCGCAATGCGTTAAAGAAGGCACGTACCGCATACGAAAAGGCGGGCGTCCTTTCTCTTGCTGACGACACGGGACTGGAATGCTACTATCTTGAACTCAAACCCGGCGTGTATTCTGCGCGATACGCCGGCGAGGGTGCAACGTATGAAGATAACAACAGGAAACTTTTGTGGGCGATGAAAGCCGTTCCGTTTCGCCGCCGCAATGCACGTTTCCGCACTGTCATTGCAATTGTAGGTAAGGGAATTGAAAAAGTTGTTGAAGGAAGGGTTGAAGGCGATATTCTTGAAGCGCCGCGCGGTATGAATGGTTTCGGTTACGATCCGCTTTTCGTTCCGCGTGGGCAGAAAAAGACGTATGCAGAAATGACACTCGAAGAAAAAAATCAGATCAGTCACCGCGCAATGGCGTTGAAGAAAGCGGTGGAAGTTTTGAAAACCATCCTGTAAATGGAAACTGTCTTGCAGGGAAGAAGATTATGATTCCTGTGTTGCTTCAGCCGAGGCGCGTTGTGAGAACCAGCTATATATCAATCCTGCGATACCGGCAAAAATTGCGGCGAGCGCTACCGTTCCGACAAACGGTAAAATTGCAAGAGACATAAGTAACGAGATCCACGGAAAAATTTTTCCTCCTTTTTGTCCGCGTAGAAGTTTTATTCCCGCCGCTGAACCAATAATGTAAATGAGAATTGCCGCTCCGCTCGGAATGAGTAACGCCGTTGCCAAATCAACATCGAAGAAATAATAAACGAAGAGCATAAGCACGCTGAGTCCGGAAAGAGCCGCCAAGCTTCGGTCAGGAACACCAGTGTTGCTGTTGATATGTTCGAGCACCTTCGGGAAGCCGCCGTCTCTTGCTGCGGCGAAAACAACTCTGGACATACCGGCAGTGTATGCATTTGCCGTCCCGAAAATGATGAAGAGAGCAAGCACAGCAGTTCCTGCGGCGCCGTAGCTTCCGAGAAGATTGGAGAAGATCGCCGCAAACGGTGCCACACTTCCGCCTGCTTCGTACGCCAGCGTTCCGATAGACACAATGGCGACGGCAATATACAACACGCCAATAAGAACTACACTGAGAATGATACTGCGGCGAAAGTCACGCTGCGGATCGCGAAATTCTTCTGCAACGTTCGAGACGTTTTCATAACCAAGATATGACCAGAAGATCAGCGCTGCCGCTGTTCCTATGGGAAGGAAGCCATTGGGAAAGAAGGGAGAAAAATTCTGAGACTTCACTGAGCCGATTGAGAAAATTACTGCGCATAGCAGCAACGCAACAATCGCTATGACTACGGCGAGTTGAATTTTATTGCTGAACACAATTCCGCGATAATTGATGACGAAAGCAGATACAATAACCGCCGCTGCGACAAGATAGATTGCCACTTTGCTCAGGGGAAAGGCATACGAGACGTACGACGCCGCGATGAGCGTTGCCGCCGGCGCGCCTGTGATGAACCACAAGGCAAACAACCACGCCGAAACTCCTGCCACCTGAATTCCGAAACTTTCCTTCGCGAAAGAATACACTCCGCCGGATTCAGGTTTCCGGGCGGAAAGAGAACCGAATGTGAATGCAAACGGATAGCTTGCAAAAGAGAGGATGATCCACGCAATGAGCGACGAAGGTCCGGCAATTTTCGCTGCTAAGCCCGGCAGCACAAGAACGCCCGAACCGAGCACCGAGCTGACGTATAGCGCGACAGCATGCCGGAGTGTTATTGCTTTCTGAAGATTGGGGGAAGAAGCGGCTTCGGTCATTCTCTCACATGTTTTTCTGAAATAAAAAAAATATCTCATTCACTCAATTAGTTCCCTGTCAACCTGTCGTTTTCATCCTGTGTCCAGTTGAGAAGCGTGTCGCGTTCGGCTGGTGTCAGACGTGCGTTTGGATGAAGGTAGAGATATTTTCCGAGGGGCATATCGCCTTTTGAAACCTGGTCGAAGATGCCGCTGAGTTTAGCAACTTTTCTGCTCAATGGATATTTTTCCCAAAGAGAAAAATTCAAATGCCGTCGCCCAGTGTGAACGTCGTCAGCAACGAGCCACGAGGATGGCGCAATGCTGCTGTACCAGGGCCACACAGTTTCGTTGGAATGGCAATCGTAACATGACGTACGCAAGATTGATCTTACCGGAGCGGGAACCGTGGAATCTGCTTCGATGGAATCAGCCGGATTGACCGGAGGGTTAGTTCTGTCGGGGCGGAAAAATTGCATGATGACAAATGCCGCGACGATGATAATTATAGTCCATCTCAGTTTTTTTTTCACATCACCTCCATCGTAGTGATTGAGTTATTGGAAAAAGTTCGTAGCTATATTTTTTTTCTTTCATCAAATTCTTTAGCTGAAGCTAAATAGAGACGATAATCATGTTCTGAAAAACAAACAGCGATGATTTTTTGTATCGTTTGTGCGTGTGGAAGATGTTCATTCATTTCGCGCAGAGCAATGCGCGATGCGCGTTCAATAGGGAAGCCGTACACTCCGGTGCTGATTGATGGGAATGCGATACTTTCCACATGATTTTGTTCCGCGGCGCGAAGGCTGTTTTTGTAACACTGCGCAAGCAATTCGTCTTCATCGTGATTTCCATTCTGCCAAATCGGTCCGACGGTATGAATGATGAATTTCGCCGGAAGGTTGTAGCCTTTTGTGATTTTCGCTTCGCCGGTTTTGCAGCCGAGTAATGTCCGGCACTCCTCAAGCAATTGCGGTCCCGCCGCACGATGAATGGCTCCATCCACGCCACCGCCGCCGAGCAATGAACTGTTAGCGGCATTCACAATGGCATCAACATGTAGTTTCGTGATGTCGCCCCGAATGATTTCGATGCGTTGATCCATAGGTCAAACAAATTCAGAGAGAGACGACTGTGCAATGTTTACCATTTTTTAAATATGAAATATGCCGCGGCGGCAATCAGAGCGAAGCCGACGAAATAATTCCATTTGAGATCTTGTTTAAGATACAGCACCGAGAAGACACTAAAGACGGTGAGCGTCACAACTTCCTGAATAGTTTTCAATTGCGCCGCATTAAATTGATATGAGCCGATTCGGTTTGCCGGAACCTGAAAGCAGTATTCGAGAAAAGCAATTCCCCAGCTTATGAGAACAACTTTCCACAATGCTGTTTCGCGGAATTTCAGATGTCCGTACCATGCAAAGGTCATGAAAATATTTGAAATGGTGAGAAGACCGACAGTTTTCATGATATTTTTTTGTAAGTGAACAGTTTACATTTGGCCGAAGAAAAAGCGAACGCCAACCGCTCCATCAAGATCGAAAGTTGTTGTTGGGGCAAGTTCAAGAATAGGAGCGATTTCAAAAAATGCGTCGAGCGGATCATGTTCAAAAAGATAATCTAGCCCAAGCGGAATGCGCACACCAAGCGTCGCATCGTTTCCGGCTTTTACCCGCGCACCGATTCCATAATACAAAGGTAACGATCCTTTTTCAACTTTAATGACGTCGAAACTGTGAGCGATGTAATCAGCGTTCACTTGCAGTGCAGACCCTTTTCCAAACGACCATGCCACCGCTCCGTCAATGGCGGCGGTGTGGCTTTGCCACAATTTCATCGAAATACCGGTCGGCCCGCCAACCATGATGCCCGCGCCAAATCCGTGATCTTGCGCCCTTGCAGTGTTCAACGCCGCAAGACAGCAACAAAGCAACAGAATTTTTTTCATTGCAACCCTCCTCAATGAATATAGTTATTAAACTCTTGGGAGGCGTTGTAAAGTTCCGTTGTTAGAGTGCCAATGGCGGGATCAATGGGTGTGCTTATGCTGACTTGCGTTCCTCAAAAATGTACATCGGCTCTTTCTTCTTCAAAATTGTATCTTTGTTGATGATACATTTTTTTACACCGGTGTGCGAAGGAAGTTCGTACATAATGTCGAGCATGGTTTCTTCAACAATAGATCGAAGTGCGCGCGCGCCGGTGCCGCGCTGATTCGCTTTCTGCACGATCATCCGCATCGCAGCTTCTTCAAATTCAAGCTCGACACCTTCAATCTTGAATAATTTTTTGAATTGTTTTACGAGAGCGTTTTTCGGCTCGGTCAAAATATTCAGAAGTGCATCTTCGGAAAGAGAATGCAGCGTCGTGATGATCGGAAGTCTGCCGATGAATTCCGGTATGAGTCCGAACTTCAACAGATCATCCGGCTCGACTTGGCGGAGATATTCGTCGGTGGTATATTCCTTTTTCCCACGGATATCGGCGCCGAAGCCGATGGGATTTTGGCTGACTCGCCGCGCAATGATTTTGTCGAGCCCTTCAAACGCTCCGCCGCAGATAAAAAGAATATTTTTCGTGTTGACGCTGATGAGGCTTTGTTCCGGATGTTTGCGTCCGCCTTTCGGTGGAACGCCTGCAACCGTTCCCTCTAAAATTTTTAACAGCGCCTGCTGAACACCTTCACCGGAAACATCACGCGTGATCGAAGCGCTGTCGCTTTTGCGTGAGATTTTATCGATCTCGTCAATGTAGACGATTCCGCGCTCGGCACGTTCGATGTTGTATTCTGAATTTTGCAGCAGGTATACAAGAATGGTTTCAACATCGTCGCCGACGTAGCCGGCTTCGGTCAATGTCGTTGCATCAGCAATGGCAAAAGGAACGTCGAGAATACGGGCAAGCGTTTGTGCCAGAAGAGTTTTGCCGGTTCCCGTCGGTCCGATGAGAAGAACATTGCTTTTTTCAATTTCGACATCATCGAACACTGGTGAATGTTCCTGCGCATCAATTCGTTTGTAATGATTATATACAGCGACTGCAAGAGTTTTCTTCGCATGATCCTGCCCAATGACATATTCATCGAGCGCTTCCTTGATCTGAGTCGGCGAAAGTGTCTGCTTCGTTTTTCCTTTGCGCTTCGGGAACGCGGCGATGTTGCTGCGGATGATGTCAACGGATGTTGATACGCACAGATCGCAAATATAGACATCGGGTCCGGCGATAATACTGCTCACTTCTTCGGGCCCGCGTCCGCAGAATGAACACTTCACTTTTTCGTCTATTTTCTGTTTTTGACTCATAGGCGGTATGTTGGTGGGGAAAAGATGGACTCCACCTTGTAGGTGGAGTCCATCTTGTTGGAATTATTTTTCTTTTTTGCCGTTACTTGTTTTTTTCGAAAGGATAAGGTCAATCAGTCCGTACTCTTGCGCTGTTTCGGCGGACATATAATTATCGCGGTCTGTGTCGCGCCCGACTTCTTCTACACTTTTTCCGGAATGCTTCGCAATGATTTCATTGATCCGCGCTTTTGTTTTGAGAATCTCTTCTGCCTGAATGCTGATATCGGAAGCAGTGCCTTGCACGCCGCCCCATGGCTGATGAATCATAATGCGCGAATTGGGAAGTGCTTTGCGCTTGCCTTTTGTTCCTGCCAAAAGCAAAACTGCACCCATGCTTGCTGCCATGCCGACGCAGATTGTTGAAACATCGGGACGGATGTACTGCATCGTGTCGTACACTGCAAGCCCGGAGTACACACTTCCACCCGGACTGTTGATGTACAGATGAATGTCCTTCTCCGGATCTTCCGCTTCAAGAAAAAGGAGTTGTGCGACAATCAAACTTGCAACGGCGTCATCAATTGCGGTACCGACAAAAATAATGCGTTCTTTTAACAGGCGGGAAAAAATATCGTATGCACGTTCACCGCGGCTTGTCTGTTCTACCACCATCGGGATCAATTGATTATAGACCTCAAATTTTTTTTGCGGCTCGGTCATTGTTTTTTTATCCTTTCATCAAAAAAGAAATTGGGAGGGAAGCATTATACGGCATTTGGAATATCCGTGTTTTCGACTTCCTTTACAACAGCCGATTTCTTCAAAAGTTCAATGAGTTTTTCATTGATGATGCGTTCAAGCGCGGTGTCGGATGACTTATAATACTGCACAAGCCGTTCTTTGTCAATTCCAAGTTTTGCAGATTCCGCTTCTGCCATCGTTTGAATCTCTGCGTCACTCACTTCGATTTTTTCCTGCTTCAATATCTGTTCACGGATCAACGCCCACTTTGCCTGCCAGATAGCTGTCGGACGGAGCGACTCGCGGTATTTTTCCTCGTCGAAATTTTTCGGCAGTTTTTTATTCGGCTGCTGATTCTTTGCGTCTTCGATGTACGAATCAATGAAACTGTTCACGAGTGATTCGGGAACTGCAAATTCATGACGCCGGACTATTTCGCGCGTGAGATCGTTGACGAACTGACTTTCCGTCTGCTCATTCCAGTAGCGCCGTAAATCTTCTTCGATCGCTTTCCGAAAATCTGTGCTCGAGGAATATTTTTCTTTTGTGATTTTTTTGACGAACTCATCGTTAAATTCCGGCAAAATTACTTTTTCAATTTTCTTTACTGTGATTTGGAGATGAACATCGTGCGAGTGGTCGCCGTGCTGATGCGTAAATTTTGCAGTGTACGTACCGCCGAGTTCGGCATCTGCAAGAGCTTTTTTGATTTCCTTTTCAGTGTCCGGTTCATTGAGATAAATTTTCATCCCCTCGCTTTTTTTACCAATGAGCGGCGTGCCGGTTTCGTCGAGGTCCTGCAAATCGGCAGTGATCATGAATTCTGTACCGTCCACTTTTTTTGCTTCTTCGTATGAAGCGTTGATGTGACGCAAGCGATCAACTTCAGCTTCTACTTCTTTGTCGGTAATGCGTTTAACTTTTTTTTCGACTTCGATGCCTTTATATTCTTTCAATTCAAAATCTGGCTTCACTTCGTATTTGATTTTGAATGTGAACGGTTCGCCCCGTTTATATTTCATATCCACCAAATTGGGCGTGCCGATTGGCTGAATTTTCCGCTCTTCTATTATGGTTTTCTTGAACGAATCGTTCGCAATGTCGTCGAGCGCATCATATTCTATGCTGTCGCCATACATTTTTTTGATTAACGACAGCGGCGCTTTGCCTTTGCGAAAACCTTTAATTTCAATTGAAGGCGTCGCTTTTTTATACGCCTGTTCAAAATGCGGAACAAGTTCTTCCGGTGAGAGACTGATTTCTACTTCACGATCGCAATCTGTAAGACTATTAATGGTAACTTCCACTCAACACTCCTTTGTAAATGAATTATGGCATCGCACATGCAGCGATGCATGGGAAAGTGTAATTAAAATACGAAAGATAGCCCCGAAAATCAATTAACGCATTTTCCCAAACTCTTGCCGATATCACTGAAATAATCTATATTTTCACATTCATAATTCATCGCTTTTCATTTTGTCACAGAAGACAATGAAAAAAATATTTCTCTTAATTTTTTTGATAACCACTATGGCTGGGTTGGCATTTTCACAAACTACAAAAAGTTTTTCGGGAGGAGTTCCCGCGTTTGTGCGGTCGTTATACGATTCGTACGACACGTATGAGGTGAAGCAAATCACCTCGCGGAGGTTAAAACACGATGAGATGATGGGGATTCTCGCGCGGCTGAAGGACGCGATGCCTGCAGTTCTTGCGATGAAACAACTCGGCGTTTCGGATGAAGGGCGCTCTATCAATTTGCTGACGCTGGGAAACGGGAAAAAGAAAATATTCATGTGGTCGCAAATGCACGGTGATGAACCAACGGCGACAATGGGATTGATTGATGCGCTTTCATACATCAGCAAGCATCGGGAATCTCCGGAAATTAAAAAAATCCTTTCTGAAACTACGCTGCTCATTATTCCAATGCTGAATCCCGACGGTGCCGAGCGATTCCAGCGGCGTAGCGTGTACGGCATTGACATCAATCGCGATGCGAAGCGTTTACAAACGAACGAAGCGAAAATTTTGAAAGCGGCGCGCGACAGTCTTTCCCCTGAGTTCGGATTTAATCTCCACGATCAGGAACCGCGATACACGGTTGGTATGTCCGGCAAGGTTGCGACTATTGCATTGCTTGCGCCGGCAATGAACTATGAGAAAACCGACAATCCTGTCCGCTTGCGTGCCAAAAAAGTTGCCGCGGAGCTGGCGGATATTTTTTCTCCGTACATTGCCGGGCACATTTCTCGCTACGATGATTCGTACGAGCCGCGTGCGTTCGGCGACAAAATCCAAACATGGGGAACAAGCACAGTTCTCATCGAATCCGGCGGGTGGAAAGATGATCCGGAAAAAATGTACATCCGAAAATTGAATTGTGTCGCACTGCTCGGAATTTGGTATTCCATTGCAACGGATTCGTACGAGAAAGCTGACATCGCTCATTATGAATCGCTGCCGGAGAACAAACAAAATCTGTACGACATCATCATCCGCGGAGTTACGCTGAAATATTCCGGCGCCCTCGCTCCGGTGATTGTTGATATCGGCATTAACGTGGAAGAATCCGTCAGTGCCGACAGTGTCGTTCACCGCACAGGCCGCATTGTAGATATTGGCGACCTCAGCACGTCTCAGACATTTGAAACGATTGACGGAAGCGGAAAATATTTGGACGGCAATCTTGTGGGAATGGAAAAACGTGTTGATGTTGAAGCTTTGCGTACAGCAATGAAGAATGTGAGCGAGTAGTCAGTATGCCGGTATTCAGTAGTCAGAACCGCTTTTCTGACTTTTTACCTCTGACTTCTGTTTAATACCTCTTCCCAAATTATTTTTTTGATTACCTCGATAGATTGGGCGCCGTCAACGACGACAAAGCGCTGCGGCTCTTCGTGTGCCATTGCTAAGTAGCCGCTGCGAACTCGTTCATAGAACGTATTTCCGGAACTTTCCATTCTATCCATTGGTGTGCCGCTCTTTTTCCGCCGCTCTATAATTTCTTCAACAGAAATGTCAATAAGAAATGTTACGTCCGGCATAACACCGAATGTTGCCGCGGCATTGATCGCACGAACGGCGTCAAGATGCAAGCCGCGGCCATAGCCTTGATATGCAGTTGTGGAATCAACATAGCGGTCGCAGACAACAAAGCGCCGCTCGTTCAGCGCCGGTTGAATCATTTGAAAGACAAGCTGTGCCCGTGCGGCAGAAAAAAGCAGCAGCTCGGTGATTTCATTCATCCCGAGATGTTTTTTGTCGAGAAGAATTTCCCGGATGCGCTCGGAAATTTCCGTACCGCCGGGTTCTCGGATAAAATCTATTTCGTGATGACGCTCCCGCAGTGTTTCAACCAGCAGGTTGGCTTGTGTCGTTTTGCCTGAACCGTCAAGGCCTTCAAAAGAAATGAACATGGTGTCGTATGTTTTTTGCATTTCGTGGATAAAAGATGGACTCCACGTGCGAGGTGGAGTCCATCCAACACGTAAGATAGAATTTAGAAGTCGCAGAATCAATTCCTGACGCCAGGCAGGATTGAAATTTCAATTTGATTTTGCTATACTTCCGTCGTCATTGCAGAATAATATTATTCATCACCAAAATACAAGGAGCGATCATCATGGATGAACAACAGCCGACTGTTGCGCCGCCGGAAACAGAGGCAGCAGAAATGAGTTTCAGCGACAAGCTGATGAATGTGTTTGCGTCGCCCGGGGAGTTGTTTGAGTACGTAACAAAAGCGCCGAAGCAAGCATCGAATTGGGCGCTTCCCTTATTGCTGACTACCGTGATCGGAATTGTGTTTACTTTTGTTGCGTTTACCCAGCCTCCGATTCAGGAGGAAATGGCGCGTCAGCGAGATAAATATATTCAGCAGGAAATTGCCGCTGAGAAGATGACGCAGGAGCAAGCAGACAATGCGGCAAAATATTCACCGAAGCCCGGCTCGCCGATGTTTTTGATCTTCGGCTCAGTTGGAGTTGTTGTTGTGATGTTTGCAACGTTGTTTCTTTCTGCGCTGGCATTCTGGCTGTTAGGGAAATTCGGATTTAAATCCGGAGCGACGTACGGCAAAGTGGTAGAAGTTGTCGGACTTTCAATGTACATCATGGCAGTAGGGTCGCTGTTAACTCTTATTCTTGTAGTCGCCATGGGTTCAATGCACGCAACGCCGAGCCTCGCGCTTGCAGTATCGGATTTTGATCCAATGAACAAAATGCACAAGCTCTTGTCTTCAATAAATATTATGACGTTCTGGTATCTTGGAATCGTATCAGTCGGACTGGGAAAACTTTTTTCAGTGTCACTCGGCAAAGCGTTGACAGGAGTAGCTGCAATTTGGGTGGTGTGGACGGCGATTACAGTTCTTGTCAATTTGGGATTCTGAGAAAGACGAATGTCTGACAACACTTTTTGCTGTCAGACATCAAACAAGGCTACATAATTCCCTGCGGATCAATATCAATGATGATTTTTACTCCGCGGGGAATTGTTTTTTCAAGTTCTCGGCTTGTTGTTATCATGGCGGAGCGCATTCGAGACCCGTTCGGGTCGGTGCCTCGTTGAGCTTTGACGATCAAATGCCAGCGGTACTGATTTTTAATTTTTGAAATGACTGCCGCTGACGGTCCCAGAATAATACTGTGAGAATTTTTCTTTCGCAGAAGAACCGTGAACCGTTGGATCGCCGTCTCGACATTTTTTTCATTCTCACCTTTCATTTCAACTAATGCAATGCGTACAAACGGCGGATAGAGCGCTTGTTGACGATAGTGCAATTCTTCCTGATAGAATCCGGCAAAATCGTGAGTGGCAGCATATTTCAAACTGTAATGCGTTGTTTGAAAACTTTGAATGACGACTTCGCCCCGCAGCAAGCTTCGTCCGGCACGACCTGCAACTTGCGTGAGCAGCTGAAAAGTCCGTTCAGCCGAACGAAAATCCGGAAGCGACATTTGTGTATCGGCAGAAATAACACCGACAAGTGTCACGCGTGGAAAGTCGAGTCCTTTGGCGACCATTTGTGTGCCGAGAAGAATATCCGCTTCGCCGTGAGAAAATTTTTGCAGAAGTCTGTCGTGCGAACCTTTGCGTGTTGTCGTATCTAAATCCATGCGAAGAATTTTTGCCTCAGGGAATTGCGCCGCTAAATCTTGTTCCACGCGCTGTGTGCCGAAGCCTTGGAGTTTGAGAAGAAATCCGTGGCAGTTCGGGCATGCGTCGGGAACCGGTTTCACCGCGCCGCAATAATGACAGCGCAAATGTTTTTTTGTGAGGTGATAGGTCATCGTTACATCGCATTGTTCGCACCGCGCAACGTAACCGCATTCCATGCATTCAAGAAACGGCGCGAAGCCGCGGCGGTTTTGCAGAAGAATAATTCCTTCTTTTTTGTTCAAACGCTCGCGTATTTTTTCTTCAAGCAATTTTGATATTGAATGGAACCCGTTTTCAAAAACCTTTCTGCCGATAGTCTTTGCGCGCTCTTTCATTTCCTGATAAATACGCTCATGCTCTTCCGCCATGCTGACAATGGAGATTGAAGGAAGCGCGGCGTTGTCAATTCGTTCGGGCAATTCGAGCAGGGTATATTTTCCCGCCTGTGCGTTAAAAAAAGATTCCACAGATGGTGTTGCAGAGCCAAGCACGACAACGGCATTATTCCGGGTTCCGCGTACGATGGCAACATCGCGCGCATTGTAGCGCGGTGTCGCGTCGAATTGCTTGTACGACGCTTCATGTTCTTCATCAACTACGATGAGTCCGAGATTTTTGAGCGGTGCGAAAACTGCCGAACGCGGGCCGACAGCGATCTTGTATTTTCCTTCACGTGCAAGCCTCCACGCATCGTATCGCTCGCCAATGGACATTCTGCTGTGCATGACAATGACTTCGCTGCCGAAATGCAGCCGGAAACGGCGGACAATTTGCGGCGTAAGTGAAATTTCAGGCACGAGCACGATTGCAGTTTTTCCGCGCGCCAGCGTTTCGCCGATTGCTTCAATATAAATTTGCGTTTTTCCGCTGCCGGTGATGCCGTGAAGAAGAAAAGTTTTTTGTTCGCCCACGGCGATCGCTTGCGAGATTTTAGCAAGCGCGTCGCGCTGGTGGCTGTTGAGCTGAACATTCTCGATTGCAATGATTGAACTGTCGTCACTGAATTCTTCTTTGCGCGGCTCTTCACGGAAAAGAATGTCGGCGAAGTTTTTCTTCACAAGCGATTTCAGTGTCGCAAGCGAAGCACCTGTTTCTTTCAGTAAGCGCTGCACCGGATACGGCTCGTTGCCTATGTCATTCAAATGAAGGAGAAGCTTTTGCTGTTGTTTTCCTTTGACAGCAGCTTCAGCCGGAACTTCTTTTCGAACAATGAACTGCGCAAGTTTCGGTTTTGCCGTTTGTGGCGTAAGATGTTCTACAATTGTAATTATTCCTGACGCTTCGAGATCCAAGAGGATGGCAGAGATATTTTTCACGCCGGTTTTTTTCTGAATCTGTGTAACGGAGAGAAATTTTTCGTTCAGCAGCGTTTTGATGATTTTTGTTCGCTGCGGTGCCGAACGATGTTTCTGTAATTGCACTTCAGCGGCAGAGGAATCGAGCAATGAGACGATGCGCCTGCTTTCCAGAGAAATGCCTTGCGGAAGAAATGCTTTCAGCACTTCACCCTGCGGTGCGCAGTAATAGTCAGAAATCCAACGCGCCAAGTGCAGCAGTTCTTCTGAAACAGACGGCTGAGCATCAAGAACATCGTGGATCGGTTTCAGCGCAGTGAGCGATGATTGCGCGGGAAAGCCGACGATAATGCCGGTGAGCTTTTTCTTCCCGAAGGGAACAAGCACACGACAGCCCGGCTTTGCGGATGAAATCAGTTCTGGCGGAAGAACATACGTGAACGATTGAGAAAGAGGAAGAGGAAGAGCAACATCAACAAGTTTTTGATTCATGGGAAAAAACGTTTTACCGCAATCCGAAAAATCCGGCTACAATTCTGACTCGATTTGACGGTAAACATCTTTAAGAGGAATATTTTTTTCGACCGCGATACGCTTGCATTCTTCGAATTCCGGCACGAGACGTTCCGTTCCATCGGTGATCACAGTTTTTACTTTCACTTCTCCGAACCGCGTCGTTATTGTTTTCGATCCGCGCTGAAGTTTTCGTCGTTCTACCGGCTGAATGCGTACGCCGAGCGTTGTTGTTTGGGTAAAAATAATTTTCAAAGCATTATCAAGTTTTCCGCGATTCACCAATGCTGAAAGCACAATTCCCGGCCTTCCTTTTTTCATGATCACAGGAATAAGGTAGGCATCGTGTGCGCCGTTCGCAAGAAGCTGTTCAATGACAAACGGGTATACTTCAGGATTCATGTCGTCAATGTTCGTCTCAACAGAAACAAGTTCATCATGCTCATACGCTTGATGAAGTTCGCCGATAAAAACGCGCAGGAGATTCGGCACCTGGGTGAGTTCTTTTGTTCCTGCACCATAGCCGATGGATTTGACGTTAAGCATTTCGAGCGAAAGCGTTCCTGAAGACAGTGCCTTGATAATTCCTGCACCAGTCGGTGTTGTTAGCTCGTGCGGAATGTCCGTCAAAACCGTCGGGTAGCCTTGCAGTATTTCCACTGTTGCCGGGGTCGGAATTGGCATTGTTCCGTGCTGTGTGTTCACGAAACCGCCGCTGCCGATACGGATTGGAGAGGAATATAATTTTTCGATGCCGAAATATTCAAAACAAATGCTCGCCCCGACAATGTCAACGATGGAATCCACAGCGCCAACTTCGTGAAAGTGAATCTTCTCGATTGTTGTGTTGTGAATTTTCGCTTCCGCTTCTCCGATTACCGTGAAAATTTTTTCTGCGCGGTTTTGAACTCGAGCAGGCAGCTTTGATGCTTTGATGAGAGAAAGAATGTCTGTTAAACTTCGATGTGAATGTTCACGATGTGAGTGGCTGTGCTCTTTGTGGTGATGATGTTCATTCGCTTCTTCGTTGTGAGAGTGGTGCTCGTTTTCAGTTTCAACATCTATTTTTACTGCAGAAATAGCACTGCGTTCAATGATGCGACTGTGCAAAGAATATCCCTGCACGCCAAGTTTTGCCAGCTCTTGTTGAAGATGTTCAAGCGGAACGCCGGCGTGGATAAATGCGCCGAGTGTCATATCGCCGCTGATGCCCGCGAACGTGTCGAAGTATGCAATGTTCATAAAGTTTGAGATTTTTTGGCACTATCAGTTATGAATATAAGAATTTTTCTGAAAAGAAGACGATCGGAATAAAAAACAAAAGCGGTTATTTTTGCGGCGGTTCAGGATTTAAAAAAGGAGTGAGGTACGCGAGGAATCGCGGGGTGGCGCCAACGTTTTCATCAACAAAGGCTTTCGCGTTATTGCCGGCGCACGTTCGCACTGATTCATCTTCAAGCAGTGTCCGCAGAATTCTGTAGAACTGCTTGTCATCTTCCACAACAAAAGCGGCCTTGCGTTTCGCTAACGCAATTGCTTCCTGTGAATTGTCGTGCTTCGGACCAAAAATAATGGGAAGAGAGAATACAGCAGGTTCCAGAACGTTATGAATTCCCTGATGAAAGCTTCCGCCGACATACGCGATATGCGCATAGCGGTACAGCGGCACAAGCACTCCGACACTGTCGATTAAGATAATGCGTTCATTTCGGAATTCATTAAGATCCGAAAAGCGGATGAATGATGAATTTCCGGAAAGTTGATATTCAAGTTCTTCAAGGTGTTCAACAGTCGGTTCGTGCGGTACAAGAATCGTCAACAGCTCCGGCATGTGTTCCTGTAATTTGAAAACGACCGGCAAGATGATTTCTTCATCGGCTTCCCAGCTTTGACCCACAACAAGGATTTTTTTCCCCGCAGTGACTGAAGCCGGCAGGAGATTTTTTTTCTGCGCTTCAATACTTCGCATCATTACCTGATCGAAGCGGGTGTCGCCGATAGCAGAAACGAGCGGAGCTGCGATACCGAAATCTGCAAACGACGCTTTGTCATTTTCCGACACAGTGAGAATGTGGGTGAAGCAGTTGTAGAGCGCATGGTGGAATTGCCGAAGCACAGGAAATTTCCGCGACGAATTTTTCTTCATGGTAGCATTGGCGATGAATGTCGGGACGGCATTCTTTTTCAATGCCCAAATAACGTTCGGCCACGTGTCGTAGCGTACCATGATTGCGGCGGTCGGTTGGAGAATCGAGATAAATTTGTTAGTCGAACGATGTGTGTCGAACGGAAGATAGGAAATGATGTCGGCTAATTTATAATTTTTCGAGTGCTCGTATCCCGACGGTGAAAAAAACGTTGCGATGATAGAAATATCCGGATACGTTTTTTTAAGTTCAGCGATAATCGGTTTTGCTTGTTCGAATTCGCCCAGCGATGAGGCGTGAAACCACAAGCGCGTCTGCGAGGGAAGCTGTGCGGCGCGACGTTCAAGCGTTGCGAAAAGACTTTTTCGACCGGCAATGCCGCGCCGTATTTTTTCATTGAACACGCCGGCGAGGTGGAATCCGATCCACATTACCGGCACAATAATGATGTTGTATAAAATCTTCCAGAATATCATTGAACGAATATGCGGTCGCCTGTTCTGATTGTTCCACCGCTGATAACACGTGCCAACATTCCGCGTTTTCCTGCAAGCTGCTGACGAAGTCCGCTGCGGATTTCGTCCATTCGGCTGCATGGTGAACACGGTTTTGTTATTTCCAGCACAACAGAGTCGCCGATGAGCAGGTGCTGTTTGAATTGTAATTGCATCAGTGCGATTCCCTGAGTGGTAATGTTTTCTTTGACATCGCCCGGCTTCAATTGCAATTCCTCGAGAGTTTCCTTTTCAATTAAAAGAATTTGACGGGAACTTTCCTCAATTGAGTGCGAGTCGCCGTCAAGTCCTTTGCCGGTAATCGCAGCGGCAGATGAAACAAACCTCATAGGTTTCCGGTAACCCGGACAAAGCTGGAGTGAAGCGATAATTCCCCGCCAAGGAGCGGCGAGGTTTTCAATTGAATTTGTCATAAGATATACGCGGTCAATATACTGATGAATTTATTCTTCTGCAATCAGTGAAGATGAATGTTTTTGCACGCGCGAAATTGATTCTTCCAGGATTCTTCGCTATCTTTACTACTCAAATTATTAATGAAACAAGGGAAGTTTATATGAGAGCCATTATTCCGGTAGCAGGAATTGGCAGCAGACTCCGCCCGCACACATACACAATTCCGAAAGTGCTTATTAATGTCGCCGGCAAGCCGATTATCGGCCACATTATGGATAAGATAATTGCCGACGGATTCGATGCTGCGACGATTGTTGTGGGCTATTTGGGAGATAAGATTAAAGAATATATCAATACAAATTATTCCATTCAGGTTGATTTTGTCGAACAGGAGGAACGGCTGGGATTGGGTCATGCGATTTATTTGTCGCGCCACACAATTTCGAAAGATCCCGTTCTCATCATTTTAGGAGACACGGTATTCGATGTTGATCTTTCTGCAATGGTGCAAAACGGACACACGGTGCTTGGGGTGAAAGAAGTTGAGGATGCGCGCCGTTTTGGAGTTGCAGAATTGAAGAACGGATTTGTCACCCGATTGATTGAAAAACCTGAAACGCCGACCAGCAATCTTGCGTTAGTCGGACTCTATTACATCAAACGCCCTGATTTCTTGTTGGAGTGTTTGAAAGAAATGATCACGAACAACGTGCGTACGAAAAACGAATTTCAGCTTACCGACGGATTACAATTGATGATTGATCGTGGTGAAAAAGTGACCACGCATGAAATTGACGGATGGTACGATTGCGGAAAACCGGAAACGCTTCTGGAAACGAATCGCCATTTACTAGCCAAGCAATCTGCGCCTAAGGCGGTAAAAGGTGTTGTTATTATGCCACCGGCTTTCATTTCGCCGAGTGCGACTGTAAAAAATTCTATTATTGGTCCCTACGCCACTATTGCTGAAGGTGCTGCTGTTGTCGATTCGGTCATCAGAAATTCTATCATCAGTGAAAATGCTTCAGTGCAATCGGCGCTGCTGGAAGATTCCATTATTGGCAACAACGCTCTTGTGAAAGGCGGATTCAAGCGTATCAACATCGGGGATTCGTCGGAGCTGGAATATTATTGAACTATCCGATTCCAGTGATTCGCAAGCCGAATTTGAAAAAATAATTTTTCCATCGTTCATAACTAAGGAGCATTCTATTCATGCGTTATCTTTTTACCTCTGAATCTGTTTCCGAAGGGCATCCCGATAAAGTGTGTGATGCGATTTCGGACGCAGTGCTGGATTCGCTGCTTACTCAGGATAAACATTCCCGCGTTGCATGTGAATCGTTTGTTACCACCGGGCTTGCAGTTGTCGGCGGAGAAATTACCACGAAAGCGTATGTTGATATTCCAACAATTGTGCGCCAGACAATCCGTGAGATTGGTTATACAAAAGCTGAATATAAATTTGACGCGGATTCCTGCGGGGTTATTTCCAGCATTCACTCTCAGTCTCCCGATATTGCGATGGGAGTTGATACCGGCGGTGCAGGAGACCAAGGAATGATGTTCGGCTATGCGAATGATGAAACGCCGGAGTACATGCCAATGCCGATCATGTTCGCCCACCAGTTGGTGCACAAACTTTCCGAGCTTCGCAAGAAACAGCCAAAGCTTATGCCGTATCTGCGTCCCGATGCGAAATCACAAGTGACGATTGAATACGACGGCAGAATTCCCGTTCGTGTTGATGCCGTTGTTGTTTCTACCCAGCACGATGCTGAAGTTTCGCAAAAACGGATTCGTGAAGATGTGATTCACCATGTCATTAAAAAAATTATTCCAAGTCATCTTCTTGATAAAAAGACAAAATATTTCGTCAATCCTACCGGACGATTTGAAGTCGGCGGGCCGCACGGTGATACCGGTTTGACTGGAAGAAAAATTATCGTTGACACGTACGGCGGGCGGGCACCGCACGGCGGCGGCGCGTTTTCAGGAAAAGATCCATCGAAAGTTGACCGAAGCGCAGCATACGCGGCACGCCATTTGGCAAAAAATATAGTTGCGGCGGGCTTGGCGAAAGAATGCCAGATTCAGGTTGCATATGCAATCGGCGTGGCGCAGCCGGTTTCCATCAATGTAAATACATTCGACACAGGCTTCGTACCGGACGGCGCCATAGCAAAAATTTTGATGAATGAAGTTGATATGACTCCGCGCGGCATCATCAACCGTTTGAATCTTCTTCGCCCGATTTATAAAAAAACAGCAGCATACGGACATTTCGGACGTAATGAAAAAGATTTTACGTGGGAACACTTGGATTTGGTGCCCATGCTGAAAAAAGCAGTGAAATAACCTCAAACGGATAGCTGGATTAATAGATAAATGATTTTTTAGTTTTTTCAATAATCCAACAATCCACCAAGCAAACACTTTGCAGAAAACGAAGGAATTTTTTAGAAAGGAATTTACAGTAGCATGAATGAAAAGAAGGGCGTTTTTAAGGTTCGTGATTTGAAACTTGCAGAAGAAGGCCACAAACGTATCGAGTGGGCGGAATCGCGCATGCCGGTCCTGATGGCACTGAGAAAAAAATACAGCCAGACAAAACCGCTGAAAGGTTTTCGCATTGCAGGCTGCCTGCACGTGACAAAAGAAACTGCCGTGCTTGTCAAAACATTTGTTGAAGCCGGCGCACAAGTGAGTTGGAGCGGGTGTAATCCGCTGTCCACCAATGATTCTGTCGCCGCCGCTCTTGCCGATGACGGTGTTTCGATTTTTGCGTGGCATGGAATGAACGTGAAAGAATTTTATTGGTGCATTGAAGAAACACTGAAGTTCAAGCCGAATCTCACGCTTGACGACGGTGCAGATTTGATTTTCACGATTCACAACAAACATCATGAGCTCATTCCGTACATCATCGGTGGAACGGAAGAAACCACTACCGGTGTGCATCGTCTTCGTGCAATGGCTGATGCCGGTGCGTTGAGGTACCCTGTTGTCGCGGTCAATGATGCAGAGACAAAATGGGATTTTGATAATGTGTACGGCACAGGTCAATCAACACTTGACGGTGTCATTCGCGCGACCAGCGTGCTGCTTGCCGGCAAAAATATTGTTGTCGCCGGTTTTGGCCACTGCGGGCGCGGTGTTGCAATGCGTGCAAAAGGACTCGGCGCAAACGTGATTGTAACGGAAGTGAAAGCGACAGCCGCACTCAAGGCAACACTTGAAGGCTTTCGCGTGATGACGATGGATCAAGCGGCTAAGGTCGGCGATATTTTTATTACGGCGACCGGAGTGAAAGATATTCTTATTGACCGTCATTTTAAGTCGCTGAAAGACGGCGCAATCATCTGCAACACCGGACACTACGACTGTGAGATCAATCTTGTTCAACTGAAGAAGGTTACAAAAAGTATCCGTGAAATTCGTCCAAACAATGAGGAATATCTCACGAAAGATGGCCGCCGGATTTATGTTCTTGCGCAAGGGCGCCTTGTAAATCTTGCCGCGGCGGAAGGTCATCCTTCGGAAGTGATGGATATGTCGTTTGCCAATCAATTCATGTCACAGCTTCGTCTTGCGGAATTGTACAAGAAGGGGAAAAAGCTTGACAACAAAGTGCACGACATTTCTGTAGAGCAAGATCAGGAAATTGCAGGCGTGAAGCTCAGCACAATGGATATCAAAATTGATAGGCTGACACCGGAACAGAAAGTCTATATGACTGATTACAGCGCCGGAACGTAATTTCATTTGTATGTTTTGACAAAAACAAGGTTTCGTCACGCCAACGGCGTGATTGAAACCTTGTTCTGTTTTTTACCGCCTGTGGCTCCATGTCCCATTTGGCGGAACTTAATTGCGCACGCGAAAGTTAAATGAATGAGCGCTGAGAGCGCCATGCTGTAAAGCGGCAGAAGGATTCATCAACCGAGGAGTTTGTTATGAAAATGTTTGTATTGTTTATTATAGGAATGGTTATCGGTTCGTCATTTGTCATTGCAAAGGACGATGGAAGTGAAAAGAAAAATTCGGAAACACAATCCGTTTTCAACTTCACAATGAAGACAATAGACGGGAAAGAAAAACCTCTTTCAGATTACAAAGGCGATGTGCTGATGATCGTCAACGTAGCGTCGTTCTGCGGCTATACGCCGCAATACAAAGATTTGGAAGCAGTGTATGAGAAATATAAAGCCAAGGGATTCAAAATTCTTGCTTTCCCGGCAAACAATTTCGGTTCACAAGAACCCGGCACAAACAAAGAGATCAAAGCATTCTGCACGCGCAATTACAATGTTTCCTTTGATATGTTTTCAAAAATCAGTGTCAAAGGAGATGATCAGGACCCGCTGTACCATTATCTGACAACCGGGACAGATTTCAAAGGCGACATTGGCTGGAATTTTACAAAATTTCTGGTTGATCGAAACGGTAATGTCGTTGCCCGGTTTGCATCCAATGTTGTTCCAAGTTCGAAAGAGGTAACAGAAAAAATTGAAGAGCTGCTTGCAACGAAGTAACAATCCTTGTTCGTAAGGATAAAAGGGAAACCGATTCAGGTTTCCCTTTTTTGTTTTTAGGTTGATTTCACCAAGTTTTTGGCTATCTTTCAATAGATGGATATCGATCAATTAGTCAAAAAATTAAGTCGAGGTCATTCTCCAGTATCTCTAAAAGATTTCACGAAAGTGGCTGAGCATTTTGGATATGTGCTCGACCATGTTTCGGGTAGTCATCATGTTTTCAGAAACTGGACAGGAAAGAAATTTGTCGTGCCGGTCCATGAGAGGAGAATAAAAGCAATCTACGTACGAGTTTTCATTAAGGAGCAAACATGAAAAAGAGCAAAACAGAGAGTAAATGGAAAACGATGCGCGGCTCGAGGACCAAAAATGTTCCTTCCGTCAAGACGTTGCTTTCTCTGCAATACAAAATTGAACTTCTTCCTCTTTCAGAAAAAGACGGCGGGGGCTTTTGGGCGACGATCCCCTTATTAAAGGGATGTCAGAGTGATGGCAATACACCGGATGAAGCGATTCACAACTTACGCGGAGCACAAGAAGCGTGGTTTATTTCTGCAATAAAAAACAACGACCCTATTCCGTTGCCGCATAAACTTTAATTCCAAACAAGCATCCGCCTCTCCTCATTTCGTTGATTCTTCGGCGCAATCTCGGTATATTAACTCCAGAAACAGTTCTGGTTTTTATGATACGACAATTCGATCTGCGCTCTTCGCATTCGCTTCCTAAAGATTTTTTGTATGACAGAACTTCATCCACCGACTCTGTGGAACGTGCTGTCCGTGCAATTCTCCGCCGTGTTCAGCGCGATGGCGACAATGCGCTTCGATATTATGCAAAGAAATTTGACGGCGTCACACTTTCTTCTCTCAAAATACCCGAAAAAGACATTCGTGACGCTCTGATCCATGCAGACCAAAAATTTGTAAAAATTCTGAAGAGGGCTGCGGCGAATATCCGTCGTTTTCACTCACATCAGCGTCACTCGTCGTGGAAAATTCGCGAACAGTTTGGCTCCGACCTTCGGCAATTATATTTGCCGATTGAGCGCGTCGGCGTCTACGTTCCCGGCGGGCGTGCCGCATATCCTTCTACCGTTTTAATGAATGTTATTCCGGCGCAGGTTGCAGGGGTGAAAGAAATTCATCTCGTTTCTCCGCTCAACACAAATGGAAAAATGAATTCTGATGTGTTGGCAGCCGCAGCAATTTTAGATGTAAAAAATGTCTATTGCACCGGCGGCGCACAAGCGATTGCCGCATTGGCTTTTAGTACGAAAACAATTCCGTCAGTTGATAAGATTGTGGGACCGGGAAATATTTTTGTCGCTACTGCAAAGCGGCTGGTGTTCGGCATTGCCGGCATTGATAGTTTTGCCGGGCCGAGCGAAGTAGTAATTCTTGCTGATGATTCTGCGCGCCCGGAATACATTGCAGCGGACATGCTTGCTCAGGCGGAACATGATGAACACGCATCTTCGATTCTTGTTACAACGAGTTTGCCGCTTGCAAATCAAATCCGGTCAGAATTCAAAAAAATGGTGCGTGTGCTTCCCCGCCAAAAAATAATTGAAACGTCGCTAAAGCAGCGCGGTGCAATTATTCTCGCGCGAACGCTTTCGCAAGGAGCGGACATTGTGAATGCTCTTGCACCTGAACATCTTGAAATCGTGACGAAAAATCAGGAACAAACGCTGAAAATGATCAAACATGCCGGCTCGATTTTTTTAGGAAATTATTCTCCGGTTGCGCTTGGTGATTATTTTGCCGGTACGAATCACGTTCTTCCCACAGAGCGCACGGCGCGATTTTCATCGCCGCTGTCGGTGGACGATTTTGTGAAAAAATCGAGTGTAACGAATTATTCAAAGAAGAAAATGGAATCGGTGAGTGAAGATGTCGCCTTTTTCGCTGAGCGTGAAGGACTTACCGCTCACGCATTTTCTCTCAGGCTTCGAGGAAAGAACAATAGCAAATGAGCTTCATCAATTTCATAAAACCAAGCGTTCGTGCGCTGGAAACCTATGCGGTGAAGGGAAAGCCGCTTCAGCCGGGACTTATCAAATTAAACCAAAATGAAAATCCGTTTGACATTCCTGAGCGAATCAAAAAGGAAATTTTTGCGGCATTCACTTCGTCATCATGGAACCGTTATCCGGAAACATTTCCAGTTGCTTTGCTCGGAGCACTGGCAAGCTTCACACAACATTCTGTTGATGGCATTATTGCCGGCAACGGTTCGAACGAGTTGATGTACACGATTCTCATGGCGACGGTAACCAAGGGAACAAAAGTTCTGATTCCGCAGCCGTCCTTTTTTCTTTATGAAAAAGCCGCACGGGTGTTCGATGGAGAGATTATTTCAGTTTTCATGAACGGCGATTTTTCTTTCCCGACGCAGAAAATTATTGATGCTGCGCTCCGCGAGAAACCTTCGGTGATTGTTCTTGTGTCGCCCAACAGCCCGACAGGGCAGTCAATGTCCGTCAGTGATGTTGAAGAAATTCTGAAATTAAATTCTGCATTGGTGATTGTTGATGAAGCGTACATTGAGTTTTCCGACAAACCGAGCGTGCAATCGCTGCTGAATCGGTACGATAATTTGATTGTGCTGCGAACTTTTTCCAAAGCATTCAGCATGGCGGGACTCCGTATCGGATATCTTCTTACAAATCCTGAATTGTGCAGCGAATTGCTTAAACCGAAAATTCCATTTACAGTGAATAATTTCTCTGCTGCAACAGCAATGACTCTCATGAAGCACAGTGATGTTGTGAACGAACGCATCGCACTAATCAAAAAGCAAAAAACGGTGATGTGGAATGCTCTTCGCGCGATGAATTTCGTAGAAACTTTTCCTTCAGATTCCAATTTTTTTATCTTTCGAACGCCGCATGAAGCCGGAACATTATTTCAAAAGCTTTTTGACCGTAACGTGCTTGTTCGCGATGTCAGCTCGTACCCGATGATGGAACGTACGCTGCGCGTGAATGTTGGGACAGAAGAGGAAAACAGCATTTTTTTGTCAACGCTTCAAACATTATTGAGAGGCTGAACGATGAAAATTCTTGTCTTTGTCAATCATGTTCCCGATACTGAAACGAAAGTGAAAGTCGGCGCCGATGGCAAGACGATTGATCCGGCTGGCATCAATTACATGCTCAGTCCGTACGACGAATTTGCAGTTGAAGAAGGATTGAAACTGCGCGAGAAGTTTACCGGCGAAGCCGTCGTCGTTTCGCTCGGCGGAGAAGCCAACAAAGAAACGCTTCGCAAAGCGCTGGCAATGGGATGCGATAAAGCCGTGCTGTTGAAGAATGCTTCGTCTCACGATTCATTTGCCGTTGCGCGCTCGCTTGCGGATTTTGCGAAAGAACTTTCACCAGATATCATCTTGCTCGGCAAACAATCAATTGATTACGATAACGGGCAGATCGGTTCGCTCGTTGCAGAAATGTTGGGCATGCCGTCAATTTCTGTTGTCGTTAAATTGGAAATCAACGATGGCGCCGTTGTTGCCGAACGGGAAATTGAAGGTGGACATGAAATTGTTCATGCAAAATTGCCAGCGGTCGTGATGGCGCAGAAGGGATTGAACCAGCCGCGATATCCGTCATTAAAAGGAATTATGGATGCAAAACGAAAAGTCATCGAAGAACGTGCAGTTGCGCCTGTTGCATCTAAAATAGAAGTGCTGACGATGCGCAAACCGCCGGCAAAAAATCCCGGGAAAATTGTCGGCACCGATGCTTCTGCTGTGCCTGAACTTGTTCGGTTACTGCACGAGGAAGCGAAGGTAATTTGAACTGAGATTTCAAAAAATGAACAGAGAAAGAATCAACGATGAAAATCATTGCTTTTGCTGAACAAAGAAATAATCAGTTTAAGAAAACCGCATTTGAAGTTGTTCGGGCGGCGCGCACGATCGCTGACCAACTTGGCGCTGAATGTAATGCTCTGGTGATCGGAGGAAACGTGTCCTCGATTGCCTCGCAGTTAGGCGCCTATGGCGCATCGAAAGTGTTTGTGGTTGACGATGCGCAATTGGAATATTATTCAACAACAGCGTACGCAAAGATTGTCGCAGAAATTGCACGCGCAGAATCTGCCGATATGCTTTTCTTTCCGGCAAGCGCAATGGGAAAAGATTTCGCTCCGCGCGTTGCGGCAAAACTAGATGCCGGGCTTGCGGCGGATTGCACAGCACTTCGTGTTGAGAACGGAACAGTGATTGCGACGCGTCCGGTATATGCAGGAAAAGCCTTTGTTGAAGTAGCAGTTCGTTCAGCGATAAAGTTGTTCACGCTTCGCCCGAATGTTTTTTCAGCCGGAACTCCTGCAGGAAGCACTGCTGTTGTTGAGAAGAAGGAAAGTGCATTGGGTGAAGCAGATTTTGGTGCTGTGGTAAAAGAAATCAAAATCGCGGGCGGAAAGAAAGATGTTGCTGAAGCTGATATTATTGTTTCCGGCGGACGCGGATTGAAGGCACCGGAAAATTTTTCAATGGTTGAAGAACTTGCCGCATCGTTAGGCGCGGCGGTCGGCGCTTCGCGTGCTGTGGTTGATGCAGGCTGGCGTCCGCATGACGAACAGGTTGGACAAACAGGAAAAACTGTTTCGCCATCGTTATACATTGCTGTTGCAATTTCCGGAGCGGTGCAGCATCTCGCAGGAATGTCGTCATCGAAATATATTGTCGCAATCAATAAAGATAAAGATGCGCCGATATTTTCGATTGCAGACTACGGTATTGTGGGAGATGCCTTTGAGGTTGTGCCCACCCTCACTGCCGAGTTGAAAAAAACACTGAACCGTTGACAAGGAGTAATAGTTTTGATAATATACGTACGGTATGGTGTTCAGTAATTACGAGAGGAAAGATTGCTGTGGAAAAAGTTCAAGTTGATATTTTAGGATTGTCAACAAGCCCGTCAAGCGGCGGAGCGTATGCGCTGATCTTGAAAGAAATTTCCGGCAATCGGCGCCTTCCAATTATCATCGGCGGATTCGAAGCGCAGGCAATTGCAATTGAGATGGAAGGAATTAAACCGCCGCGCCCGTTGACCCATGATTTGCTGAGAAATATAATTGATACGTTTGGAGCTTCGATTCAGGATGTCTGCATTAGCGATCTTCGAGACGGAACGTTTTATGCGAAGATCAATCTTGAAGGAAGTTCATCTCCGCAGGAAGTTGATTCCCGCCCAAGCGATGCGATTGCGCTTGCCGTGCGTTTCGGCGCACCAATTTTTGTTGCAGATGCAGTGATGGCGGAAGCGGGTATTGTTCCGGAAGAGGAAGAGGAGTCATCTCCCGATGTTGAAAAAGCAAAGCCGGCTGAAACTGTGAAAAAACATCTTTCCAAACTGGAACAACTTCAGGCATCGTTAAAGGAAGCTATCGAAAAGGAAGATTATGAAAAAGCGGCAAAGCTGCGAGATGAAATCCGTAAGCTTCAAATGGGCGCGTGACGCGTGACCAATGCTAACATTTCCTTCACCGCTTGTTCCAGCCCGACAAGCACCGCGCGAGAAATAACTGCGTGGCCGATACTCATCTCGTCAATCGCTGTAATTGCGGCAACGGGTGTAACGTTTAAATAATTCAATCCGTGTCCGGCATTGACTCCCATCCCAAGTTCTTTTCCGTATTCTGCCATTGACTGAATATTCTGAAGCAGTGGCCCGCGTTCCACGTCATTTTTTGCATTAGCATATTCTCCGGTGTGAAGTTCAACCATATCCGAACGAATCTCTGCCGCGGTGTCAAGTTGAGATTTTACCGGGTCAACAAAAAGACTTACAGCGATGTTCTTGGCATGAAAACGTTCAATGACCGTCGAAAGATGTTTCTTATGTTCAGTTACATTTAAGCCGCCTTCGGTTGTCAGTTCCTGCCGCTTTTCAGGGACGAGTGTTACGAGATCAGGAACGACATCGAGCGCGATGGAAATAATTTCTTCCGTTGCCGCCATTTCCAAATCCAATTTGGTTTTGATTGTTTGACGGAGAAGCCGAACATCGCGATCATTTATATGCCGCCGATCTTCGCGTAAATGGCACACAATTCCTTCGGCGCCGGCATGTTCGCACAGAGATGCCGCGATGACCGGATCAGGTTCATCGCCCCGCCGTGCCTGCCGTAAGGTTGCTATGTGGTCAATATTGATGGAAAGTTTCATGTGTGTATCAATAAATTCTTCTTTAGAAAACTACAAAAAAAGGAGAGAGAATCAAGTCAACCATAGACTGAGCAGGTCATGTCTGAAGAAATATGCAACTTTTCAACATGGGAGTCGTAGGAAAGACAAGACGGTTTTTCTTCACTTCCTTCATTGCTCGTAGGTGCTTTATGAAACAATATCTTACTATTTTTACTTTTTGTGTTACAATGAGTGGGAGCGCGGCTGCGTTCCCGGTTAGCGGCACGAATGGCGGAGATGATTCCGGCTGGACGGCTGGCAGGGAATCTTTCCGCACTGCGTTCGATCAGCAGGATATCAATTCATTTGTAGATGGCCTCCTGCAACAAATCGAATCGGGCGCTGAACAGTTTGCCGAAGAAGGTAAATGGCGTGTTGACAACTCTGCCAATGATGAAGACGATTCGACGAAAAATATTGAAAGAGGAAAAGAAGGAGCAATCACCTTCAATGGCAACACAGAAATCGGAGTTGACGATAAGATTGACGGCGACATTGTTGTTAAGGGAGGTACGCTGACGGTCCTCGGCGTTGTCAATGGAGACGCGCTTGTTATTAACGGCAACATCGTCGTGAAAGACGGCGGGAAAATTACCGGCAACGCGCGTGCAATCAACGGAAAGGTTACAAAAGAAGATCACGGAGAAATCGGCGGCTATATGGAAGAAAAATCTTCTGCAAGCGACGCCGGATATTCCTGGTCATCGAGGAGACCACGGAGCAGTCATACGTTCAACGATCTGTGGCTTGACGAGCAGACACTTTCCGACAATTTTATTTTCCGTTATAATCGCGTTGAAGGCCCCTTTCTGGGACTCGGCTCCGAAAAGAAATTTTATTGGGACGGCAGCAAACTGATTTCCGCTCACGGTTCGATTGGTTATGGATTTAAAATTCACCGTTGGCGCGCCAATCTCGGAATAGATCGTCAGCTTGCCACTGTAGATGCTCTGTATGAAATCGGATTTGAAGGGCATAATATTACCGCCACGAAAGATGAATGGATTATGGATCTCGGAGAAAATAATGCCACAGCGCTTCTCTGGCATGAAGATTACCGGGATTATTTCACACGGCAGGGCGCATCAGTTCACATGGCGCGCTATACGAAAGAAAAAGACCTTTCCACTCAGGTAACGTTTGAATACATTGTTGATAAATATTCATCGCTGTCGAACGGAACGGATTGGTCGCTCTTTCGACCAAGCCATTCGTTTCGCACTAATCCCGCAGTCAACGATGGAGTGATGCACAGTGTCCGCGGATCGCTGGGCATCAGCACACTTGAGCAGCAGCGGAAGCATTCTGTCGGCTGGAATATTTTTGCCAGCGGTGAAAAAGGAGGCGACGCCTTCAAGGGAGATTTCAATTTTACACAAGTGATTCTTGACATTCGGAGATTTCAACCGCTTTCGACATATGATAATCTTAACATGCGTGTGAGGGTCGGTTCATTGGAAGGCGACAATATCGTTCAGAAATCGTTTGAGATTGGCGGTGCGAACACACTGCCGGCGTACGGCTTCAAAGAATTTTCCGGTAACAGAATGGTGCTTGCTAATGTGGAATATGTGCTTGATGGCCACATGTTCAGTGGTGTTTTTTTCTGGCCGTCGAGTTTCAACATGATTCTTTTCTTCGATGCCGGAGCGACAGACACTGTTGCCGCAACAAAGAGCCTTGTTGAAGGTTTTGATAACATTGGTTCTTCGCTGTTGAAATCTGATGTAGGTTTTGCATTAGGATGGGCGGAAAGTGCGCGGCTTGGTTTTGCATGGAGAACCGATGTTGCAAGACCCGTCAGTGTCTTTCTTAGATTCAGCAAGCCGTTTTAAGGGATGGAATGATGGATAGTTGGATTGCTGGATACCCGAGTTGTTTCCATCTATCCAATAATCCGCTTATCCTGTTTTCTACGATAGAAAAAAAGCCCGCTCTCAATTTGAGGCCGGGCTTTTTTATTTTCTGATGACGTACTGCACTTTTGGAGGGCTGATGCCGATGACTTTCACTTCTTTCGGGTATACAATGATGGGCTGCACGGCTCCGGTGGTGTCAAGAAGAATTGTGCGGTAGTCCACATACGCCGATATGTTGAGTTGGTCAATTTTTGCTACCTGATCTACTCCGCCACGAATTGTAACATCAATTTTTGGCGGGAGAAGAACGACTGCACGATTTTCCGGAACATCATTCAATGTAACGGCGATGCCTTTGAATATTTTTTCCGCCGTTAATTGTACGTCGAATTGCAATGATGCCGAATGGGGGAAAGCGGTAATGCCGATTTGTGGCGAATCGGGAATGGCAACCTGTATATTTACTGCAGAGCGAAGCTGAGAAAGCTGCGTTGCCGCTGTCGGCCATTCTTCAATCCGGTCAATTCTGGAGCGGGCACCGGTAATTGCAACGCTGTCAGGGACAAGTTTCATATCTCCCGTTATATCGTAACCCTCACGAAAATCTAGCGTCGTAGCCGGAAGCAAACGCACCTTCTTTGTGATTTTTTCGTCGAGGACGACGGTAACGGTTTCAGGTTGAACTTCAACAACTCTGATGCCTTGTGGAGCCGCGAACCGCTCCATCACATCCTGATTTGTTAGAAATGAATAACGATTTGAGACGCCTGAGATATCAAGTGTATATTTTTTGTCCGGTGAAAAAGAGAGCGTAATCAATTGCCAGCCCGTTCCGCGCACTTTGATATTCACTCGTTCCGGTACCGGTTGTGCAAGCGCGCGTGTCGGTTTCATATTTTCCAACACTAATGGAACAGATTCGAAACTCTGGTAATCGTACGTCATAATGATTGACGCCCACAGCAGGATGGCAAAGAAGGTTGAGAAGAAAATAATATGGAAGCGTTTGTTTTTCATTATGCGGTGCAAAAACAAAAAACTCCATCGTTCTGGCAACGTGACGATGGAGTGTGAAAACTGAGTTCACTTCGCTGCAACGGATGCATTGCTATTGAAACTTTGCTTTGACAAGCTCGTCAAGCAATTGCTCCTTGTTTGCTCTTGAAATTTCGCGTCCATAAATTGACAGCCGGTTCACTGTCCGTGCGTATGAACGTAATTGATGAACAGTCATTTCAGAAAGCTGTGCGATAAATTCTTCGCGCGACTGAGCTGTTGGAGTTGTAAATTCTTCTGGTGCTGAGGCATCATCATCAGCCTCCTCTGGCGTTGCAGAATCAACAGACTCTTGTGCTGACTTAGTTAGTTCAGCAATTTCTTTTTCGGAAAGAAATGATTTTGCAAAAATCATTTCTTCTATACCTTCTGCCGGACGAGAAATGACATGCTTTGAAAGTAATTGTCCGACGCGCTGAGCGGCAGCCGCACCCGCTTCAACTGCGGAACGGACTGCCGCTGTTTCGCCGATGATCTTTACAGTAATCATCGCCGGATCTGTGCGTTCTTTTCCTACCAGTTGAACGTTGGCAGCTTTGACCATGGCATCTGCGGCTTCAATTGCGCCGATGAGTCCCTTGGTTTCTACCATCCCGAAGGCAAAATCTATCATATGAGAAGCTGATAAGGTAATGCAGTGAGTAACTGCCGCGGATTATTTTGCCGCCGGCCGTTTCGGAAGAATCAATTCAACGTCGCTGTGCGGACGCGGAATGACATGGACAGACACAAGTTCACCAACACGTTGGGCTGCCGCGGCGCCGGCATCGGTAGCAGCTTTCACTGCGCCGACATCGCCACGTACCATCACTGTAACGTAGCCTCCGCCGATTTGTTCTTTTCCGATAAGAGTGACTTTTGCTGCTTTGACCATTGCATCGGCGGCTTCTATGGAACCGACCAAGCCTTTGGTTTCGACCATTCCGAGTGCGTCAAGTGAAATGTCTGACATGATATCTCCTTGAGATATGTAAAGAAAAATGAAACTATGTTTGAAGTGGGAGCAATATACAGAAGAAGCGATTTAGAGTCAATATCTTTCTGGTGCTCCCGAAGTTTAGGTTTATCTTTGTTTCTTGGAAGAAATCTCAAATTCCAATTTTTCTGGAAGTTGAGATTTCACTAAAAGCTTCAGTGTTTGATTCTGCTCCCTTATTCCGTAGCTCTTTGAAAACCATGTATTGATAATAGAGAAATCGCCGCGGTTTGCTGTGATGAGGTACGACGAATGTTGTGCGTGGGCAATAACTCGCTGCTTATCCAAAAGTTCTGCTCTGACTGACGGGGCAAAATGCAAAAAACTTTCAATGTCGTGTGCACCATTTCCTTCTAACGAATCAGTGATCACAAGCGTTGACGTGGTCTTTTTCAGATGGAATTTTCGCCGATGAATAACCGGTGCGTAACCATGATGTTCGGCTTGCAGTATATTTTCCGTTTCGGTAGTTTTCCACTCGATAACATGCGGTCGCGTTTTGTCTTCTTTGATTTTCCAGAGACCAGCAAACTCAGCGAGTTCATTTCCGTCAACAACAATGGTATTATGCGCCCTTGTGTTTCGGAATTCCTGTCGGGCAGCTATATCGAATGTGTACGCGTACGTTCCCGAATCGATAATTAACGGTTCGCCGTCGATCCATAATTCGAAACTCAAGGTATCATTGTGTCCGTGCCCGCCTTGTCCGTTCATCCCAATATCGCCGGCATCAACAAATAGATGAACGTTTTCGTTTTGCATGATATAAAACCCGCCGTGCTCAAATGCTTGTGAATGTGTTAAGCGAGGTTTTTCTTTTAGCATCTGATATTTTTCGAATCCTTCAGTTCCAAAAAGCCAGAGAGCATCTTGAGAAAATCCTTTTGCCGCATGTTTGAAGTTGCTTCGCTGAAAAAGAATTGCGCCGACAGAAAGCATATGGCGATGATCATTCACATTATCATTCATCATGAAACGAAAAAGTCTTCCGTCATCAGCGTCGCCAACAAGTGGAATGGAACCGTCCGGGCGCGTGTATGCTTGCACGAAGTCGAACATGCGTTCAAGGCGTTCCATATATGCAGAAGGGAATTGAAAGTTATTGCGCAGGCACAAAATTGTTGATGTGTAGAACAATTCAAGAACAAGGCGATGGTACGATGTGGATTTTTCATAATCTACACCATCTAAGTACACTTGCTGTTCCATTTCTACGGTGAGAGATTTTATTCCGAAGTTAAGCCACCGTTTTCCAAAGTCAGTATGCTGAAAGAAAACGCCTAATGCGACTAATCCGGAAATATCGGTGAGGTAGTGATTCCCATTGTGCCACGATGCCTCGAGATGATATTCGATAAATTTTCCATGGATAAAAAGGTTCTTGAATAACTTCATCCAAAATTCATTTGATAGAGACTTCGATTCACAAAAAAAATAATATCCTGCGATCCAATTCCATGAGCGGATTGCCGCCTCCATTGCAATTGCCCAATTGACGCCATAGCCGACAGGATTGTTTTCAATCCAGTCTTCGATAAGCGACTTAAACTTCAGTGCATATTTTTCATCTTGCGTAAGCCAGTACGCTTTGCCAAGCCACCACACCTGATGGAATCTGCTCAATTCCCAAGGAACTTTTACATCTGAATGATTTTTCAAATCCAGCAAATCCAATGTTTCCGAAGGGGCGAGGCGCCATTCTTTTCCGCTTTTGAAATCTTTCTGCCAGTTGATCGTTTCGCCGAGAAATATTTTTCCGGATCCCAACGTTTCAAATTTGTTTTCTAGAACATCTTTCGCTTCATCGAGAATTTTATCGTTGGGTTGTGTGGAAGTCAAGAGAGACAGGAAAAAATCTTTTCTATTACGCGGGTGGAAGAAAAAATGGTCAAAAACAGTGAAATGAAATTGCGAAATAAAATTTTCAATCCCTTTTCCGTAATTACATTTTTGAAGAAATTTTTTATCGCTTAAGCAGGTTAATTTTTTTTGTGTGAAACTATGCCAAATCAGAGGGAGGATAAAGCGATACTCTATAGGCTTCCACGCTAGAAAAGGATTGAGAAAGTCGATGAGATTCATTCGGGACAGTATTATGATTTTCGCGCATAAACAGTGAGCAAGTCACCGCTACGCAATGTGTTAAAGATAAATCCAAGTATCCAGGTAAGAAAAAGAAATATGCTTTTGTTTATTTTGTTCAACATCTTCGACGAGAAAGAATTTTTTCCCGAAGAAGTGCTCAAGTTAAAGAATACATCAGCCAGCACTTCATACATGTAATGATGCTGCATCGAAACAACAGAATATCCCGCTTCGTGCAACATCGATCGCAAGAGAGAGGGGGTAAATGAACAAAGATGATCGGGAGGTTGATAATATCGCCAACGGTGCCCGAGTATTTTTTCATTGAAACAATGATGATTAATTGTGGTAAACCCAAGCAGTCCTTGGGGTTTTAAAATCCGACAAATTTCTTTCAAGGTTTGTAGCGGCTCTGTTACATGTTCCAGTACATCCCATAGGGTCACAGCATCGAATGTGCTATTTCCATACTGTATGTTTTCCAGCGGCTGATTGTGAACTTTGAGAGAGCGATGTTGCTTTATGTATTCCACATAATGTGCATTTAATTCTATTCCTTCAACCTGAAAACCTTCTTTTTGAGCAACGATCATAAATCCCCCAGCAGCACAGCCGATGTCCAACAATTTCGGATTGTTATTCATGGCAAGTGAACGCAGTTTTTTTGCTCTCTTTTGGAATATTGGGCTCTGGTCGTGTTCAGCGAATGGTAAGAGGACTTCTTTGAAAAATAATAATCTCGCTTGCTCATCGTTATAGACAAAACGAATTGTTTCGGCTGTCGGCTGGGGATTGATGTAAACTAATCCGCATTGTGTACAGGTAACATAAGGGAACCCATTAACTATAAATCGTGGGCTGTATTCTTTTGAACTACAAACAGGGCAAGAGATCTGCCGAGAATATTTCGTATCGAGTATCCCTGTTGTGGGATCAAGCAGCGAATGTGAAATGCGCTCTAATTCTTTGTAGTAATTATTCCATGCATTGGCAGATCGGTACATTTATTTACGGCTCCCTTCTGAGTGAACGCCATAAGTGATCGAGGCTTTTTTTCAAAAGCACAACGTCATCTTTCTGAATTCGATAAATCGCCGGAACGGATATATGCGCCGTTCGTGCGAAGAGAAGAGTCATTAGTACTGCCATGCTCATGTATGACAATGTTGAAGCGAGTGCAGCCCCGTTAATTCCCCAACGAGGAATAAACAGTGCACATAATACGATATTGATAGTAAAGGCAACAGCGGCAACGCGTGTATTATACCACGGTTTACCGATTTGGTAGGCAATAAACTGTGCGAGGCTTCTTCCGAGGCTCCACGCTATGATTCCCGGCAATAACAGTAGCGCTGGGAGGACAGACGGGGTAAATTCCTTTTTTAGTAGTAAAGGAATTAACCAAGGTATTGTTACAGCCATTATTAATCCCGCAATGATAACTATACAACAAATTAAACGTGTCATTCGAGTCGTTAATACGATGGCTTCATCTAATGACGATGCTGTTAACTTAAAAAGCGAAGCGTTGATGACAACATAATCTAGCAACCAAATCATCTCTACTATTCTTACTGAGATGGTATAAAGCCCTAATGCTGACGGGCCTAAATATCCTTCAACAAAAAAAAGCACAAGTCTATTGTGCAATATATTAATGACAATCCCGACAAACAATGCGATGCCGTATTTTACACTTGCTGTGAAAACAACTTGATCTGGTGCTATTGAAAATGAATGATCACGAAAATATATAATTGCAGCCATGATGGCTTTCAGAACAATAACAGCGGCAGTAACATAAATAGCAAAGGCAAGCGAAGCACTGAAGAAGACTACACCGATGTATGCAATTAATAGAACAACAGCACCAATTCCTTGGATGATATAAACTGCTTCCGTCTTGTCGGTGCCATACATTAATCCTCCCCATAACGCAAGGTAGAGCATGGGACCTGTCGCGAGAATTGAGAGAATTAAAAACTTGTTATCAAGGGAAGGAAATGGGAGGCTGCTCAAATGTTGCCAGATGATGCTTCCGACAATAAGAAATAAAACGACGAGAAGTGCCCACACTATTGTATTTGAATGTAAGGTATGAATCGCATATTTCCTTTTTCCAGCGAAGAATGTATTGGCCGAGAGCAAGCCCAAATCTGTCGTTGAACTTAAAACAGTTGGGATCAAAAGAAACAGATCGAGAATGCCTTTGTCGTGAGGGCCCAAAGTTCGGGCAAGATAAACCTGTGTGATTAAGCCAAAGACAACGGCAATCGATTGCCAGAAGTATAATCGGGGTAGCGATTTCGTAATAGATGGAGTCATACGCTAAAAACAGAGCCTCTTCAAGGATTGCAAAGAAGATATCATCTAATGTTGCACAAACTCACGATACAATTTTTCTAATTCACCGACGCGCTTGTCTTGGTTAAACAATTCTTCTGTACGCAGTCGTCCAGCCCGTCCCATCTGCTCGCGAAGGTGATTGTTTTTTAGAAGTTGAATAAGTCGTTTGCCTAATTCCACCTCGTTCCCCGGAGGAACAAGAAATCCTGTTTCACCATCTACAATAACTTCCGGAATTCCATCGATATTGGATCCAACCACAGGTTTTGCACAGGCCATTGCTTGTACCATCGATAACCCAAAACATTCAATAGCGGTGCAGGAAGGGAATGCAAATATATCGCAAGCAGCATATAAACTGATGACTGTTGAATCCGGTAAGGGTGGTGTGAACAAAATGTTCGATGTGATATTGAGAAACTCTCCTCTTTTTTTAAGTTGATCGAGGATTCCATAATCAGGACCCACAAATATTACAAGAACATCAGGTATTTCTTTTACGATGTTAGGAATGGACTCAAGCAATATTTGAGGTCCCTTTCGAGGACGAATGTGCCCGACGAATAGTATCGTCGGACGTGTCCCAATTTTGAAATGCTCTCTTGCCTTTAAGCCATCATTCGAAGGCTTATACTTAGTGAGATCAACACCGTAATACGTTACACGAATATGATTGGATGAGAGACCAACCGTTTGCAATTCTTTTGCACAATGCTTGCTCAATGTAACAACACAATCAAATTCTTTAAGAACTTCAGTAACGAGGTGTTTATAGCGCTGTCCCATTGCGTCATGTTGCGTGAGTTCTTCCATATGTGGAACAACTTCGCCAAATGTAGTTTGTATGGATTTCTTGCCGTACTTTTTCGCGACATAGAGGGCAACAAAACCTTGGATCCACGGATAGTCATATGCATGAAGAATGTCGATCGGGTACCTTTGGATAATCTTTTCGGTTATTTCTATCCAACTTGCCTGCGACGCAATTGTTTTCAATAAGTACAATAATGGAAGCCGAGATTTTCCTGCTAGAGTAATCCACAATGGGAGATATTTCAAGATTCGAACGATCTTTTGTAAACGATTTCCGCCACCGTAGTGAATGTGTATACCATATTTTTCAAATTCCGAATATTGCAGTTTGTTGGCCGGCTTTTTGTCCATAATGGTATGGATAACAAAGCCGCGAGAAGCAAGATAAGGAAGTGTATGCGACAGATAAGATGATACACCTCCATACGGAGGAGGAAGCGGTCCATTTATCAGGAGGATATTGATGGGTTCATTCATAACAAAGCGTTTATGATTCGTTCAACATTCTTATTCCAAGTATATTTTTCAACAGCAGCTTTTCGAACGTTTTGTCCGAGCAACTTTCGCAATGTCGGGTCGTGTGATAGCCGAAGAATATTTTTTGAAAGTTCTTCTGCGTTTCCCGGCTGTACGAGCAGCCCATTGACGCCATCCTGAATGATTTTGCCAAGCTGTTCGAGGTTGCTTGCGATAATTGCTTTTCCCATTGCCATATATTCGAACAATTTTGTAGGCGACCCAAAAAATTTTTCATTGCCTTCAAATCCCAAGTGCGGAGACACCAGAACATCACAAGCCGCCAAATATGCTGGAGCTTCAGAATGTTGAACAATGCCAGTGAAAATTAAACGGTCATCAATCCCAAGCTTTTTTGTACGATACTGCAAGGAAGATCGTAGATCACCGTCTCCAATCAGCAAGAAAAATATGTTGCGGTCACGCTGAACAACTTGAGCCGCCGCCTCAAAGAGAGTTTCTACGCCGTGCCAGCGAGCGAACGTGCCGATAAACCCAACAACGATTGCATTGTTTAGATTGAATCTGGCGCGGATTTTATCTCCATTAATTAACGGATGAAATTCATCCGTGTCAACGCCGTTGGGGTTATAGATTATTTTCTCAGAAGGTAATCTGTACGGTTCAAGTTGTTCGTGTACTCCCTCAGAAATCACAGCAACTTTGTCTGCAAGTTTAAGCGCCGATGCTTCGCACCGCGTGGCTAAGTTAATAAAAAAAAGACGGCTCCAGTGCGTTTTTACCCATACTTCTGAATCATTTGCTTCGAGGATAATAGGAATCTTTGCGCGACGGGCAATGATGCCGCCAGCAATGCTAAAAATGCTGTGGCGTTGATACAGAAGAGAGGGTCGGTATTCTAGAAACCATTTCTTTGCACGCCATAACAATTGAAAGTTGTACGCCATCAATTGAAACTCATCGAAAACATCGAGAAACAAAAATGGTTGAACAATGATTTGAATGACTTGAGATGGTAAAGCCTCAAGTGGTGCATCAGCGATATAGATTACTCGATATCCTGCTTTCCGAAATGCAGAAATCATTCCTTTGACATGGGAGACAGAACCGCCAGCTTGTAGCTGTCCCGCCAAATCTGGTCTCAGAAACATTACAGTTTTATTCTGTTGCTTAGGAAACTGTTGTTTGGGAAGTTTTTCGCACAAGAAAGCACATACTGTAAGAATATAAAGAGATAACGTTGAAAGAATTCCCCAAAAAAACGCCGGGATGAATCGCGTAATTGCTCGATAAGTAAGATACCATTTCGAAAATGGTATATATACATTATTTTGAGAACGAAGGAATCGTGATCGCGTTCGAATTACACTGAGGACGATTTGTAAGCTGCTCTCGCTACGATGGACTGCTGACTCGTAAAGCGAGGCAACAACAACATCGTATCGCTCTGCAAGTAGCCGAAACAAGAGTCTGGTTGGCGGTATACCGGCTAAATTTTGCTTTGTCAAAACGGTGAACGTACTGTGAGGAAATTCTTCACGCAGCAATGGCTCCACTGATTTATCTTCGAACGGAAGAATGAGAATTCGTTGTGGCTGGTACTGTTGAAGAAATTGAATGAAATGTGCCTCGTCCATTACTCCTGCTTATTCTGTTTAAAGAATTTCATAGTATGGACAACGGAAAATTACGCTATACATTATTTCAGCTTTCCTTCTATCCAATAGTCATACCACAGAGTAAGATTGAGCAAATTCCACAAATATTGTCCCAGATCGTTTTTTTGATTGCCATGTAATTTGAGCAGCAATTTAATGAAGTCTTTTTGTAAATAATTGTTTTTTGTAAGTCCGGAATTCAACAGCGAATCTTCTGCAAAATCAGCCCACTCATTTCGAAGCCACTCGCTGACCGGGGCTGCAAATCCCTGTTTCTTTCTATAAATAATGTTGTGAGGAATAATTCCTTCGACAGCTTTTTTCAAAATGTATTTCGGTTCACCGTTTTTGATCTTCAGCATCCCCGGAATGCGCATCGAGAATTCTACCATGCGATGGTCGAGAAAAGGAACCCGCGCCTCAACAGATGTTGCCATCGAAACTTTATCTACACGCATAAGCAAAAGTTCCGGCAAGCGGTTTTTGAATTCGACGTAGATCATTCTTTTCAAATAATCTGCCTGAGGATCTCGTTCGAGTAAATTCTTGTGCCACTGTTGTGCGAATGTATGAGAGGAAATCCTGCTCTTTGTATTGTGTCCGTTCAGAAGATGTTTCTTATGCGTTTCGGTGAAATTGATCGCTCCTCCCCAAAATAGCTCATCACCTGCAGCGGCTTTTCGAATATACTCTAATGCGAGGTATGAGTGATTTTTTTCAAGCACTGCGGATGCCGTATTGAAAATTGCTGCTTGTGCGAATCGGGGTAAAATTTTGTATGATTTCCATAGCGTATTGTAAAACTTCAGTTCCCGCAGCATCCAACGATAGCCCGCAAATTGCTCGTCACTTCCTTCGCCGACTTGAACCACGATGGTGCCGCTGTCACGCGCAAGCTTTGATACGAAATACAACGGTATACACACCGGGTCGGCGAGCGGCTCATCTTGGTGATAAATCAACTTCGGAAGAAAGTCAAATGCATCTTTGTGATCAATAATAATTTCATGATGATTTGTTTTGAATTCTTTCGCAATCTGCCGGGCGTAACCCATTTCGTTGTACTTCTCAAGGTCTTTGATGCCAACCGAGAAAGTATCCACCGGGCGATTCATCAGTTCTGCCATCAACGCCACGTTCGTGCTGGAATCAATTCCCCCGCTTAAAAAAACGCCGAACGGAACGTCGCTCATCATTCTATCTTTTATAGACTGCTTCAGCAATGTTCGGATTGTCTGAACACATGATTCTTCAGTCATCGGATAGTCTGCATCGAGAAGTGAAGAATGCGAAACAGGATTTCCATCAAAATCAACGGAAGGCTGTTCGCTCAACGGCACGGGGTCCCAATACTGTTCGTCATGGAATGTTCCGTCGGCGCTAATCACCATGCGATGCCCGGGTTCTAATTTAAAAATGTTCTTGAACATTGTTAATGGAGCGGGAGGAATGAGGAAGGTGAGATAATGGTTCATTGCTTCTTCATTCAATTCACGATGTACGGAAGGATGTTGAAGAAGCGCTTTAATTTCAGAACCGAAGACGAGATAGCCGTCTGCAAATGTGTAATAGAGCGGCTTCACACCGATTCTGTCGCGCACCAATACAAGTCGTTGTTTTTTTTCATCCCATAGAGCAATAGCAAACATACCGAGGAGTTTATGGACAAAGTCGATGCCATATTCCTGATACGCGTAGAGAATTGTTTCCGTGTCTGATCTTGAGCGATAGCGATAGCCTTTTTTCTCTAGCTCTTTTCGCAAAACCAAATGGTTATAAATCTCACCGTTGAATTCAATCGTAACAGATCCGTCAGGCGAGCTCATTGGTTGATGCCCGGCAGGCGAAAGGTCAACGATAGCCAGGCGGCGAAACCCGAAACCGACATTGTGTTTTTGCGAAACAAACACACCGGCGTCATCCGGACCGCGATGCTGAATTGTGTCGCTCATTTTTTTCAGCAGTGGTTCGGAAATTTTCTGAGATGGATTTCCGTAATTAAGAATTCCGCAAATACCGCACATAAACGCTTGGGGAAAATAGCTTCATGAATATTAATTACTTTAATGATACGAAAAGCACTGAGAATTTACAAACTGCGGGGAAAGAGAATAAATTATCGAGGCGAGTGAAGATTAAGAAGCAAATCGCAGATTTCTCGGACGCAGCCTTCTCCGCCTTTTTTCTTTGTGACGTAGTGAGCAATTGCTTTGTTCCGTTCAATACCATCGGCTGGGGTCGCGGCAAAACCGACACGTTTGAGCAGCTCATGATCGTTGACATCGTCGCCGATGTAGGCGGCTTCGCTCCAGAGAAGAGCATGCCTCTCGAGTAATTTTTCCATTACTGCGACTTTGTCTTTTGCACCTTGAAAAAGATCTGTCACTCGTAAAGTTTCTGCGCGCCGTCGTACAATTTCTGTATCTTCGCTGGTGATGATGGCAATGTAAATGCCGGCATTGCGAAGAAGAACCATTCCCATCCCGTCGCGCACGTTGAATTTTTTCAATTCATTGCCATGTTCGGAATAATACATTCCTCCGTCTGTCAGAACGCCGTCAACATCGGTGGCGAAGAGTTTGATTTTTTTTAGTTGAGATTTCAACTTTTGGTTCATGCGAATTATCCAAAAAGTGATCAACGCCAATTTCCATACCAAGGTAAAAAAATATTGGCCTTCATCCAAATAGCAAAGACATCGCTTTTGGGAGAATTTTTCTGCCGTATTGCCTCACGCCAAATACTTTCATATCTTTAACTCATAAAGGTCAAGCACTGTACAACTGTAAGCTGCCCAACCCCGCCAGGTCCGGAAGGAAGCAACGGCCCGCATCTGAAGGTGTGATACAGCAAGCTTGACCTTTTTTATTGTACTATAGGAAGTTGCAGGAGTAAATATTCTTGCAAGCCAGCGGTATTTTTTGTACCTTGAATTATTCTAAATAATCGAGACGTGTGGAATGGTACCCTCAATTCTACCGGCTTAACAACCAATGGCTTTTTGCTGTTGAACTGTGCTGAGGTTGAAAAAGAATTTTTTTGTCAGTTGGGGCTTTTTTCCTGCCAAAAATGTTTGCGGGTTGCCGAATGGGGCATCCGGTTCGGAAAAACAAGCCTGTACGAGTACACGCTCCCGCCAGCAAAAGACTTGTTTAGCAGACAGATAAGATGTAGACAAGCCTCGCATGGTTCAACTGACTTCATATAATGAGGAATTGAGAATGTTCGAATGAAAAAAGAAATTATTATTAACGCCACTTCCGAAAAAGAAATCCGCATAGCGATAACCGAAGACGGCAAGTTGGTCGAATTGTTCGTTGAGTCGCCGGAAAAAGAACGGATGGTCGGCGATATTTATGTGGGAAAAGTTGCTAAGGTGATGCCGGGGATTCAGGCATCCTTCATTGACATCGGGCTTCAACAAGATGCATTCCTGCATTTTTCCGATATCGGTGCTACGCTGAGTGATTATAATTCTCTTCTCGAGGATGAAACCGAAGTTGACACGGATGAAACTGACGAAGAGCCACAGGGCACTTTTCAACCGCCGCCTTCTCTCAATAATGAAGCCGCAGTTGCTGCCAGCGTTGAAGCACCTCCGGCAAAGACCACGGATCGCCGCGACCGTCGTTCTCGCCCGCACGTCAATCTGGTAAAAGGCCAGGATATTATTGTTCAAATCACTAAAGAGCCGGTGGGGAAAAAGGGCGTGCGCGTTACTACCGAAGTTTCTTTGCCGGGAAGATTTCTTGTGCTTTTGCCGTTCGACGGGAAAATTGGTGTTTCAAAGAAAATTTCCAGTTTCAAAGAGAAACGGCGTTTGCGAAAATTAGTACGCAGCATCTTGCCGCCGTCGTTCGGTGTTATTGTCCGCACGAATGCTGAAAATCAAGATGAAAAACTTCTTTTGCAGGACCTCGAAGCGTTGTTGAATACGTGGCACGAGATCGAAAAAACAGTAAAGGAAGAAAGCGCTCCGGCATTGCTCTATAAAGATATGGCAACGACCTCCAGCGTTATCCGCGATCTTTTCCGCGAAGATGTTGAACGCGTTGTTGTGGACAGCAAAAAATTGTACAAGGAAATCAAAGCCTATGTGAAAATGTTCTCGCCGAACATGGTGGAAAAAATTGAGCATTATGCCAGGCGTGAACCGATCTTTGATGCCAACGGTGTGGAAAAAGAAATTGCGACAACGCTGGCGCGGAAAGTGTGGCTGAAAAGCGGCGGCTACATCATTATTGACCATACTGAAGCGATGACGGTGATTGATGTAAACAGCGGGCGCTACGCTGCAAAGCAGGAACAAGAATTGAATTCGTTGCGCACCGATCTTGAAGCGGCGCGTGAGATTTGCCGTCAGATCCGGCTGCGTGATTTGGGCGGCATTATCGTCATTGATTTTATCGACATGGAGGATGAAAAGAACAGGAAAAAAATCTACGACGAAGTGAAACGGGAATTTCGTAAAGACCGCGCAAAGGCAACAATACTTCCGTTGACGGAATTTTGTTTGATGCAAATTACGCGGCAGCGCGTTCGTCAGAGCATTATTCACAGTTTCACCGAACCGTGCCCGGTGTGCGGCGGCAGCGGATTGATTCAATCGAAGACAACGATTGTCAGTCATATTGAACGCTGGATTCGCCGTTTCAAATCCGAATCGCATGAGTCTCGGTTGACGCTGCATGTCCATCCGAGTTTGGCGCAGTATCTGACAGAAGGAACATTCAGCCGCCTGCGCAAAATTATGTGGCGGTTCTTTGTTCATATTAAACTGGAAGAAGACAAGTCGCTGGCGATTGATGAATTTCAATTCATCTCGCGGAAAACAGGACACGATATTACCGCACAATATTCACAGTAAGGAAAAGAAGATGAAATTTTTTATTGACACGGCGAACATCGCCGAAATTAAAGAGGCGAACGATCTCGGAGTGCTCGACGGTGTGACGACAAATCCGAGTCTGGTTGCAAAAGAAGGAAAAGAATTTGTTCCGCTGTTGAAAGAAATCTGTTCGCTTGTTAAAGGGCCGATCAGCGCGGAAGTTGTTGCCACCGATTTCGATGGCATCATGAAAGAAGGGCGCGAGCTGGCGAAGATTCACGACAACATTGTTGTGAAAGTGCCTCTTATTAAAGAAGGATTGAAAGCGGTCAAGGCGCTGAAAGCGGAAGGCATTCGTACCAATGTCACACTTTGCTTTTCCGCCAACCAGGCGCTGCTTGCAGCAAAAGCAGGCGCATATTTTATCAGCCCGTTTGTCGGCAGGCTCGACGACATCAGCCACAACGGCATGGAGATCGTCGGACAGATTGTTACCATCTATCACAATTACGGCTACGATACGCAAGTGCTTGTAGCGAGCGTGCGCCATCCGCTGCACGTAATTGAAGCGGCGATGATGGGCGCGGATATTTGCACGATGCCATTCAAAGTCATTGAGCAGCTTATCAAACATCCGCTTACTGATATCGGGTTGGAAAAATTTCTTTCCGATTGGAAAAAAGGTGTGAAGAAATGAAGCGCACGCCGTTTTATGATCTTCATGTGAAGTCAGGCGCGAAGATTGTTCCGTTCGCCGGTTACGAAATGCCGGTGCAGTATACAAGCATCATTGAAGAACACAAAAAAGTCCGCTCGTCGGTTGGTGTGTTCGATGTGTCGCACATGGGAGAATTTATAGTCACGGGAAAAAATGCACAGTCGTTTCTTCAAAAACTGACCGTGAACGATGTTACGAAACTCGTGCCGGGGCGCGCGCAATATTCTGCAATGTGTTACGATGATGCCGGTATTGTTGACGATTTGCTGGTGTACAAGCTTGCTGAAAATCATTTTATGGTGGTCGTGAACGCTTCGAACATCGAGAAAGATTTTCGATGGATGAACAATCACCTTCTCCCTGATGTTGAACTGAAAGATGAAAGCGATGCAACCGCGCTTCTTGCAGTTCAGGGCCCAAAAGCAGAACTTACGCTGCAGAAGCTGACGGCGGTGAACTTATCGTCAATAGAATATTATCATTTCTCCAAAGGAATATGCGCGGATGTCGAAATGATTCTTTCACGAACGGGTTACACCGGCGAACCGGGATTTGAAATTTATTTTCCGGTTGAACATGCCGAGAAAGTGTGGAATGCGGTGTTCGCGGCGGGCAAAGAATGTGGCATTGCGCCGATAGGCCTTGGTGCGCGCGACACGCTTCGGCTTGAAATGGGCTATTGTCTATACGGCAACGATATTGACCAGACGACAAACACGCTTGAAGCAGGACTCGGTTGGATTACCAAGCTTTCGAAGGGAGATTTTGTCAGCAAGACTGCGCTGGAAAAAGTGAAGGCTGAAGGCATCAAAAGGAAATTAGTTGGAATGATGCTGCATGGAAAAGCAGTTGCACGGCATGGCTACACAGTTCACGTCAACGGCGATAAGGTTGGTACGGTAACGAGCGGAACATTTTCTCCATCACTTGAGCGTGGAATTGCGATGGGATATGTTGCTGCAGAGCATGCCGCAGCCGGAAGTTCTGTTGGCATTGATATTCGCGGAACGTTGACGGAGGCAGAAATCGTTGCGTTTCCATTTTTGCACTCATCCAAAGGCTGATCAGCCTACCGCTGAAAATAACAATATCGCCTGCCTGCCGGCAGGCAGTTGAGGATTCGCACATGAAAATAGACGTCTACTTTTCACCGGTTCAAGTTGATGAGATGCAGCTGCGTGAAAAGAATGTCATTGTAATTGATGTCCTTCGCGCGAGCAGCACTATTGTTGCGGCGCTGCACAACGGCGCGCGTGAAGTTATTCCAGTGAGCAGCATCGAGTCTGCCGTAAAAGTTTCGGGCAATCTTTTCGGCGATGTCGTTTTGCGCGGCGGCGAGCGCAACGGAAAAATGATTGACGGTTTCAATCTTGGAAATTCACCGAGTGAGTACACTGAAGAAGCGGTGAAAGGAAAGTCCATCATTTTATGTACAACGAACGGTTCTGTTGCAATGGTTCGTGCCCGTCATGCAAAAAATATGGCGGTCGCATGTTTCAACAACATATCCGCTGTTATTGATTTCATATTGGAAACCGGCGAAGATTTTTCTATCGTGTGTGCAGGCAAGGTGTCGCTCTTCTCGCTCGAAGATGCTGTGTGTGCCGGAATGATTGTCAAACTGTTATCGGACCGGGATTCGTTAGTCGTTGAATTGAACGATGCCGCGGTGGCGGCGCACGTTCTCTACAAGACGTACAGTAAAAATCTTTTGAAAATGATCAAAGGCTGCGACCACGGAAGGTATCTTGCCGGAATCGGTTTTGAAAACGACTTGAAACTCTGCGTCGAAATTGATTCGATTCCTGTGGTGCCAATGTTGGCCGGCAATGTTATTAAGCTGAAAGCTCCTTCGGGATTGAAGAAAGAAGAAGCAAAACCATCGGCAGCGGCGGAAGCGGTTGCCGACTGAACAGGTTTCAGAACTCCAGTTCCAATAAAAAGTCCGCCGTTTTCCGGCGGAAGAAATAATTTCATTAAATGGAAGATTCAATTTTAACTTCTGATCGTACTGCATCGCGCCGAAGAAAAGTGAATGGAAAGCCGTCGCGAGGAAAGCGCGGCTGGCAGATCGCATCGTTCCTTTTGATGATCTGTGGTGTGCTTGTGCTGCTCAGCCTTGTATCGTATTCTCCGGGCGATGAAGCGAATGGCGATATTTCTCTCTCAAGCCTTCCCAAAATATTTACCAACGATCTTCTCATCCAAGCGAAAGCGAACAGTACAACTAATTGGCTTGGCTTGCTTGGCGCAATGGTGTCGAACAACTTGATTAACTCGACCGTCGGATATTTTATTTTTTTCCTTCCGTTTCTCATGATTGCATGGGGATGGACAACGCTGCGCCGCGGTAATCTTCGCAAGCTGACCTACTTTACAAATTATGTCATTGTAATGGCTATTCTCGCCGCGGCACTTTTCGGATTCCTCAGGCTCGCAGGATTGTCCGATGCCATTCCACCACAATGGAACGGACTTATTGGTGCATTTCTTTCTAACGTTCTCAAACAGCTTATTGGTATTACGGGCGGACTGATTCTCACCGTCTCGCTTCTGTTCATTACCGCAGTGCTTGCATTCGATCTTGATTTGCACACAACGTCGGAGCGGATAAAAAATCTTTTCGTATCAACTGCTTCGGCATTCAGCTCCTCAATGGATAAGTGGAAAGAAAAGCGCAGCCGCGGTGCTGAAGAAAAAGAAATTGTCGAGGTAAAACGGTACGAAACAGAAGCCGCAGAGCAGTCTGCGCTTCGCTTGCTTACGCCGAAAATTAAACGTGCCGCGCTCGAAGAACTTCCACCGACGGAAGAAGAGGCACCCTCGCCTGAAACTCCTGACAGCCAAAGTTCCGACCTACAATCCCAAGGGGATTTGCAGCTTGATATTAAAGAAACGGCATCCGACAGTGAAGTCGAAGTGCCGCTTGATGAGCGCGATGTTCAGGATGAAGAGATTGATTATGTTTTTCCTTCTGTCGAACTGCTTGATGCAAAACGTCAGAGTGAAACTGTTGACGACAGTGAATTGAAAGCGAAGGCCGAGCTTCTTCGCGCCAAGCTTGCAGATTTTGATGTTGAAGTTGCAAGTGTGAGTGTAACGCCGGGACCAGTAGTAACTCTTTATGAACTTGTTCCTGCTACTGGCGTAAAAATTTCTAAAATTACTGCGCTCTCCAATGATTTAGCGCTTGCAATGCAGGCAAAAGGAATTCGTATCGAAGCACCGATTCCCGGACGAGGAACTGTCGGCGTCGAGATTCCGAATAACAGACCGCAGATCGTTACCATCCGCAGCATTATTAACTCAACAAAATTCCGCGATGCTAAAGCCGCACTTCCTTTGGCAATGGGAAAAACGATTTCCGGTGAAGTGTATGTTGATGATCTCGCAAAAATGCCGCATTTGTTGATTGCCGGTTCAACGGGATCAGGGAAATCGGTCGGCATCAACACGATTCTCACAAGTTTGATTTATCGGCTTCATCCATCCGAAGTAAAATTTCTGATCATTGATCCGAAAAAAATTGAGTTGAGTTTGTACAGAAAACTGAAGCATCATTTTCTTGCTGTTTCAAAAGATGTGGACGAAGACATTCTTACGACGCCGCAGAACGCCGTGCTCGCTTTGAAAGCGGCAGAATTGGAAATGGAGCAGCGCTACGACCGCCTCGCACACGCCGGTGTACGCAATATTGCTGATTACAACGAACGTGTCGAAGCCGGAAAATTAAAAGACACCGATACGATTAAACACCATAAACTGCCGTACCTCGTTGTTGTGATTGACGAGCTTGCCGATCTTATGATCACCGCGGCGCGTGATGTTGAAGAACCGATTGCGCGGCTTGCACAGCTTGCCCGTGCGGTCGGTATCCATCTTGTTCTTGCAACGCAGCGTCCTTCGGTGGATGTGATTACAGGCGTTATCAAAGCGAATTTTCCGGCTCGCATTGCATATCAGGTGGCGTCAAAAATTGATTCACGCACGATTCTCGACATGAACGGCGCAGAACAATTGCTCGGCAACGGCGACATGTTGTATCTTCCATCGGGCAGTCCGAAGTCTGTGCGCATCCAGAATGCATTTATTTCAACTGATGAAGTGGAAGCGATCATGGAGCATATCGGCAGACAAAAAGGGTACAGCCGTCCGTTTGAGTTGCCGTCGGTGCTGGAAAAACAACGCGCCGCATTGACCGCAAGCGGCGGCGAGCGCGATGAATTATTTGAAGAAGCTGCACGAACCATTGTTCGCCATCAACAAGGCTCCGTTTCATTATTGCAGCGTCGTTTGAAAATTGGCTACTCACGTGCTGCACGTTTGGTGGATGAACTGGAAGCAAGCGGCATCGTCGGTCCATTTGACGGAAGTAAAGCCCGTGAAGTGCTGATTGAAAGTGAAGCGGAATTGGAAGCAATTTTAAGAAGTCAATGAACATGCACACCTTACAAAAGAAATTACTGTACTCATGCTGTATGATCGGTGCAATGATGTGGATTGTGTTCACATGTGCATTTGCACAGACAGCACTGGAACCGGCGCAAGTGCTGGAAAAAATTCGCGACGCATATGATAAAATCACTGATGCCTCGGCAACGTTCACTGAGGAAGTGAAATTCAAATACTCAAACATTCAACAGTCGCTCTCCGGCGAACTGGAAATGAAGCAAGGGAATAAGTATCGCATTCAAACAGATCAGCAAACAGTGGTCACTGACGGGATAACGGTCTGGTCGTATTCACCGATCAATAAACAAGTGTTGATTGACGACTACAAAGAGAATGCGAAAACATTTTCTCCCGGCAAGTTTCTATTCAGCGTGCCGACCGATTTTCAGGCGGTGTTTCTCAATGAGAAAACTTCTTCGACGGAAACAGCATCTCACAAGGATGTTCAATTTGCGTTGAAACTCATTCCGCGTCCAGGAACATTGTCAGCTGCCGCGGTGAAATCACTCAAGATCTGGGTCGACGGAAAAGAGTGGAGCATTCGGAAAGTCGAATATGTTGATATGAACGAAACGCAGAGAACATATACGGTTCATTCGTTGTCACTCAATACCGGACTTCCTAATAGCAATTTTACATTCACCGTTCCCAACGGCGTACAGGTTGTTGATCTTCGTGCGCTGAAAGCAAAAGCCCGTCGCCAATAGTATTCCGCAGCATGAAAAAAACTCAATCCCTTCTTCGTTATAGTATCAGCTTTGTACTAACCGCAGTGTTTCTCTATCTTGCGTTCCACGGTGTGAAGTTGAGCGCACTGTGGGATTCGCTCGTGAATGTAAGCTGGACGTGGATTGCGCTGCTTGCCGTGGTGACTATTTTAAGTCATCTTGCGCGTGCGTGGCGATGGCAGTATTTATTATATCCGCTGAAAGAAAAAATCAGTTTGCGAAATGCGTTCTCCGCTGTGATGATCGGATACATGGTGAACAACATTTTACCTCGCGTTGGGGAAGTAGTGCGCCCGTATGTGCTGGGAAATCTTGAAGGGGTTTCGAAATCTGCCGCACTTGGCACGGTGGTTATTGAGCGGATCCTCGACATGATCACTTTTTTTATGATCTTGCTCGTTATTCTATTTGTGAAATCAAGTTCGTTTGGAAAATTATTTCCGTCATTTGTATCGTTCGAGCCGCTGTTTCTTTTTGTCATTGTCGTGTTGTTTGCGCTGTTGGTTATCCTGTTTTTCAAGGCGGAGACTTTTTTTTCTGTGCTGAAACGCATCACGGTAATCCTTCCGGAACGATTTCGGCAAAAGATTGATGCCCAGTTTTCTTTGTTTGCATCAGGTTTTTCCATTGCAAACCATCCTGGAAAATTTTTTATGATCTTGGTGACGAGTTTTCTTATTTGGGGATTGTATACGCTGGTAATGTATATTCCGTTCGGCGCGTATCATATTATGGAAACGCACGCGCTCGGCCTCGGGTCGGCAACAATTTTGATGGTGGTTTCAACGGTTGCGTTTATTTTTCCAACGCCGAGCGGCTTAGGAACGTATCACTCGTTTACTTCGTACGCGCTCGTACATTTATTCGGCATTGATCCATTGACAGCACTGAGTTATTCAGTGCTGACGCATGAATCCGGTTTTATCGTGACGACAATCATTGGCTTATATTATTTTTTGCGCGATCAGGTCCGTGTTGCAGAAGTTGTTAGAGAAGAAGTGTAGCACCTTCAACAGCTGAGAAAGAAAACATTATTATGAAACAGGTTGCTATCGAATCAAAAAAAGGAACCATGCTTGTTGATGAAGTTCCTGATCCGGCATTGCGCTCCGGCGGAGTTATCGTTCGAAACAATTTTTCGCTTATCAGCGCCGGCACTGAACGTTCATCGGTGCAAAAACGGCAGGAAGGAATGCTGGCAAAAGCAAAAGCAAATCCTGAGTTGGTGAAGGGCGTGTTTCAGCAAATGAAACAGCAAGGCGTTCTCGCCACCTACAAAAAAGTGATGACGCGAATGGGCGCCTTTGGAGCGATGGGTTACAGCTCTGCAGGAACAGTTCTTGCTGTTGCGAACGATATCGAAGATTTTATTCCCGGCGATCAAGTGGCGTGCGCCGGTGGCGGATATGCTTCACATGCAGAATTGATTTTCGTACCGAAAAATCTTTGCGCTAAAATTCCCGTTGGTGTGGCAATGGAGGATGCGGCTTACACCACGGTCGGAGCAATTGCACTTCAAGGCGTTCGTCAGGCGGCGCCGACACTTGGAGAAACAATCGTTGTGATTGGACTGGGGTTGGTTGGGCAATTGACGGTGCAGATTTTGAAAGCGGCAGGTTGCCGTGTTATCGGCCTCGACATTGACAAACATGCTGCGGCGCTTGCAAAATCGCTCGGAGCCGATGCGGCATTCAGCCGTGCGTCAGCTTCAATTGTAAAAGATGTGCTGTCGTTTACACATGGTTATGGAGCAGATGCGGTGATCATCACGGCGGCAACAAAGAGCAGCGATCCGGTACAACTGGCGGGTGAATTGTGCCGTGACAAAGGAAGAGTTGTGCTTGTCGGCGATGTCGGCTTAACGCTTCCGCGTGCGCCATATTACATGAAAGAATTGGATTTTCGTTTATCGCGCTCGTACGGTCCCGGACGTTATGATCATTCCTATGAAGAGAAGGGATTCGATTATCCCATCGGTTATGTTCGCTGGACAGAGAAACGCAACATGGAAGAATTTCTCCGGCTGTTGCAGCAGAAAAAAGTTGATGTGCAGAAGTTGACGACACATACGTTCCCGATAGATGATGCAGTGAAAGCGTACCAGCTTATTTCCGGAAAGCCGAGAGAGCGTTACTTGGGCGTGCTCATAGAATATCCTCAGCAGGTGAAACGTGAAGTAGTGAAGAAAGTCGTTCTCGTGCCGTCTGAAGCGAAAACAGGTGCGCTGTCTATTGGATTTATCGGCGCAGGAAATTTTGCACAAGCATCACTTCTCCCGCCGCTTGCTGGAAAAAATGTTACACTCAAAGGAGTCTGCACCGGCAGCGGATTGAATGCAAAAAATGCCGCCCGTCAGTTCGGTTTTGAATTTGCAACAACCGATCCGAAAGAAATTTATGCGTCGGATGCTATTGATGCTGTGTTCATTGCAACACGGCATAATCTTCACGCGCCAATGTGCGCGCAGGCGATTAAACATAACAAGCATGTCTTTGTTGAAAAGCCGCTTGCGCTGAACGATGCCGATCTTGACGCTGTCGTGAAAGCGTACAATGCGTCATTAAAACACGCCAGTCTCCGATTTTTGGTCGGCTTCAATCGCCGCTTCTCGCCGACTGTGCGGAAAGCAAAAGAATTTTTTGCCAACACCAGCGAACCGATGATGGTAACGTACCGCGTCAATGCGGGATTTCTTCCGAAAAATCACTGGACGCAGGATCCGGTTGAAGGCGGCGGAAGAATTATCGGCGAAGTATGTCATTTCATTGACACGATTCAATTTCTTACCGGCGGGCTGCCTGTAAGAGTTTTTGCACAATCGCTTTCGCTGAAAGGGAGCCGCACGCAATCTGACAATGTGGCAATTACTCTTCAGCTTTCAAATGGCTCAGCCGGCGTCATTGCTTATCTCGCAAACGGCGATACTGCTGTCTCGAAGGAATATATTGAAATGTATGCCGGCGGGAAAACTGCCGTGCTCGATAATTTTAAGCGGCTTGAAATGTACGAAGGCGGAACGCGGAAAGTGCATGACTCTTCCGTGATTGAGAAAGGTCATAAAACCGAGGTTGAAGAATTTGTAGAAGCAATTCACACAGGACATGATCTTGTTTCTTTTGAAAGTTTAGTAACAACAACGCGCGCGACGTTTAGAATCCTTGAATCCTTGGAAACAGGTGTGCCGGTTGAAGTGTGAGTGTTCGATGTTGGCACTTCAACGGTTTTGAAATTATGAAGCGATTAGTTTTTCTTCTTTCAGCAGCAGTTGTTCCGTTGTGTGCACTAGCGCAGACGACTGTACCGAAAGAGCGCTCCAACAGTTTTGCTGTTGCAGCGGGAATGGGCATTGATGCAGTGGTTGATCCAAGTATGGTGAATTATATCAACTCGTTTGCTTATTCAACCAACCGTGCGAGTAATTTTGCTACCGCTGTAGATTTTTTTGGCGCATGTGAATTTCCGGTGAGCAGTGAGTGGGGTGCGAAGGTTGAATACGCGTATCTTTTTAAGTCGTACAACTTTGCAGCAAATTCTACCGGAATTTCGAATCTATTCTATAATTTGACAATGCCAACATTGATTGCGCAGTATGTCATTCCGGGTGAAGGCTATTTTGTAAAACTGGGTGCCGGCGCCGGATATCATTTTGGAAATGTTACTGCGACAAATGGAGTGTACGGCGGAACTTCACAATACCACGCTCAAGGCGTCGGTGTGAAAGCGGAAGCAGTCGGTCAAACTGCATTTGACGAACATCTCTATGGTTACATCGCGGGAGACATGCGCTGGGAATTTTTAGGAACGGTGAAAGATGATCACGGTGCCGCTTTGCAAAATCAAAGTTTTGCGGCATCGCTGTCGCTCTTCACTATCGGTTTGACATTCGGTTTAACATATTATTTTTAACAACGTGAAAAAGGAGAAAAAAACAATGAGGTATTTTTCCGCCGTGCTTTACGCAACGCTGATCCTAACTATGGCGGCAAATTCACAGTCAACACAAAAATCTCAGCCAAAGGCTGATGAACTTCAGGTTCAAAAAACATCGAAAGCGAAGGGTACTGTGACGAAAACAGAAAGCGATAACAAGGAAAAAGGTTTGGTCGTTATTGAAACCACGATGGGCAACATCACAATCCAATTATTTGATGACAAAGCGCCGAAACATGCCGCGAATTTCCGAAAGCTTGCACGGGAAGGATTTTACAACGGCACAACATTCCACCGCGTCATTCCCGGGTTCATGATTCAAGGCGGCGATCCGAATTCAAAAGATAACGACCGCTCGAACGACGGCATGGGCGGTCCTGGTTACACGATTGAAGCGGAGATCGGTGTGCCGCATGACCGCGGTGTTGTTGCTGCCGCGCGTCAGGGTGATGCGGTGAACCCCGAACGCCGCTCGAACGGAAGCCAATTCTACATCACCGTTGCACCGGCTCATTTTTTGGACGGACAATATACCGTGTTTGGAAAGGTTATTGATGGAATGGATGTTGTGGATAAGATCGTTGCCGTTCCGCGCGATCAGCGCGACAACCCATTGACTCCGGTGGTGATGAAAAAAGTGTACGTGTCGAAAGATTCTTCGGAGAAATAATCGCAGTCAAACGCAAACTCAATGGCAAAATCTGCAAAAGAGAAAATTTCTCTCGACGCTGTACTTGACGACATTCAGAAACACAGGTTCGCGCCCTTGTATTTTTTCTACGGCGAAGAAGATTTTCTGATTGAAGAAGTTGCCGATGCACTTATTGCGAACGCCGTCGACCCTGTTTCGCGCCAATTCAACCTCGATGTTGTTTACGGTAATGATGTTAGCGGGAAAGATATTGTCGCTCGTGCTTCATCGTTTCCGATGATGGGAGAGCGGCGTGTCGTCATCGTACGTGATTTCGAGCGTGCGACAGAACTTGATCCATTGTTGCCGTACATCGAACACCCGTCGCCTTCTACAAGTTTGTTTCTTTCTGCTGCAAAAGTTGATATGCGCAAGAAGGTTTACGCTCATCTGAAAAAATATGCAGTCGGCGGGGAAACGGCGCCGTTGCGCGAATACGAAATTCCCGCGTGGATCCAGAAACGCACCGCAATAATGGGAAGAAAAATCGCGCCCGAAGCGGCAGAAATGCTTCATGGCTATGTTGGTACATCGCTGCGCGAGTTGAACAACGAACTTGAAAAACTGCTCATTGCTATCGGCTCGAAGCCGGCAATTGAAACAGGCGATGTGCAGTCTGTTGTCGGCATGTCGCGTGAGTTTTCAATTTTTGAATTAACACATGCCGTCGGTGGAAAAAATCTTGAAAAGGCACTGAGCATTTGTGCGCGGATGATGGATGTCGGCGAAGCGCCGGTCGGAATGGTTGCGATGCTTGCCCGCCATTTCGGTATTTTATGGCGCGTGCATCAGCTCGGCGCAGAGCGCAAAACGCCGGCGGATATGGCAAAGGAACTTGGCGTTCACCCGTTCTTTTTCAAAGAATATCTTGAAGATGTAAAGCGTTACCCGCGTACCGCCGTTGAAGACGCTCTGCTTGCACTTACCCGTGCGGATGAAAAATTGAAAACTTCTTCCGGCGATCCGCACGTGGTCATGGATATGTTATTGTTTGAACTCATCGGCTCGCACTCTCCGCATCCGGTACCTCTTTCTATGTGACGCGCCATGGAATTATTTCCTGCGCATCATTTTTCCGGTCTCTTCTTTTTCGTCTTTTTATTCCAGCATATTTTGATCGGGCAATTTGTTCTCGGCATTTTTCTTGCTGCGGCGATTGTCGTTGTTTCGCTTCGGTTTCATTTTTTAAAGCCAAGCGGCGTGGCAGCAACATTTTTGCTGGCGATAATTATTTTCGGCATTGGCGGCTGGCAGTGGACGGTACCAATCCTCATATTTTTTGTTGCGTCGAGCCTGCTTTCAAAATTCGGAAAGAAACGAAAATCTGCCTTCGACTTGTTGTTTGAAAAATCCGATACACGCGATGCCGGGCAAGTTGCCGCGAACGGCGGTGTCGCAGGAATGTTGGTGCTGTGCCAGTGCATTGTTCCATCAAATGAATTTTGGTATCCGTTGTATCTCGCATCGCTCGCCGCAGTGACTGCTGATACATGGGGAACGGAAATCGGTGTGTTGGCGCACGGCTCGCCGCGTTCAATTCTCACAATGAAGCGTGTCGAAACCGGAACAAGCGGCGGCGTGTCGCTTGCCGGAATTGTCGGCGGCGCGTGCGGTGCGTTCCTGATTGCCTTGAGCGGCAGCGGATGGTTTCACTTCGATGTGCGGCTCATTGTGTTCGTCATCTTTTCGGGAATTGCAGGATCGCTCGCCGATAGTTTTCTCGGTGCAACAATTCAAGCGCAGTATCGCTGTGTCGTGTGCGGAAAAGTGACAGAAAAAAAGCGGCATTGCGAAAAAGACACTGTGCTGGTTCGCGGCGTTCGCTGGATTAACAATGATGCTGTGAACTGGGCGTGCGCGATTGTCGGTGTGGTTGTGATGGCAGTGTTGTAAATGCTCAGTTTTCCTTGAATCTCTCTAAAAATCCAAGTACTTTGCATTCATGCTGAAATCGCTCTTCATCAAAAATTATGCGCTCATCGAAGAAATTTCTATTGAATTTGAGCGCGGACTGAACATCATTACCGGTGAAACCGGCGCGGGTAAATCAATTTTGATTGACGCGCTCAGTCTTTTATTGGGCGAACGTGCAAGCACGGATGTTGTTCGCAAGGGAGAAGAGAAAGCCGTTGTTGAAGGAGTGTTCGTTGTTTCCGGCGCGCCTCAGCCGAAGGCTGGCCAGCCTGTGGCTGAGAAGATTGCCTCGTTGTTGAAGCAGAATGACTACGATGCGTCTGATGAACTGATTGTCCGGCGGGAAATTTCCGCGAAAGGTCAAAGCCGGTGTTTCGTCAACGATACGCCCGCGCCGCTTTCGCTCTTGAAGGAAATCGGCGACGCGCTTGTTGATCTTCATGGTCAGCACGATCATCAGTCGCTTCTTCGCACAGAAACGCATGTGGATTTTCTTGATGACTTCGGGAAGTTCGGACCGCTGTTAGAGGAATATCAAAAGGTGTACCGCGAACTTTTGCAATTGTGCGCCACAAAGCGCGAGTTGCGTGAGAAGGAACAACAGCTTAAAGAAAAGAAAAGTCTGTATGAATTTCAGATGAGCGAAATTGATGCCGTCAGTCCGCAGGAAAAAGAAGAAGAACAAATCGAATCGGAGTTGAAGAAGCTTGAAAATGCGGAGAAGCTTTTTGAGTTGACATCGCAGCTCTATGGTATGATGTACGACGGTGAAAATTCACTTCACGACCAACTTGGTCATGCGTCAAAACAGCTTGAAGTGTTGAATGGAATTGATGCTGCGTTTTCGGATTCAGTCGGCGAAGTAAAATCGGCAGAAATTATAGTAGAAGAATTGTCGAAATTCCTTCATGAATACAAAGAGAAAATTGAATTCAATCCCGAGCGCTTGGAAGTGCTGCGTGACCGCCTCGGCAAATTGATTTTATTGAAGAAAAAATACGGCGGCTCGCTCGGTGCTGTGATTGAACACCGGAAGAACATTGGTGAAGAATTTTCTTTAGCTGAAAATTTCGAGAGCGAGTTGTCAAAGATTACCGCCGCAATTCAAAAACAGCGCAGCGTATGTTCAGAACGCGCGCAGAAACTTTCGGCGAAACGAATTGAAGCTGTGAAAAAAATTGAAAAATCAATTCTCGCTTCACTCGCCGAGCTTGGCATTGCCAATGGAAAATTTTCAGTGCACATTGAGCAAAAGAAAATCGAACCTGCCTTGCCGGCAGGCGGGCGGGCGAAGAATGATGGCGAGATTCCTGACGACGCGCTCAAGATCGGCAATGAATATTTCGCGGCGACATTGCATGGTATTGACAATGTTGAATTTTATCTCTCAACGAACGCCGGCGAAGATGTGAAACCACTCGCGAAAGTCGCCTCGGGCGGTGAAGTTTCGCGCGTAATGCTTGCGCTGAAATCAACGCTTGCACAATCCGACCGCGTGCCGTTAATGATCTTCGATGAAATTGATACCGGCGTCAGCGGCAGAATCGGGCAAGCTGTCGGCATGAGCCTGAAGAAGCTTGCGGCAATTCCACAGATCATCGCCATTACGCATTTGCCGCAGATTGCCGGCCTTGCGGACACGCATTTTGCCGTTGAGAAAATCGAAAACGGAAAGCGGACAACGACTCGGCTTCGCAAACTTTCCGTTGAAGAGCGCGTCCATGAAATTGCAAAATTAATGAGCGGCGCTGAAGTAACTGAAGCCGGATTGAAAGGTGCACGTGAACTGATGGGAATGAAATAGAGATTAGGTTTTGGGCATTAGGATTTAGAGAAAGATTGATGAGAAATTTCAGAGGACTTAAAATCTGGATAAAAGAAATTGATATTGTTGTCGAAATTTATGAGCTATCTGCTCCAGTTGGTTCCCAAAGAAAAGCTCAAAACTGCATTTGAAATGATTTCCGAAGAGCAAAAATGATCAGCAGTTTTATTTCATCGGTTAAAAAAAGAAACTCGAAGCACAGTTGAAAAATCTAATACCTAAAACCTAATGTCCCTACAGATCTATAACACGCTCGTACGACAAAAAGAAACATTCACACCAATTCACGAAGGGCGCGTCGGGATGTATGTGTGTGGGCCGACGGTGTACGGCGATTCACATATTGGTCACGCGAAGAGTTATGTGTCGTTCGATGTCATCGTTCGCTATCTTCGGTTTCTCGGCTACAAAGTTTTGTATGTGCAGAACATTACCGATGTCGGCCATCTCACCGACGATGCCGATCAAGGCGAAGACAAGATTGAAAAGCAATCGAAACTTGACCGTATTCATCCGATGCAAGTGGTAGAATTGTACACGCGAAGTTATTTCGAAGACATGGATGCGCTTGGTATTCTGCGCCCCGATATTTCTCCACACGCGACCGGCCACATTATTGAACAAATCGAAATGGTGAAAAAGTTGCTTGCGGGCGGATATGCGTACGAAGTGAACGGTTCGGTCTATTTTGATGTCCACAAGTTTGCAAAGTACGGAAAACTTTCCGGACGCAATGTCGAAGAAATGGAATCCGGAACGCGCGTTGAAGTGAAATCTGAAAAAAAACACCCGGCCGATTTTGCATTATGGAAAAAAGCTGAACCGGAACATATTATGCAGTGGCCAAGTCCGTGGGGAAACGGCTATCCCGGCTGGCACCTTGAATGCTCGTCCATGTCAATGAAATATTTGGGTGAGAGTTTCGATATTCACGGCGGCGGAATTGAGAATCAATTTCCGCATCACGAATGCGAGATTGCGCAAAGCGAATGTTCGACCGGCAAGCCGTTTGTGAAATACTGGCTTCACAATAATATGGTGACGGTGAACGGCCAGAAAATGGGAAAATCGCTCGGTAATTTTGTGACACTGAAAGATGCGTTCAGGAAATTCGATCCGTCGGTGATTCGGTTTTTTATTCTTCAAAGCCATTATCGCAGCACGTTAGATTTCAGCGAGCAGGCGATTGAAGCGGCGGGAAAAGGGTTGGAGAAACTGCAGAATACTGTTCAGCGCGTTCGTGCAGAAATCAAAAAAGGGAAGCACGGCAAAGGAAACCTTTTTGACCTTGCAGAATATCGTAAACGATTCTCCGAGGCGATGAACGACGACTTTAATACACCGCAGGCAATTGCGGTGTTCTTCGATCTTTCACGCGCAGTGAATGATCTTCTTGCACAGCCAAACGGGATTTCATTTGAATCGCTGCATCTGCTCGAGACATTCTTCACCGATTACGGCGTTAACATTCTTGGCTTGTTTGATGAAAAAGCAGTTTCGTCACACTTGCAGACTGATGGAATGATTGAACCGCAGTTGGTAGGATTGCTTCTCGCTGTGAGGAAAGAGGCACGCGAAAATAAATTCTGGGAGCTTTCGGATAAAATTCGTGATGGTTTGAAAACGCTCGGGGTTGTCGTGGAAGACACAAAAGACGGTACATCGTGGAAAAAGAGCTGAGAAGATTGGAAAATTAGCTGAATTTATTTGACTGCTACGATAAACTTCATTAAACTGAATTAGTCTAACAGTACAAGGAGAATCAAGTGAAAAAAGTCATAATGGTTGTTTTGGTCGTACTCTTGAATTCTTCACTCTTTGGACAAATTTCTGCCGGCGACAATTCGAATGTCGAACCTCGCTGGGTCATTGATACACCGACTGCGGGATTGCTGAAGCGCGGTTCCTTCGGAATGGATGTTGACATGTTTCAGCAAGGTGGTTTGGCAATCGCACTTTCTGCCGGTGCACTTGATCGTTTGAATTTCGGAATTTCGTACGGCGGGACCGGAATTATCGGTCACGATCACGTGAACTGGCAGCGGTTACCCGGTGTGATGATCAAATTCCGGTTGTTCGATGAGACCGTCGCAATGCCGGCAATTGCACTCGGTTTTGATTCACAGGGAAAAGAAAGCTACATTGATAGTACGAATAGATTCACGATCAAGTCTCGCGGTATCTATGCAGTTGCGAGCAAAAATTATTCGCTCTTTGGAAACTTAAGCCTTCACGGCGGCGTAAACTTAAGTATGGAACGTGATGACGGCAACAAAAATCCTGATGTGTTCGTTGGTGCAGAAAAATCGATCGGTTCGGATATTTCGTTTCTGGGCGAATACGATTTTGGATTTAACGATACCGGCGCTCGGGCTGTAGGAAAAGGGAAAGGCTATTTAAATGCCGGAATCCGCTGGTCATGGGGAAACGGCTTTACGCTCGGTTTCGATTTGAAGAATTTGGCAAGAAATCAGAATATTGTGACGATTGGAAACAGAACATTAAAAGTCGAGTATGTCCGCACGTTTTAATGTCTAAGGGGAATGAAAAAAAGTGCTGCAATGTTGTAGCAGTATAGGAAATACGTTTTACCTCTTTGAAAGGAGGATAGGAAAATGAAAACACTATGGCGGAATTTTTTGATGACAGCAGGAGTTTTTGGTCTTGCCGTTATCCTGACCGGTTGCTATACAGAAGTGGCAACCATGAGCGATAACAATGACGGGCAGAATAATTCAGACGATCAGTACGCCGCAGACGATACAACAGTGAACGATTCAACGTCGCAGGAAGGTACCACCATCAATAATTATTTTTATGATGATGGCTATCGCGCGTGGCGTTATCATCTCGCGTTCGATTATTACTACCCAGGCGGCTATGGATGGTGGGGCGGCGGCTGGCGTTATTCTTATTACGACCCGTTCTATGATCCGTGGTATTATTCATGGTACAGCCCATGGTACTCCGTCGCATACTACAATCCATATTGGAATCAGCCGTACTATCCATATTATGGTTACTACGGTTATTATGGCTACAACGGATATCCGTATAATTCTTATTATTATAGCGGTAACGGAACAGGCGGCAGAACGCGCGCATTTGGCAGCACGCGCGGCAGCGGAATGACGCGCGGCGGAATGTATGCCACCGCTCCGGCAACAGGTGCGGCGAGTTCAAACGTTCGAACGTCATCCGGAACTTATCGTCAGCGTGAAACGACAACTACCGGCGCAACTCGTTCAACGCAAACGCAGACAACGCGAACCCGTGAGCAAAAAGCATGGTGGGAACGGTTGTCACAGGAAAATGCTCGTTCAGGCCGCGGCTCGGTTTCGAGATCAACGCCGGCTGCACGTTCGCGAAACAATGGAAACAGCGGACAGGCTACTACAACGACAAGAAAAAGCGGTCAGACGCAGCAGCGAAGCCGCGCGACACAAAGCGGAAGGCGATCAGCACCGCCGGCGCAAAATCGCGCTCCCGAAGGACAGTCACGAACGCGCCAACGTGCGCCGGAGAACCGCTCCAATTCTTCTTCCGGGTATCGTTATTCTCCTCCGCCGCAACGGAGTGCACCGCCGTCATATTCAGCACCGCGCGAGAGAAGCAGTGGCAATGAAAGTCGCGGCGGTGGTGGGCAAAGTGCACCGGCTTCGGGTGGACGAAGGCGTTAAACATTTTGTCTGTTTGTTCCGTCAAAGATGAGAAGGCAGAAGATGGAACATTCATCATAAATGTTTTTAATTTTGAATAATCATGAAAACATCATTTATAGTTGGCTCTCTCATTGGAACGGCGCTTTTATTGAGTGGCTGCTACACCGTACTCATGACACCGTCGGTCACAGAGCCTGCGGCAGATAGTAATGAATATTATTCCGGTACCGCTTCGGCAGCGGAATTGAATTACGGTTCAAATTGCCTTTCCTGCCATTCATCGTCGGAATTAGACGACCGGTATGACGAAATGCAATCACTCGGCATTCACACAGTTCATGGAGTTGTGGTTGATCCGTACGGCTGGCGAAATCCCGAAACAAGCATACCGTGGTGGCGCAATTTATATGCACCGGCACCGATTCCGGCTTCAGGAGTTTCACAATCATCGGGTGGTAGCACCGTAAGCACTCCGCACACACGTGATGTTGGAGTAACACGCGGCGGAGGAACAAGTGCATCGCCGGCACCGCAGGCTCCATCGGGCGGCTCGTCAACTGCTCCTGCAACAGGCAATGCGTCATCAACATCACAGCAAACTCAGCACACTGCACAACCGTCTCAACCCTCTGGGCGCGAGCGTTCAGGGAGCGATTCTTCCGGTACAACTCGAAAAACCGGTTCAACACGCGGAAGCGGAAAATAACGCGTCGTTGCGTGTTATTGACAATCTTTCAACCTCGAAATCCGGGAACAGAAATATGAAAACGACTTCGTTCAGATCAACTTTGATATTGTGCTTCAGCACCCTTTCACTTTTTTCAATTTCCTTTTCACAAGTTCCTGAAGACGCGCTGCGGCTTTCTTCGACCGGCGGCAACGTCGGTGCGCGTGCAATGGGCATGGGCAATGCGTACATTGGCGTTGCAGACGATTACACAGCTGTGTTCTGGAATCCGGCGGGTCTGGCGCAAATGCGGCGGCTTGAAATCACCGGCGGCATTATGAACAACGGCGTAAACAACGATTCATATTTTCTTGGAAACCCGTTAAACGCTTCAACAGGAAAAAACTCTTCAACGGCTCTGAACGATCTCGGTTTTGTCTTTCCATTCCCAACTGTTCGCGGCAGCCTTGTGTTTGGGTTTGGTTACAGCCGCGTGAAGGATTTCACAAGCGTGGTTGACTTCAACGGATTCAATGCGCGGTCGTCAATTATTCCTTCGCTGTATGATAATGATGCGTCGTATGACATTCCTTATCAGGTTTATTTGGAAGATACGACTGGTTACACGCCTATTCGAGACAGCGTCAACCAAAGCGGCGAAACGCGTGAAAGCGGCGGGCTTAGTGTTTGGGCTTTTTCCGGCGCTATGGATGTTGAAAAAGATTTGTCGTTCGGAATTACAATCAATGTGCTGACCGGAAGCTATAATTATGTAAGAAGCTACCTTGAAACGGATTCGAAAAATCATTACCAGACTTTTCCGTGGGACTTCAATAAATTCTATTACAATTCGAATGTTTCCGATGATATTAGCGGAATCAATGCAATGTTCGGAATGATGTACCGCCTCAGTGACAAAGCACGCTTTGGATTAACATTGAAGACACCAACATCCATCACCGTGCGTGAGTCGTACACAAATTCCGGACAGAGCGTGTTTGATGACGGTAGCAGTTATCAATATCCGTACACAGTTCCCGATAACAATTACGGCGTAATTTCTCCTTGGGTTTTCGGCATCGGCGCTTCGGTCATGCCGGTGAACGGTTTGCTTCTTGCCGCTGATATTCAGTATGCTGATTGGAGCCAGGTTCAGTGGCAGAACAACGCGACATTGGAACAGGACAATAGCACGCTGAGCAATCTCTTCCGCGCCACGACCAATATTCATATCGGCGGAGAATTTCAAATTCCGGGAACGGGCGTCAGTTTGCGTGCCGGATACTACAAAGATCCGTCAAAGTTTGCAGGCGATCCTTCATCGTACGATCTTACCGCTGTGACCGCCGGAATCGGCATTCTTCTACAGAATGATGTTTTGCTTGATGGCGCCATAGCATTCGGTTCGACGAAAACATATCATAACAATTACGTTGATCCGTTTTTGCCTGCGGGAACCGATGCGTCGCGCACCGACGAGACAATCAAAACAACCAACGTCAACTTTACAGTTTCGTACCGCTTTTGAATTACCCGGCAATCCGATTGCTCTAAGCAATCGGATTGCTTATATTTAGTTGCGTTGTTTCCTTCGCGTCATCAATCCCTGTTCCGGCACTCGTCGGAATCGAGGGGAATTTTTCCGCGTACCGTGCTCTACCGCAAAGCTTATGTTGAACGAAATTTTCAATTCACCACTTTTCTACCACAATATATTATCCGCATGAAAAATTTGATACGACCTCTCCTTCTCACACTCGTTGTAGTTTTTGTGTCATCCGCACAAAGCATTCCTCCGAAGCGTGAATTTCGCGGCGCATGGATTGCGACCGTTGCAAATCTTGATTGGCCCGCGCGCGGTGCGGCGCCATCGTACCAGCAAAGCCAGCTCATCACCATTCTTGACAATCTGAAAGCCATCGGTATAAACGCAGTTGTTTTTCAAATTCGGCCCGAATGCGATGCGCTGTACCAATCATCAATCGAACCGTGGTCATATTGGCTGACCGGAGCGCAAGGCAGTGCGCCGAATCCGCTGTGGGATCCGCTTCAATTTGCAATTACCGAAGCGCATAAGCGCGGAATGGAATTGCATGCGTGGTTCAATCCGTACCGTGCAGTGAAAACGGTATCGAATGGAAATCCGAGCTACCCGCTTTCGCCGAATCATGTTGCAGTAAAACATCCGGAGTGGCTTCTCAAATTCAGCAACGAATGGCTGCTCGATCCGGGACTTCCCGAAGTTCGCGCGTACGACTTAAGTGTTATTCTTGACGTTGTGCGGCGCTACGATATTGACGGTGTGCATTGGGACGATTATTTTTATTCTTACAATGGTATAACAAGTCAGGATTCTGCAAGCTGGAGATTGTACCGCGGCAGCTTCACGAACATTAGCGACTGGCGAAGAAACAATGTCAATGTTCTTATTCAAGCTGTTCACGACAGCATTCAGGCAATTAAGCCCTGGGTGAAATGGGGCATCAGTCCGTTCGGTATTTGGAAGAGCGGCGTTCCGGCAGGAGTTTCCGGGCTTAGTGCATACACTGATTTATACTGCGATGCCGTTACGTGGCTTGCGCATGGATGGGTTGACTACATCGGTCCGGAATTGTACTGGCCCTTTGGCGGCGGACAGGATTATGGAAAGCTTGCGCCGTGGTGGGCTTCGGTGAAAAACGGTCGGCATTTGTATGTGGGCCAGGCACCGTACCGCATTACAGATGGCAATTGGGGCGCGTCTGAGCTTCCCAATCAAATCCGATTAGATCGCACGGGCATTGCGGAGGGAAGTATTTTCTTCAGGGCAGCGTACGGCGTTATCAATAATCCCAAGGGTTTTGCAGATTCATTGAAGAATAATTTCTACAAATATCCAGCGCTCATGCCTGCGATGACGTGGAAAGATTCTGTTCCGCCGTTGCCGCCGGCAAATTTGGCAGGCACAGTAAATGCGAACGGGGTTTTATTGCAGTGGCAGAATCCGGCGCTTGCTGCAGACGGAGATTCTGCGAGACGATATGTGGTGTACAGCGCTGTGAATTCTCCGGTGGAAATTAACGCGAATGATCCACGAGCTATTCGTGCGATCACAACAACCGATACGACACAATTTCAGGATTCGTTTGCTTCCGCTTCCTCCGCACAATATGAAGCGGTTGTAACTTCGTTGGATAAATTATGGAACGAAAGCAGCACGGCAAGCCGAGCCTATGTCGCGCCAGGCGGCAAGCCGTTTATTGCGGTGAGCATTTCATCACTTGATCTCGGCGCCGTAGCAATCGGAAATTCTTCTTTCGATACGTTGACTGTTTACAACCACTCAGCGAATGTATTGACAATTGATTCTGCTTACACCGGAAGCGCGGACTTTCAACCGCCAGCAGCGAATGCAGCAATAAGCGACAGTGCTTTGGCTGTTGTTTCATTTTCGCCATCGTCCGTCGGTCAATTCTCCGACACTGTTTATCTCGCAAATAACTCTGCATTAAGTCTGGTAAAAATTTCTGTGAAAGGGAACTCACCCGCGCCAATGATGACCTCAACCGCAACAGGTGTCGGCTTCGGAACAATTGCAGTCGGGCAGTCGTCAGCAAAAACGGTGGCGTTGAGCAATTCCTCGATTAATACATTGAAGGTGGATTCGATTGTTCATCAAAGCTCCGTGTTTTCTCTTGCAAGCGTGAGCTTTCCTTTGCTTCTGACAAAAGGCGATACACTGACGCTTTCAATGACATTTTCGCCTGACACAGCGAAAGTTTTTTTCGACACGTTGAAAATATACAGCGATGCGCAAAACTCGCCGTACAAAATTATTTTGGTCGGCATCGGACAAAACCCGGATGCGGTTGAACAACCGCCGGTGCTGCAGCCGCTCGCATATCATCTCGGTCAGAATTATCCGAATCCGTTTAATCCGTCTACTCATTTTCAATTTTCGATTGCCGACTACGGATTTGTCACTTTGAAAGTGTATAATGTCCTCGGGCAGGAAGTTGCAACAGTTGTCAACGGGCAGCGGTCTCCCGGAACGTATGATGTGGAATGGAATGCGTCGGCACTGCCGAGCGGCGTGTATATTTACCGCCTGCAATCCGGCTCTTTTGTTGATGCAAAAAAATTATTGCTGGAAAAATAACTCTTGCTGAAAATAGTTTCTCTCAACAGAAGGCGGGGATTTCAATGCTCCGCCTTCTTTATTTCCCAACCTTGGACTGAGATTCGATGAAAAAACATCGTTTTATTTTTCTACTCGCATTGTCTTTGTTCGCTTACGCTGTCTCTTTCACTCAAACTAATCCGCCGAAAAGAGAATTTCGCGGCGTGTGGATTGCTACTGTTGATGATATAGATTGGCCGCTACATAAAGGCGAGCCGCCGGCAGTCCAGCAGCAGGAATTGATTTCCATTCTGGACAATTTGAAATCTACTGGCATCAACGCTGTCGTTTTTCAAGTCCGCCCGGAATGCGATGCGCTCTATCACTCTTCAATCGAGCCATGGTCGTATTGGTTAACCGGCGAACAGGGAAAAGCGCCATCGCCCATGTGGGATCCTTTGCAATTTGCCATTGAAGAAGCGCACAAGCGCGGGATGGAATTGCATGCGTGGTTCAATCCGTATCGCGCCGTGAAATCTTCATCGGGAAGAGGAAGCTACAAGCTTGCGCCAAACCATGTTGCTGTTCAGCATCCGGACTGGCTTCTCACGTTCGGCTCGATGAAGCTGTTGGACCCGGGGTTGCCCGCTGTGCGTGCGTATGTCACGAAAGTTATTCTTGATGTCATTCGCCGGTATGATGTGGATGGAATTCACTTTGACGATTATTTTTATCCGTATTCTCCGATCACGAACGAAGACAGCCTGACATTCCTTCATTACAATCGTGGTTTTACGAATCTTGCCGATTGGCGAAGAGACAATGTGAATCTTCTTGTCAACATGATTCATGACAGCATCAGCGTTATAAAACCGTGGGTGAAGTTCGGCATCAGCCCGTTCGGCATTTGGAAAAACAGAATTGTGGATGGCGGCGCCGGCACAAATGGCTTCGAGGCATACGATAAATTATACTGCGATGCGCTGGAATGGCTGCGTGCCGGTACGATTGATTACGTCACGCCGCAGATTTATTGGAGCATCGGTAATCCGCCTGCGGCGTATGATCTACTGACACCGTGGTGGGCGCAGCACACGTTCGGACGTGATTTGTATATCGGGCAGGCGGCGTATCGAAACGGAAACGGTCGGGGAGATCCGCATTGGTTGTCAGCATCGCAAATGCCAAACCAAATGAGATTGAATCGTGAGACTTCAAATGTGAGCGGAAGTATTTTTTTCAGCTCGAAATCTATTACAAGAAATTTGAATGGATTTCAGGATTCATTGAAATATGATTTCTACAGTTATCCTGCGCTGCTTCCGGCAATGCGTTGGAAAGATGCCGTACCGCCGCTGCCTCCGCGAAATCTGAAAGCGGTGAAAACGAATGGTGAAGTAGAATTACAGTGGGAATCCCCGTTGTACGCCAATGACGGTGACGGTGCATATCGTTTTGCAATGTATCGTTCGTTTTCTCAAAGCGATCTGACAACTTCCGACGCAAAGGAATTGTTTTGCATAACATCCGATAGCTTGACTTCGCTCGTTGACGAATTTCCTGCATCGCCCGGCACGGAATTGTGGTACGTTGCAACATCGCTTGATAGATTATGGAATGAAAGCCTTCCGTCGAATGTTACGGCGGTTCGTTTTTACAATCCTAAGGAGCCGGAACGTGCGCCGCTTCAGAATCTTGCTGCACTTACGCCTGCACTGTCGGCACTATCGCCGGCGTATATTGGCGTTACACTTGCGAAGCCTTCTCTTGTCGTGCTGAAACTTTACAATCAATTGGGGCAGAATGTTTCAACAATCTTTTCTTCAGAACTTTCTTCGGGACGGCATGCGCTGCACTTTCCCCAGCTTCCTCTTCCTGATGGATTGTATTTCTATCATGTGCAAACTCCGCTCGGCACACGTGCAGGAACAGTGATAGTGCGGCATTGATTATTGTTGGCACAGGAGCGATCGCATGAAAGAGAAAATTTTTTCCTTCTATACTCTGGCATTTTTCCTTGTTATTCCAAATATGTCTTTCGCTCAAACCTATACCGGCACTATCCGAGGTAAGGTAATTGACACCGAGACAAAGTCGCCCATTGTCGGGGCAACGGTGATGGTGTTAGATACAAAATTAGGTTCAACGACAAATACAGAGGGAGCGTTCAACATCCAAAACATTCCTGTTGGCAGCTATTCGGTCAGAGTCAATTTTATCGGCTATCTTCCGTTGACAAAGACGGATATCATTGTTCGATCCCAACGCACGACTGAAGTCGAAGTTGAAATTATAGAGACATCACTTGAATCAAACGAAGTGGTGGTGACAGCAGGATATTTTAATGAGCGGCCTGACGAGCCAACAAGCGTAACAAGTATGTCTTATGAAGAAATTCGCCGCGCCCCGGGTTCGGGCGGTGATGTCAGCAGAATTATTTTAGGCTTGCCAAGCCTTGCGAAGGTAAACGATCAATCGAACAGCTTGATAGTCCGTGGCGGCAGCCCGACAGAAAATGCTTTTTTCATTGACGGTATTGAAGTTCCAAACATTAATCACTTCCCCACGCAAGGAGCAACCGGCGGACCGATAGGCATTATCAATGTGGATTTGATTAATGACGTCACATTCAGCGCCGGAGGTTTTCCTGCTACGTATGGCGATAAGCTCTCATCTGTAATGGAACTTTCGCTCAGAGAGGGAAACAAAGAAAAGTACGACACACAACTTGATTTGAATTTTGCCGGCTTTGGCGGCACCGCTGAGGGCCCGTTTTCCGGCGGCGGCTCTTTTCTGCTTTCCATGCGCCGAAGTTATTTAGACCTGCTTGTGAAAACCATTGATATCGGAACATCAATCGTACCGACATATGGCGATGTTAATTTTAAAGCTACCTATCCGCTTTCTTCTAAGCACACAGTCAGCATTCTCGATATTTTTTCCGACGACCATAATAATCCCGATGCCGCGGCCGCCGTTGAAAACAAAATGATTTTTTACGGGAATCAGGATATTTATGAGAACACCGCCGGAATCACCTGGCGGGCGCTGTGGAACAATAATATTTATTCAGCGGCTTCATTGTCATATTCCTTCTCAAAATATAAGGAAGATTGGTTTGAAACCAATAGCGACGTACATATTGTTCGCAATCGCTCTTATGAAGGAGCTATACAATTTCGATCTACTATGCATTTCAAAATAGACGACAGAAACACGATTGAAGCTGGCATCGAGGGGAAAAATCTTTCAAATGAATATGATAATGCTTACAGTGCGTACACTGATGCCTTGGGCGACTCCACGGCGCAATTTATTTTCAATGATAATCCCGGGGCGCGAAAGATTGGCGCTTATGTGAATTACATTTTTAATCCTTTTTCCCGTCTTACCCTCACGTTCGGCAGCCGCTGGGATTATTTTTCGTTTAATAAAGCTTCAGTGTTCTCTCCGCGTCTTGCGGCATTGTATCAACTTTCGGAGCTGACTTCACTGAAAGCATCGACGGGAATTTATTTCCAAGATATTCCTCTCCTCTTGTTGGCTCAAAATGAAACAAACAAAAACCTCAAAACACCGAGAGCCGTCCATTATATTATCGGGATCGACCATCTTCTTACAGAAAGCACCAAGTTGAGTGTTGAAGTATATCAAAAAGATTATGACTCTTTCCCATTGGATCCATCTCAACCATCTCTTTTTGTGATGGATGAATTATTCTACCGTTACGGATTCTTCTTCAACCACAACTCTTTGACCGACAAAGGCAAGGCAATGTCTCGCGGTGTCGAGATTATGCTTCAGAAGAAGCTTGCCCAGAATTTTTACGGTCTGGCAAGTGCATCGTACTCAACTGTACGCTATCGGGGAGATGACGGCGTCTGGCGCAATCGTGTGTTCGATAATAGGATTATTTTTAGTATCGAGGGAGGATATAAACCGAACAGCGAGTGGGAATTTAGCGCACGATGGATTTTTGCAGGCGGGGTTCCATACACTCCGTTGGATATCGCTGCTTCACAAGCCCTAAACAGGGATGTGCTGGATCAAACTCGTATCAATGCTGCCCGGATGCCCGATTACCATTCACTGAATATCCGCGCCGATAAACGATTTCATTTCGTTAATTCCAACATGGTAACATACCTGAGTATATGGAATGCCTACAATCGAAAAAATGTCGCATCCTATTTTTAAAACGGCGAGAAACAGGAACAAGATAAAATCTATCAGTGGGGATTGCTGCCGATATTTGGAATTGAATACGAATTCTGAGAGCTTGCTTAGTATATTCTGATGCGGTTGACCCTCATTAGATATTTTCTGATGACATCGAGTTGCAAGCGGATTCGTTGACTCTCCATCACGATTTTCGTATTTTTCTTCTGGAAAAATATTAGGGTGATGAAACAACGATGATCGCAAAGCTTGCTTTAGAGAATGGAATAGTTTTTACCGGAGAGAATTTCGGCGCCGAAGGAGAAATTGCCGGCGAAGTTGTGTTCAACACAAGTATGACCGGCTATCAGGAAATTCTCACCGACCCGTCGTACGCCGGACAGATCGTCACGATGACGTATCCAATGATCGGCAATTACGGTGTCAATCTTGAAGATATTGAATCCGGTAAGCCGCAGGTTTCAGGATTTCTCGTGCGCGAATATTTTGATTTCTTCAGCAATTGGCGTGCGAACGAAAGTCTTGCCGCATGGCTGAAGCGCAGCAATGTCATCGCTCTTCAGGGCATTGATACACGCATGTTGACGAAAATGATTCGCACACAAGGCGCATTGCGCGGAGTTCTTTCGACAACGGATTTAGATGATACAAGCCTTGTTGCAAAAGCACAAGCATCGCCAGGAATGACGGGGCAGGATTTGGCGCGAAAAGTAACGTGCGAAAAACTATACCGCTGGAACGATGTTGATCGCACGCCGTATGCGCTGGCGACTCAAAAAACTGATGCGAAGCGAAATGGGCGGCGTTTCAATGTTGTGGTATTTGATTACGGTGTGAAGAGAAATATTTTACGCCGGCTTGTCAGTTATGGATGTGACCTTACTGTTGTGCCCGCATCGTATTCTGCCGAACAAGTTCTTGCAATGAATCCTGATGGAATTTTTCTTTCGAATGGTCCTGGTGATCCGGATGCGGTGAAATATGCAATTCAGAATCTTAAAAAACTAATCGGCGTGAAGCCGATTTTTGGTATTTGCCTTGGTCATCAATTGTTAGCGTTAGCGCTTGGCGGGAAGACGTACAAGCTAAAATTCGGCCATCGGGGCGCCAACCATCCGGTGAAAAATTTGATGACGAATGAGATTGAAATTACGTCGCAGAATCACGGCTTCGCCGTTGAGTGGAAAACAATGGATTCAGAAAAAGTGGAGCTGACACACATCAATCTTAACGATCAAACAGTTGAAGGCTTTCAGCATAAAACACTTCCGCTGTTCTGCGTTCAATATCATCCGGAAGCATCCCCCGGTCCACACGACAGTGATTATCTTTTTGCAAAGTTTATTACAATGATGGAGGAATCGCTCGCAACTAAATCCGCGAAAGTTGCAAGTTTGTAATTTCACCTTTTCTCCTCTCCAAAAATCTTCAGCCATTCCTTTACTTGTTCCTTTGAAAGGCTCATCTGTTCTTTTTCTTCGCCGTTGTCCGGCTCTTCAAACAACAATTGCCTGAAATATTTTGACGTGTGCGTTGTGCATGAGCAAACACGTGCAAAGTTAAGAATTTCATGATCGGAAGTGACGATAACGAGCGATGTGCGGCTTTTCGATTTTTCAATCATCTCCCGGATTTTTTCGTCGGCGGAAATTGGGAAGGAATAGGCGACATGAATCGGCGTATTGCTTGCCGGAAAATTCCCGGCATGCGGTTTTGCGCCGTCGAATACAATCGTGCAGCGGGATTTTTTCTTCATCGTAAGCCGTGCAATCATATCAATAAGCTGCTCTCGCGCTGCGGCCGCATCGTGAGAGAGAAGCTTTTTCAGCGATGGGATTTCATGGAGAAGATTATAGCCATCAATGATATAGTGTGGAAGCATGCTATAATTCCAATCTCATTGTCTGCACGCGGTCGCGGTAGAATCCGATGGAACGAAGAATTTCAGCGGCAGGATTTTCTGTCGGGCGGAGATCATTCCAATGCTCAATAGTGATAGCGTCATGTTCGTGAGAACGCGCAGAGCGGAGATATTCGACAAACTGTGTCAAGCAAAGCCGCAATAGTTGGATGTCGGTTTCTGTAATTGTTGACACGCGCGCTCCGTAATTTTCAATCCACACAATTGGCATGCCTTTATGCAGGACGAGATAATTTGACGGAACTCTCATCATGCGCAGAGAATTGGATGATGTTCCGTTCAACTCGATTCCCGAACCGTATGGATTTGACGGGTCGCATGCGTTGAGTACGACAGGAGTTTCATCGGAAGCTGCGCTTCGAATATTGCGCAAAGTTTCAACCGCCGCCGGCAGCGCAAACTGCATTCCCGACAATCCTTCGACAAAATAGCCTCGGCGTATTTCCGCGCGCAATTCCATCTTTTGGAATTCCATTGCGAGCAATGGCCATGACCCAAGGTTTTCTTCGCGTTTGACAATTTCACGCGCCACGATGCCGTACCGGTGAAGCAGCTGCTCTGCACGGCGCGATATTTTTTCTTCAGGCGAAAGTTTCGATCCGAAGACGTTTCGTGAGTGCATCAGCGACCAGCGCCCATTCCAGCCGGGCGCAGTTTTCAGCGCTGCGCGGACGGATTTCATCGCTCTGAATTTAAGCGGATTGTGCCGCGGGTTTGTCAAAACAATTCGTTCCTCAGGGAAAGTATTTTCCTCAGTTGTTCTAAACCGTTTAACATGTGCGATTTCATCGAAGACATCGTTCGTGATCAGTCCATTCCAGAACAACTCGGCAATTGCTTTGTTCAGTGCAGCAAGAGAAATGTTCATTCCGTCTCTCAAATCCGACAAGAACGATGCGCCGTTTTCTTTCAAAAAATTGTGAACATTTTGCGATGAAGATGAAAGTGATTCTACGGTTTCCGAATTTCCTTCAGGTAAAAAAGCCGCACCTTCTCCGCGAAGTATCCATTGAATCTTCCCGGAATTTGTGCCGACGCAGAGCGCTTCACCGCGGGAAGTAAGCGCGCGAACTTCTGCCGCGTCGTAGCGTTTGATGCGCGGCCGGAGAATTTCCGGTTCCCATAATTCCGCGGGAAGCGGGAGCGCTTGAAGCTGTTCGATAATTTCGATTGCTGCGGAGTCGCCGATTTCCTGCGCTGAAGAAGTGCGATGCTGCCATTGAAGAAGAAAATTCGTAAAGTCCGGCATTGTTGCTGGTTTGATTTCCCTGCGCAGTAACGAAATGGAAGCGCGGTGGATGCGATCTAAATTCGGACGGTAACACCACTCGTCGTGAACTGCGCCGTCGGAAAACTTCCCGCGCTGCACCGGTTCATTGTCTGATAACAAGGAAAGAATTTTTCGGCATTCGTCTTCATCAATGCCATAACGATGTGCGATAAATTCTGCCGTCAGCGGTCCATGCGAGCGAAGCGTGCGAAGGATGATGAATTGCAGTCCCGCAAAGCGGGAGGGAATTTCGCTTGCCGTGATTTCGTCGGGAAGATTTTTAAGAGACTCTGCTGAAATGTGCGCGAGCGTTCGGTAAAATGGAATTTCTTCTGATGCGATCAGATATTCAATCCCGCTCACCGTAATTGAACACGCAGAATGTTGGGCAAGAAGCTGCACTGCGTGCGTTAACGTTTTTCCCGCCGAGCGTTCGGCGATTTCTTCGCGCGATAATTCGCCGATGCGAATTAACATTTCGAGAAGTTCTTCCGGAGTTCTCGCCGCGCGTGTTGGTGCGACGTATTGCAGTTGATCAATAACTTTGCTGACGGCATCGCTTCTCAGAATCGGTTTCACCATCGTGAAATCAACAATGTCGGAGAGAAGCTCCCTGTTCAGTGCCTGTTGGGTTTCCTGTGCGCCGCGTTTTGGCTTGTCCCATTCGTACATGTACACTGCCGCAAAATCAAACAGCACTCCGGCGGCAAAGGGCGACGGCGTTTCAGTTTGCACTTCATGGATATGAATTTCTCCCGTTTCTATTTTTTGAACTATCTCTTTGAAATGTTCGAAGTCGAGAACATCGTTCAATGCTTCCCGCACGGTTTCAATGACAATGGGGAAGTCGTCGTACTGCCGAGCAATTTGCAGTAAATCTCCGGCGCGAAGGCGCTGCAGAAAGAGCGGAGTTCGTTTTCCGGGAAATAATTTCGGCAGAAGCATTGCACGCTCTGCGTTCTGCCGGAACAATCCGCCGAAAAGCGGCGACATCATCAATTCTTCGAGAACAATTTCCTGTGCTGCGTCTGGAGTTAATTCTGAAAAAAGATCGAGCGGAAGACGTTCCGCATCCGAGCAGCGGAGAAGAATGCCGTCGTCATTGTACAGCATTTGTACTTCTACGCCAGAGGTGTATCCGCCCCCGGCGGAAATGTTTATCCGCTTTTTCAGTTGATGCAGCAATACGAGACCGAGCAAGCCGTTGACGCTTCGCCCAAAACATGAATGTACCACAATACGCGGGTCGCCGATCTCATCGCGGAATCCTTCGATGATAAGTTTTGTGTGCGAAGGAATCGCGCCTGTGAATTCCAACTGTGTCCGCAAATACTCGTGAAGATTCCATGCCGAAGATGAATCAACAGGATAAAGCTCTTTCAGCCGTGGAAGGAAATCGTTCTGCTGCTTCAGCGAAATTTCCGCGTTTGAAAGAAACTCTCCGATCTTCAATCCTAATTCGAATGTTCTGCCAATTCCCTCGCCGCGCCAGAACGGCATGCGTGCCGGCTGGCCCGGCGCCGGTGCGACAATGACTTTATTGGTATCAATGTCGAGTATTTTCCAAACGTTGGAGCCGAGAATAAATGTGTCGCCTGCGCGGCTTTCGTAAATAAATTCTTCATCCACTTCGCCGATTTTTGTGGCGCCGTATGCCATTTTTTTATCGTCGAGATAAACGCCAAAATAACCACGGTCGGAGATTGTGCCGCTGTTGGTGATTGCCAAACGAGAGGAACCGGGAAGCGCCGACAACGTGTTCCTCACCTTGTCCCACGAAATGCGCGCACGCAATTCCCGGAATGCTTCATTCGTATATCTGCCCGCAAGCATCTGAAGAACATTCGTTAATAAATTTCGTGTGAGCGTATGATAACAATACGATTGCCGGAGAAGACCGAATAATTCATCAATATTCCATTCTTCCACGCTTACCATAGCAACAATTTGCTGTGCAACGACATCGAGGCAATTCATCGGCACATGCGTATGTTCGATGGCATGCGCGTTCATTTCTTTTGCGACGACTGCCGATTCCAATAAATCTTCGCGATGCGTCGGATAAATTCGTCCTTTGCTTTGCGCGCTGATGAGATGTCCTGAACGTCCGACGCGCTGAAGCCCGCGTGCAATTCCTTTCGGTGATTGAATTTGCACGA
>JAJYOK010000037.1 GCA_021796215.1 Bacteroidota bacterium
GCTGCTTCTTCCAGACGGACGGTATCTCATCATCTACCACATCGGCAACCGCAAAGCAGACCGCACACGCGAATACGACTTAGCAATCGCCATTGGCGATCCATCAAAGTGGAACATGGCGTCAAAGGCGACACCGGAATTCATTGTAAAGCGAAACGAGCCGCTGTTGCGTCCTTCCTCTCCCGCCGAAACAAAAGGCGATGCCGAGTTAGGCGTGAACAATGTCGTTTTTATTTGCGGCGCGTATTTTTACAACGGCGAGTTATATTTTCCGTATGCAGGCGCCGACAGTGTTGTGCTTGGAGGAAAAATCAGGAAAGAAGAATTACAGAAATACCTTTATCGGTAGGGATTAGGCTTTTGGTGTTGGGTGTTAGGTCCCGAATTTCTGGTTTTGAGTTTAGCAGGTGAATCGGTAATTCATCATTGTGTATTGTTAACCCATCGCAAGCGAAGACTCTTCCTCAGTTGTGCTTCTGAAAGTTCTGAAATAACCTGCACGGTTTTTGTCTCACCTGCATCAAGATCAAAATAGTTGTCGTCGAATTCTGCGCCGCCATTGTTAACTTCGAGGCGCAAATTTTTCACAAACGTATTGCTTCGAAGTGAAACTGAGAAAAGATGAGGTTCAATTGTTTTGACGACCGCGCCAATCTTCGGTACGGAAAGGCGGAAATATTTCGGCTCGACAAAGAACAATCTGTTTTCAGAAACGGTTGTCCCGCCAATCGAAAAATTCACATAAAGATATTGGGAAGAAGTATCACCAACGGAAAGCTTGTCGTACAACAATGTCTCGCACCGCTGTGAGCTATTTGCAGAAACGACTGCTGAAATTTTCTTCTTCCATAATTCAGCTCCAGGCTGAATTTTCCTGCCGAACGACCGAAGCGAGATTGTCAGGATTCCTTCGCACCGTTCAAACGTGTCGTTCGTTAGCCACACTTCCGCACCTTTTTCAAATCGCTTAAAGCTGACGAGCACAGGAGCGTAAAATTTCTTCGCAAAATAATAACCGGCTTTCGGACGCAATGCGCTGTCAACAACCGCCCAACTGCTTACGGGCCAGCAGTCATTTAACTGCCAAAAGAGTGCGCCGGCAGTGTTGAATTTTCTCCGCCGCCAATGTTCAATCGCCGTTTTAAGAGCTTCCGCCTGCACTAATTGCCCCTGATAAATGAATCTGTCAAAATCAGAGTCAAGTGTAAAATGTGCCGCTTGAAACCGGATCAGCCGCTCCGGTCCTTCAATCTGTTTGTTATGATGCTCCATAAATTCACCTGCGGCGAACGGCGCGCGGTCTTCGGGGCGCGAAACTTCTTCAAGCGTCGTTCGATTTGCCGGCGCTTGAAAACCAAATTCCGTAACAAAACGTGCATGATCAGTCTCATAGTGACGATAATCTTTCCACGCACTCCACACCTGCCACTGATGATGGTTGCCGTTCGATTCATCATTTGGAAATCCTTCGCCGAACGGCGAGCTTCGCCAATACGGACGCGTGCCGTCAATCTCCCGGCAAACTGACGGAAGAATGTCACGGAAAATTTTTGCGCCGGTCATGTCGTCCGGAGACGAGCCGGGATTTTCCATGCAAAACAACCACTCGCATTCATTGTTGCCGCACCACACAATAATGCTCGGGTGATTGCGAAGGCGCCTCACCGCTTTTTCTGCTTCAACTTTTGCTTCCTTCAGAAACCACGGCTGCTGCGGATACTCGCCGCACGCGTACATAAAATCCTGCCATACCATCAATCCCAGCCGGTCGCACAGTTCATAAAAAATATCCTGCTCATAAATTCCTCCGCCCCACACGCGGAGAATATTCATGTGCGCGTCTTTAGCCAAAGCGAGTAAACGTTGATAAGTGGAATCTGCGATGCGGGGAATAAAGCTGTCGCTCGGAATCCAGTCGGCGCCCTTGCAGAAAATTTGCTTTCCGTTGATTTCAAAAACGAACGATCTCCCCTCTGCATCTTTGTCCTGTACCAAGCGCACCGTACGAAGCGCGAAAGAAAATTCAATTTCGTCCGCTGTTTCACCATTTTGTAATAGTGTAAGAACGGCAGTGTACATCGGCTGACCGCCGTAGCCATTGGGCCACCACAGTTGCGGGTTTGGGATTGTTATTCTCACATGCGCGTGTTTGCCCAGAACTTGCACAGTGCGTTCGACTGAAAAAATATTGCCCGCGACAAATGAACGCAGCATCAAATGCCGCGATGCAGGCGGATCAATATCAACAGAGACATCAACAATCGCAGCGGATTTTGACAACGACACGATCTTTGCAAATGGATGCCGCAAGCATGAATGAGAATATGCCTCAATAAAAATATTCCGCCAGATACCTGATGTTGTCAGCCGCGGACCCCAATCCCAGCCAAATGAATATTGCGCTTTCCGTACATAGACACGGTGCGGATCGTTGGCAACTTTCAGCGGACCGAATTTCCTCTCGATTGATTTTGAGCGAACCGTCGGCGAATCAAAAAGAATTTCGATGCGATTCCTCCCTGCTTTGAGATACCGCTTGATATCGAGACGATGTTCAACAAACATATTCGAGGTATCAGCGACAAATTTCCCGTTGATGGAAATTTTTGCGTACGTATCCAGTCCTTCGGCAACAAGAACAATGTTCTTCTCTTTCAACACGACGGTGGGAATAACAAAGTTGCGTTGATAGAGCCACTGCTGTGAATCAACCCACTGCACTTCGTTTTCATTCATACGGTAAAACGGATCAGGAATTTTTCCCGCAGTACGGGATCCCGCTTCGCGGGACTTCCCGGCAAGCAAATCCATATGGACGGTGCCCGGAACATTTCCGTCCATCCACCGTTTTACTTCTCGTTTTTCTTTGGTAAGCGCGTTATAAGCATTCACTGCTTTGAATCGCCACGTACCGTTAAGATCGAGTTTCTTTATCATGATAAGTGCCCGGTATTAGGCATTAGGTCTTGGGTATAAGGTTCAAGTCCCAAAGGGACTCCTTCCGGAGGTTTAGGATTGAATTTGATAATTGGTAATTGTTCATTGATAATTGATGTTATTTCTCAATCAATAATTTTTTCGTTTGTACAAAACTTCCCGCCGTGAGGCGATAGAAGTACACACCGCTCGCAAATCTGCTGCCATCAAAATTTACAGCATACGTCCCCGGAGGTTTTCGTTCGTTCACCAATGCTGCCACTTCTCTGCCAAGAACATCATACACTTTCAACGTCACATCATTGGTCATTGGCAATTGGTAACTGATGATTGTTGCCGGGTTGAATGGATTGGGATAATTCTGCAACAAAGAATATTCCCTGGGCAGAGGCGCGCCGTTTTGATTGTGAACGCTTGTGTAAACCGAATACAAATTTTGAATTTCTGTCATCGAAAGCGCATAATTATAAATGCGGATGTCGTCAAGCCAGCCGTTGAAATCATAATTGTTGTCGCCGGGCAAATCCTGACCGATGGTAAGAGCCACCGGCGACGGCTGAATCAATCCCGACCACGACGAAAACGCATCGAGATCGCCGTCGAGATAAATTTCAAAATCAGAGCCATTGTATGCGACCACCACATCATAATAAGTATTCGTCACCAATTGAGTTTTTGAATCAAGGTCTTTGGTTCCGGAATCGGTTTTTACCGTCCATCGAAGGTGTTTATTCGTAATGGAAACTTTCCAGCGGTTCTGCCAATTGCCGTGAGAGATCGGGTACTCTTCGCGAGTATCATAAAACGCACCGACTTTCATCCAGAAAGCGACACTGATTGAGTTTTGAAAATTCAGCGCCGGCATATTCGGTACTTGAATGCTGTTGGTCGTTCCGTTGAACTGAAACGCGCTCTGCGGATTACCAAACCGATCGGTACTGAGAAAAGCTCCGTTCACTGTGCCGTTATTTCCGTTTCCGCTTTCATCGCTGGCATTGCCATTGAAAGGATAGTAGGCGATCAGATTGCCGGTTTGATTCTTCGTGAAGTCTCTCACTTCAACACCGATGCTGTCGGTCGCGGTACCGCCGTGGCTGTTGTCAATCGTACAGTGAAAAAAATAATTTCCTTCTGAATCCGGTGCTGTCCATGTTACTGACGAATCGGCACCGCCTATCGTTCCCGATGATGCAAGCCATGTGTAATGAAGCGGGAAACCGTTCGGGTCGTTCGCAACACACGTTAAAGTTGTCGTTGCGCCGAGATCGATCTTTCCGGGATGAGCATAAATTCCTGTAATCGTCGGCGGCTGATAAATTGCTTCAACAACTTGAATTGTGTCGCTTGTTGAATCCTGTCCGCCGTGCCCGTCAAAAACATGACAAGAAATTGTATAGCCTCCTATCATGGAAGGCGTGTGCCACTTCACAACAGAATCACTGCCGGTAATCGTACCTCCTGAAGCGCTCCATTGATATGTAAGCGAATCGTTGTCACGATCTTCAACAGTGCAATAAATATCTGTACTGTCGTTGATTGCCAGCAGTGGCGCTGTTGCTGCGAGACTTTTAATGCGCGGCGGATAATTTACGACTGTGTTACCCGAATGATAATCCACAACAATATTATCCACTAAAAATTTTTCCAGATCATATGCCTGCTTTCCGCCCGCGGGCGTGACAACTGCAAGAACTGCTCCATCGGCAGGGATAGGCAGCGAAACAATGCCGGTGGAATTTTTCAGCAAAAAAGATTTGCTGACCGCGTCATACACATCATGTTGACCGGCGCCGACATCAAAAAGAATTGTTTGCTGTACTGAATCAGGATTGTAGAAAAGAAATGTCGGATACGCATTCGCGTGAAAGTAATCTGTCTTCAGCACATCAAGTTTCAGAACTCCTTTCACATTCGTTGTATCAATGATGCCGCCCAAAATTCCGACATGCGATGAACCATATAATCCAAGATTTGTCGCCGCCCATCCGCCGCTTATAGCGTCGCCAGTTGCGTAAGGGCTAACGTTTCCGGGACCGAACTGTCTCATTGCTTCATGAGCAATGAATGAACTCGAATCATATTGATGTGACCATTGATAGCTATCCTGATGTGAATCCGGAAGATAATTCGTATAAAACAACCGTGCGGCGTTGGCGGCGTTCAACACCCATTTTCCAATCGCGCGTGCGAACCGCGGGTCGTAACGAACCATCGGCACGAGCGCACCGATTTGTTCGAAAGTGTTCATGCAAAACGCATAATCGTTTAAGCCGTTCACTTCGCCAATCAAACCGCTGCAATCATATCCGCCCCACGTTCCGGTAATTGCGCCCCAGTTCCGCAACGCACCGACATTGAAGCACCAATTCACCATTTTCGCAACATCGTACGTCGTTCCGATTTCCGCATTCATTCGCGCCGCCATGTATGTTCCGTACGAAAGCTGAAGCTCGTACGACGGATTCGACGGGTAGTTGTTCAGAAATTCCATTGCAAGCTCGGCGCCTGTCCGGTATTTTGCATCGCCGGTTTTTACAAACGCATTATACAAAAGCCACGCAATCGCTCCGGCAGATTCCGGCTCGTGAACGCTTGCATTATTTGGAATATTCTTCATTAGATCCCATGCGCGATGATCCATATTCGGCAAGCTCCACGGCGTTGTCGCACCGCCCATTGCATACACCGCGCCAAGCCAGCGATCAGCAACGGTGGTAAACTGCGAACCAAAATTTCCGACGCTTGGATACAGCGAATAAAGCTGATAGAAAAAAACGTTCGGCATCGTTTCGTACCACCAATCATCGCCGGTTGATGCGGAAGGATCATTCAGATAAACATTCTCGCCGTTCTGCCTGTTGAACCATTCTTCACACATCTGCGCCCAATTGTATCCGCCTTGATTGCTCTTATCAATTCCCGAAAGCGTCGCACCGATGATCGCCGGCAGGCAATTGATGCCCTCACCGAATCCGCTGCGGGAATCACCAACGTAAGAATGCAAACCGAACGTCCCGTGATTAGTGTAGTTCACTGTATTTGATACCAGCCAGCTCAGAGGTAAATAATTTCTCGGCTTATTTACATCGAAAACAAGAGAATCATAACCGAGCGCAACAGCTTTCCAGTTTCGCATCTGATACGGCGAAGGAAAATCCGGCATCGCTTCGATTCTGCTGATTGCAATTTGTTGAGAGTGAAGAGAAGCCACGGTTCCGAAAATCAATACTATGAATAAAAAACGCTTCAAGGTTTAAGTCTACGTTCAGGGTTCAGGATTAAGTCTGATAATCGGTAATTCTTCATTGTTCATTATTAATTGCTTCTATTCCGCCTTCATGCAAAAGTACTTTTCCGGTTTTAAGAAGAATAGCAAGTGTCAGTTCGCCGCCTGTTTCATTTGTGAACGTCGCATAAAGATAGCCGTGTGTTTCACCGCGATGTATTTTCCGACAGGAAAGATATTTTTTCGCCATCGGATAATGTTCAATCTCTACCAACGTATGAAGTGCTTCGATTGTTGACTCAGCGCCGGAATTTTTGTTCACTGTCGCAGAATCGGTAATCCCGTCAAAACAAATTCCATTGGCTGGATTGTACATAGCAGCATGTGCAACGTTATCGCCGAACAACCACGAAGCGGCAAGACCGGCAAGCTTCAAATACAGCGAATCTTGTGTTGCGTCGTACAGTCGAAGCAATCCGACCGCCATCGGACGAACGCCGTACGCGATTTGATCATACTGCACTTTCTTTTCCGGATGTGCAACGTCCATTTCTTTCATGAAGCCGTTGATGAGAAGCCGTACATAAAAACCGCGTGCTTCCTTTTCGGCAGAAAGTATCATCGTGCTGTCTTGTAATTTGCGTCCGATCGCCGCGAGCGCCTCTGTTTGTCCGTTGCCCCACATATGCCACATTGTTTCCCACGAACGATGGGCGCCATACGGAAACGTTATCGCGTTTCCATCCTGCATGATGACCAGTGCGCTGCATAATTTTGTGATCAGATTTTTCACTTCCGGAGATTTTCTTGCTTGATAATATTCCAGCAGACCAAGCGAAAGCTCGGACGTCACATCGCTTCCTGAATCATACATCAGCCATTGCGGAACACGCAAACTGTCAACAACACGAACGCTCCCGTAATTATCGAGCAGCTTTTTAACATGCGGAAGCGAACGTTCGATTGCCGCCTTAAGTTCTTCTGCAAAAACGGGATCGATAGAAATGAAATCCCGATACCCTTTCGACAAGCACCACAAACCACGCGCCGCCCACCAGCCAAACGATTTAAAACTGGTTTTTCCATCACGATTGATTGTATGATCGGCAAAAATAAAATTGTAAAACTCGCCGTCGCCGGCCTGCATTTTCAAAACAAATCGAAGAAGGCTTTTTGCTTTTACAAGACTTGACGCGGTGCGATTCAGTTCATAATCGCGAAGATATACCACCGCGGCACGGGCAGCATCATCCACACAGGCAATTCCTTCCGGACCGGATTCCTTGGCATCAACCCAATGATAATCGGGATAGTTTGAATAAATATGGACAATGTCAACCGAGTCGCCGTAGAATTCAATTTCTTCGGTTAGATGATTGAGGTGACTGAAATTAACAAGGGATTGTGCATCAACAGAAAAAATAATCACGCTGCAAAAAAAAATTGCATAGATTCCCGCTTTCGCGGGAATGACACCTGATTTTTTTCCCCACAAAACGGATGAGAAGAAGGCTTTCATTTTTGCGGCTCAATAATGCTTTTAATCGTTCGCCCTTCGCGCTGGTATGCCATGGCTTCGTGAACGCCGTCGAGCGGAAAACGGTCAAGCTGAAATTTATCAACGCGGACTTTTCCAGATGCGAGCACGGCAATCGAACGTGAAAATGTATGTGGGTTCACATAAGAACCGACAATCGTCAGCTCTTTAGAATAAACTTTATTTGGCTCAAGCGGAAATGTTTCGCCGATGGAGCAAACACCGAAAAATTCTACCGTGCCGCCGCGCCGCACAAGTTCAAGCGACGATTGCGCTGTCTGAACTTTACCGGCGCATTCGATCACAACGTCCGCTCCGACTCCGGTCAAATCAAAAATCATTGCGCGGACATCCGTCGCCTTAGGGTCAATAACTTCATCCGCACCAACACGCAACGCCAGTTCTCGTTTGTGTCCCAGCGGCTCCACAACAAAAATGCGCGCAGCCCCGGCACTTTTTGCAAGCTGCAGCATAATCAAACCGATCGTGCCGCCGCCAAGAATAACGACAGTATCGCCGATATGAATATTCGCCCGGTCGATGCCGTGAATTGCACACGACACCGGTTCCACAAATGCGCTTGCATGAGCCGGCATGTTATCCGGCAAAATGTACATCTGCGACGCCGGAACGATACAATACTCCGCCATTCCGCCGTCAATATCAACACCAAGCGCCCGAAGATTTTCACAAAGATGAACAAGTCCGCGGCGGCAATAGAAACATGTTCCGCAAGCAATATTGGGATCAACCGCAACTTTCTGTCCCTGTGTAAAATGCGAAGCGCCGGCATCTTCAATTGTTCCGGCAAACTCGTGGCCCAGCACGACCGGCGGCGTTGAGCGCGAGGTTCCTTCGACGATGTGAACATCGGTTCCGCACACGCCGCAAACTTCAATTTTGAGAAGAATTTCTCCCTCACGCAAGGTTCGCAGTGATCTCTGAGCAACATTCAACACATGAGGTTTTTCAAACAGAGCAGCTTTCATGGCCAAAAAGTTAGTTCGATGTTTTGCGTTTTATCGGTTCCTAAAAAATGCAACGTAATTTCATTCAACCTTTTATCTAACGAATGCATATCAAAATTCTTGCTGTGCCTTCCGTCAATCAAAACACGCCGGACTTTTACCGGCGCAACAATCACCGCAGTTGTGTGATGCCCGGAAAAAGAAGAAACCCGGAGCGATAATTTTTTCTTTGTGGGATTGTAATGTGCAGAATTCAGCACCGCATTCAGCCGCTGAAGATACGGATGTTCCGGCATTCCAAATGCAACAACGCACTTTGTTGCATTCACTGCGTCAAGTGGAATGACAAGCGACGGAATTTCTTCGTCATTGAATATCAGCGAGTGCAAGTATTCCCCATTTCCTGAAACGACAACGTCTTTCTTTCTTCCGACTGCAAGAGTGTACGAGGCGGAATCCAACGCCGAAGGAAGCGGTCCGGCAAACGAAACATTCCACTCGTTTTCTTTTACACCGAAAAGCTTGTACAACGTGTTGAGATAAAACCCTCCCGCCCACATGAACGACGGCTTATCAATTTTTCCAAACTCCTTCGACGTGGAATCGGAGAAACGGTATTCGTACATCGCGGGCACGCCCATCGGGCTGTGCGCAATGCCGTCAATCGTCATAATGCGTTTCACGAAATCAACTGCTTTATCAACTTCGCCGATCGCTTTCAAATCCATCGCGTAAAATGCATTTGCCTGCGACCAGATGCCGCCATTAATATAGACGTACGGATCGCCGGCTTCATTATCAACAAACTTGAAAAACTTTTTCGCCTCATCAGTATTGAAATCCGCCGGCGAAACTACGTGAATACCGATAGCCGGACTGAGCAATTCTTTTTCTGCTGAAGCGACAAGTTGTTCTGAACGGGCGCGGTCGAGCTCATCAAACACCGGAGCGAGAAGCGAACCGACATAGTAATGCGAATCTTTCATCGAGCCGTTGTAATTGATGAGAAATTTCAATTGCGGGTCCCACAATCGTTTGTTCATTGATTGTTCCATCGCATCTGCCATTTTTTCGTACTCGCCCAACCTTGGCGATGGATTTGAAAGCGATCGGCGAAGTTGATAAAGCAGTTGATTTCGTGAAACGCATT
>JAJYOK010000038.1 GCA_021796215.1 Bacteroidota bacterium
TTCGGTTCCGCCATAAACTCCGCCAGGCTAATCGAATAAGGAGCATTGTCGGTTACTTCTCCAGCTCTTTGAGAGAGAAAATTTTTTCGGAAATTTTAATGTCAAACGCTGCTTCATCCATCCTGATTTCTGTGGAATGGGTTTTGTCGGAGTTATACATCGTCCATGTGGTCGGGATTTTTCTGCCGCCAATTGTTTTGAAATCTCCCATCTCCATCGTCCGCATCAGTTTCCCTTTTTCATCGAAGTATTCGACGAGGGAAGGCAGATCATCTTCCTTTCTGACCCAATAAAAAATTTTTCCCCACACAACAGGCGCGTTAGGTTTGGGAACCAGCTGGAGTTTCCAGCAATCGATGTTGTCAATTTTTTCGCTTCCGATGATAGTAATAGCGTAATCTTCGGCGAGAGTTTCTTCGCGCACCATATCATCGTACGTATAATCGGAACCGTTCCACGATTGCAGCATCATCGAAGGAGGAATTCGTATCGTCGTTTCGGTATTCCTGAGGTACATCCAGATTTCGTTACCGAGTTTCAGCGTTCGGTTACCGGCTTCACGTGCAGGGGCAAGAATTTTGACGAGCGACTTTGAAGTGCCAAGCGACCAGCTTTCCATCTTCATTGTCCGCGTATAATCGGAAGTCGTAATCGTCATTTCCATTATTGAATGGCTCGACGATTTTCCTTTTATTGCATCTTCAGCTTTTTGAATAATCTGCTTGGCGTCTTGTGCAAAAATGCTGTTTGTCAATCCGAACAGCAAGAGCCAGGATAACAAAAGAAGCCGAAGTATTTTAATTTCTTTCCATTTCATAACGTCCTCTGCAATGAGAAAACATTTTTATTTCCGAATCTTAATCCCATCGAGTATCAAGTTGATTCCCCCGCGTAGCTGCTTTTCGAAATCCACATCCACCAAATCAAGCGACCAGAACAGTGCCGTGCCTTCGACGAGTTCATATAATGCAAGCGTGACCTGATACGCGTCGACCTTCCGGAACTCTTTGTTCTTTATTCCGTCTTCAATGATTCCTTGCAGCAGGGGAACAGATTCCTGAAAAGATTTTTTTGTCATTTTTTTAATTTTCTGGTCTCTGAGTGCAATAACGTATAATTCCTGAACCACAGGCCTGAACCGCCGCATCATATTCATTTGTTCAATTATGTATCCGATAAACTTTTCAATCCTCTCTCTCGCCGAGCCATTCGCGAGCATCTGCTCTAACTTTTCAATCTCTTTCGGATCAAAAAATGTGTTCATGAGTTCCGAAATCAGGTCATCTTTGCTCTTGAAGTACCAATAGATTGCGCCCTTGCTCATTCCTGATTCACGAACAATGTCATCCATGCTCGTTTCCCTCAAACCGGTTTTTGCAAAAGCGGATATGGCGGCCCGGATGATTTGCTCTTTACGCTTGGCGATATTTTGTATGTTTTCTGTTCTTGGCATAATCTACATAAACCGACCGGTCGGTTTATCAAAAAGGTAACGATTACAACATTGTCTGTCAAGAGATAAAAGTTCGCAGGAAGAATTGCCGCAAATATGGCGAAATTTAGCGCTTTTCATAGATTCTATCCGCCCGGGGTGCTTACTTTTCCGCAGTCAGTATTTCGAGGCTTGATTCACTTCTTAATTCTTTCTATGTTTCCTGCATACACTTTCACATTGAAAGTAAACGCACCAGGTTTTTCGATAATTGTAACTGAAAATGAAAACAGCATTAGTAGTTGATGATTCACCGTACAATCGTGCGATTCTTTCATCTATTTTGAGAAAAAAAAACTTAACGGTGGAAATTGCAGAGGATGGCGAGAAAGCAATTGAGCTGTTCAAAAAGTCAGACCCCGATATTGTTTTTCTTGATTATGTGATGCCGAAATTGAACGGCGTGGAAACATTGCGCGAAATCCGCAAGTTGAAACCTTCAGTCATTACAATTATCGTGACATCTATTTCTGCGTCGGAGGATGTTGAAGAAGCGCGCTCCGCAGGAGCAAATGGGTACATTCTTAAACCATACACGTTGGAGAAGATTTATTCAATTCTCCGGAAGTTCAATCTTATCGAAAAGACTGAAAAATAGTTATGATGTGTCCGGGCTGTAATAAACGCTATCTTGATCCGCCGTTTCAGTGTATCGAATGCAAAACGCAATTGGGCTGGACATGCACTGCGTGTCAGCATGGCAACCCTATTCATTATCATTTCTGCGGGAAATGCGGTGTGGCGATTCCGGTCGGACTTTCATCGCTCATAGAAAAAGGCGTACCGCAGCGCATGATCAGCATTCCGCAGTACAGCGATGCATTGATCGAAGAATTGAGGGAGGAACGCCAGCGCCTGAATGCACGGCGGAAAGTAAAGAACCTTTCTCAAAATGAAATTGATTTACTTTTCTAACTGACCGCCAATGTTCAAAAAGGAAGACCTGACATTCCGCGATTATTGTTTTACCAAGGGGCTGATGACCGAGGCGCAATGGAAACAGTTCGAAGATTTGGTGAATAATTATGGCATGAACGGCGGTTTGGCGCAGAGCCTTGTCGAATTCAAATTCTTTTCCGAAGCGGACATTGCCGCAGAATTAGCTGAGGCGTTCAATCTTCCATTCATGAAGCTCTATGCGGAAACTGCATCTGCGCCGAAAGAAATTATCCCTGATTCATTTCTCCGCACACACCGCACCATCCCGATGTTTCTTCTCGGCAATGAGTTGACCGTAGCAATCGTTGATCCGCCGTACCAGGATGTGATGGAAGAGATTATGAAAATGACCGGACATCGGGTTATTCCGGTAATCTCAACGGTGACCGATTTTCTGGAGACGTTGAAAATTCAGCGCGGCGGCTTTGATGAGATTCAAAAGATTGCGAGCACGATTGAGCTTGAGAAGTTCGATCTTGTCAAGGGGGGCGAACGGAATATTCAGCAAATGGAAAACCTCGGACAATTCCCGCCGCTTGTCCGCTTGGTGGATGAAATTATTCTCCGCGCAATTAAGGACGGTGCGAGCGATATTCATATTGAGCCATTTGAAGAAGAAGTAAAGATTCGCTTCCGGTCAGACGGAGTGCTGCATCGCATTGCATCATTCCCGAAGAGATTTTCAGAAGGAATTGCCGCGGTTGTCAAGACCAAGTCCTCTATGGACATTTTTGAAAAGCGCAAACCGCAGGATGGGCGTGTGACCATAACCTACGAAACACGCGCTTTCGACTTGCGTGTCAGCGCTTTGCCGACAATTTACGGAGAAAAAATTGTGATGCGTATTCTCAGCAAGAGCGCAATCACAATCAAACTTGAAGAACTCGGATTCTCTGCAGTGAATCTTGCACTCTTTAATCATTTACTGGAACAGCCGAATGGATTGCTGCTTGTTACCGGTCCCACTGGAAGCGGCAAGAGTACGACGCTGTACGCAGCGCTGAATAAAATAAAATCTGTTGAGCGCAATATTGTAACCGTGGAAAATCCGGTTGAATATCAGGTGGAGACAATTAATCAGGTCCAGGTTGATGTTGACCGTGAACTGACATTTGCAACATCTTTGCGCGCAATTCTTCGCCAGGATCCTAATGTCATTCTTGTGGGGGAAATCCGCGATACAGAAACCGGCACCGTAGCTACCGAGGCAGCGCTTACGGGACATCTTGTGTTGAGTACGCTTCACACGAACGATTCTGTCGGTGCCATTCCGCGCCTTATCAATATGGGTATTCCTACATATTGGCTTGCGCCGGCGTTAATTGGCGTGGCGGCGCAGCGGCTGGTAAGAAAAATCTGCGAGCATTGCAAAGAGGAATACCAGCCGCGCGAGGAAGTGCTTTATTCCGCCGGGCTGAGCGCAATGCAAGGGAAAGCGACATTCTTTCGTGGTGTCGGATGCGAACAGTGTAACTTCAAAGGATACAAAGGACGGCTTGCGATCCACGAAGTGCTTGCTGTCAATGAACGCATTCAGGATTTAATCTATCAAAATGCAACGACGGTAAAAATTTTGGAAGAGGCGGGAAAAAGCGGCTTTCATGATTTACGGTTTGACGGCTTAAAAAAAGTCATTGCGGGATTAACAACGCTTGAAGAAGTGCAGCGCGTCACACGCTCAGGGTTATGAGAACGTGAAACGGAGTGAGAAAGAAGAGAAGAGTATGGATCAGTTCAATTTCAGCGACATTTCTGTTCTTATCGTAGATGATTCCGAGCATACGCGCGCATTGCTTACTATGCTGATGCGGAGAGAAGGCGTGAAGAATGTGCATCAGGCGATGGATGGTGAAGCCGCTGTAGAGAAGTTTAAAGAACTGAAGCCGGCACTTGTCTTTCTTGATAACATGCTGCCGAAGCTTTCCGGTATGGAAGCGCTGAAAAAAATTCGTTCCTTCGATCCGACTGCAAAAATTATCATGATCTCTGCAATTTCTACCCCGGCAGTGGTGCAGGAAGCAAAAGAATCTGGCGCAAGTTATTATCTCATCAAACCATATTCGCCTGATAAAGTCATCGAAGTAATGCGCCGCGTTCTCGATATAAAAGGAGGCGTTCAATGATTTGCCAGCATTGTCAAAATGATAATCCGCGCAACACGCTTGAGTGTACTGTTTGCGGGACGAAACTACATGCGGTAAAACATAGTTGCGGTTTTGTCAATTCGCTAACCGATTTTTACTGCGGTGGCTGCGGCCAGTCTATTCTTCAGGTGACAACGCAGCTCAGGCAAAAATTCAACGATGACACAATGCAGCCGGAACATCAATTCAGTGAGCAGGAATTGTTAACACTGCTTGATGTGCACCAACGCGCTTCTACACGCCAGGCGCGGCATCACATCATCTCACAAAAAGATGTTGATAAATTATTTCAGTAGCTGACTATGATTCACGACGAAGACGTACAGCTTGCAAAGGCATTGTTCGAACAAGGCTATCTCGACAGAGTCCGCTTCGAAAAATTCCAGCGGGAATTAAAAGAGACGCAGGCTAAAGGTCCGGCTGAAATTCTCACCGAAGTATTGGGTGTGAACGACGAAATAGTTGCAGGCACAGTCTCCGCTGTCTTTCATATTCCGTTTGTCGAATTGACGCCGGAGATCATCAATGTCTCCGCTGCAATTTTTCCCGATACCATGCTGCAAAAGAACCGTATTCTCCCGATCATCAATTCCGGGATTGAGTTGACGGTCGCATTTGTTGACCCTCCCTATAAGGCTCTTGTTGATTCACTTCGGCAGGAAGCAAAACTCTTCATCATTCCGGTGGCGGTGACGCTTTCCGCATATAACGCTATTGCTCGGGCAGAGAAACAGGGATTTGATGAAATTAAAGTGCTGCCGAACAAATTAAATCTTGATTCGCTGGACGTTCAACGCGGCGGACGCGAGAAATATCAAGAGCTTCTCCGAGCAAACAAACTGCCTTCTGCCGACGCACTTATCGAAGAAATTATCCTGCGAGGAATAAAAGATAGTGTGAGCGATATTCATTTCGAGCCGGCAGAAAATGAGCTGCGTGTGCGTTTTAATCACGACGGAGTGATGGAACGCGTCGTGTCGCTGCCAAAAGAATTTCAGGAAAGCATCACGAACGTGATGAAAACGCGTGCCGGAATGAATTCTTTTGAGCGAAAAAAGCCTCAGGATGGAAGATTTTCCCAGCTCTTCGCAAATTACTCGTTCGATTTTCGTGTCAGTAACATTCCGACGATCGTTGGCGAGCGCATTACAGTTCGTATTCTCAAAAAAAGTGCACGCGTAGTGAACATCCACGAATTAGGATTTGGTCATGAGAATTTAACGAAAGTGCGGTATCTTTTGCGCCGTCCCCGCGGCTTACTTGTTGTAGCCGGCCCAACCGGAAGCGGAAAAAGTACAACACTGTATGCAGCGGTGAACGAATTACGTTCAGCGCAAAAAAATGTGCTTACCGTTGAAAATCCGGTTGAGTATCGTTTGGAATTTGCCAGTCAGGTGCAGGTTGATGTTGAACAAAAGCTCGACTTTGCCGGAGCCTTGCGCGCAATTATGCGCCAAAACCCCGACGTCATCCTTGTCGGCGAAATTCGCGACGCGGAAACCGGCAATGTTGCCGCAGAGGCAGCGTTGACAGGGAATTTAGTTCTCAGCACAATGCTTTCGAGTGATGCTCTCTCAACAATTCCGCGATTGACCAGTCTCGGCATACCGCCGTACTGGCTTGGCCCGACGTTATCAGGAGTGATCTATCAACAGCTTGTCCGAAAAATTTGTGTTCACTGCAAGGAAGAATATGTTCCGTCGCGGCAAATGCTGGCGGCAGTAGGGCTTGAACAGCTCGACGGTTCGCTGACGCTCTTTCGCGGCAAAGGATGTGAAGTATGCGGCGGGGACGGATATCTCGGCAGAACTGCAATTCATGAAGTATTTGTGGTTGACGAAGAGATTCGGGATTTGATTTACCAGCAAGCTTCATTAATTCGTCTGCGTGAGGTTGCAAAAGCGAAAGGACTGGAGGCGATTCGCTTTGATGCAGCGAAGAAATTGGCCGCGGGAATTATCTCGGCAGAAGAATTCCTTCGTGTGCTGGGATAACATTCAGTTAATCAGAGAAGCGTTGTGCACTTCAACTCTTTCCTAATGCCGCTTCGGGATTTTTTCTTTCCGCCGCTCTGCTTTTCGTGCAATGCAAAACTGCCGGATAATGAAAATCGGTTATGTTCAACCTGTTGGAATTCCATCGAACCGATTGGAGATGAAGACCGAACTGTTAAGGTTTTGCGAGAGCGTTTTTGTGAAGGCGGTGTTATTCATGACTTTGTATCGTGCTATTATTTTGAGCACGACGGAGTTTTGCAGAAAATCGCACACTCTCTGAAGTATCAAGCCGTTACAGTATTTGGGCGGGAATTAGGCCGGCATCTTGGTGAAAAAATTGCAACATGTGGAAACTTCACAGACATTGATGCAATTATTCCTGTTCCCCTTCACCGGCTCAAACGACGAGAGCGCGGGTACAATCAAAGCGAGTTCATCAGCCGCGGCATCGCCGACGTATTGGACAAACCCATTCTTGCATCGCTCATACAAAGAAAGAAAAACACAATTTCTCAAACGCATCTTACCGCCGAAGAGCGCGCGAAAAATGTTGAAGATGCTTTTGAAATTCCGAAAAAAGCGATGCCGGCCGTCAAGGGAAAGATTTTTCTGCTTGTTGATGATGTGATCACCACGGGAGCGACCATCCAATCAATGGCGCGGGTTCTTAAAGAGGCGGGGGCAAAGAAAATCTACGTCGGTTCGGCGGCGCTTGCAAAATTAGAATGAGAGAAAGCGCTGCAGCATTGTGCACTTCAATTATTTTCTGGAATTGAGCTGCCATCTATGTTCTATACTTCGCAATCAGCACCGGAAGTATAAAAAGTAAAAGCAAGCTTGATAAAGAAAATCCTCCGATAACCGCGATGGCAAGCGGCTGCTGCATCTGCGCACCTGCGCCGATTCCCAGAGCCAGCGGCATCAGAGCCAATATTGCGGCAAGCGCCGTCATTATAATCGGGCGAAATCTTACCGCACCGGCTTCAACAATTGCTTCCTTCAACGTTTTTCCTTCCTTTTGAAATTTTATGAAGTAATGAACAAGGAAGATGCTGTTCTCGGCAACAATTCCGACCATCATTATTGCGCCCATAAAGCTGGTAATGTTAAACGAAATGTTTGTGATCCACAAGGCGAGGAACACGCCGAACAATGAAAGCAAAGCTATAAGATAAATTGCCAGCGGCAGAAAGAACGATTCGAACTCAATGACAAGTACAAGAATAACCAGCAATGATGCGGCAAAAAGAACCATCAAAAGTCCGTAAAAAGATTCCTGCTGAGTTTTATAAATTCCGCCGTAACTTATAGAAATTCCCTGCGGCAAGACCAAGTTTTTCTTTAATTCATTTTTTATCGCTGCGATTGTGCTGCCTAAATCTCTGCCGGATATTCTCGCGGTAACGGCTACCATTTGTTTAAGATTTTCCCTGTCAATTTCCGATTGCCCCGGATCAACCGTAATATCCGCAAGCGAGCCTAACAAATAGCTGCCGCCGTTTGGTGAAATTATCTGGATTGTTTTCAACTTATCAATGTCGTCCCGGTATTCATCAGGATATCTAATTCTTATTCCGATTAATTTTTCTCCGCTTTGTACGCTCGTGGGAATTTCTCCGTGAACATAATTATAAATGACCTGCTGCAAATCTGAAACCGTAAACCCGGCTCTGCCCGCAGCTTGTTGATGTACTTTAATAATATAGGCCGGTCCGCTTATAGTTACGCCGCTAAAAACATCAACAACGCCGCGAACATTGCTGATTAGACTTGCAATTTTTTTCGCTTCGGCTTGCATTATTTCTTTATTCTCCCCGAAGACTTTAATTTCAATCGGCGAAGGAACGCTGGTAAGGTCGCCGATTAAATCCTGCATAGCTTGCCCGAAATCAATTTGCAGTGCCGGCTCGGATGATTCCACTTTAACGCGCAGCTCATCAATGATTTCATCGATACTTTTACTTCGATTCTTTTTCAGCTTAATCAGGTAATCGCCGGTGTTAGGCTCGGTAATGAAAAATCCCATCTGCGTGCCGGTTCTTCTGGAATACGATTCAACTTCGGGAATGCTCATAATTATTTTTTCAACGTGCATCAGCATCCGGTTCGTTTCATTCAACGAAGTTCCGAACGGTGCTACATAATCCATTACGAATGCGCCCTCATCCATCTTCGGCATAAACTCGCTGCCGAGATGCGAATAAATATAATAGCCGGACACAAGCAGAAGCAGGATAACGGGCAGAACAATCCATCTTCTTTCAACAAGAAAGCCGAGGAATTTTTTGTACAGCAAAAGTATTCTGCCGGAACTTTCGCTTGCAGCTTCTTTCTGAAAATCCTTTACGCGAATTATTTTGGAAGCCAGCAGCGGCGCAAAAATTAATGACAGCACAAGAGAAACAATTAACGCCAATGCCATTGTGAGAGAAAGCGATTTGAAGAAAGCGCCGGTTACTCCTCCTAAGAAAGCAAACGGAAGGAAAATAATTGTTGTACTTGAACTTGAGCCGACAACCGCCGGGAGCATTTCTTTAATTGATGCCGAAATTGCGTGCGATATTTTTTCGTGCCCGTGTCCGAAATGCCGGAAAACATTTTCTATGATGACAATCGTATCGTCAATGATTAATCCGATTGCGGCGGCAATTCCTCCAAGCGTCATCATGTTAAGCGTTTGGTTTGTTACCATCAAGAGCGCCGCGGTAATAGAAACGGTTGCAGGGATGATAACTGCGGCAACAAAAGTTACCCGCCAATTTCTTAGGAAAATTAAAAGTACAATTATCGCAAACAGTACGCCGATTCCGATGCTGTCCCGAACACTTCCGAATGAACCGATAACAAGGTCGGATTGGTCATAATAACTTTTAATAGAAACGCCGGAAGGAATTTGAGATTTCAAATTGTCCAGTGCAGCCTTCACATCTTTGGCAATCTGAACAGTGTTGCCGTCCGGCTGTCGTACAATATTTATCAGTACTGCGGGTTTGCCGTTGCCTGTGACT
>JAJYOK010000028.1 GCA_021796215.1 Bacteroidota bacterium
CCCATCGCATCAATCGCGATCCGCAGTCCGCCAACAGATGAAGCACGGCGGATTTGCAATGTGTCGTGTGATACGTTCGTCAAAGTTCAGTTCAACAGTGTTGAGTAAGCTGATTCTGCCGAAGCAGAAGCGTTCTTCGCTTACGCTTCTTTCGGAATAAACATCGAGCGGCCGTTGTAGTAGCCACAATTGGGGCAGGCACGATGCAGTAATTTCGGCTCATGGCAGTTCGGGCATTCTGCCAATGATGGCGCGGTTGCCTTGTAATGTGTGCGCCGTTTTCTGCCGCGCGTTTTTGAATGTCGTCGTTTAGGATTTGGCATTGCAGTGTTTCCTTATCATCTATAAATAAATTAATGAGCAGCTTTTTTCAGTTTTTCCAGTGCGCCCCACCGAGAATCCATTTCTTTCGGCGGACAGGTACAAATTCCATTCGGCATCGCATTTAAGTTTCTTCCGCATCGCGGACATAAACCGGCACAATTTTCTTTGCACAACAACTTGAGCGGAACAGCGAGCAGCGTATACTCTTTCACATCCTTTGAAATATCAATAATATTTGTATCAGGTGAAAGGATATGAAAATCGTCCGACTCTTCACCGCTGCTGCCAGCTTCCCACACATACGCCGCTTCAAAGACCGAACGTATGTCGGAACGAAACTCATTTGCACAGCGATCACACTGAAAAACCGCTTGAGCGCGAACTTTAGCCCGAAGAAGAATCTGGCGCGTCGTTTTTTCGAGAACCGCATGAGCGACAACGTTACCCGTAAAATCTTCGCTCAATCCGAGTTCTTCCGCACTCCGGGACAACTCGTACTCGTGTACTCCTTCCGACAGATTTGAGATATTGATTTTCATATCTCCTCCGGCACTTTGTTTCTGTTTTCAAATGTCGCATGGCGCTCGTGGCGCCAGCGAATGCCTGATTTTGAACGGAAATCGGGCTATTCCTAAATAAAAACCTTGCCAATATAGCCATAAATGAAAAAAGTGTCAAGAAAACGATATGATTTCATTCATCAGCAAATTTTCTAATATCCGGAATATCCGGCAGCATTCCCAAGTAAAACGCATAACGGAAAAATTCGTTCACACTTGCAGTCGCATCATCATCAAGGATGTAGCTGAAGTTTGAGAGATAATTTTTCGTTATTTCCGCATCAATTTTTTTTGCACTCGAAATATGTGCGGCGGCGGCATCAATAGTTTCCGCCGTACTTTCAGCCGTGGAATGCAGCAGCGACGAAATGTTTTCCGAATGTTCTGTTTTCCTTCCTGCGCATACAAAATGCACAAATGGAAGTTCGGTCAAATCGTTCCACTCATCCACAAGATCAAGTTCACTTCCTCCGCGCTCCAGAAGTAAAGCATCGTCACCGGAAACCAACACCGCGTCTGCTTTGAGGAGACGATTTTCAATTGATCCGCCTGACGGCTGGAATACAACTTCAAGCTCGTACTTTTCGGCTAAAATAATTTTCGTCAATACAACATCTGCACTTGTTACGACACCGAAAGCAACTGTATGAATTGTGCGTATGCCCGGCTTTGTCAGCAAAACAATTGCTCTGCTTGCGCCTTTTGATGAAACTGCCGGAAAGTGCAGCAAAAAATCAGAGCTGTTCTTCGCAAAATCTACTGCTGTGATGAACGCTGCGCCGCATTCATTGTTCAAAAGCTGTGAAGTGTTTTCTGCCGCAGTATCAAAGAAAAGTCCCGCTGATGCGGGACCTTCTTCATTTGAACTTTTACGCAGCTGCAAAAGGCGTTCAACAACCGGTGCCGCCATTGCATCCTGTACGGCGGCAATCCGTTCGTGCGGAGAAAAATTTCCAAACGATGATTGCGGCACGCACTTAAACGCTGGTCGTCTTCTGGCGGATTTGTTTTGATGCTAATCCGCGCAAGTAATATAATTTCGAACGCCGCACGTTGCCGTGCTTCACCAGTTCAATTTTCGCGATACGCGGAGAATGCGTCGGGAATATTCTTTCCACTCCGACTCCATCCGAAATTTTTCTCACGGTAAACGTCGAACCCATGCCGTCGCCGCGCGTTCCAATCACAACACCTTGGAACTGCTGAATACGTTCTTTGTCTCCTTCAACAACGCGCACATGAACGTTCACTGTGTCGCCTGTTGAAAACGCCGGAAGGTCTGTTTTCAATTGTGTTGCTTCAACCAATTTAATTTTATCCATTACTGCACTCCGTAAAAAATGAACGGCAGGAAATATTTCACTGCCCGATGGTATGTTTTTCAATTAAATCTTTTCGTCGTTCTATTGTACGCTGCCGGCGTTGTTCGTCGCGCCATTCAGCAATATCCTTATGATTGCCGGAAAGGAGCACTTCAGGAACTTTCATCCCACGAAATTCCGGCGGCCGCGTGTAATACGGTGCATCAAGCAGCCCGTCCTGAAAAGAATCGCTCAGCGCGGATTCGCCGTCGCCGATCACGCCGGGAATCAGCCGCGCAACCGCATCCGTTATGACCAAAGCGGCGAGCTCACCGCCGGTTAACACATAATCACCGATAGAAAGCTCGCGGGTAATAAGGCCGCCGTGCGCGGACCGGACGCGTTCATCAATTCCCTTGTAATGTCCGCTGAGAATAATGAGATTCGATTTCAAAGAAAGCTCGTTGGCGATTTTCTGATTGAACGGCTCGCCGTCTGCGGTTACATAAATAATTTCATCATACTCTCGCTCCGCCTGCAGCGATTCAATGCACTCAAAAATCGGCTCAGGCTTCAATATCATTCCTGCGCCGCCGCCGTACGGCGACTCATCAAGTGTATGGTGTTTATCGTGCGTAAACGCGCGCAAATCGTGGACGACAATCTGCACCAATTTCTTTTCCTGAGCGCGGAACAAAATGCTTTCGTTCAGCGGACTGGCAAGAAGCTTCGGAACTGCAGAAAGTATATCTACACGAAGACTCACGTTGTTTCACCATTAAACATTCCTTCCGGCGGGTCGAACACAATCACGCGCTGCGCCGGATCAATTTTCCGTACAATTGCTTTTACTGCCGGAACGACAACTTTACCTTGTTTCGTGCGCACAACATACAAATCGTGCGCCGGATTCTTTTCTATAGATGCGATAACGCCGAGAATATTTCCTGCGGTGTCAACCGCCTGCATGCCGATCACGTCGTCAACAAAAAAACTTCCCGCAGGAAGTTGTGTGCGATACCGTTCTTCAATAAAGACAAACTGACCGACAAGTTTTTCTGCCGCTGTTCTGTCCTGCACATTCCGGAACTTCACATATATATCGCCGCTGCGTTCTACCACAGCTTCAATATTGTGCTCACTCGCCGAATGTTCGTCTTCGCCTACGTAAACAGCCCCCGGCGATTTCCATTCCTCGACAGAACGCGCGTAACTGTGAAGCTTTACCTCCCCCGCTACGCCGAAAACTTTCAGAATCTTTGCCGCCGCGCAGAGTTTTGTTTCACGAGATAATGATTTCATTTTTGCTCTGCACAACAATCCCGTTGTCGGGCGGGATTCAATCCATTACTTCTAAAATCGCGCGCTTCCCGTTTTTCGCTGCGACGGCGCTCAACAGCACTCGCATTGCCTGCGCTGTGCGCCCTTTCTTGCCGATAATTTTTCCGACATCAGCTTCGCCGACTTTCAACTTGAAAACGGTTCTTCCTTCTTTTTCCTCTTCTGTAAGAGAAACAGCATCAGGATTATCCACAAGCTGTTTTGCGATGTATTCGAGGAACTCGCGCATGTATGCCTCCTTGAGTGCTTATCGAACATTACTGCCCGCCACAGGCAGACTCACCAACAACAAATTCTTGCTCTTAACTGAAACTTCGTTGCTTTTCTTTTAGAACAAAAACTCAGTACGTTTTGCTTACGCTTGAGCCGGCGTTTCCGTCGGAGCCGCAGTGGCGGCAGGCTCGCTTTGCGGAGCGGGTGTTTCTGCCGGTTGAGCTTTCTTTTTCTTCACGGCTTTGCGGCGTACTTTTCGCTCATGTTCTTTTTGAAGCTTCAGCGGCTGCGCCATTTGCCATTTTTCAAACGCAGCGGCTATTGTTGCTTCGTCAGCTTTTTTCCGCTTTAAATGCCACTTGAGCCACAAACCTTTCCGGCTCAACAAATTGCGAACGGTATCAGACGGCTGTGCGCCGCGTTCGAGCCAATAATAAACCCGCTCTTCTTTCAATTCTATAAACATTGGATTGGTGCGGGGATTATAACTTCCAACCGCTTCCAGAAACCGCCCGTCGCGTTTTGCGCGGGAATCCGCCGCTACAATCTTGTAAAGCGGCTGTTTCTTCTTTCCCATTCTTCTAAGCCGTAATTTGACTGCCAACGATAGTTCTCCTTTTTCCTTAAATATGATTAGACAACAATTAATATGCAACTCATTGAAACCGCTGTGCCAGCATTTTGTTGAAATTCTTGCCTTTACTGAAGTTTTTCATCATTTTTTGCATTTCGAAGAATTGCTTGAGAAGCTTATTCACTTCCTGAACCGAAGTCCCGCTTCCTGTCGCAATCCGTTTGCGGCGCGAACCATTAATAATATTTGGGCGCTGGCGTTCTTCCATCGTCATTGATTGAATAATCGCCTCGACATATTTCAAATCTTTTTCATCCACGTCGCTAATGTTGCCCAGGCGGCGCGCCCCGGGAATCATTGAAATCATCTGGCTCAGTGAACCCATTTTTTTAATTTCCTGAAGCTGGTCATAAAAATCTTCAAGTGTGAATTGCGCTTTTCTGATTTTCTGTTCGAGCTTTTGCGCTTTTTCTTTATCAAATGTTTCCTGAGCTTTTTCGACAAGCGTAACAATGTCGCCCATGCCGAGAATGCGCGATGCCATGCGGTCCGGATAAAACATTTCCAGCGCATCCATCTTTTCGCCAGTACCGACAAACTTGATCGGCTTTTGTACGACGGAACGAATTGAAAGTGCGGCGCCTCCGCGCGCATCGCCGTCCAACTTCGTCAACACAACGCCGTCAAAATTCAACCGCTCATGAAATGCTTTCGCTGTGTTGACCGCATCCTGTCCCGTCATCGCATCAACGACGAAAAGAATTTCGTGCGGTTGAACATTGGCTTTAATCTTTTCGATCTCGTGCATCATCTCTTCATCAACGTGCAGACGGCCGGCGGTATCAATGATGACTGTATCCCGGGCATTTTTTCGCGCGTGACCGATACTATTCTCTGCTATCGTCAATGCAGAATCGGTGCGGCTGGTGAACACCGGCACCTCGATCTGCTTGCCGAGCATTTCCAACTGATCAATGGCGGCCGGGCGATACACGTCTGCCGCAGCAAGCAGCGGACTGCGGCCTTTGCTCTTCAATAAATTTGCAAGCTTTGCAGAAAATGTTGTCTTGCCTGAACCTTGAAGTCCGGCGATCAAAATAACAGACGGGGGCGTCGCAGAGAATGTGATGTCGCTTTTTTCACTCCCCATCAATGCCACCAACTCATCATGAATTATCTTGATGATAAGTTGTCCGGGCGAAAGACTCGTGATCACTTCCTGCCCAAGCGATTTCTGCTGCACTGTATCAATAAAGTCTTTCACGACTTTATAATTGACGTCGGCATCGAGCAGAACGCGGCGCACTTCGCGGAGAGATTCGGCAATATTCGCTTCCGAAATTCGTCCCTGACCGCGCAAGCGTTTCAGAGCAACATCTAATTTTTGTGTTAACGTTTCAAACATTGCAATAACTGTAATATGGGAAATGAACGATGGAAGATGGACAAGACAGATTGGTCAACCGTTTTTCCATTATCCTTTATCCATTCTGCAGTGCTTCCGCGCCGCTGACAATTTCAAGCAGCTCCTTGGTGATTGAAGCCTGACGAGCTTTGTTGTACGACAATGTCAGAGCGCTAATAATTTCTTTTGCATTAGTCGAAGCGTTTTCCATCGCCAGCATACGCGCACCCTGCTCCGCCGCATTCGATTCGAGCAGCACGCGCCACATCTGAAAATTCAAATGTCTTGGAACCAGCGCAGAAATAATTTCATCGCTCGATGGCTCATAAATATAATCGAAACCTGTAGACGGTCTTACAACCGGCATTGATGCGCTCGCACTCTCGCCCTGCGGGCGGGCAACAGGCAGAAACTGCTCAATCGCAACGCGCTGCTGTACTGCGTTCTTGAATTCATTGTACACCACCTCAACACGATCAAATTCATTTTTGCTGTGGCCCTCGATAATTTCCCTTGCGATTGCTTTTGCATCTGCAAACGCCAGTGAATTGAAAATACCGACATGTTTCAGCGCAATTTCATACTTACGCTTGTTGAAATATTCATATCCTTTTTTCCCGACGCATATCAGCTTCACTTTTCCCGCAGCACTAAGCTGTTTGTAATTGTTGTTGATATGATGGTTCGCCGCGCGTATAACGTTAGCGTTGAATGCGCCGCACATTCCGCGGTCTGCGGTAACGACAACGATCGCCACCGATTGCACCCCGCGTTCGGCGATAAGCGGATAGCGGGAAACATCCACTTTGGTCGAAAGGTGATGGAGCATTTCTGCCATTTTACGGGCATACGGCCGCGCCTGCACAATGGCTTCCTGCGCACGGCGCAGTTTTGCCGCCGCAACCATCTTCATCGCTTTTGTAATTTTCTGTGTGCTTTTTACGCCGGAAATACGCCGGCGGATGTCGCGTAATGTTGCCATGAATGATTACGACACTTTGAATGTTTCAATAAATTCTTTAGCGGTAAGCTGGAGCCGGCTGACCAACTCATCGGACAATTCTTTTTTCTCTCCAAGCTCATCAAGAAGATCACGGTGGCGCGTTTCCATCATTTCAAGAAACTCGGCTTCAAACCGCTGAATATGATTCACCGGCAACTCGTCAAGATAACCGTTCGTGCCGAGATACATCATAACAATCTGTTTCTCGATAGGCATCGGCACATATTGTCCCTGCTTCAGCAATTCAACAAGACGCGCGCCGCGCCGAAGCTGCTGCTGCGTTGCCTTGTCAAGATCGGATCCGAACTTTGCAAACGCTTCAAGTTCGCGGTACTGCGCAAGATCAATACGAAGACGTCCGGCAACTTTTTTCATTCCTTTCACTTGTGCATTGCCGCCGACACGCGACACTGAAATGCCGACGTTGATTGCTGGGCGCACACCGGAGTTGAATAAATTCGGCTCAAGATAAATCTGTCCGTCAGTAATTGAAATAACGTTCGTCGGGATGTACGCAGAAACGTCGCCCGCTTGTGTTTCGATAATCGGAAGTGCCGTCAAGCTTCCGCCGCCCAGAGCATCGCTTAATTTTGATGCACGCTCCAGCAAGCGCGAATGCAGATAGAAAACATCTCCCGGATACGCTTCACGTCCAGGCGGACGGCGAAGGAGCAATGATACTTGACGATAGGCAACGGCATGTTTCGATAAATCATCGTACACCACAAGGGCATCGCGCCCGCTATCGCGGAAAAATTCTCCAAGTGTTACTCCGGCATACGGCGCAATGAACTGCAGCGGCGCCGGATCGCTTGCCGTTGCAGAAATCACCGTCGTGTATGCCATCGCACCTTCTTCTTCTAACTTTGCAACAACCTGCGCAACCGTTGAACCTTTTTGTCCGATAGCAACATAGATGCAGTGCACCGGCTTCACACCTGCGTTTTTTGCTTTCTCGGTGTGTGTGTATTTTTGATTGATGATCGTGTCAAGCGCGACGGCTGTTTTGCCGGTCTGGCGGTCGCCGATAATCAATTCACGCTGTCCTCGTCCGATTGGAATCATTCCGTCCACCGCTTTCAAGCCTGTTTGCAGCGGCTGCTTCACGGGCTGACGCTGAATAACACCGAGCGCTTTCCGTTCAAGCGGAAGAAATTTATCGGTTTTAATGGGGCCGCGTCCATCAATAGGCTGTCCCAGCGGATTGATAACACGCCCAAGCATCGCTTCGCCGACCGGCATGGACGACACACGCTTTGTCCGTTTTACCGTATCGCCTTCTTTGATTTCCGTATCGTCGCCGAAGAGAATGCATCCGACATTGTCTTCTTCAAGATTCAGGACCATACCGAACACATTGTGCGGAAATTCAATCAGTTCGCTCGCCATCACTTTGGAAAGTCCGTACACGCGGGCAATACCGTCGCCGACCTGCAACACTGTGCCGACATCGTAAAGGTCTATTTCTTTTTCAAATCCGGAAAGTTGCTTGCGCAAAATCGCCGTTATTTCATCCGGTCGTACTTCAGCCATCGTATCTTCCTTTTTGTAAATCCGCCCTGTATTATCTTTGGGCGGAGTTGGTTATTGCATTTGAAAAATTTTTAGTTCGTCGAGACGGTGCCGTCCTTCAATCGGCTGCGAAGCAAATCCAATTGATGACGCAGGCTGCCATCCACCATCGTGTCGCCGACACGAGCAACGAAGCCGCCTTTTAATGAAACATCAATACTGAATGTCATGCGCACTTTTTTCTTCGTAAACGTCTCGAGATGATTCATCAATTCTTTTTCCTGTTTCGACGAAAATTCCACCGCGCTTTGAACTTCCACGTTCACAATGCCAAGCTGTTCATCCCGAAGAAGAAAAAACTGCTCCAGAATTTCATCGAGCACATAGTCTCTCCCTTTACTGATGACCAGTGCAAGATATTGCTGCACCGTTGCGCCGATCTTTTTACTGAAGATCTCTGCAACCACTTCGCTCTTTTTCTGCTTCGAAACGATCGGGCTTTTCAATAACCGTGATAATTCATGCGAATCATTGATCGTTTGTTGAACAAGCGCAAGATCGCGGATCACCGTTTCCGCTTTCTTCTCTTCGTTCAGCAGATCAAGGAGCGCCTCAGCGTACCGTTTTGCAACACGAGAAGTGCTCATCAGTTTTTCGGAAGTTGTTGAAGAACCTTGTCTACAATTTTTTTCTGCTTGGGATCGTCGAGCGATTCGTCAAGAATCTTCTCTGCCGCGATCACGGCAAGATCGGCAACTTCATTCCGCAATTGCAGAAGTGCCGCTTCTTTTTCCCGTTGAATCGCTTCCTGCGCCTGCGAAAGAACATTCTTTGCATTGTCGTTCGCCTTCGCAAGAATTTCATTCTTCAGCTGCTCAGCCAATTCGCGTCCCTCGCGGATAAGCCGCGCAGTCTCTTCATTCGCCTTGGCGAGCGCAGCTTTATTTTCTGCAAGAACACGCTCTGCCTCTTTCTTTGCTTCTTCCGCATGGCGCAAAGCATCATAAATGTTCTTCTCGCGCGCCTGCAACGCATTGATCATTGGCTTCCAGGCAAATTTTCCAAGCACCAGTACAACGATCACGAACGTGATAATCGTCCAAATGATGAGTCCGGGATTGATTTCTAACATACTATTGCCTGCAATTATTTAGTTGCAAGAATAATGCAAATCGCAAGCGCAAAAAAACTCACGCCTTCAATCAACGCGGCGGCGATTAACATTGAGGTCCGAATCTGCCCCAATGCTTCGGGTTGACGGCCGCTGGCATCCATCGCTGATGCGGCAAGTTTTCCAATTCCAATTCCTGCGCCAATAACCGACAATCCCGCTCCGAATCCGGCGGCGAGATAGCCCCATTGTGATGCCGTCGTTTTGGCAATTTCAAGCATGTTCTCTTGCATGGTGTTCTCCAGAAAGTAAAGTTAATGGTTGATAAAAGTTATGTTGCTGCTGTTAATGAGAATGTTCACGGCTCTCGTGTTCCTCTGATTGCATCCCAAGTCCCATGAAAATTGCCGTGAGAATTGTGAAGACATATGCCTGTAAAAACGCGACGAACAATTCAAGCATATTTAAACCGACAACAAACGCCACTGATGCTGGCGCGACAATATACGATTTGAAAATGAAAATAAGCCCGAGCAGTGAAAGAATAACGATATGCCCCCCGCTCATATTGGCAAATAGACGAATGCAAAGTGCGAATGCTTTCGTGAATAAGCCGAGCACTTCTAGCGGAATCATGATGGGCCACATAATCCAATGCACGCCGCCCGTGAGATGGGCGAGGTAGTGCTTCATTCCCTGTTCGCGGATTGCAGAAATTTGAATCATAATGAATGCGATGACCGCCAACCCTGCTGTAACATTGACATTGCCTGTCGCCGACGCGCCATAGGGAAACAAACCAAATAAATTCATCAAGAGAATAAAAAAGAACGTGGTCAGGATATACGAAATATATTTCATTCCGGCCGGACCCATATTCGGCAACACGATCTCATCGCGCACAAACTCGACAAAAATTTCGATAAGATTTCCAAATCCTTTAGGAACCGCGGCTTTCGAATTTCTACGCGCAACAATAATAAGGCTGACAACTAACACGAGAGCGGAAAGCCAGAGAAACACCACATATTTTGTGATGGACATATCAATACCGAAGAACTGAAGATGCGGCAGCGGTATTGCACCGAACGGAGTATCCAACTCATGCGAATCATGCACATGCTCAAGCAGGTGTGCGAACAACCCGCCTTCAGCTCCGTGTGCTGCACCAGCCGCAACTTGTGCTGAATCAACAGCAATGTGCGCGCTGTCTACCGATGACTCAATCTGCTGTAAGAAAAACAATGCCACGTTTTATTCCTGGTTCCGCGAAGTTAATTTTCGTTGAATGAAAAAAATCTCAAGCACTAAAAAAATCGTATAAAATCCCAGCAGCGATACCACGAGCGCAGAGGCTGGGAAATGGAACACTTCGATCAAAATTAACAGTGCTCCTAACATCACAAACAGCCGTGCACCCATTCCCCCGAGAACAAGTTTCAAAAAAGTGGTGTACGATTTGTTTATGGAATATTCTATCGCCGCATAGCCGGCAAGAACATTTGCCAAACTCAGCAGCGCACCCGCTGCCGATGCACGTATAACATCGGCGCTTGCGTAGCGATAAAGCGGATACGATGAAAGGACCGCTATACCAACAAACACTGCCAGCACCACACGAGGAAATGAACGATCACGCCTCGTTGAACGAGACGGAAAAGAAGTATTAAACTTCTCGTTCCCGTTTTGCATCATGCTGCTGTTCCTCTTTCCTCGTCACTTCTGATACCGTTTGAATAAACTTGTACAATCCAGCCGCGCTTCCGATCAACAAACCTGCAATCATCAGCCATGGTGCGGTGTGAAGCGTTCCGTCGAGCCAGCGCCCGATGAAAAACATCACCAGAACAGTGAGCGCCATTTGGATGCCGATGGTAAAAAACGGCGCAAGGCTTCGCATGAGTGAGGCGCGATCCTCTCCGTCGAACGATGTTTTTTTTTCTCCCCCGCTTTTGGCGGGGTCATTGGCCGACATGAGAGCGCCTTCCAAAATACGTGCTAATATTTCTGTAAATCGTGTCCGCCGGTTTTCGAATCTGACATTGAAATTTTCCCGTCGAACACCGCACCTTCGTCAATCACTAGCCGTGCCGCGCGCACATCGCCGCGAACAACTGCTTTTCCTTCAAACACTAATTTATCAACTGCAATAATATTTCCGCGGACTTTCCCTGCCACTGTCACATTCCGGCCGTTAACTGTTCCTTCAACTTCGCCGGTCAAGCCGAGCGCGAAATTCTCTGCCGCATGAACTTCGCCAACCATTTTGCCGTCTATCCGGATACTTCCCTGCGTCCGAATTTTCCCTTCGACACTTGTCCCCGCCCCGATGAGATTCAATTCTTTGATAGCATTTTTTTCAGCCATAACTTTTCCTTACAATGATTCGGTCGCTAACAAATAATCTTCCGGGTTTTGCGGCTGCCCGTCTTTCCACAATTCAAAATGAAGGTGCGGACCGTAACTCGTTTGTCCCGAATTGCCGAGAAGCGCAATCGGTTCGCCGCGCTTCACAAACTCGTTCGCTGATTTCAGCAGCGATTGATTATGTTTATAAATCGTAAAAAATCCTAAACCGTGAGAAATAATGATCATGTTTCCATCGCTGTACGTCCATCCGGCAAATACGACATAACCATCTGCTGCCGCCGAAATAACTGTTCCACGTTTTCCGGCATAGTCAATACCGAAATGATTCTTTGCTTCATTAAATCCGCGCGTTATGTATCCGAGCACAGGCGGCGAAATCGGAAACGCGGCATGAAACGAAGCGCTCATATCTTGCCGCGGCATTGCGGACTGCTGAAAACCCGCCTGCGGCATCATACCTTCCTGATTTTGCGCTTCACCGACCTGACGAGATTCAGCGAACGGTTGATCTGCTTCACCTTGCTGATTAGCCGGTGACGAAGTATTCTTATCAGATACAGGTTCTTTCTGCCCTTGAGAATCGGGGGCATCTGCGTCAGCAACATTTTGACCGAGCGCGGCGCGAAGTTTTAAGTTGTAATCTTTTACAACCGCAAAATCTTCGGTAAGCTTTGTCAATTGCTCGTGTAATGTCACAAGCTCTTTACCGTACCGCCGTTCCATTTCTGCATTGGAAATCGGAACCAGCGCTCCGAGCGGCGTGTAGCCAAGCACTACAACAACAATCGCCGCAATTATTATTACTATGCCAAAGATCGTACTGCCAAGCAGCATCGGAGTAGCATGAAATGTGCGCTTTTCGCCGCTCTCTCCTTCAGGAACAATGACAATTTGAAAGTGCTTGTCCTTCGTCTTATTATGACTCTGAGTGGCAGGCATTTATCCTACAATCCTCTCAAAAAATTCCCCTTTCCCGAAGGGATACCTTCGGCATTTGAGAAGGGGAAACCAAAATTGGACTATAAATATACTGAAGAACGCCAAGAAAGTCAACGTAATTTCATGTCATAATTCTGACATAAATCTCATGTCAAGGCGCAAAATTGTGAGAAGAAAAAGGCAGAGACGAAATTTATTCTAAAGAAGTTTTTTCCGCATAGCGAATCCACTCTCGCATTAATATTCCAAAAAACAGCTTCACGGATTTCCGGTTGCTACTTTTATCGCCGCTGGATATATTACACTACGCAAGTAACAGTAACTCGGCCAAGAGCTGATCAGTTCCGAAGAAGTCCTTCGTGGCCTCCGGCTGAATTCCACAGAAATTTATTTTTCATTTCATCAGAATTTCAGACATTTTCTGAGCGCATTTTCCTTTGCGCTCTACTCCGCTTCAGGCAGATCGGCCTAAGGCTGAACATCTTATTTAGAGAGACAACTTATGAGAGACAACAAACGAAGTAAAACCATTACACAAGGAGTGCAGCGTTCGCCAAACCGAGCGATGCTGCGCGCAGTCGGATTTAGCGACGACGATTTTGTCAAACCGATCATCGGCGTGGCGAACGGCTACAGTACCATCACGCCGTGTAACATCGGATTGGAAGTGCTCGCGCAACGGGCAATTGCCGCTCTTCGAAAAGCAGGCACAATGCCGCAAGTGTTCGGCACAATCACCGTGAGCGACGGCATAGCAATGGGAACTGAAGGAATGAAGTTTTCACTCGTCTCCCGTGAAGTCATCGCCGATTCCATTGAAACTGTCTGCAATGCACAATGCATGGATGGCGTGCTCGCCATCGGCGGCTGCGACAAAAATATGCCGGGCGCAATGATCGCCATTGCGCGCTTAAATATTCCTGCAATTTTTGTGTACGGCGGAACAATCAAGCCGGGACATTTGCACGGACAAGATCTGACAATTGTCAGTTCGTTTGAAGCGGTTGGACAATACAGCGCGAAAAAAATTTCCGAAGCAGAATTGATGGACGTGGAGCGCCATGCATGTCCGGGTGCGGGAGCGTGCGGCGGAATGTACACCGCCAACACAATGTCGTCTGCCTTCGAAGCCCTTGGCATGAGTTTAATGTACTCTTCAACAATGGCAGCAGAAGACAATGAAAAGGCTGACAGCACGACACAATCCGCCGAAGCGCTTGTCAACGCAGTGAAAAAGCAAATTCTTCCGGGCGAAATTCTTACGCGCAAAGCATTCGAAAATGCAATTTCTGTTGTTATGGCAATCGGCGGCTCAACCAACGCGGTGCTTCATCTTCTCGCAATCGCACACGCGGCACACGTACCGTTGACGATAGACGATTTCGAAACAATTCGCCGGCGCGTACCGGTGTTGTGCGATTTGAAACCGTCCGGAAAACATGTGACAACGGAATTCCACGAAGCCGGCGGCGTTCCGCAAATCATGAAAATGCTTCTAACGCACGAATTGATTTACGGCGACGCATTGACAATCACCGGAAAAACTGTCGCCGAAGTGCTCGCCGATATTCCCAAAGAACCGAGAAATGATCAGGATGTTATTCAACCGTGGTCGAAACCGGTATATGCGGAAGGACATCTTGCAATTCTCCGAGGCAATCTTGCTACAGAAGGTGCCGTCGCAAAAATCACCGGTATCAAGAGAAAATCAATTACAGGACAGGCGCGTGTCTTCGAGTCGGAAGAAAATTGTCTCGATGCGATTCTTGCCGGAAAAATTAAACCGGGTGATGTGATTGTGATTCGTTACGAAGGACCGAAAGGCGGACCGGGAATGCGCGAGATGCTTGCGCCAACGTCGGCAATCATCGGCGCGGGACTCGGCGATTCAGTCGGGTTGATCACTGACGGACGATTTTCCGGCGGCACGTATGGAATGGTTGTCGGACATGTTGCGCCTGAAGCATTTGTCGGCGGAACAATTGCGCTTGTGCATGAAGGAGATTCCATCACCATTGATGCAGAAAAGCGGCTCTTGCAATTAAATATTTCCGAGGAAGAAATTGCAAAGCGGCGCGCAGCATGGAAACCGCCGCAGCCAAAATATACGCGGGGCGTGCTGGCAAAATATGCAAAGCTTGTTTCAAGCAGCAGTGTGGGGGCGGTGACGGACTGAGATAGGTTTTGGATGTTTGGTGTTAGGCAATTAGCAAATTCCCCAATTCCTAATACCTAATTCCTAAAACCTGTTTCTCACACCAATTCGATTGTCGGCAGAATTTCCACTTCCGTTGCCATCGAGTTGGCAATGAGACAGTTGTCATGAGCCTGATGGACAACTTCTTTGACTTGTTCTTCTGTCCACCCCGCTCCGTCGCGAGGAGAGCTTTTTCCCACAACGATGTGCGGCTTTACAAAAATTTTTGTGAAGCGGTATTTTCCCTCTACAAATTCGAGCACACCTTCTGCCGAACTGCGGTATGAAACGAGCGGAATATTTTTTCTTTCACCGAACGAAAGAAACGTCGTCATCGCGCACATCTCCGCCGAAGCGACATAAAAATCTTCCGGCGTCCACACGCCGGGAATTCCTTTAAACTCCGGCGGGCCAGAAATATCGAGGGACGGCTTTGAATCGGATGAAAGTGTTCCTTGACGATTCTGCGTCCACTCAAGACTCGTGTGATAGGTAAATGTTTTATATCTTTTAACAGCTTCCATTATCGCTTGTCTCCGGTTTCATTGTTCGCTGTATCAGAATTTTTCTCAGCCTGAAGCGGATCAGTTTTCGGCTGATCAGGTTTTTTGTCGCCAAGCGTCAGAATAAAACCTATTGCCATTCCATACAACGTGCTGATATACGGATTTCCCGAAATCGGACACGTGCCGTTGTAGCAGCCGACAAAATAATAGTATGCATAGCCGCCGAGCGCACCAAGCGCAAGAAACATGATCCGTTTTCGAATTCGCGGTTGAACAAACGGGCAGGAGAAGTTCATTTTACTTCATCAACCGTTGAGAGCAATTCTTCTTCCACTGCCTGCTTCAACGATTGTTTCGGCAGCGCGCCAACCGCCATTTTCGGCTGGCCGGTTTTCGGAACGAAGAGCAGCGACGGAATGCTTTGAATGCCGAACGCGGCGGCAAGTTCCTGCTCTTCTTCCGTGTTCACTTTATAGAAGTTGACTTTGCCGGCGTATTCTTTTGAAAGCTCTTCGATCACCGGGCCGACCATGCGGCACGGACCGCACCATTCTGCCCAAAAATCTATCACGCAGGGAAGCTCACCCTGAAATTTCCATTCTTTGTTTTTTTCGTAATCGAAAACTTTTGTGAGAAAAGTTTCTTTTGTTAAATGTTCAGCCATTGGTTCTCCTTGTATTGTGTTTGAGATGGACTCCGCCTTCGAATTCCAAAGGAATCCCTTTGGGAGTGGAGTTCATCTTCTTAGTTATACAGCAGCGAGCACTCGCTGCAGTTTCTGTCGAATTTCTTCAGCAATCGGTTTCATCGAATCATTATCTAATACAGCCGTCATCACCAGCGGGTCGAAAACTCCAACCGTCGTGCGCCCTTCTTTTTCGTACACAATAACATTGCACGGAAGCAGCAAGCCGATCTGTTCTTCAGCCTGAAGAGCTTTGTGCGCGAACGGCGGATTGCACGCACCGAGAATAACGTACTTCTCGAAATCAACATTCAGCTTCTTTTTCAATGTCTCTCTGACATCAATGGTTGTCAGCACACCGAAGCCTTCCTTCTTCAGTTCTTCGGTCACTTTTTCAATCGCCTGTTCGTACTTCAGCGAAACATTTTTGTACAATCCGTACTGCATATCAATTTTTCCGCGTTCTGTTATTATTTCGTTTCTGTTTTCTTCAACGTCGAAATTTTCAGAGCATAATAGATCGGGCAAAAGCTGACGAAGCTTGTCGCGAGAAAGACGACGGCAAGAATTCCGAGCACAAGCGCGACCGTTCCTGAAATCTGATCGGTGAAATAGAGCGCGGCAATCGCAAGCGCAAGCAGCACCCGAACGACACGGTCAACTGAGTTAATATTCTTTTTCATAACATACTCCTATAGTTTGTTTATTGTTCTATTAATGAGATGCGGCAACGGAAGAAAAGGGTTCAGCAAAAACTGCGGCGGATAAAAACAGACTATTTTACACGCCTGCCGGTTTCCAGAGAAATGGCGGAGTATAATTTCCGGCGGGACAAAGCCGGAATTGTCGGAATGGGAAGCGTGCGGTACAGATAAACGGTTTTCTTTAATGAATCGAGAAGCGCCGTGCAATTCGGGCAGCCTTCAATGTGCCGCTTAATCTCGCGGCACTGCGGCGAATCAAGATCGGCATCGAGATTTTCGCAAATATGACTGAACACATCCGCACAATGGAGCGGATGATGCCGGTGCACTGTTTTCGTTTTCTCGGAGAGTCCTTTGGACTTGACCATTATTCGACCATCAAATCGTTAAGTTCCTTGCGGAGAAATAACCGTGCCCGCCGCAAACGGGATTTTACTGCCGGAACAGAAAGTTTCAGAATTTTTGCCGCTTCTTCTGCCGTCTGGTTTTCAACGTCGCGTAAAATGAAAACAACGCGATACTCCATTGGAAGCTTGAGAATTGCTTTATCCAATCTGCTGCGCAATTCAGAATTCATCAGCGACGAGATCGGTGAATCGGTCCATGCCGGAATTGAATGCGGCTCGTGATTGTCCGATATCGGCGGCTCGTCGAACGAAACCATTTCGGCATCGAGCTTCCGCTTGCGCCGTTTCATCAGACAATTGTTCGTGACAATTGAATAGAGCCACGTTGAAAATTTCGATTCGCCGTTGAACTGATCAATCTTGCGATACACATTGACGAATGTGTCCTGCAGCGTCTCCTCCGCTTTGTCTTTATCGCGGCACACTTTGTACGAAAAACCGTATACCAATTGCTCGTAGCGCTGTACCAATTGTGTGAACGCCCGCGCGTCGCCGCTGCGGGCTTTTTTTATAAGATCGCTGTCACTCGTCTGAGAAATTTTCCCGCCTATGGCGGGATTTTCAACTGCCTTCATACAATAGGATGCGTTCGGAAATGAAACGATTCAACAGTGTTCGTTGCATCTAAAATAGTAATTTTTCGGGATTTCTAAAAACGGATATGTTTACGAAGTTTCTTACGACTTCATTTTCTGAAGATTCTGCAAGCCGTCGTACGCGGCATATTTGTACGCTTCTGAAAGCGACGGAAAGTTAAAAACCGATTGGATGAAATAATCAATGGTGCAATGTTCCGAAAGCACAAAGAGACCGAGGTGAATGAGTTCCGCCGCGCCTTCTCCGATGATGTGAACGCCGAGCAGCGTTTGATCTGAGGGAGAAAAAATGAGCTTGATCATTCCTTCTAATTCTCCAATGATCTGTCCGCGCGCGTTCGTTTTGAACATTGCCCGTCCGATACAATACGGAATGTTCTTTTCTTTGAGCGATTCTTCCGTTGCACCGGCAAAAGAAATTTCCGGAATTGTGTACACGGCAAGTGGAATGAACGGCGACACTTGTTTTTTGTACTCGAATTGAAACGCGTGACACACGGCAACGCGCGCCTGTTCCATTGATGTTGAAGCGAGCGCCGGAAAACCGATAACATCACCGACGGCATAAATGTGTGCTGCGCTTGTTTGAAAATGCTGGTTCACGGGAATGTGCCCGCGTTCTGTTGTGTCGATCTTCACCTTCTCCAAACCGAGATGATGCGTGTTACCATGACGCCCGGCGGCTATCAGCACTTTTTCCGCTTCGACTTTCTTTCCGCTTTTCAGCACAACGACGGCGCCATGTTCATTCTTTTCAATCTTCGAATATTCCTCATTCACGAGGATTGTCATGCCGAGATCCTGCAAATATCCGTGAAGTTGATTGGCAATCTCATGGTCGAGGAATGAAAGAATTGTTCCTTTCGAATCAATCAGAGTCACTTTGATGCCGAGCGCTGAAAAAATCGTCGCATATTCACACCCAATTACACCGGCACCGATTACTGCAAGATGACTTGGCAGGCGATCCATATCCAAAAGAGAATCGCTGTCGTATACCATTGTATCGTCAATCGGAAAACTGTTCGGGCGGTTAGGAACCGAACCTGTCGCGATAAGAAAAACTTCTGCCGTATACTGCTCGCTCGTGCCGTTGCGCTCGACCTGCACGGTATGATCATCGAGGAACGATGCCGTCCCGAAGATCAGTTCAATGTTGTGGCGCTCGATATTCCGATAGATCAAATCCCATTCATTGTTAACGACGTGGGTTTTGCGGTACATGAAATCTTCGATAGAAATATTTTTCTTAATGCTGTAATCAATGCCATACAATCCGCGCTGGCGGAGATTGGAAAAATAGAGCGCCGTTTCGCGCAGCGTTTTGCTCGGCACAGTTCCGGTATTGACGCCGGCACCGCCGACACGCGGAGCTTTTTCGATGATGGCGGTTTTCTTTCCGAAATACGCTGCCTGCGCCGAACCTTTTTCTCCGGCAGGCCCGGAACCGATGACGATTAAATCAAAATCGTACGTTGTGCTCATGAAGTGGCTTTTATTGTGAGAAGTGCTGGAAGACGTTCCGTAAATTTACATGGCGGTACGGGATGCGTCTTTGATGCAAAGGAAAAGTACACTTTTTTGTGAAAGAGGCAACTGCCGCGTTTTGCATTTCCACAAAAATCTTGTAGATTAGCTGAGTCCTAAAAAACTTGCCACTGAGTCACGGAGAACACAAAGAATGATTCTTTCCGACAAAAAAATTCTTGAGGAAATGAAACACGGCGCTATTCTTATCAAGCCGTTCAATAGAAAATTTCTCGGTTCGAACAGCTACGACGTCCATCTCGGAAAAACGCTCGCGATGTACGACAATGAAATTCTCGATGCGAAAGTACATAACGAAATTCATTATTTTAAAATTCCGGACGACGGAATCATACTCGTGCCGAGCAAATTATATTTAGGCGTAACGGAAGAATACACCGAAACGCACCGGCATGTGCCGTTCCTTGAAGGAAAAAGTTCAATCGGCAGATTGGGAATTGATATTCACGCCACTGCCGGCAAAGGCGACGTAGGATTCTGCAATACGTGGACACTGGAAATTTCCGTGCGCCAGCCGGTGCGTATTTATGCCGGTATGCCGATCGGGCAATTGATTTATTTTGCCATTGACGGCGATGTGGAAGTGCTGTATAACAAGAAGAAAAATGCGAAGTACAACCGGCATACGGTGAAGCCGGTAGAATCAATGATGTGGAAGAATTTTAAAAAGTAATTCTAAAATCTTTCCCGTTTTTCGATTTCAGCGTTTTACAGTTTCTCCGCATTGCCTCTCTCGTCTTTTTCCCTTACTTTCTGTGAGCACATCAACACTACTTTTAGGAGCCGCCATATGAAACGCATTTTCTTGTTCCTGTTTGCTGCAGTACTGTTCACTGCAAACTATTCACTGTCTCAGCCCAAGCCCCAAGGGGGCAGGCACGCGTTCACCTTCGACGATCTTCTCGGCTTCGGCAGAGTTGCCGATCCGCAAATTTCTCCCGACGGCAAATGGATCGCCTATACCGTCACCAATTTCAGCAAAGAGACCAACGGCGGTAAGAGTGATATTTGGCTCGTCTCGATCAATGGCGGCACTGCGCGCCAGCTTACCCACAGCCCGAAGTCGGACAATTCTCCACGCTGGCTGCCGGATGGAAAAACGATTGCTTTCATTTCAAGCCGAAACGGCACGCCGCAAATTTTCATAATGCCGATAGATTCCCAAGGGAACAAGAGCGGCGATGCAAAAGAAATTACAAACATCTCAACCGGCGCCGGCGGGCTTGTGGTGTCGCCCGACGGAAAATATTTTGCGTTCTCGTCCGATGTTTTTGCGGACTGCCCGAACGATTCCTGCAACAAAACACGCAACAATGAACTTGAAAACGGAAAAGTGAAAGCAAAAATTTTTACTCACCTTCCCTACCGTGTGTGGAACCATTATCTCGACGGCAAACGAAGTCATGCATTCATCGTCCCGGCAACCGGCGGCGATGCGATTGATGTTACACCAGGGCATTACGACACTCCTCCGATTGATCTCGGCGGCACGGTTGATTACGGATTTTCTCCGGACGGCAGCGAATTTGCGTTCGTCCGCAACACCGACCCGATGGTTGCCATATCAACAAACAACGATATTGATCTTCTTCCGTTGCATGATGGAAAACCTGCCGGCGAACCAAAGTGTATCACGGCGATGAACAAAGCGAACGACAACCAGCCGATCTATTCGCCTGATGGAAAATACATTGCTTACCGCGCAACAAAACGCCCGGGATTCGAATCGGATAAATCTTCGCTCACGCTCTATGAGCGCAGTACCGGAAAAATAATTCCTCTCACAGAAAAGTTTGACCGCTCCGTCGCCGAAGTTATTTGGTCGCCTGACAGCAAAACGCTGTACTTCAACGCTGACGATGAAGGGTATCGTTCAATCTACAAAGCCGCACTCACAGCGGATGGTGCGACGATCAAACAAATCACGCGAAACATGAATTGCGGCTCGCTTTGCATCACGCCGGACGGCAAGACTCTTGTGTTCGGAAAACAATCCATGACAGATCCGACCGAGCTCTGGCGCATGGAAACAGATGGAAACAATCTGAAACAATTGACAACAACCAACGATGCACGCATCGCGCGGATCGAATGGAACCCGCTTGAGCCGTTTTGGTTCAACGGAGCCGGCGGGACAAAAGTGAAAGGCTTCCTTCTCAAGCCGCCGTTTTTCGATGCGAAGAAAAAATACCCGATGGTGCTCCTCATTCACGGCGGGCCGCAGGGGCAATGGGAAGACGAAATGCATTACCGCTGGAACGCGCAAATGTTCGCTTCGCCAGGGTATGTTGTGGTGATGATCAATCCGCGCGGCAGCACGGGCTATGGACAAAAATTCACCGACGAAATTTCCGGCGATTGGGGCGGCAAAGTGTTCACCGATTTGATGAACGGCGTCCATTATGCGCTGAAAACATTTTCTTTCATTGACAAAAACCATGTTGCCGCAGCCGGTGCTTCGTACGGCGGATATATGATCAATTGGATCGAAGGCCACAACGACGACGGATTGTTCAAAACGCTTGTGTGCCACGACGGAATGTACAATGCAGTCAGCGCATACGGCTCAACAGAAGAATTGTGGTTCAATGAATGGGAATTCAAAGGAACGCCGTGGACAAATCCGAAGCTCTACGAAAAATTCTCGCCGAGCAGTTACGTAAAGCATTTTAAAACGCCGATGCTGATCATTCACAGCCAACATGATTACCGTCTCGATGTCAGTGAAGGATTCCAGATGTTTACGGCATTACAGCGCATGGGCGTGCCGTCGAAAATGCTCTATTTCCCGGATGAATTCCATTTTGTCGTCAAGCCGCTCGATTCCGAATTGTGGCACAAAACTGTGCTGGATTGGCTGAAGGAATATTTGAAGTAAGGCGAAATTCCATCTTTCCGGTCGAATTGTAAATTCGACCGGAAACGGAACTTCATTAAGAGAAAAAAACGAAAAGGAGTCATTCCCGCGAAAGCGGAAATCCATTTAGCTTTCCGCAGATGTAAAGTCTGCGGCGACCATTTTTGCTATGACTTTCATTGATCGTCTCAGGAAAATACAGCACAGCGGCAATTCTCTTCTGTGCATCGGATTCGATACAGACCTGAAAAAGATTCCGCAGCATCTTTTGAAAAAGAAAAATCCGCTCGTGGAGTTTAACAGAGCGGTTATCGAAGCAACGCGCGATCTTGTCTGTGCGTACAAACTCAATCTTGCTTTTTATGAAGCCGAAGGCGAACGCGGCTGGCGCGCATTGCGGGAAACGCTCGCGTTGATTCCAAAATCCGTCATCACGATTGGCGATGCAAAGCGCGGCGATATCGGCAATTCGTCAGAACGATATGCACACAGCCTTCTGCACGATTTGAAATTCGACGCTGTCACCGTCAGTCCGTACATGGGAAAAGATTCTGCGGCGCCATTCCTTGAATCGAAAGCACACGGCGTTTTCTTGCTCGCACTTACATCAAATCCGGGCGCAAAAGATTTCCAGTATCAAAAAGTAGGAAAGAAATTCCTGTACGAAAAAGTAATTGAAACCGCGTCGCGGTGGAGCGACGGAAATATCGGTTTTGTTGTCGGCGCAACACAAGCGCAGCAATTGCGTTCCGTTCGAAAAATTATTCCGCATGCTCCGCTGCTTATTCCCGGCATTGGTGCCCAGGGAGGAAATTTGGAAGATGTTGTCCGGTATGGATGCGACACGAACGGAGATCTTGCTGTTATCAACGCGAGCCGCAGCATTCTTTACGCATCCAACGGAAAAGATTTCGCAGCGAAAGCACGTGAAGAAGCGATGCGGTTAAACGATGCGATCAATTCTTTCCGGATGGAATTTTTCCGGCACTAACAGAGAAACAGCAAGTACAACGTCATTCCCGAATGTTTTTATCGGGAATCCATGCAGACACTGGTAATCAAAACCATAGATTCCCGCTTTCGCGGGAATGACTACGTTTGGATTTTTTGTCTTGAAAAAGCCGCTTTGCACAATTTCAATGCCAAAATAATTTCATGAACTCATCGCCTCACATTGAAAACCTCGCTGCTTTTCGGCGGGAAGATATTCTCCGACATCTCTGGTCGAAACAATATTTCGACACCGAACACTTGTCAACAACGGACGGCGGCGCACTGCGCATTCTTAATCCAGGCACATTGCACCGCGGGAGCGGGCCTGATTTCCGCGATGCGGTCATTGTTCTCGACGGCATAACATATCGCGGCGATATTGAATTTCATCGAACTCTTGAGGATTGGAATTCTCACCGGCATTCCGGCAACCGCAATTATAATTCCGTCATTCTTCATGTCGTTCTGCTCCGCCAAAAGGACGGCGAACAAGGCGGATCAAACACAGCGCCGACATTATCGGCGAGCGGGCGCACAATTCCTGTGCTGATTCTTGAGCCGTTTCTTACTTCGCCGCTGGAAACGATTCTTGAGCACACGACGCGCGACGAAGCAGCATCGCGCAGCGCAACAATTCACTGTGCCTATAACGAAACTCATGTTTCTTCTGCGGCGGCAGAACAATGGCTGCGCAGATTGTTCATGGAGCGCATGAAAGAAAAAACAAGCCGTTTGCGCACGCGGCTTGTTGAAATTATTGAAGAGCGCCAGCGCACGATCGCTGAACCGAAAGAAGGATACGCCGCCGTTCCGTTGGAAGGAAATCCAAATGAAATTCCTGTCCCGGATTTTTGTTTTGAAAAAGGAATGCTGAACAAGATTCTGGTCTGGGAACAACTGTTGTATGAAGAACTGATGGACGGCCTCGGGTATTCACAGAATCGGACTCCGTTCAAAAAACTTTCGAAAATTGTGCCGCTATGGAAATTGAAATGGATTGCGTTTGCCGCAGAACCGCTGTCGCTGCTCGAACTTCAAGCGATTCTTTTCAATGTGGCAGGTTTACTGCCGCTGCCTTCGGAGACCAACAATCAACCCGCGAAAATCTTTGTTCATCAGCTTCATACCGCATGGCAAACAATTCATTTTTCTCCGGAGGAAATATTGAATCCGACGGAATGGATTTTTTCGCCGACACGCCCGTCGAATTTTCCGGCCATTCGCATTGCCGCCGCAAGCGCGTTAATTCATGAACTGCTCTATGGGCAATTGTTTAAAAAAATTATTCTGACTTTCAGCGTTGAATCTTTTTCTGCCGGCGATGCCGGCGCGGCGCTTGATTCACTTCTCACGATACAAGAAGATGCATTCTGGAGCATTCATTATTCATTTAATGAAACGACACCGCTTGCGCATTCGCTTCTTGGAAAATCGCGGCGAATGGATCTGGCGATTAACAGCATCGTTCCGCTGTGTTTGTTGTATGCCGAAACGTTCAGCAAGCGCGACATTGAAGCCAACGCACTCTCGTTCGCGCTCACAATCAGTGCGCTCGAAGACAATTCCATTCTTAGGAAAATGAAAAAGCAATTACCGATTGAACTGCCTGACCGCCGAACAGGCTCGTTGGCAGACGGGCTCGACATTTCCCGCGCTTATCAACAGCAGGGAGCAATTCAACTGTACAAAAAATATTGCCGGTTACAGCGATGCGGCGAATGCACAATCGGCGCTGCTGTATTTGCAAACTAAAGATTCATCGAGGCGAGATGCCGAATTGGAAAACAGAAATTAAGCGAGAAATGGAACGCGCGCGCGATGCGGAACGCAGAGGCAATGCCGGGCGCGTTCGCACGTGCGCACGGCGTATTGCCGGCATTGCGCTCAGACAAGTGCAACAGCAATTTCCTCAGCTTCAACTCAGCAGCGATTATCTCAGCGCGTTGTACGCAGTGAAAAAATCCGATTCCGTTCCTCCCCATATTGCAGAAGCAGCGTCGCGGCTTCAGGCGCGCCTCTCAGAAGATTTCACGTCGCCAAGCAGTGACCCGCTTGCTGATGCGATGATCATTGTAGAATTTGTTGAACAGCGGCTGAGCGCGTGATGAATACTCGTCCGTGTCCGAATTGCAGCTCAGACTCATCTCGCATCTATTTGAGTGAACGGGAATTTCGTATTGTCCGGTGTTCGGAATGCGGACTGACATTTCTTCAGAATCCGCCGGAAAACAATGCGATGTACGAAGAATACTACAACGACATTCCGTATTCCGGCAACGATTATCGTTCGAATTCTTCGGCCCCATTTCTTGCCGAGTTATTTGCCATCAATGAACGGCGCCTTCTGCAATTGCAAACCATCAAACGCGGCGGGACGCTGCTTGATATCGGCTGCGGGCTAGGATTTTTTTTGAAAAGCGCTGCTGGACAAAACTACGACGTTTATGGCATTGATATTTCCAGCAAAGCTTTGTCCTTCGCCCAAAAAGAATTCAGTGTAAGGTGCGGGAAAAAAAGCACCGATGAGCTTCTTGCCGAACACCGGACGTTCGACATTGTGACGCTTTGGCATGTGCTGGAACACTTTCTTGATCCGGCCGCTGAATTAAAAAAAATCCGCTCGTTGTTGAACGAGGACGGTGTTTGCATCATCGAGGTTCCTAATCTTCATAGTATAGAATTCATGCTTTCGCGAAACAAATGGAAGGGCGGGAATCATCCGTTATATCATCGAACATTTTTTACTGCGAAAACACTTGAAGAAACCGCGCGGCGCAGCGGCTTCAAAACTGGGCGGCGCTTACAGCTCAGTTACCGTATTCCAAACAAATCAGTTTTTCATTTTGCTGCAAAGAAATTATTTAATATTGTTGCCATGGATGGATTTTTAGATTACGCGGCGTTCAAATAAAGGATATCTTCATGAATACAATTGCTGAATCCTACGTGAAGCTGGTTTTGAAAGTCGGTCTCCACGATTCTGATTATGTTGACGCATATTACGGACCCGAAGAATGGAAGCCGAAGACGGACAAATCTGCATTCCCACTCGAACAACTTCATCAGGACGTTGACGGCATTTTACAGAAAATTGACAGAATCCCTGACAGCGCTCCAACGGCGCCCGGCCAACTGCGGCGCGTTGCGCTTCGCACACAATGTATTGCCATTCGCGCAAGGATTGAAATGCTGCAAGGGAAAAATTTTTCCTTCGACGACGAATCAAAGGCGCTGTACGATGCCGTTGCACCAATGCACACACGCGAATATTTTGAAGCAATGCTTGATAATCTCGGCGCTTTGCTTCCCGGCTCCGGAGAAGCGGCGCGAAACGCCATGACGCCTACGGCGCTCATTTCAAAGCGGCTCGAACTTTTCAAACGCGATTTCATTATTCCGAAAGAAAAATTAGATGCAGTATTCTCTAAGGCGATCAAAGAAGGACGAAGACGAACGCTCGGGCACATCGAACTCCCGCAAAATGAAAACTTCGTCGTCGAGTATGTCACCAACAAAGCGTGGAGCGGTTACAATTGGTACAAAGGAAACAGCTTCAGTACTATTCAGATGAATACTGATTTCCCGATTTACATTGACCGCGCTATTGACCTTGCCTGCCACGAAGGATATCCGGGACATCATGTGTATAATTCTCTGATGGAAAAACATTTGGTACGCGGGCGCGGCTGGATAGAATTTTCGGTCTATCCGTTGTTCAGCCCGCAATCGCTGATCGCCGAAGGAAGCGCAAACTTCGGCATTGAAGTTGCGTTCCCGGGAAACGAGCGCGAACAATTCGAACGAGAAGTGCTTTTCCCGATTGCCGGCTTTGATCCCTCAAAAGCTGAGCAATATTATAAAATTCACGCGCTGACGACACGACTTAGTTACGCCGGTAACGAAGCGGCACGGCGCTATTTGAATGGAACGATGAAAAAAGAAGATGCTGTTCAGTGGTTGACCACGTATGCGCTTTTCACGCCGGAACGCGCCGAACAGCGCGTCCGCTTCTTCGACAAATATCGAAGCTATGTCATCAATTACAATCTCGGACAGGATATGGTGAAAGCGTACGTGGAGCGGCGTGGCGGGACATCTGAAAATTCTGAACTGCGATGGAAAATATTTAAGGAGCTTCTCTCGAATCCGATAACGCCGTCGGCACTGAATTGAAAATTTGTGTTTTGCATGACACAGTTTCAAGGGGAACGGAATAATGGATTAATGGAATCTCTCAATCTCCAAAATCAATCCATCATTCCAATAATCCGGCATTCCATTTCTCCTCATTCCGGTTTCGGCTGCCTGTAGCTTGCTAAAATTCCATCCTGAATTTGTGAGCGCGCCTGAATTTCATTCAACTGTTTCATCATTTTAAGAATCGCGCGGCTGCGTTCTTCCATCAATTCCCGGAAAAGCAATTGCAGCTCCGGCGTGTTGCACTGCGTCAGCACGCGTTCATAAAATCGGACGAGCGAAGTTTCTTCACGCATCGCCTCCGACAACATCGCACAGGTGTTACGGCAATTTTTTGCGCAGATAATATCTTGTGGAATCATGGCATCACCTTTTATTGTGTCGCGTTTAACGCGGCGAATTCACCCGCCAGCTCTTTTCCCCGCTGCAATGCTTGTTCATTCAACGACAGTAAATGATGGTGGCGCTCCGGCAGAACTTTCTTCAACGCTTGTATCACATTTTCCGGAGAAACGATCGGCCTTCGTTCCAGAAACGCGCCGAGCACGATCATGTTGGCTACCTGTTTCTTTTGCAGACGCTGTGCTTCTTCAAATGCGGGCACAGAGAGAATCTCAATATCCGTGCGCGTGCATGGCGAAAGAATCGCGGAGCGCTCGCACAATAACAATCCGCCCGGTTTTACCGCCTTCCCGAATTTGTCGAGCGACGGCTGATTCAGCACGATTGCCGAATCAAATTGCGTGATGATGGGGGAACTGATGCGCGTCGGCGACACGATGACAATACAATTTGCCGTGCCGCCGCGCATTTCCGGTCCGTACGACGGCATCCAGCTTATTTCTTTTTCTTCCATCATCGCCGCGTACGCAATGATCTGTCCCATCGAGAGAACGCCTTGTCCGCCGAATCCGGCGATGATAATTTCATGTGCAGTGTTCATAAGTAGTTACTCGTTATTGGTGATTCGTAATTGATATTTTGCATCGCCTTGAATTTTCAGAATCTCAACAACATCTCCTTTACTCAATCCTGTTTTGGAAATGAAAAAATGTTCATGCGGTTCTTCAGGTCCCTGGCAGCAGCAGGGATATGGTTCTATTTTTGCCGCGCGGTAACATCTCCCATCTTTCAATTGAAATTCCTTCCCTATGCCGGGGAAAAATCCGAGCATGTTTTTCAAAACGAAAATGTAGTCGTTGTCTGCTTCTTCGCGGGAAATTTTTCTAAGGTAGGTAGATTTCATATTTCATTCCTTATTTCAAAAGTGCAATAGCGCGTTCTAATTGTAAGTCGTGTCCATTCTTCAAATCTTCAGCGGACTGCATTACCACGATATCCGGCGGAACACCGTTCCATTCGATGGGTTGATTATCGTAACGACGAAAATCAGCATTCGAGATTCGTATTTGCCTCCCACTTGGCAGTGAATAAATTCCTTGATTGCCACCTCCACCACCTGTTGTATCACCTACAAGGGTTACATTGGGAAGTTGTGACATCATGGTAGCAAATAATTCAGTCGCGCTAAAGCTGACGCCGTTAATCAGTACCACGACCGGTTTAGTATATTGATATGGGCCTCTGGGCTGAACTAAAAAATTCGGGAGTGGTTTGCCTTTGTAATATTCTAAAGGAAATGTAAGAGACGCTGATAAAAACCTGCTAACGACATAATTTACTGGATCACCATGACCGCCGCTGTTTTGACGCACATCAATGATAAGTCCCTTTGCACCAGCGACATAATCCAATATTTTGTCGAAGTCAAAGACCCAATCACCTGTTGCAAAAGCCGAGATGCGAACATAGCCTATGTTCTCTGGTAGAATTTCATAATCCATGTTCCCGTCACCGGCAAGCTTTAGCTCCTTAGTAAAATATTTTCGAACAACATGAGGATCGAAGGCGGAAACATCTCGCTTCAACCTTGGCGGCAGATATATCGTAACAGCATATCCGCCTTTTGTTATTATTTCTAAATGGCCATCCTTCAATTCAGTGAACATCTTAAAAAGAACATTGAACATCTCATCACCATTTGCTTTTTCAGCAAGATGCCCGTAAACAGAATGAATGCTGTCCCAGTTGATATGTTTGAACTGAAAAAATGGATACACGGAGTTCGCAATGTCCCAAGCTTGTTCAAAGTCCGCAACATTAATATTGTTCGATTCACCATCTAAATAATTTTGGTCAGATGGTGCCACGATGAGATCTCTGCATCCAACAAAGAATATCAAAAGTGAAGTACCTGCGAGTGCCGCGCGGCGCAATATTTTCACTTCCTCAAAGATCATAAGCGGCTGATAGTATAAAATTATCATTTCCTGAGATGAAGAAATCCCATGCACTGATTCGTGTCAGCTCAAAACGATAATCGGCAGCTATTAATACTGACTGATACAATTTATAGTCGCATCCTATTTCTCCGCTGGCATCGAAGCCGGCGAACACTGTCAATAATTTAAATGGGGACTCGGTTTTTTCTCCCTCTTCTGCTGCTACAACACTTGGCGTTCTTCCTCCCAATGAAAGCAAACTGGTCTGTGCCTTGGCATGTAACTGAAGGCTTTCATTCAGCGAACACAATGCTTCTAACTTAACCCCGCCTGAAAACAACAGAGCGAAAGAATAAGCATTGGCAATAGACTCGCCGCCATTAGCAATGTTTTCACTGCGAAAGTGGAAAAATAATTCAGATGTTGGGCCGAAAAGCACATCAACGTCTTTCGATAAAACATTCGTTTTGCCGATGGGATACATAAACGCAACACCGAGCCTGAGCTGCGTTATTTCTGTAGATATATTGTGGTTCCTGAGTGCGGCTGTATATTCATATTCCAGCCACAAGCGATGACCATACGTTTCATTTTGCCGCGACCAGCTTGCAGCAAAATATGAGACCTCACCGGAATATACTTCAGAAGAAATATATTCATCTTTGAGTGATAGGAATCCGACGCCGCCGTGAATTGCAAGCCCGTCGCCAAATGAGTATGCAATGCTCGTCGAGTCTTGAGCCAGTGCTCGTGTATTCACCATCGTTAGCAGGATCGTCATGAAGACGTTATAAATGTTCCTTCTCATTATTCCTTTGGAACTTTCAAATCGCCGAGCGGATAATTCGGGAACATATTTTTTTCCATCCAGTCGTTCGCTTCGAGCGGCGTCAACTTCCAGCCGGACGGACAATTGGAAACGATCTCGATAAACGATGTTCCTTTTTTTCTTTTTTGATATTCAAATCCAAGCTGCATCGCTTTTTTCGTCTTCCGCACCGCGGCAGCGGTGTGCACTGCTTGCCGCGTCACATAATACGCGCCGGGAAGATGCGCTACAAGATCAGTGATCTTCAGCGGGTAACCCATTTGCGACGCTTCACGTCCGAACGGAGTGGTGGACGTGACTTGACCGATAATTGTTGTCGGCGCCATTTGCCCGCCGGTCATTCCGTAGATGCCGTTGTTGATGAAGACGATGAGAATATTTTCTCCGCGGTTGATCGCGTGAATTGTTTCGCCGGTGCCGATCGCCGCAAGGTCGCCGTCGCCTTGATACGAAAAAACAAATTTCTCGGGAAGCACACGCCTGATGCCGGTGGCAACGGCGCATGCGCGTCCGTGTGCAGCTTCCTGCATATCAATGTTCATGTAATTGTAGGCGAAGACAGAACATCCGACCGGCGCAACGCCGATCACTTGTTCCTGAATTCCCATTTCCTGCACCACTTCCATCAGCAGCCAGTGTGCAACACCATGTCCGCATCCCGGACAATAATGCATCGGCGTGTCGGTCAGCGTAGCAGGCTTTTGATAGACAAGCTCCATTCCGTCTATTGCTGAAACTGTACTCATTGCTTCTCCTTGTAAAAGGTGAGCATCACCCTGAAAGCGATGCTCACCTTATTATTTATGGGTCCTTACTTCGTTAACGTCATTTTCTTGATCTGATTTACATCGGGGGCACGAAGATGGTAAAAATAAACTCCACTTGAAAGATTCTGTGCATTGAATTGCACCGAGTGCAGTCCAGTTTCAAGAATGAGAAGAAGTACCATCGCTGTTACCCTGAATATTTTCTTCATAAAGGACTCCATTCATTTTCATTGATGGATTAATCGCGTTCTGTGATTATATTCCATGTGTCGGAAAATAAGAACCGCCCCACTCTGATTTTATTCGGGGCAGTGACGGCCTAACAAGCTATGCTTTATTTGCTTTTTCACTGGATAACAATAGGTACACATCGCTGTTCAGGTTTCTATAAAGAATCTTGCTCGGTATCGCTCCCTTTAACCTCCTTTCTTTTAGCACAGACAAAAATATTTCAAGCTTACTTCAGTTGTATCCTTATTGCGGATTCCAAGAAGGACCGTGCGCTTCATCATCAAGCTTCCAAACAATTGCGTTTGTTACATCTATTAAAAATAAAGGCGTTGAAAACGAAACCCACTGACCGCTATGATAAATTTCTTCTGAAAAAGCGATATACTTACTATCGGGTGAGAATTCCATTGGTACTGAACTGAAATGAATTGGCGGAGAACTGAAAAGAATTCGTATGAGTCTTTTCTTCACCCCGCTTTGAAGAACAGAGAGATATTCGTCATTGGCACCCAGCTCGTTAAAAACAATCATTGAATAATCTTTTGAAAATCGCTGACCCGCTAGCTGGTATCCTGTATCTGCAATAATCACTATGCTTGTCTGTTTAGTTTCAGCATTAATTGTTACTATTGCGCTTGAAGAGTTTGCAACAGTATTTGTATTTACCAGTAATTCTCGTGTAAACGGATTAAAATCTCTTATCGTAATGAACTGCTCTGACCCAGGGGGTGGCAATGTAAGAACTAATCCATTCGTTGTGTTATCAATATTAGTTTTAAATACGTTTGTGCCATTGAAGTACAAGAAATTGTAACTATCTTCGTAAAAATAGATGGTTGCTCTAAAATCAAGGATTTTCTTTCTTTGACTTCCATCTGGATTAATGAGGTAAGTTGCACCTGAGTCATAAACATCATAAGAACTTTGAGCAAAGTAGCATATTTTACCATCAGGAGTCCATTGCGGAGTCAGTCCTGTGTTCACTGAATCATTGGTTAACATCGTATTGGTTGTTGTTTTTGTATCGTAAACGACTATTTCGACAACACTGGAAGGGAGACGACGTGAATAGACGATGTATCTTCCATCGGGCGACCATTGCGGATATTCATCGTCTCCATGATAGTTTGAAATGTTCTGCGGGTCAGTACCTGAAATATTATTTGTGAAGATTTCCCACTGCCCGTTGTATGATTTCTCGTAGCATATGCTATAATCACCTGACGGAACTGGATTTACACTGCCATCTTTGCAACCTACAAGCAGCATAGTTCCCACCACTAACAGATAAAAAATTTCCCTCAAATCTTTCAGCTCCTTTGAAATAAAAGTTCTCACTTTTCCCCTATCTTTTTATATCCGCTCTTCGGCACGGTGCGCGTGAAGCAGCCGAAGTGTTTCGGTTCTTCGAGACGGCACGACCAGACAAGCTGTCCGTCGAGGACGGTGATGTCGGGACAGCCGTCGCACATATTTTGTCCGCCGTCTTCCATCACGTCAATCGGTTGAATGATCATGATAGATTGAAAATAAACGCGGTCAAAAATTTTGAGCGGATTCTTCAACACGTATCGCGCATATTTCCCGAACGCTTTTCTTGCTCCTTTATCCAATATGGCGCCTGCCATAAGCCCGGACCGTGCCGACTTGAGCACCGACGGACTTTCGTATGCAAGATATTTTCCGTGCATGAAATGATGGAACGTCTGCACAAATTCGATAAACTTGCTTCCCATATAACCGAAAATTTTTCCCTTCGAACCGGCGCGCGTGGAAAGAAGCCACTTGAATGAATCTGGTTTCTCCGTGCCGTTCAGGTAGCCGCACGGAGAGAATTCGGGAAAACGTTTTCTGATTTCCTGCACCACATCTGTGGAGAGAATGTCAATCTTGCGCTGCTCCACGCTCGAATACACAAGCTGGTTCATATCAATTTTCGTTCCGCCCGCGTACCAGTCCATCGGGATTTGCGGAACCGCCTGGCGAAATGCGATGAAGACCATAACATGAACAATGTCGATGTGTTGTGCCGCCCACGCCGCCATTTCCGGAACATACTGCATCGTATCTTCATACACTGTCGAATTGAAAGAGCATGAAATGCCGCCTTCTTCCGCGAGCATTTCTGCATAACGAAGGCGCAAGTCGTTCAGCTCAATTTCATTTTTGTTTTTCCAGCCGGGCCGGTTCTGTTTGCTATCAATGTGAAACGTGAATCCGTACACGCCGGCATTCTTCAGCTCGTGCAACAGTTCTCTTGTAAGCGACAGTCCGTTCGTGTTGATGATCGGTTTTATTTTTCGGGCGGCAATGTCTCTCACGATCTCCACAATCTGCGGATGCATGAGCGGATCGCCGCCGGCAATTGAAATTCCATCCGCATTTCTGAGTCTGACGAACGTGTCTATTTCATTCCGCACAACATCGAGAGGCTTGTGGGACTCAGTGAGATTTTCCCGGTAGCAGCCGTCGCACGAAAGATTGCATTGCGATGTCGGCTCAAGCCACGATATTGCATTGTCGGGTAAATTCCAAGGAAGACGATATAACTCTCTGTGATTCACAACCCCAACGG